>JAJDUP010000056.1 GCA_022826565.1 Gemmatimonadota bacterium | reverse complement strand
TCTTGGGGAGGCCGGCCGGCCTCCCCAAGAGGCCCGCGCCGTTCTGCTCTTCCGTACTCCGAGACATCCTGTGCCTCCTCTCCCTTGGACCCCGGATGGATGGCTAAACTACTGTCCAGGGAAATCGGGGGCACTATAGGCCCCTAAAGTCACTGTGTTCTCGGTATGCACTCTACGGGGCAAACGTGACAGCTGCTGCGTACCAGGCCACCGGAGTTCGTTTCCTTCGCACCACAGACATTCTAGAAAGTGGCCGATTGAAAGACGCAGGCGTCTTTCTTCCGCAATCGCTGGTACAGGAATACCTCCTCCGCGAAGGTGACCTGCTGATCTCGCGCAGCGGCACGGTTGGCCGATCCTTTCTCTATAACAGCAGAGAACACGGCCTGTGCGCCTACGCAGGGTACTTGGTTCGCTTCGTCCCGGACTCGAATGTGTTGCCCAAGTATCTCTTTCTTTTCACGAAGACACGATCCTTCGCCGATTTCGTGCAAGCGACAGCAATCTCATCGACAATCGACAACGTCAATGCTGAGAAGTACGGAAACTGTAGATTGCCTTTACCACCCCGCAGAGAACAACACGCCATCACCAAGTTCCTCGACCGCGAAACCGCCAAGATCGACGCGTTGATCGCCAAGCAGGAGGCGTTGATCGAGCTACTCCGCGAGAAACGCACCTCGCTCATCAGTCACGCCGTGACGAAGGGCCTCGATCCCGACGCTCCCATGAGGGACTCCGGTGTCGAGTGGCTGGGGGAGATTCCGGCGCATTGGGAGGTCGAGCGCGTGAAATGGGTCGCTCGAATGGAGAGTGGCCACACTCCAGACAAGAAGATCGATGCCTACTGGAACGACGGAGACATACCCTGGGTGTCGCTAAGTGACACGGGCCAGCTCAAGGATCAGGACTACATCAGGGATACGGAGTACTACACCAATCAACTCGGGCTAAGAAACTCGTCAGCTCGCCTACTTCCCCCACGTTCGGTCATTTTCTCGCGAGATGCGACGATCGGACTCTGTGCAATCACTAAACTGCCGATGGCGGTATCGCAGCATTTCATCGCTTGGATCTGCAATGACAACGTGGCTCCTGAATACTTGCTCCGTGTCTTTGATACAATGCAGGGAGAACTCGTGCGCCTGACAATGGGTGCGACACTCCGGACGATTGGAATGCCGGACGTAAAGACTCTGAAAACACCCGTTCCGCCCGTTCCAGAGCAGGATCAGATCGTCGCTTTCGTGCGGAAAGAGACTGCCGCTATCAACGCTCTGATTGCCAAGGCAAACGAGGCCATCGCCCACCTCACCGAATACCGAACCGCCCTGATCTCTGCCGCCGTCATCGGCCAGATCGACGTTCGGAACCATCCCGAACCCGACGCACCCGATGCCGCCCGCGACGCGGAGGTCCCAACATGACCCCGGTCCCCATCTCTGAACGCGCCTTCGAAAACGCCATCGAGTGCGCCCTCCTTCAACTCGGACCCGACGCCTGCCCCAACTACGAAGGCATGGTTCACGAACCAACCGCCCCATACGGCGACGGCTTCGCCCCCGGCGGCTACCACCGCCGCTCGTCCACCACCGACTACGACCGCAACCTCTGCCTCATCCCACGCGACGTCATCGACTTCATCGTGGCCACGCAACCCAAGACCTGGCAGCGCCTCAAACAGCACCACGGCGCCAACGTCCGGGAACGCTTCCTCAAGCGCCTAGCTCGCGAACTGGAGCGCCGCGGCGCCCTCGATGTCCTCCGCAAGGGCGTCAAGGATTCGGGCTGCAAGTTCCAGCTCGCCTACTTCCGCCCCGCCAGCGGGCTAAATGAGGAGACCCGCCGTCTCCACGCGGCCAACCTCTTCAGCGTCGTTCGCCAGCTCCACTACAGCACCAAAACGGAGCAGAGCCTCGACCTAGTCCTTTTCCTCAACGGCATCCCCTTCTCCACGGCCGAACTGAAGAATCCGCTGACCGGCCAAGACGTCCGCGACGCCATCCGGCAGTACCGAACTGACCGCGATCCCCGGGAACCGCTTCTCGCTCGCCGGCGGTGCCTCGCACACTTCGCGGTCGACCCGAATCTGGTGTACGTCACCACCCATCTCCAGGGCCCCGGGACCCGCTTTCTCCCCTTCAACCGCGGCAAGTTCGGCGGCGCGGGAAACCCGCCCGTTCCCCCCACCGGTCGCGGGTACGCCACGAACTACCTCTGGGACGAAGTGTGGGCGCGGGACAGCGTCCTCGATCTGATCCGGCAGTTCATCCACGAGGTGGAAGCCGACGAGCCGGGCAAGAGGGCGACCCGCCTCATCTTCCCCCGCTACCAGCAGCTCGACGCCGTGCGGCGCATGGTGTCCCACGCCCGGCAGCACGGTCCCGGGCAGCGCTACCTGATTCAGCACTCCGCGGGAAGCGGAAAGAGCTACACGATCGCCTGGCTGGCGCACCAACTCTCCACCCTGCACGACGACGCGGATCGCTCCGTCTTCGACTCGATCGTCGTCATCACCGACCGCCGCGTGCTCGACCGCCAGCTGCAGCGGGCGATCAGCCAGTTCGAGCAGACGCTCGGCGTCGTCGAGAACATCGACCGGACCTCGCGCCAGCTCCGGCAGGCACTGGAATCCGGGAAGCGGATCATTGTGACGACGCTCCAGAAGTTCCCGGTGATCGCCGAGGAGATCGGGTCGCTCCCCGGCAATCGCTTCGCGGTGATCGTCGACGAGGCGCACTCCTCACAGTCTGGGGAGAGTTCGAAGAGCCTCAAAGCCGTTCTGGCGGCGGGCGACCTGGAGGCGGCGGAAGCGGAAGAGGCCGGGGCCGCGACGCCGGAAGAGGAGCTCGAGGCGACGATCCTTGCGGAGATGGAAAAGCGCGGGCCGCTGCCCAACCTGTCCACCTTCGCGTTCACCGCCACGCCCAAGGCGAAGACCCTCGAACTCTTCGGCGTCCCCCGCCCCGACGGCAAGTTCGAGCCGTTCCACCTCTACAGCATGCGGCAGGCGATTGAGGAGCGGTTCATCCTCGATGTGCTCGCCAACTACACCACCTACTCGGCCTACTGGCGCCTCTTCAAGACCATCGAGGACGACCCGCGCTACGAGAAGAGGAAGGCAGCGTACCTGCTCAAGTCCTTCGTGGAGCTGCACCCGCACGCGATCGGCCGCAAGGTCGAGATCATGGTCGAGCACTTCGCGGAGCAGGTGCAGGACAGGATCGGCGGTCGCGCGAAGGCCATGATCGTCACGCGTTCCCGCCTGCACGCGGTACGCTACAAGCTCGCGGTCGACGCCTATCTGGCCGAAAAGGGGTATCCCTGGAAGTGCCTGGTCGCGTTCTCCGGGAAGGTGGACGACGAGGGGAAGGAGTACACCGAACCGGGCATGAATTCAGCTGGAGGGAGCCACCTGATCGGAGAGCCCCAGACCGCGGCCGAGTTCGCCAAGCCCGAGTACCGGTTCCTAGTGGTCGCCAGCAAGTTCCAGACGGGCTTCGACCAGCCTCTTCTCCACACGATGTACGTCGACAAGAAGCTCGGCGGGGTCAACGCGGTCCAGACTCTTTCGCGGCTCAACCGCACGCACGGCGGGAAGGAGGATACCGCCGTCCTCGACTTCGCCAACGAGGCAGAGGAGATCCGGGAGGCCTTCAAGCCCTACTACGAGACCACGCTGTTGTCGGAAGCGACCGATCCCAACCTGTTGTACGACATCCAAGGAGAGCTGCTCGACTTCAACGTCTACACCGAAGCCGACGTCGACGCGTTCGCCCGGGTCTACTTCGGCGCGAACGCCACCCAGGCCCAGTTGTACGCCGTGCTCGGTGAGGTCGTGGAGCGTTTCCGCGAACTCGAACCCGACGCCCGGTCCGATTTCCGTGGCGGCCTGCGGAAGTACACGCGACTCTATTCGTTCCTGGCGCAGATCCTGACCTTCAAGGACGCGGATCTGGAGAAGCTGCACGCCTTCGCCCGTCACCTCCGGTCGTTGCTTCCCGGTGAGCCGGGTGAACTTCCGCGGGAAGTGCAGCAGAAGATCGACATGGAGTCGTACCGGGTGCAGAAGACGGCCAGCGGCGACATCGCTCTACCGCGGGGAGCGGGCGTCGTCGATCCTCGGACGAGCGGCATTCATCAGGGCGCGGCGGAGGACGAGATCGAGACCCTGTCCCGCATCATCGCCGAATTGAACGACCGGTTCGGTCTGAACCTCGGTCCAGAGCACCGGGTGACCCTCAGCCAGATGATGGAGCGCCTCGAGGATGACACGGCACTCGACGCAGCGGCCCGCGTGAATACCCGGGAGAACGTCCGCCTGACCTTCGATCACAAGGTCGAAGAGGTAATCCAGGACATCGTGGACTCCAACTTCGACCTCTACAAGCGGATCACCGACGATCAACCCTTCGGAGAGGCGGTGAAGACGTACCTCTTCGACCAATACCTGCGCACCCACAGGAACGCCGCGGAACTGATCAAGCAGGGGGAGTCGAAGACGCTGGAGTTCAAGTCGACGTTGCGGTGGAGCCTACGCGAGGACCGGAAGGACAATCGGGTGACTCACGCGGCGTTGAAGACGGTCGCGGCCTTTCTGAATACGGAGGGGGGCGACCTGCTGCTCGGGGTGGCCGACGACGGTTCGGTCGTCGGGATCGAGAAGGACAGGCTGAACAACGACGACAAGTTCATGCTGCACCTTAGCCAGCTCGTGCGGAACGCGTTGGGAGACCGCGCTGGGACGTGCATCGATCCGAAGACCCAGATCCTGGATGGAGGGACCGTGTGTGTGGTGAGCTGCCAGAGGAGTCCGGAGCCGGTGTTCCTGCGGTGGAAGGGGATGGAGAAGGAGGCGGAGGGCGACTTCTTCGTGCGGAGTGGGCCGGGGACGGTGAAGCTGACGCCGGAGAGTGCGGAGAAATATGCTGAGACGCGGTTTTCCTCGGGCGCCACGGGAGTCCATCGTGGATGAGAAGCGCTTCAATGAGGCCGTCGCCTGGGTGCGGTATTGGTTTGGATGGCAGTTAGTGCCCTACCCCGATGGTGGACCGCCGATTGTTACTCAGTTGTACGATTACTCGAGGGTGGTCGGGATCGCGTCCGATATGCGGGACGGACAACTGCGAATCGAGGATGTTGTCGAGCGGGCTCAGTCCAAAGGAGGCACGAAAGAATGGGATGGCTTGTCACTGCTCTCGCAGTGGCTGCTGTGCCAGGGCGACCCGATCCCCTCGCCCGTAGCGAAATGGCTCGTCGACGTGCTGGCAGGCAGAGCGCCCAGGCGGGGCAAGGGGCAGCGTCCCTCGGCGACGGCGCGCCAGCTTGTAATCGTCGACGCGGTCGAATGGGCAATCCGCGCGTACAAGCTTCGACCCATGCGCTCCAACTCAGCAGCTTACCCGAACTGTTGTGCGGAACAGATTTCCGGTTGTGACATCGTCGGAGTCGCACTGGGACAATACATGCCTGAGTGGCGATCAGCACTACCCCGTTACAAGACCGTTGAGTCACTATGGCTCAGGCGAAAAGCGGTGCGATCCCGTTGGGCCCAAGACAATCCGCCGCCCCACTGGCGGAAGCATCGTAGGCCCGTGGGCACCCACTATCGATTCGAGCATCACGAAGAGCCTCCACGGATCGAGTATGGCGACGACGGCAACCCCCGTGTTGTTACTCCGCCCAACGATGAGATCAGGATCCGTGCGGTCGTTCGGACGGAGTACGACGACAACGGGGAACCCCGCTCCGAAACACGGACGGAGTACGACGACAACGGGAGGCTCATCGCTTCGGAGAAATGAGACCCGAATTACTCGGGATGCATCATCGGCCTTCAAGTGCGACCGTTTTGCGTGCCCATTCCGGCGATGCCGACCACCTGTTCCAGCAAGCCGATCGCGGATTCCAGGCCAAGCCGATCACCTTGGAGGAGCGGAGGTCCATAGGGACGCTGGGTGTGGGGGGTTGAGGGTTGAAGTTAGGTCGTGGGGTCG
>JAJDUP010000035.1 GCA_022826565.1 Gemmatimonadota bacterium | reverse complement strand
GAGCTGGTCTTCGAGTTCCGTAAGCTGGCGGGCCATCGACCGGATCTGGGTGACCTGGTGCGAGATCTGCGTGATCTGGTTCGCGATGATCGTGGCCCGCTGGAACCAGCTCCCGAAGTCGAACTGCGCGCTCGCGGGACGAGCGCCCGCGAGGAGCAGGACGGGAACGAGAAGCGCGGGGGCGAGGATGCGGTGGCGCATGGGGAAGTCCTTTCGTGTCATCGGTGTGTCGGAGGGGTGGGGACGAGGACATCGGAGGTGAACCAGATGCGCAGCCGGTGCCCGGCGCGGATCGTGATCTCGGGCAGACGGTTCAGGTACCGGTCCAGCATCGAGGTGGCGCTGCCCCCGAGTCCCTGCCCGACGCCCGCTTGAAGCCCGTAGGGCGAGGCTCCAGCGAGCGTGAGCCCGCTCAGCGCGCCGACCGCTCCGGCGGCGGCGAACGTCGAGAGGTAGCGACGGTTCACCCGGTCCCGGAGCGCGCTCTCGCCCACCTGGTTGAGGCCGGTGAACTCAAGGTCGATCCAGCTTCCGTCGGGTAGCAGCAGCCGGTGGAACGCGACGGCGAGGCGGCTCTGGTCTTGGGTTTCGACGGCCTGGGCCGTGCCGACGACGCGCGCGCCGCGCGGGATCAGGACGCGCTGCCGGTCGGCCGAGTAGAGCGGCGCAGACACCATGGCGAGCACCGGACCGGGGAACTCGCCCGACAACTGGGTGACCAGCACCGCCTCCAGGAATGTCCCTTCGTGGATGCGCTCCCAGCCCGGCGGGTCATGCGGGCGGACCAAACGGCCCGGTGCCGGCGTTGAGGTTGCGGCGGCGGGTTGCGGCAGGCCGGGCGGGAGCACTCCGCCCGCCAGTCCGGCCGCCATCTCGGCTTCGAGGGCGGCGAGGGACTGCCCGAGGGATGCGAGCGCGCCGTCGAGTACAGCGTCGGAAGACTCGGGCGCCACGGGAGACGCCGCGGCATCCGTGGATCCGTTCGGATCCCGGTGCGACTGCGCGACGGGGAACGCTCGGAGCGAGCGCGTCCTACGCTCGACCTCTTCGAGCCGGAGCGCCTCGCGCAACTCAAACTCGGCGCGGCCCATGCCGAAGGCGCGGCCGCCTGCGCCGTCCTTCGCCCCAGCGGACCCAACGCCGGAGGAGGCTCCGGCCGCGCTGTCGGGCGGATTGTCGCGGGAATCGGCTGCGGCCCGTTGCGTCTCGCGCTGCGTCTCGTCGCGGATGCCCGCATCGAACGACCGGCCCGCGCGGTCGTCCACGGGCCGGGCCGGCGCGGGGGCGACGCCCTCGGCCGTCTCGTCGGGACCGGAAAACGACGAGGACAGCATCAGCCCGGCCACGAGCACGGTGATCAGGGCGATTCCGGCCTTCGTGACGAAGCCGCCCGGCAACGCGCCCTTCGGCTCCTTCACCCACTGCTTCCAGCGGCTCATTTCGAGCCCTCCCCGGGCTCGAACCGCCATCTGGCCCGCCGGTCGCCGATCTGGAGCCACCCGTCGCCCACGACGCGATGCAGGATGTAGAGGCCGTCTCCGGCAAGCTGAACGGGGACGACCGCGGGCTCGCCGTCCCTGAGTTCGTACACCCCGAACGACTCCTCGCGACCCGAGCGGATGTAGGTGAACTTGCCGTCGTGCCACATCGCTTCGACCAGGAACGGCCTCCGCGTGGCCGCGCGGTCAAGGCGGTACTCGAACGCGAGCCGTGCGGGATATTCGGCGCGGAGCGCCTCGATCTCCGCTTCGGCTCGCTGGCGGGCCTCGACGATCCCCGCCTCGGCTTGTGCCTGTGCGCGGTGGGCGGCTTCTACCGCCTCGGCCGCCATCTCCCGGTAGGCGGAGACTTCGCTCCGGGCAACGAATCCGGGAGTGCCGGACGGGGCCTCCGCTTCCGCGCCCGTCTCGACGCGGACGACCAGGTGGGGCGGCTTCTCCCCGTGTTCCGATACGAGGAAGGAGTAGATGCGACCGGATTCGCAGACGAGCGCCACGTTCGTCGCGGCGTCCTCGGCCAGCGGCTTCAGATACGCGACGTTCGCCGCGCCGGTCAGGTGCCAGTACTCGGAGTCGCCAGCTACGAAGTCGAGGATGCGCTCCCCGCTCGGAAGCACGATCACCGTGGTATGGCGAACCCGGGTGCGGAGCCGCGGGATCCGCTCTTCGCCTTCTTCCGGCAGCGGCACGCGGAGCAGGGCTGCTTCGGCGCTCGTTTGCTGCGCGGCGGCCTCGCAGGGAAGCGCCGTCAGAAGCAGCGTCAGCAGGACGATGACGATCCCGAGCAGGATCGCAGCGGTTGGGGTTGCTTTCATGGTGTTCACGTCCTCTCGGTTGGTGGGGTGGGGTGGGTCGGGTGAGCGAGCGCTTCGAGCGCCCGGACCAGTCCGTGCCTCGCCACGGCTTCGGCCCGCCTCTCGGCGTCCAAGGGCGAGGAGGTGTAGAGCCAGTAGCTCTCGGGATCGACTTCAAGCCGAAGGACCGCCGCCTCGTCCGGGCGGCGCAGGTACAGTTCTCGCTTGGGCGTCAGCGCCCGGATCCGGGCGACCTCCGACTCGTTCAGCCGGAACAACGCCCCGGCCTCGTCGGGCAGTTCGGCGTTGGCGAGGAACAGCTTGGTCGGGATCGATTCGAGGAGTGCGGAAGCTCCCGGCGTCCCGGTCACGTCCACGGCGGACTGCGTGGCGAGCACGAGCGCGGCGTTCTTCTTCCGCCACGTCTTGGCCGCCTCGGCCAGGTAGTTCAGCACGGCGGGGTCCTGCATGTACCGCCACGCCTCGTCCATGACCATCAGCTTGAGCCGCGCCGTCTCGGAAGGGTCCTCGATCTCCAGCCGCATCCGTTCGAGCAGGTACGACAGCGCCGCCTCGCACAGGTCCGCGTGCTCCGCCGCCCCCGCCAGGTCTATCACCTGCCAGTCGCGGAACTCGATGTCCGGCCCGTCCTCCGGCGCGTTATCAAAGAACGCGCCCCACGCGCCGCCCTCCGTCCAGCGGCTGAGCGCGGGCCACATCGCGGCAGGGAGCGAACCCGCCAGCACGCTGAGCGTCCGGCGCTCGGCCCCGAGCGCATACAGGTCCTCGATCCGCGCGCGGATCTCGCTCGTGTCCGCGCCGTCGGCCTCGTATCCTCCCAGCTTCAGCAGCCGGAGCACCCAGCCCGTGAGGAACTGGAACGTGCGCGTGGTCGCGGGCAGCGCGAAGGGTGTAAGCCGGAGCGTGGGCTCAGCCTCTCCGGGCGCGAGCTCCAGATACCGGCCCCCGAGGAACCGGGTCAGCCAGCGGTAGGACCCGCCCAGGTCCAGGATCAGGATGCGCGGATCGTACTTGAGCGCCTCGACCAGCAGGAAGTTGAGCGTAAAGCTCTTGCCCGAGCCCGTCGCGCCCAGGATCAGCGTGTGGCCCACATCGCCCGCGAACAGGTCGTAGCGGTACGCCGTGCGCCACGGCGTCTCGAACACCGCCAGCGGCTCGCGGTCCAGATGCCGGCTCTTACGGTTTCCCTTGGGCGGCCCGAACACGGGCGCGAGGCACGCGGCGAGTCCGGCCGACACGAACACCTTCCGCACCTGCCGCTTGCGCGGCTGGGCCGGGAGCCGGGCGAACCACGCGGGAAGCTGGCCGTAGCCCTCCCGGATGACCTTCGCGTCGTGCGCTGCGAACAGGCGGCGCACGTCGCCGTCCAGCCGCTCGATTCCTTCGAGTTCGCCGTGCAAGGCCACGGTGAGCGACGCTTCGCCGTAGGCCACGCCGTCGGCTTCGAGTTCGACCAGCGCCGCGCCCAGCCGGTCCGACTCGGCGGCCGCCGCCGAATCGACCATCGCCGCCGCCGTACCCTGGGCGTCCTGCGCGTGCGCCATCATCGAGTAGCGGCGCGAGAAGTAGTGGCGTTGCGCGCTCCGGATCCGGCGGCGCGCCGCCTCCACCGTCCACGGCCGCCATTCGAGCGAGACGGTCGTCACCGCGTCCAGACAGTACAGGTCTCGGAGCAGGTTCGCGTGTGCCTGCCCGGGCGGCGACAGGAGCGAGTAGAGGATCACCGGCTCGCCGTCGAGCCGGAGGTGCGACCGCTCCGCCTCCAGCTCCGACAGCGCGAGCCGCCAGTTCATGCCGCTGCCCGTCGCGCCGTCCAAGAATGTGCCGGGCTTGTTTGTGAGTTCGGAGAGGAGGCGGGATCCTCCCAATGCGTCCAGCATCTCGACCGGCGTGTGCTCGGCCACGAGCGAGCGGCCCGCGTCGATCATCGCCCGGAACCGGCCCGCGGCCGCCTCGATCTCCGAGGCCAGGTAGGTCGTGGCCGTCTTGCCGCCGCGCTTGCGAAGCCGCTTGAACCGCGCCAGCGGTCCCGGCCCCGAACCCCCGCCCGCCGGACGGAGGCCCGGGTCGTGCGACCAGACCACGAAGGCGTCGAGCCGCTGGATCCGCTGGACAAGGAACTCACGGCGTTTGCGACCCGACAGGGACGCGATGTCCGAACCGCCGTTGTCCAGATCCTCGGCGAGGCCGGGACGCCGGAGCATGTGGAACTGGAGGCGCGTGTCGGAACTCAGGCCCGACATCAACCGTTGCCAAAGACCGAGCACCCGGTCGATCTGTTCGGGCGTCCGGCCGTCCACCGCGGCGGGCCGGATCCGGCCCGCCGCGATCAGTTCGCCCGAACGGGTCAGACAGGTGCGGCCGTCGTCGAGCCAGCCCCAGTAGGGCAGCTCCTCGGCCAGCGAGCCCGCCGCCTCGTAGGCGCGGCGTTCCTCCGCGACTCTCACTTCGAGTCCGTCCGGATGCGGAGATGCCAAGGCTCGTCCGCCCACTTGCCCGGATCGAACCGCGCCGGATAACGGGCGGCGGTCCGCAGCACGGCGAGCATGGCCGGGTCCTTGCGACCGGCCAGCCAGCCCGCGCCGTAGCAACCCGCGAACACCAGGCCGCCCGCCACCAGCGAGGCCGTCGCGTTCCACACCGCGACCGCGAGCGTCGCGCCCAGCAGGAACAGTCGCCGCTCCACGCCCAGCACCGTCAGCGGACGGTTGAGCGCCGCGTAGCCGGCCCAGCGAGTGACTCCCCGCATCAGAACAGCCAGCCCAGGAAGTTCACCGCGCCCACCGCCATCCCGATCCCGAAGATGATCCCGGCCAGCGTGCGCTTGCTCCCGCCCTCGCCGAATGCGAACATCAGTCCGCCCACCACGATCGCGATCAGCGACAGCCCCCGCGCGATCGGTCCCGTGAACTGCGTCTGTAGCTCGTTCACCGCGTCCACCCACGGGCTCGTGCCCTGCGCATGGAGCGCGCCGGGGGTCAGCATGAGCAGCACGGCCCACACGGCTCCCCGCATCGTTGTCAGCAACGTTCTCATCGTTCTCCGTCCTTTCCCTGATGGTTCGTGGACGACGGTCTCTCCGCCGTCCTGCCCGTCGAGATCCGGTTGCGGACCCACTCGTCGATCTCCGCCTCGATCCAGCCCACGCCGTACTTGCCCAGCCGGACCGGGCGGGGGAACGTCCCCTCCGCCATCCGCGCGTAGATCGAGCTCCGCGACAGGCCGGTGCGAGCCTCGACCTCCGGCCGGCGCAGCAGGCGCACGGGCGAAGTAGTGCGCGGGTCCTTCGGCCTTTCGGTCATCGTTCCAGATCTCCTCGTTCGTTTCGCTCGCGGTTTCCGCCTCCGGGGCTGCCGGCGCGGCGGATACCGCGCGCGATGCCGCTCCCGCTCGTGGGTGGCCGCGTACGCCAGAATCCGATCGGCCGTCCGCAGCGTCGGCGAGCGGCCCCTCGCGATCTCGCGCATCAGGTTCGGATCGCCGATCGCCCTTCGGCCGAGCGTGGACAGGGGCATGCCCGTGCTCTCGATGAACGCGTCCAAGCGCGACCTGAAGTGCCCTTCCAGCGTCTTCATGCCACAAACGTTGAAACGCTGTTCGCAAGGGGGTCAACTGGTAGGAAAAACCCGACATTCCAGAGCGTTCCTGAGCGTTCCAGCGGTGGGGGCAACCCGTTGGCCGCCGTCGCCAATCGCGCCCCCATGCCCCCAAATCGGTGGCGAATCGGCTGGTGCACCACCGCACCGGGATCGTGGGTTGTACCGGGCGGGAAATGCAGGTAGACTCCCACACCATGACGCAGCGAGAGAACGACAAGGCACTGGACCCGGTGCGCAGACGGCTGCTCCAGCTACTGGCTGCGAACGGCTCGAACCTGCGAACCGCTTCGCTCGCCATGGGGCGGAACGCCGCCTACCTGCACCAGTTCATCAAACGGGGCACGCCGAAGGTCCTCGGCGAGGATGACCGCGAGATCCTTGCCGAGCATCTGGGGTGCAGGCCCGACCTGCTCAAGCACGACCGGAAAGTCCGGCTCGGGGCACATTCCAAGCCGCCGCCCGCTTCCGGCCCCTACTCCGCCCCGAAGGGCTACAGTGCCGTGCCGGAGGCCGACCTCCGGAGGGCGGCTGCCGCCGGAGCCTGGAGGGGCGATCTGGAGGAAGCGAACGTGGCGTGGCTGTTCGCCGATCCGCTCATCCGCCACGAGTTCCGGGCCGAGCCCGGCGACCTGTGGATGATTCCGGTGGACGGGGACTCGATGGAGCCGGTGCTCTCAAGCGGCGACCGCATCATGATCGACGTGAGCCGGACGGTGCCGGTGCCGCCGGGGATCTTCGTGATCTGGGACGGCATGGGACTCGTCGCGAAGCGGATCGAGCACGTGCCCCACTCCGACCCGCCACGGGTCGTGCTCAGGTCCCTAAACCCCGCGTACGACAGCCACGAGTGCCTCGCGGAGGAGATCCGCGTCGTCGGCCGCGCGGTCTGGGTCTCCAGAAGGCTGTAGCGCGCGCGCAGCGCACCGGATCCCGCCGCGCCGGGAGACGGCCCGTTTGCCCGTCGAGCGTCGGAGCGGGCATCTTTCGGGCACCCCGAAAAGACGGCTCGCGGCGGGGATGCCACGGCAACCCGCCCGCGATCCGGCCACCCTCAAGTACTCGAAGGACGATGCGAACGAAGATTCCCGCAGCCGAAGCGCGCGGAGACAAGCCTGATTCTCGCTCGCCTCGGCGCTTCGCGGGACAAGAAGGCGCGAGGTGGTTCGGTCGGATGCCGGCGGTTGCCGCCGCACTATTCCTCGCCGTGCTCGGGTCCTGCGACTCGGATCCGGTGGTCGAGCCGGAGCCATCGCTTGAGATCGTACCGGACTCCGTGACCCTGACGCACATCGGACACCAGTTCGTGTTCTCGGTTCGGGGCGGCGGGCCGGGATCGGGTGCCGTGCGGTGGAGTAGCCGGGACACGACGGTGTTCGTGGTGGACGCGGATGGCGCGGTAACGGCGCGCGGCAACGGCACGGCGGGGCTGCTGGCGGAGCGGGCCAGGCAGTGGGATCAGGCGCTCGTGCAGGTGGAGCAGACCGCTGTGTCCCTGGAGACGGTCGGGGACGGCCAGGAGGCGGTCGCCGGGATACCGCTTTGGCGGCCGGTGGGGGTGCGGCTTCTGGATGCCGGGGGCACGCCGGTGTCGGTGTCGGCGACCGTGCGGTTCGACGCATCCGCCCACGGCGGCACGGCGAACCCGCCGGAGGCGCGGAGCGACAGCTCGGGTATGGCATGGACGGAGTGGACGCTCGGCGGAACGCCGGGCTCTCAGACGCTGGTCGCGTCGGTGGCCGGGGGTGCGCGCGCGGAGATCACCGCGCTGGCGCTGCCGGACGAGGGGGTGTGCGCGCGGACGCCGCAGGTGGCCGATGAGTTGGTGAGGCTGGCGGGGACGGCGGACTGTGCCGGGGTGACGGATGAACACCTTGCAGCGATCGCCCATCTCAATCTGCAAAGCCGCGGTATCACGAGCTTGAGAAGCGGCGACTTCGCCGGCTTGTCGAGCCTGGAGTCGCTCAGTTTGACACGGAACCAATTGACGGCATTGCCACCCGACATCTTCGCGGGCCTCGGGAACCTGAAGGCTGTGTGGCTGATCCTGAATCAACTGAAGGAGTTGCCGCCCAACATCTTCGCGGGTCTCGGGAACCTGGAGAGGCTAAGACTGCATTACAATCGGCTGACGGCGCTGCCGCCGGCGATCTTTGCGGGCCTGCCACGCCTGCGCCGTGTGAATCTGGGCGACAACCAACTGACGGCGCTGCCGCCGGGGATCTTCGCGGGCATGACGCAGTTGCGCGAGTTGAATCTGGACGACAACGAACTGACGGAGTTATCGCCGGGGATCTTCGAAGATCTGGAGCGACTGGAGGTTCTGTTTTTGCACGACAACCGGCTTTCCGAACTTCCGCAGGGCCTCTTTGCGCATTTGGCGAACCTGCGTAACCTGAGGATTTCCGGGTCGGCCCGTCGCAACCGGCTGGGCGAGCTGCCGCCAAGCATCTTCGATGGCCTGTCGCAGTTGCGGAGCTTGGATCTACATGGCATCGAACTGCCCTCTCTGCGACCTAGCGTGTTCGACGACCTGGAGCGGCTGGAGGTTCTGAATCTTTCCAACAACCCGCTGTTCGATTTGCCGCCCGGCGTGTTCGACCGGCTGGGAGCCCTGAGGGAGTTGCGAGTGGTCGGCCTCCGCTTGTCCCGGCTGAGACCGGGTGTGTTCAGCGCGCTGCGGAGGCTGGAGTACTTGGATGTCGGGAGCAACCATCTCGAAGCCTTGCCGCCGGGCATGTTTGCCGGTATGGACCGGTTGGAGCAGTTCCGTGGCGAGAACAACCCCGGCACGCCTTTTCCGATCGCGGTGGAGTTCGTGCGCACGGACGCGTCCAATGCGCTGGCACCGGGTCCGGCGAGTGTGGTGATGCGGGTGCCGGACGGGACCCCGTTCGGCTTCCGCATACCGGTCTCGGTGCAGGGCGGCGCGGCGTCCGAGGGGTGGTTCGAGGTGGCGGCGGGCGACACGGCGAGCGCGCCGCTGGTGGTTGGATCGCCTTCCAGCGGCACCGGGGCGGTGCACGTCAGCTTCGGCCAGCCGCCCCGACTGCCGCCGCACTACGCGGGCATCGAGTTGGTGCCGGGCGGTCAGATGGTCCTGTTCGCCGAGTCGAACAACCGCTCGCCGGTGTACCGCGAGGCGGTGCCGGCCTATTGGCTCCAGGCCGGCGGCGCGGCGGAGCCGCTGCCGCTCGGTCCCTACTTCTCCGACCCCGACGGCGACTCGCTGGCGTACGCGGTCGAGCCGACCGACGGAGGGGTGGTGGAGGGACGGATCGAGGGCGGCGTGCTGTGGATGGAGCCCAAGGGCGAAGGCGAGGCGGCGCTCGTGGTGACGGCGGCCGATGCGGCGGGGCTGGGTGCCAAGCAGCGGGTGGCGGTGCATGTGGCGCCCGCGGTCGACCCGGACCGATTCAACATCAATCTGATCTTCGAGCCCGGGTTCACCGACGAGCAGAAGGCGGCGATGCGGCGGGCGGCCGACCGCTGGGAGGAGGTGGTGGTCGGTGACCTCCCGGACGTGCCGATCGACGGATACATCGACGCGCTTGGGGAGCACGGCCCCCGCTTGGCTGGCGTTGTTGACGACTTGGTGGTGCATTCGGTGTGGGCGCCCCAGTATTCGATCACCCACGCTTGGAAGTTTGGCGTGCGCGACGGTTCGGGTCTGGCCTTCTACGGCGGCGCCAGCTACAGCACCCTCGCCCCACAATGGCGTCTTAGCACCTTCCAGGAGGTGGCGCAGCACGAGATGGGGCACGTCCTGGGGCTGTTCGCGTCGAGTGGGGAGTTCAAAGAGGAGATCGGATCGCCGCGCGAGTTCTACTTCACCGGCCCGCTGGCGGTCGAGGCGTTCGACGCGGCCGGGGGCTCGGCGTACGTCGGTCCGAAGATCCCGCTGAACGAGTACGGCGTCCATTGGCGGCGCAGCGTGTTCGGCGAGGAGATCATGTCGTCGAACGCCGATGTGATCAGCGCGATCACGCTTCAGGCGCTCGCGGACATCGGGTACGTGGTGGACCTGACCAAGGCGGACGAGTACCGATTGCCTGGGACTGGAGGCGCGGCGGTCGGCGCGGCCTCGGCCGGGCCGGTTCGGGACGCGTTCGAACTGACCGACGCCATCCTGAAGCTCCCGGTGGTCGTGGTGGACGAGAACGGCAAGGTGGTGCGGGTGATCCGGGACTAAGGGGGGAGCCCATCGGCCGGTGTCACGGCTCGTTTCGAGCCCGATTCCGGTCGATTGCGGTGCCGCGATCCTTCGCGCGCGCCGAAGCAGGATGATCCGGGCGAGCTTGTGCTTTCGCGCGCTTCCCTTACCTTCCTGCGTCCTCGCGCCGCCGGAGCGTCCGGCGGCCCACATCTGCCTCCAACCCTCCCCTCACAGGACGCAACCGCCCCGATGCGCCTTTCCCTCACCCCTTCCGCCCTGCCACCCGTGCGCCCTGGAGCCGCGGCCGCCGCCTCCGGCTCGCGCGCTGCAGCCCGGAAACTTGCCGTTCTCACGTTCACCGCGCTCCTGCTCGCGGGGACCGTCAGCCCGTCCGCCGCCTCCCCACACGCGTCCGGAGCGCCCGCCGTTGCCGACACGCTGCGGGTCACCTTGGCCGCGCCGGAGGGCGGCTCGGTGGCCGAGGGCTCGGAGGACAGCTTCGAGGTCTCGGTGGCGGGCAGCACCTCGGACGGCGCGGTGACCGTGCGCTACTCGGTATCGGGCACGGCCACGGCGGGCACGGACTACCAGGCGCTGGCGGGCGAGGTCACGGTGGCCAAAGGTGAGAACAGCGCGCGGATCGTGCTCTCCGCGCTCGACGACGACATCCTGGACGACGGCGAGACGGTGGTGCTGGCGCTGACCGGCGCGAGCGGCGCGACCACGGTGGTGGTGGACTCCACCCCGGCGACGGCGACGATCGCCGACCACGGCACGGTGACGGTCGAAATCACCCCGATGAACGACACGCTGCCGGAGGGGGCGGCGTGGAACTCGACGGTGACGCTGTCCTCGGCGGTGGCCGCGCGGGTGTCGGTGGGGTGGCGCACCAGCGACGGCACGGCGGTGGCGGGCTCCGACTACGAGGGGGCGGTCGGGAGCGCCGTCTTCGAGCCGGGCGAGCGCTCGAAGACGATCAGCGTGAAGACGATGGAGGACGACGAGTCCGAGCCGGTTGAAATGTTCTACATCGCGCTCGACGCGACTGCCGCGGCTGCGGCAACGGCAGGCGGAGCGGGCGCGGGCAACGGCGTGCGCGTCGACCCGCAGCAGCGCTTCGGGTTTATTCAGTGCAGCGTGGAGTTTCCAGATGGCCGGATCGTGCGAGCCGTGGACGAGAACGCGCCCGCTGGCTCGCGAGTGGGCGCTCCTGTAACGGCCGCCACGGAGAGCATCGCGTTCTACCGCTTGAGAGGGGGGTCCGGGCGCTTCGCCATCGACGACGTCTCGGGACAGATCACGACGACCGAGAGCCTCGACCATGAGGAGAGGAGCGCCTACATCGTCAGCGTCAGCGTGCACGATGACTGCGGCGCCAGCGACACGACGAACGTCACCATCAACGTCGGCAACGTGAACGAAGCGCCAACCGCCAAGGCGGGGGACGATCAGGAAGATGTCCCGACGGGAACGACGGTGACGTTGAGCGGCACGAGCGAGGACCTGGACGGCGACGACGCTACCTGGGGCACCCCGTCGCACGACTTCGCTTGGGTCCAGACCGAGGGTCCGATCCCGGACGGAGGGCTGAATGATGCGGACAAAGCAACGGCGACCTTCAAGGCGCCGAGTGTGACCGAAACCACCGACTTGGTGTTTGAATTGACGGTCACCGATGGCGGTAGCCTCAGCCACACCGATGCCGTCACGGTCACGGTAGAGCCACCTGAAAACAAGCCTCCGGAGTTCCCGAGCGCCACGTTTGATCGTTCGGTCGCGGAGAACTCGGGCGAGGGCGCGGCAGTTGGCGCGCCGGTGACGGCCACCGACGAGGACGGGGACAAGCTGAGCTACACGCTTGCGGACGACGGCGACGACGCGCTTTTCGATGTCCACAACGAGACGGGCCAGATCACGGTGGCGAGGGGCACCGTGCTGGACTACGAGGGTGGCAAGACCGTTTACACGGTGTATGTCGTGGCGAGCGATGGGTCGTTGTCGGACAAGGCGACGGTGACGATCCGGGTGACGGATGTTCCGCCTCCGGGCAGGCCGGCGAAGCCGACCGTGACGGGCGGGGACGAGCAAGTGTCAGTGTCGTGGCGGGCTCCGGCGAACCGGGGTCCCGCGATCAGCGACTACGACCTCCGCTACCGCGCCTCCACCGCTTCACGTTGGAGCGAGCTGTCGTCGCTGGGCGTGGGGCTGTCGCACACGGTGAAGAACCTGTCGGTGGCCACGACCTACCTGGTGCAGGTGCGCGCCGTGAGCGCGGAGGGAGAGGGCGCGTGGTCGGCGTCAGGCCAGGGAACGACGGCGGAACCGGTAAATCGTGCGCCGATCTTCGATCCGGACAAGGTCGAGCGGAGGATCCCGGAGAACTCGGGTGAGGACGCGGCAGTTGGCGCGCCGGTGACGGCCACCGACGAGGACGGGGACGAGCTGAGCTACACGCTTGCGGACGACGGCGACGACGCGCTTTTCGATGTCCACGACAAGACGGGCCAGATCACGGTGGCGAGGGGCACCGTGCTGGACTACGAGGGTGGCAAGACCGTTTACACGGTGTATGTCGTGGCGAGCGATGGGTCGTTGTCGGACAAGGTGACGGTGACGATCCGGGTGACGGATGTCCCGCCCCCGGACAAGCCGGCACCACCCACTGTGAAGGGCGGGGACGAGCAAGTGTCGGTGTCGTGGCGGGCTCCGGCGAGCCGGGGTTCGGCGATCACCGACTACGATTTACGCTACCGCGCCTCCACCGCTTCACGTTGGAGTGAGGTATCGTCGCTGGGCGTCGGGCTATCGTACACGGTGACGAACCTGTCGGCGGCCACGACCTACCTGGTGCAGGTGCGGGCCGTGAGCGCGGAGGGAGCGGGCGCGTGGTCGGCGTCAGGCCAGGGGACGACGGCGGAACCGGTAAATCGTGCGCCGATCTTCGATCCGGACAAGGTCGAGCGGAAGGTCCCGGAGAACTCGGGCGAGGGCGCGGCGGTTGGCGCGCCGGTGACGGCCACCGACGAGGACGGGGACGACCTGAGCTACACGCTTGCGGACGACGGCGACGACGCGCTTTTCGATGTCCACGACAAGACGGGCCAGATCACGGTGGCGAAGGGCACGGTGCTGGACTACGAGGGCGGCAAGACGGTCTACACGGTGTATGTCGTGGCGAGCGACGGGGCGTTGACGGACAGGGCGACGGTGACGATCCGGGTGACGGACGTTCCACCTCCGGGCAGGCCGGCGAGGCCGACCGTGACAGGCGGGGATGAGCAAGTGTCGGTGTCGTGGCGGGCTCCGGCGAACCGGGGTCCCGCGATCACCGACTACGACCTCCGCTACCGCGCCTCCACCGCTTCAAGTTGGAGTGAGGTGTCGTCGCTGGGCGTCGGGCTATCGCACACGGTGAAGAACCTGTCGTCGGCGACCACCTATCTGGTGCAGGTGCGCGCCGAGAGCGCCGAGGGAGAGGGCGCGTGGTCGCAGTCGGGCCAAGGGACGACGGCGGAGCCCTCGAACGAGGATCCGGACGCGGACGCCGGGCCGGACCAGACGGTGGACGAGGGTGACCGGGTGGACCTGGACGGCACGGGCAGCAGCGACTCCGACGGGACGGTCGAGGAGTACGCGTGGACGCAGCGAAGCGGTCCGGCGGTGACGCTCTACAACGCGGACACGGCGGCCCCCCACTTCTGGGCTCCGGCCGTGACGTCGACGACGTATCTGCGGTTCAGGCTGACGGTGGAAGACGATGACGAGGCGACGGACACCGACGACGTGACGATCACGGTGGAGCCGGTGACGGACTGCTCGATCACGTCGGTTGCGGACGGCAACTTCACGGTGGGAGAGGACGCGACCGCCGTGGGGACGGTGGGCGTGAATGCGAATGACTGCGGTGCCCTCGACTACGGGTTGGCGGGCGCGGGCGCAAACGACGTTTTCGCCGCCGCGGTGAGCGGCAGCAGCGACGACGCGGCGATCACGGGGAACTTCAACTTCGAGGGCAGGAGTTCATACGACCTGACGCTTACGGTGAGCGAACGCGGCGGTTCCGCGAGCCTCTCCGGGCGCTTGCGCATCTCGGTGACGGACGTGAACGAGGCGCCGAAGGCGACGGGCTCGATCGGCCGACAGACGATCCGGGTCGGGCGGCCGGGTTCGGTGAATGTGACGAACTACTTCACGGACGAGGACGCCGGTGACCGGCTGACCTTCAGTGCGCGATCCTCGGCGACGGGCAGGCTGACGGTGTCCGCGAGCGGGAGCCCGGTGACGCTGACGGGCGTTGCCGTGGGGAGCGCGACGGTCACGGTCACGGCGCGGGACCGCGCGGGCCTGACGGCGACGCAGACGTTTCCGGTGACGATCGAGCCGGCGCCGAAGCCGTGCGGGATCACGGTGTCGAACGGGGCTCTATCGGTGCCCGAGAACGCGCGTGTCGGCGACGGTGTGGACGGCAAGGTGGGGGTCACGACGACGGGGGATTGCGGGACGCTGAGCTATGGACTGTCGGGCACGGGATCGGGCGATTTCTCGGTTGCGGCGGCGAGTGCGAGCGACGACGACGGCAAGATCAAGGTGAAGGGCGCGCTGAACCACGAGGGCCGGGACGCGTACGATCTGACGCTGACGGTGAGCGAGGTGGGCGGCGCGGCGAGCGGCGCGGGCGACGTGGACATCACGGTGACGGACGTGAACGAGGCGCCGAAGGCGAATGGCGCGATCAGCCGCCAGACGGTCCGGGTCGGGCGGCCGGGTTCGGTGGACGTGACGGGCTACTTCACGGACGAGGACGCCGGGGACCGGCTGACCTTCACGTCCGAGTCGTCGGCGACGGGAAGGCTGACGGTGAACGCGAGCGGAAGCCCGGTGACGCTGACGGGCGTTGCGCCGGGGAGCGCGACGGTCACGGTCACGGCGCGGGACCGCGCGGGTCTGAAGGCGACGCAGGTGTTTTCGGTGACGGTGGAGCCGAAGCCGACGACGCCGTGCGCGATCACGGTGTCGGACGGGGCTCTTTCGGTGCCCGAGGATGCGGGTGTCGGGGCCGGAGTGGACGGCAAGGTGGGCGTGACGACGAAGGGAGACTGCGGCACGCTCGGCTACGCGCTGTCGGGCGACGGCGCGGCGGACTTCGCGGTGGCTGCGGTCGGTTCCGGCGACAACGACGCGAAGATCTCGGTGGCGAAGACGCTGGATCACGAGACGAAGGCTTCGTACGCGCTCAAGTTGACGGTGAGCGAGGCGGGCGGCGACGCGAGCGCGGAAGGCGACGTGGCCATCTCGGTGACGGACGTGAACGAGAAGCCGGTGGTGGAGAGCGCGATTCCGGCGCTGACGGTGGCGGCGGGCAAGACGGCGGTGGTGGACGTGTCGGGCCGCTTCCGCGATCCGGACGACGACGCGCTGACCTACGAAGCCGAGTCTTCGAGCGAGGCGGCGGCGACGGTGAAGGTGAATGGAAGCGAGATCACGGTGACGGGCGTGTCCCCCGGCGAGTCGCGGGTGACGGTGACGGCGCGCGACGCGCGCGGCGGGTCGGTGTCGCAGACGTTCCAGGTGACGGTGAAGAACCAGGCGCCGGTGGTGGAGAGCGCGATTCCGGCGCTGACGGTCAGCGCGGGCGACGCGAAGGTGGTGGACGTGTCCGCGCACTTCAGCGATCCGAACGGGGACGCGCTGACCTACGAAGCCGAGTCGTCTAGAGAGGCGGCCGCCACGGTGAAGGTGAGCGGGAGCGAGATCACGGTGACGGGCGTGTCCCCCGGCGAGTCCTTGGTGACCGTCACGGCCCGCGACACGCACGATGCAACCGTGTCGCAGAAGTTCACGGTGACGGTCGGCCCCGCGAACGATCCTCCGGTGATCGAGAGCGCGATCCCGGCGCTGACGGTGGAGGCGGGCACGACGGCGGTGGTGGAGGTGTCGGGCCGCTTCAGCGATCCGGACAAGGACGCGCTCACCTACGAAGCCGAGTCTTTGGACGATGCGGTCGCGACGGCGACGGCGAGCGGGAGCGAGGTGAGGGTGACGGGGGTGTCGCGCGGCGAGTCGCGGGTGACGGTCACGGCGCTGGACGGGCGCGGCGGATCGGTGAGTCAGGACTTCGCGGTGACGGTTCCGAACCGGGCGCCGGAGGCGGTGGGGTCGCTCGGGCGCAGGACGGTGGGCCAGGGCGGGTTGGTGTGGATCGGAGTGTCGCACGGGTTCAGGGACCCGGACGGAGACTCGCTCACATATCAGGCGTCCTCGTCGGACGAAGGCGTGGTGACGGCGAGCGCGGCCCCGGGCCAGGTGCTGGTTCGCGCCATCTGGCGCGGTTCGGCGACGGTGACCGTGACGGTGGACGACGGACACGGCGGCACGGCCGAACAGGCGTTCGAGGTCGAGGTTCCGAACCGGGCGCCGCTGACCCTCGGCCCGATCGCGTCGCGGACGATCCCGCGCGGCGAACGGGTTACGGTGGGGCTGAAGAACAAGTTCCACGACCCTGACCGGGACAAGCTTTCGTACACGGCGGTCGCGGACGACACGGCGGTCGTGGCCTTGTCGGTGGACGGCGCGGAACTGACGGTGGAGGGCTTGGCGAAGGGGCGCACCGAGGTGGTGGTGCGGGCGGACGACGGGCTCGGCGGGAGCGCGAGCCGCCAGTTCCGGGTGACGGTGACGAACGGGCCGCCGTCGTTCGAGGACGACGCGTACGAGCGGGAGGTGGCGGAGAACTCGGCGGCCGGGACGGCCGTGGGCACGCCGGTGGCGGCCACGGACGGTGACGGTGACGACCTGACGTACAGCTTCGTCTCCGGCGGCGATGAGGCGCTGTTCGGGATCGACGCGGCGAGCGGCCAGATCGAGGTTGGCGAGGGAACGACGCTGGACTACGAGAGCGGCAACACGGTCTACGCGGTGAGCGTCCGGGCGAGCGACGGGACGCTTGCGGACACGGCGGCGGTGACGATCCGGGTGACGGACGTGCCGGCGCCGGGCAAGCCGGACGCGCCGGTCGTGACCGGCGGGACCGGAGAGCTGGCGGTGTCATGGAGCGCGCCCGAGAACGAGGGGCCGGAGATCGCTGACTACGATCTCCGCTACCGGGCGAAGAGCGATAGCGGGTGGACGGACGTGTCGGCGCTGGGCGCGGTGCTCGCGCACACGATCGCCGGACTCGATGCAGGCACCACATACGAGGTGCAGGTGCGCGCGATCAGTTCGGAGGGCGCGGGTGACTGGTCGGAGCCGGGCGAGGGAACGACGAAGACGGCCAACAAGGCGCCGTCGTTCGATGCGGAGACCTACGAACGTTCGGTTGCCGAGAACTCGCCTGCGGGAACAACGGTCGGTGACCCCGTGACGGCCACCGACGACAACGACGACGAGTTGACGTACAGCTTCGCCTCGGGCGGGGACGAGACACCGTTCGAGATCGACGCGGCGACCGGCCAGATAGCGGTCGCCAAGGGGGCCGCGCTCGATTACGAGGGCGGCACGACGGCATACACGTTGACCGTTCGGGCGAGCGACGGGGCGCTTGAGGCCACGGCGGCGGTGACGATCCAGGTGACGGACGTTCCCGCTCCGGGCAAGCCGGCCGCGCCCGTGGTGACGGGCGGCACCGAGGAGGTCGCGGTGTCGTGGAGCGCGCCATCCAACGAAGGGCCGGCGATCACCGGCTACCATCTGCGGTATCGGGCCGGGGCGGACGGCGAGTGGACGACGCCGACGACCTTGGGCGCAGTGCTGGCGCACACGATCACCGGACTGGAGGGGGGAACGACATACTCCGTCCAGGTGCGTGCGATCAGTCCGGAGGGCGCGGGCGAGTGGTCGGATCCGGGCGCGGGTGCGGTCGAGCCCGCCAATCAGGCGCCGTCGTTCGATGCGGAAACCTACGAGCGCGAAGTGCCGGAGAACTCGGCGGCCGGCACGGCGGTGGGTGACCCCGTGACGGCCACCGACGATGACACCGACGACGAGTTGACGTACAACTTCGTCTCGGGCGGGGACGAGGCACCGTTCGAGATCGACGCGGCGACCGGCCAGATCGCGGTCGCCAAGGGCGCCACGCTCGACTACGAGGGCGGCACCACGGTCTACACGGTGACCGTCCGGGCGAGCGACGGAACGCTGGCGGCCACGGCTGCGGTGACGATCCAGGTGACGGACGTTCCCGCGCCGGGCAAGCCGGCCGCGCCGGTGGTGACGGGCGGCACCGAAGAGGTGGCGGTGACTTGGAGCGCGCCGTCGAACGAAGGGCCGGAGATCACCGGCTACCATCTGCGGTACCGGGCCGGGGCGGACGGCGAGTGGTCGGTGCCGACGGCGCTGGGCGTTGTGCTCGCGCACACGATCGCCGGACTGGATGCGGAGACCGCATACTCGGTCCAGGTGCGCGCCGAGAATTCGGAGGGCGCGGGCGAATGGTCGGAGGCGGGCGAGGGGACGACGGAGGCGGCTAACCGCGCGCCCGAGTTCGATACGGATGCGTATGAACGCGAGGTGCCGGAGAACTCGGCTCCCGGCACGGCGGTGGGCGAGCCCGTGACGGCCACCGACGATGGCGAGGAACTGACGTACAGCTTGGTGGCCGAAGACGAAGCTCCGTTCGAGATCGACGCGGCAAGCGGCCAGATCGCCGTCGCCGAGGGCGCGGCGCTGAACTACGAGAGCGGGGACACGCTGTTCACGGTGAGTGTCGAGGCCAGCGACGGCGAGCTTGCGGCCACGGTCCCGGTCAAGATCCGGGTGACGAACGCGGATGAGCCCGGCAAGGTCGTGCTGAGCCCGGAGGTGGCGCGGGTGGGCGTCGAGCTTACGGCGACGCTGATGGACGAGGAACGGGGTGCTGAACGCGGGCAGACAGCGCAAGTGGCAGCGGTCGGCGGGCGGCGACTCGTGGAACGACATCGGCACGGGCCGGATGTACAACCCGGTGACGGCCGATGCGGGCCGGTGGCTGCGCGCGGTGTTCACCTACGCCGACGGCCACGGGCCGGGCAAGCGGGCGGTGAGCGACGCGGTCAAGGTGCAGGCCGCGAACGCGGCGCCCGTCTTCGGCGCGGACACGTACGAGCGCGAGGTGCCGGAGAACTCGGCGGGCGGCACGAACGTGGGCGAACCCGTCACGGCGACCGACGAAGACGACGACGGCCTGACGTATGCCTTCGTCCCCGGCGGAGCCGAGGCCTTGTTCGAGATCGGCGAGTCAACAGGCCGGATCACAGTGGCCGAGGACGCGGCGCTGAACTACGAGAGCGGGGACACGCTGTTCACGGTGCGCGTCGAGGCCAGCGACGGCGAACTCGCCGACACGGCCTCCGTCAAGATTCGGGTGACGAACGCGGACGATCCGGGCAAGGTCACGCTGAGCCCGGAGGTGGCGCGGGTGGGCGTCGAGCTTACCGCGATGCTGATGGACGAGGACGGCGTGCGCAGCGCGGGCAGGACGCGCAAGTGGCAGCGCTCGGCGGGCGGCAATTCTTGGAACGACATCGGCACGGGCCGGATGTACAACCCCGTGACGAGCGACGCGGGCCGGTGGCTGCGGGCGGTGTTCACCTACGCGGACGGGCACGGGCCGGGCAAGCGGGCAGCGAGCGCGGCGGTGAAGGTGCTGGCCGCGAACGCGGCGCCCTCGTTCGGCGCCGCGTACGAGCGCGAGGTGCCCGAGAACTCCCCGGGCGGCACGAAGGTCGGCGCGCCGGTGGCGGCTACCGACTCCGACAGCCCCACCCTGTCCTACGGGTTCGTCCCGGGCGGCGACGAGAACCTGTTCGGGATCGGTGAATCAACCGGCCAGATCACGGTGGCCGAGGACGCCGCGCTGGACTACGAGAGCGGCGACACGCTCTACGCGGTGCGCGTCGAGGCCAGCGACGGCGAGCTCGCCGACACGGCTTCGGTCACGATCCGGGTGACGAACGCGGACGATCCGGGCAAGATCACACTGAGCGCGGATGTGGCGCGCGTCGGTGTGCGGCTGACCGCGACGCTCATGGACCAGGACCGCTCGGTCGAGCGGAGCAAGATGCGAAGCTGGCAGCGTTCGCCCGACGGTGCCCAGTGGACGATGATCGTGCAGGGCGCGGAAAGGCGCTTTTACACCCCGACCGAGGCGGATCGGGGCAAGTACCTGCGCGCCGTGTTCACCTATACGGACGGCCACGGTCCGGGCAAGCGCGCCGAGAGCGCGGCCATCGCGGTCGTCGGCGCCTCCACGCCGGTGGTCTCGTTCGGCGCGGAAGAGTACACCGCCGCCGCGGGCGGATCCGCCGATGTCGCCGTGCTCCTGTCTCCCGCCGCGTCCTCGGCGCTGGCCGTCGAGGTCGAGGCCGGCGACTCGACGCATACCGTCACGTTCCAGAGCGGAGCGAGCGCGAGCACCCTGAGTGTCGGCACTGCGGGCCTCTCGACCGCCGACACCCTCGATGTCCGGTTCGGCGACCTGCCCGACGGGGTTGCCGTCGGCGTCCCTGCGACCACGCGGATCGTCGTCGCGGCGGTCGCGGGAGATCGGGCTGCTCGAACCGTGGTCGATGACGGTTCGCCGACCGAGCTTGAGGTCGAGTACGGCCATGCGGCGTACTCGGCGGTCGCGGGCGGGCCGGGCACCGAGATCGTGCTGCGGGTGAGTCCGGCCGCCGACCGGCGGGTGGCCGTGCCCCTGACCGCCACACAAGCGGTATCCGTCGAACCGATGTTGCCGGACTCCGTCGTGTTCGAGCCCGGCGACTCCCTTATGGCGTTCTTGCTCGAAATCCCGGCCGGGATCGCGCCCGGCCTGCTCGCGCTCGGGTTCGGCGCGCTGCCCGAAGCCGTCAGCGCGGGCGCCGTCGCCTCCGCCACCGTTGACATCGCGGCGCAAGACGCCGGCGCGTTGCGGGACGAGGCGTTCGAGGTCGGTCTCGCCGTCTTCGGACGCGCCGTGGCCGAAGGCGCGCGGCAAGCGATCGGGGCACGCATCGACGCCGTCATGCGGCCGGGAGGGGCGGGCTCCAACACCGCCCCGCCCAGCTCTGCGACCGAGTGGGCCGGACGCGCGGCCGGGACCCTCGTCTCGCTCACCGGTCTGCCGCTGGGCGCATCCTCGCCCGCCGACATGGCCCGCCGCTCCGAGTCGGTCGCGCTGCCCACCGGGCGGGAGGCTGCCGAGCGCCTGCTGCCGAGTGTCTCGTTCACCACGGCCCTCGGCCCGCAATCCGGCCAAGGACTGCCCCGGTTCGGGCTCTGGGCCGAAGGCTCCGCCCAATCGTTCCGTGGCGAACCCGGCATCGACTATGATGGGGGCATGCGCGCGCTCACCGTCGGTGCCGACGCCCGCATCGGCTCCTCCGCGCTCCTCGGTGTGTCCCTCATGCGCAGCGACGGCGACCTCGACTACTCGCGCCAATCCGCCCGAGGCTCGCTCGGACACGCGATGAACAGTGTTCACCCCTATGTGTTCCTCCAGCCGTCGCCAAGGATCGGCCTCTGGGCCATGGCCGGGTACGGTAGCGGAGATGTCGGGCACGACGACCGCCAAGGCGACGCCGGCGCCTCGCTCCGCATGCTCTCGGGCGGCGTCAACGTGCCGCTGGCGCGCCGCGGCGCGTTCGGACTCGCGCTCACCGGCGACGCGTTCACCGTCGGCATGAGCGCCGACGACAGCGAGCGCGAAGGCTCGGCCTCGCGCGCACGCGCTCTACTCGAAGCGTCTTGGACCATCGGCGGCCTCAAGCTCGTCACCCAAGCGGGCGCGCGCTACGACGGCGGCGACGCCGACACCGGCGGCGGAGCGGAAACCGGAGCCTCGGTCGGCTACGCGGGCCAAGGGCTCGACCTCGACCTCAGGGGCAGGCTCGCCCTCGGGTCCGGCCAGCACCGCGAATGGGGCGCCGCGCTCCGGCTCGCGTTCGATCCCGGAACACGCGGCCAAGGGTTCCGGCTCGCGATCAGTCCCGGGCACGGGCGCGACCAAAGCGGTATACACGGACTCATGGACGGCGGAGCCCTCCAGGCCATGACGCCCGCAACGGGACAATACGGACAGGAATGGCGGCTTGATGCCGAAGCCGGCTACGGGCTCAAGCAACTCGGCGGTGGAGGCGCGCTCGACAGCTACACCCGCCTCTCGGCGGATGGCCGAACCCGCTCTTGGTCGTTCGGCACCCGGTACCATGTAAGCCAAACCTTCCGGCTCGGCGTCGAAGGATCACGCAGCCGGATGCCCGGACAAGACTCCATTATGGGACTCAGACTTGCACTCGACTTCACGTTCTGAACGACACGGCATTCTCCCGCCAATCGACCCCGACAATCCCGCATTTGCGGCGGCGCGGCGCCAAGTGCCGTTCAGCGGCAAGGAAGGCAGATCGTGCAGCCCTGTATGAACTTAGACGATTCCTTACCGTGATTCACGTCACTCGTGGAGCGCTGTCCCACCGGAATCGGCGCCAGGCCTCGTCGGTGGGCGGGTCGGGGATGGCGAGGGGATCACGCCCGTCGAGGGCGGCAAACGCCTCGCGGCATACGTCGCAATAGCAGAAGTCGAATTCGGGGAGCTCGGTGTCCTGGACGAGGTCGTAGGTGTCCCAGAGGCCGCGCGGGAGGATGACGTCGCAGTGGCGCACGTAATCGAGGTGGACGCCGTCAACCGCCGGGTTCGCGGCCAGCTCGCCGACCAGGCCGCGGAGGTACTCGCGCACGGGCTCGCGCGACGGGCAGACCCATCGGTAGTAGCCGACGTAGGGCGGCTGCGTGAGCGATGACTCGAGGTTGCGGCTGACGGTGAACCACTCGGGGTGATTCGTCTGCGCCCATGCGTCGCCGTTGCGGTTCAGCGTCCAGAACCAGCGGTGGTATGCGAGTCCCTCGGCGTGGGCGGCCGCCGACACGAGTGCGATGTCGCCGCCGCCGACCAGGACGGCGTCGAAGCCGGCTTCCCTCAGCCGCGCGAACCGCCGCCGCCACTCGGCCGCGTCGTAGTCGCGGTTGCCGTGGACCCAGGTCCAGGCGGTGAAGGCCGGCGGCGGCTCGGGCGGGGGCGCGCACGCGGTCCGGGTGATGGCGGCGAGCGCGGTGCCGGCGGTTGCGGCGCCGGCCGCGGTCCGGATGAACTCGCGCCGCTTCATCGCGCCGCCCCCGCGACGAATCGCACCATGCCCCACATCTCCGGGATGTGCATGTTGATCTCCCCTTGGGGCGACCACACCCAGTTGTGCTCGGGGTGCCGGTCGTCCGGCGTCGGTTCGCGGGCCCGGCGGTAGGCGCCGTCCACGACCTCCAGCGGCCATTGCACGCGGGAGAAGTTGATTCGCCAGGTGTCCCCGGGCCGGGGGGGCGCGCCGGGTTGGAAGGATGTGTGCGATTCGGGTGGTGGACCGGGGTGCGCGCCGGGCGACCGGGCGCGGGTGCTGTCGCCGGCCGCGTCCCGCACGGAATCGTCCGCGGCAGCGAGGGAGAAGCCCGCCGGTGGCACCAGCGCCGACCACGGAATCGCGATCTCGACACTCCATCCCCCATCCTCGTCCGACGGATCGTTCAGGGTGCCGTCGAGGTGCACTGCGGTGCGCAGCCCGGCCATGTCCCAGGCGATGTTCGCCTTGCCTCGGCGCTGATAGGGGCGGTCGAGAAAGAGGTCGAACTCTGTGCCCAGCGCGTTGATCTCGAGTTCGTAGTAGGCGAGGGCGTCCCCGTCGGGGTCGATGAAGACCTCGAAGTCGTGCTCGCGGTAGAGGATCGCGTCGCGGTCGGCGAGAGTGGCCCACAGGTGGGGCTCCTCGAGTTCGGCCGCGATGTAGAGGTGGGTGTCGTCCCAGACGATCCTGGCGCGCGTGTTCCACTGCGGAGCGGGCCGGTCCTCACCGCGTATGTCGATGAACGGTTCGGTCCAGGGGACGGCCTGCCACGCCGCATCGTCCAGGATGCCGTCGATGGCCGGTGGGGATGCCGCCCGGGGGGCGTCGTAGGATCTGGGGACGACAGGCCACAGGCCGGCTGCGGCGATCAGGAGCGCGTGCGCTCTCCAGCGACTCGGGGCAGGGTGGTGCATGGCGTGTCCCTAACGTGACGAAACAGCGCCATGCTTACCACCCGCCGCGCGGCGCTACCAGCGCATGGACAGACTCAGCGCCGCTCGGTGCGCGGCCCCGGATCCGGGTGCTCCGGCGCCCCGTCCGCCCTCGATGCTCGCCGTGAGATCCGGACCGAGGCGCACGCGGCTTCCCAGCTGGTATCCGTAGATCCCCTGGCTGGCGATATCGAGCGGCGACATCGCCATCGCGCTGCCCATCCCGGCCAGCGGGAAGTACGCGGGGTCGAGCTGTTCGGAGAGCAGGAGCCTCGCATATGGCGTGACGAGCGCCCGTTCCTCCCAGGCATTGATGCCGTACCCGACCTCCGCATCGATACGGCGGCTGCCGTAGTCGTAACCGCCCCCGGTCAGCCCCGCGGCACCCTGGGCCCAGAGACGCGCGGCCCCGCTCGCGGTCGATCCCCACGACGGCCTCACGCCGAGGGAGAGTCCCTCGCCGCCACCACCCGGGTTGATCGTGATGGATCCACCGAGGCCCCACTCCTCGTACTCGCTCTCCTGGTGCAGGACCAGCGTCCGGCCGTGGACGCGTATCGTTACGGTGCCACTGCGGTCGAGGAAGGTCAGCCTGCCGCCGACCTCCATTCCGAATCCGCTGTCGACCTCGCCGCCGTCCTGGCGCATGCCGATGCGGGCCTGTGGCTGGAGCGTCCCCGACCCGAGCGCGAATCCGTTCGAGGCCTCGAGCATCAGCCGCACCCGGCTGGCGTCGGTGTTGAGTTCCCTGCGCCCCTCGACCTCGGCGGAGTTCATGCGCGCGATGAATGCGTCCGCGCGCAGGGCCAACTCGAGGTCGCCCGCCGCTTCCGATTGGACGAGTTCTCCCTTCGCGCCCACACCGGCCATCTGCATGGTGATGTCGCTGTCGGGGTCGACTTCCCCGCCGCCCTCGATGCCCAGTTGGCCGGACCCGTACCCCAGCACGCCCCAGGTGAACAGTCGTTCGCTCAGCGCCAGCCGGGCATACGGGAAAGCGCTGGTGAGCGTGGTGGAAGCGTCGCCGAAATCGTCCTCGCCGGGACGACCGAGCTCGAATCGGCCCGATCCGGTGCTGTAGGTCACCGCGAGCCCGGTCACGAGCGACCCGAACTCGTAGTCGGCCCCGAGGGCTCCGGTCATGACTTCGCCGTTCCCGAATCCCTCTCCGTCGCCGCTGTTGAAACGCATGATCTCGCCGCCGCCCCATACCTGGTAGCCCCCTCCGTCATCCGCCGCCCCGGGCGTAACCTGGAAGGAACTCCCTCCGAGCAGGGCACTGGTGGAGATGGGCAGGAAGGACGCCAGTCCCTGCCTGCCGATGTTCCCGGAAGCACCGGCCGAGTTCAGCCAGGACCCGAGGGAGGCCAGGTCCAGGCCGCTGTACGGGCTGTCCGAACCACCGAGCAGGCCGAAGTCGAGCGACCGGCCGCCGACCGTGACGTGGTCTTCCATGTGATACGTGTGCGAGACGCGATTGCCGATCATCTCCATCGCCTGGCTCGCCACCGACCGGCCGAACCGGTGCAGCCAGTCTTCCGCGGCCGCCTCCGCCTCGGCGGTCGAGAAGTTCCGGTAGAACCCCGCCCCGATGATGAATTCATGTCCCTGGAAAACATCGAGATTACTGGTGAGGGACAGAGCGTAACTGACCTTGGGAGATCCGGTGTCCTCGTCACCCTCTACGGTCGGATCGTCCCAGAAATACTCGACGAATCCTCCCCCGGCCCGGGCCGCCGCGATAATCAGCTCGACGAACGGCACCCCGTTGATGTCCACGACATCCTCGGCGAACCGGCCTTCGCGCCAGGGATTGGCGCCGTGAAAGATCACGTAGCCGTCGGCGGTGAAGAAGAAGAGATAGATCGGGCCGGACCTGAAGTGGCCGCCGTCCTGCCTGAGCACGGTCTTCCATTCGCTTGCGCGCTCGAACCCGACAAGCCCGATCAGTTCCTCGATCCATTCGACCGAGCCATGCACGAACTGCCTGAGCGTTTCCCGGTCCACGACATCGGCGGCAGATAGCTCGGGAAGCGGAATATCCGGCAAGGTGGTCCCGGCGTGGCTCAGATCCTGATAGTATCCGCCCACTACGACGAAGTCCCTTCCGGCCACCTGGGAATGGTACTTGAGGGCGTAGGCATCCTTGCACTTGATGTCCGCCGGATCCTGGGGATCGTCCCAGCACCACTCCACGAAGTCGCCTCCATCCCTGGCACCCGCGGCCAGAATCTCCTGGACGATCAGGTTCCCGTCGTCGTCCACCACCTCGGCGGCGTTCTTGCCGTCGATGTTCGGATCTTCGCCGTGGATGAAGACGTGTCCCGTCTCGGCGAAGAGGATCAGGTACGTGTTCCCCACATTCCAGTCGCTCCCCTCGACCCTGAAATCCGTGAGGAGCATCGAGCCTTCCGCGAGGTTCGTGACCTTTGCGAATTCGGAAGTGGCCCAGGTTACGAACCCCTTGAGCGTCTCCCTGTCGACCACTTCACCGGCGGTGACTTTCGGCACCTGGGCATGGGCAGGCGGGGCGGGTGAAACCGCGAGCAAGAGGAACAGGAGGGTGGCAGCCCTGGTAACTGACGTAGCGAACCTCATGGCAGAGCCTCCGGGGCAATTGGGTGGGGCAGATTCGTTGTCAATCAGAATCGCACGACCGAAACGCCTCCGAGACGTACAGCGGTCTCGACCAGGTTCCTGATCGTACCATGCGGTAACGCTACAATCCCGTCCCCTGCGATGTCCACTACTTGGCCCCTGATTTGTTTACGCCCTTCACTTGACGCAGCGCGGCCCGGGCCACCACCTTGCCGCGTTGACCGAGTATCGCGGAGATCCGCGCCCGAGCCCGGCGCCCGCCGCCCCCAGCCTCCTGCTCCCAAGAGAGACCCATGGATTACAACCCCGAGCTTCCCTGGTACAAGCGCCTTCACTGGCAGGTATTGATCGCGATGCTTCTGGGCATCGGCATCGGCCTGTCTCCAGGAGGAGCCGCCGTCGCGGACAACGTCGGCTGGGTGGGCGGCCTGTTCATGCGCCTGCTGCGGATGATCATCGTGCCGCTGGTCATTACATCCATCATCTCGGGAGTGGCATCCGCCGGCAGCGGGCGCACCGTGGGCCGGATGTTCGGCAAGACGCTGGGGTACTACCTGGTCTCGAGCCTGCTGGCCGCGCTCACCGGCCTGCTCCTGTTCAACATCATCAATCCGGGCCGCGGGTATCCGGTTACCGACACCGGAGCGGAACCGCCCGACCTCGCCACGCCCGAGTCGTTCGTCGATCTGCTCTACACCATCGTTCCCTCGAACTTCTTCGAGGCGGCCTCGGCCGGCGACATGCTGATGGTCATCTTCTTCTGCATCGTCTTCGGAGCGGCGGTCACGACGTTGCCGGAGGGTCCGCGCTCGAAGATCACGGGCCTGGTCAGCGCGCTCTTCCAGGCGATGATGGCCCTGACGACGGGCATCATCAAGCTGCTCCCGATCGGGGTCTTCGGGCTGATGGTCACCATGGTCACCGAGACGGGCCTGATGGCCTTCGGCAACCTGGCCCAATATGTCGTGGCGCTGACTTCGGGTCTCGCGATCCACTTCCTCATCACGCTGCCTCTGCTGCTGTACTTCTGGGCGCGCGTGTCCCCATGGAAGCACGCGATGAACATGAGGGAGCCGCTGCTGGTGGCGTTCTCGACGAGCTCCTCGGCGGCCACGCTGCCGGTCACCCTGAAGACGGTGCAGGAAAAGGTCGGGGTGTCCGATCGCGTGTCGTCGTTCACGCTGCCCATGGGCGCCACCGTCAACATGGACGGGACGGCGGTGATGGAGTGCGTGGGCGCGCTCTTCATCGCGCAGGCCCTGGGAGCCGACATCGGCTTTGCGACCCAGGTCGTCGTCGTCCTCACGGCGCTGCTGGCGTCGATCGGGGCCGCGGCGGTGCCATCCGCCGGGCTGGTGGTGATCTTCATCATCCTCGGCGCAATCGGCATCGGCGACAATCCCCAGGCGATGCTGATCGTGGCCGCGATGCTCTCGATCGACCGGCCGCTCGACATGGCCCGCACGGCCGTCAACGTCTACAGCGACTCGTGCGCGGCGGCGGTGGTCGGGAAATGGGAAGGCGAGGAGGGGATCGACGCGGAGATACGGGGGTAGGCTGGCTGGCCGCGGCCGGCTACCGCCCCGCCCCCGCCATCACCACCACCAGCGGGCGCAGTGTGTGCAGCACGGTGACCGTGTCCCCCTGAGCGGCCAACACGTCGGTCAACCTCCGATACACATGCGGGCTCTCGTCCAGGCCGCCGCCGCGCAGCACCACGCCCTTCCGGTCGACCCAGCCACGCATCATCTCGCGGGATACCTTGCCGCGCTTCAGCACCTTGCCCGTGCGGCGGTGGTGCTTCCCGCGCGCGGCGGTGCGGCTCATGACGCGGCCCGCGCCGTGCACGGTGGAGTAGAGGGCGCGGGCCTGCATCTCGGAGGCGGGTGATTCCCGGCCCTCTCCACGCGTCCCCTCCAGAATGACCGAGTCGTCGCCCATCGAGCCCCCCACGAACCCCTTTTGCCCGGGAAACGCCGGCGTCGCTCCCTTGCGCACCACCACGAACGTCCGCCCGAAGTGCTCCTCCTCCCACGCGAAGTTGTGGTGGTTGTGGACGAGCTCGACCTCGCGCCCGCCGATGATCTCGACCGCCTTCCGCACCGCCCATTCCCGGCCCGCGTACGCATAGCGGCCCGCCAGGTTCATGAGGTGCCAGTAGTCGTGGCCCGCGGGTGCGTCGAGATCGAAGATCACCTCGGCCTCGGGCACGCGCGTACCCCACTCGGCCCCCTGCCCGATGGCCAGGAACGACGAGGCGACGGTGTGGCCGAAGCCGCGGGAGCCAAAGTGCACGCCGACCCAGAGTCGGTCCCGCTCGTCGGCGAAGACGTCCACGTAGTGGTTGCCCGAGCCTACCGTGCCGAGTTGTTTGCGTGCCTTGTCCAGGAGTGCGGGGCGGTGCTTGCCGGGTACCGCCGCCCAGGCCGCGTTGTCGAAGAGCGTGTGGTCGCTGGGCGCATCGGATGACTTGTTGGTGCCGCCGATCCCGAAGGCGAGTTCGGCGCGGATCTCGTCGCCGATGCGTTCGAGGTTGCGGCGGAGCCCGCCGGGGCGACCGCGCAGCTCGTTCAGGTGCAGATCGGTCCGGATCGCGGCGTTGCCGCAAGCGATGTCGAAACCGACGCCCGCTACGCTCACCTGGTTGTCATAGGCCGCCACGCCGCCGATCGGCATGACGTACCCGAGGTGGCCGTCGGCCATGAGGGCGGCGTGTTCGGCGCGCCTCGCGACCCGCGTGAGCTGGTCGAGCGTAGTCTTCTCGTGTTGCCCGAATACCTGCATGGGTTCAGAGTCCAAGGGGGATGATCGCCCGGGGGCCGCAGGATCGCGACCACAACAGGGCGTCCAATGTACGCGCAGAGGAGGGATCCGTGAAAACTCACCGACATCGACCGCTTCTTCGACCGTCGATCGGGGCGGGTCCCGCCGCACTGGCCGCCATCGTGGTCATAACCGGAACCGCTTCGGGACAAGCCAGCTCACCCACCCCGGGCCTCGAGGAAGTTGTCGCCTTCCAGGAGTCCAGCCTCGCCCAGGTCGTCGAGCAGTTCAGCGAGGACCTGGGCGCACTCGAGCGCCGCTGGGCCGACATCCCGTACTCGGCCGCGCGCCAGACGCGCATGCGCGACTTCCTCGCGGGCTGGGCCGAAGAGCTGGCCGCACTGCAGGTCGACCCGGACGATGTCGAAGCCGCCATCGATCTGACCCTTCTCAGCAGCGAGGTGCGCTACCGCCAGGAGTTGCTCGCGCGGGAGGGGCGCATGGTCGCCGAAGTGCTCCCGCTGCTGCCGTTTGCGGACGAGATCGTGGCCCTCCTCGACATCCGCCACTCGCGCAAGGAGGTCGACGGGCAGGCGATCGCGGGGAATCTGGCGGCGCTGGCAGGCCTGGTGGAGGAGGCCGACCGCGCGATGCGTTCCCGGGTAGCCGCCGGGGGGGCTGGAGGGAATGGGGCGGGGCTCACAACCCCGACGCCCATCACCGGACTCCGTGCCGTGCGGCTCCTTCAGTCCTACCGAAGCGCGCTCGGCACCTGGTACCGCCACTACTCAGGCTACGACCCGCTCTTCACCTGGTGGGCGAGTCAGCCTTTCGAGCAGGCCGACGCCGCGCTCGGCCGCTATCTGATGACGGTGCGTGAGCGCGTCGTCGGCTGGCCCGAGGGCACAGAGGAGCCGATCGTGGGCGACCCGATCGGGCGCGACGGTATGGAGGCGGATCTGCGGCGCGACATGATCCCGTACACGCCCGAGGAGCTGATCGCGATCGCCGAGCAGGAGTTCGCGTGGTGCGATGCGCGGATGCTGGAGGCCTCCCGCGACCTGGGATACGGCGATGACTGGCGGGCGGCGCTCGAGCATGTGAAGACGCTGCACATGGAGCCGGGCAGGCAGCCCGAGTTGATCATGGAGCTGGCGCAGGAGGCCGTCGACTTCGTCGAGGAGCGCGACCTGCTGACCATTCCGCCGCTCGCGAACGAGGTTTGGCGGCTGGAGATGATGTCGCCCGAGCGCCAGCGCGTAAGCCCGTTCTTCCTGGGCGGCGAGGTCATCCGCGTGTCGTTCCCGACAGACGAGATGACCCACGACGAGAAGCTCATGAGCATGCGGGGCAACAACATCCACTTCTCGCGCGCGACGGTGCACCACGAGTTGATCCCCGGGCATCACCTGCAGGGCTTCATGACCGACCGCTACAACTCGCATCGCAACCTCTTCCGCACCCCGTTCTGGGGAGAGGGCTGGGCGCTCTACTGGGAGATGCGGCTGTGGGACATGGGCTTCCCGTCGACGCCGGAAGACCGGATCGGGATGCTCTTCTGGCGCATGCACCGGGCGGCGCGGATCATCTTTTCGCTCAGCTTCCACCTGGGGGAGATGACGCCGGACGAGGCGATCGCCTTCCTGGTCGACCGCGTGGGTCACGAGCCCGCGAACGCGACCGCGGAGGTGCGCCGCTCCTTCAACGGCAGCTATTCGCCGCTGTACCAGGCCGCGTACATGCTGGGCGGCCTGCAGATCCGGGCGCTGCAGGAGCAGCTGGTCGGCGGCGGCGAGATGACCGAGCGCGAGTTCCACGACACGATCCTGAAGGGCGGCCGCATGCCGATCGAGATGGTGCGGGCGCGGTTGCTGGGCGAGGCGCCGCCGCGGGGTTTCAGGGCGGAATGGCGGTTCTACGGGGATCCGATGTAGGGATCAACCCTGCTGCGTCCTCCACTCCTCAAGCAGCCCTGCGTCCCGGTCCAGGTTCAGCGCCACCTGATCGCGGCGTTCCTCGGGGAGCGTCCTGTACCACTCCAGCGTGTCCAGCGCCGTCACCGCGATCGGCCGAAACTTGAGCCCGGCCGCGACGGCCTTGTGCGACCGCACCCGCGAGAGCCCGCGGACCGGCCCCTCGGTCGGCGGATACCACAGCTGGAATCGGGCCTCCCTCTCGGCCAGGAACTCCTCGTCGACCCAGGTGAACGAGAGCGGTGTGCTGGTGATCGCGCGGATCCCGTACAGGAACTCGGCCATCGAAGTCGGGTCGAGGGCGGGCCCGGCGGTGTTGTACGTCCCGCCGATGTCGCGCTCCAGGCACAGGATCATGAACTCGGCCAGGTCGCGCACGTCGATGTACTGCACCGGCGTGTGCTGGCTGCCAGGCGCGATGATCTCGCCGCCGTGGTCGATCCGCACGGGCCAGTAGGTGAAGCGGTCGGTAGTGTCGCCGGGCCCCGCCACGACGTGCAGCCGCAGCACAGTGCCGCGCTCCCTGAAGCCGTCGGTGACCGCGTTCTCGCACAGGATCTTGAGCGGCCCGTAGTAGCGGTCCACGTCCTCGCTCTCGGGATCCTCGATCGGAAGGAGCACGCCGTCCTCGGTGATCTCGTCCTGATCGAAGCTGTACACCGACCCGGTCGAGGTGAACAGGTAGCGTCCGACGTTGTCGCGCAGCAGCGCCACCGAATCGCGCACGTGGCGCGGCACGTAGCCGCTGTTGTCGATCACCGCGTCCCAGGTGCGCCCCTCCAGCGCGCCGAGCTGCCCGTCGCGGTCGCCGATGAGCGCTTCGACGCCGGGGAAGAGGTCGGGCGCCGTGCGGCCGCGGTTGAAGATGGTGACGTTGTGGCCCCGGTACATCGCGTACCTCACCTGGTGCGGGCCGATGAACCCGGTGCCGCCCAGGATGAGGATGTTCAGGGGGCGGGGCGCGGGGTCGGGTGGGGTAGGGAGGAGGGCGTCGTCGGTGGGGAATGCCGCGGAGCCGGCGAGGGCGGTCGCGGGTTTGAGCGCGGCGGCGCCTGCGGCAGCTGCCGAGGTGGCGAGGAAGGTGCGGCGGGTGTGTGTCATGTCACTGGTCCGGTGTTGGAAAGGCGTACTGGACGGCATGTGTAGTGTCGGGTGCGCGGTGCGTCCGGGCAACCGGCAGTTCATCACGCAGGCAAGGCGGGATCGGGAGGAGGCCGGTTGCGCCGGATCCGTGGCTGTCGGCGAGGTCGACCCTCTCATACCTCCCACCCAGGCCGGTACTCCCGCGTAAGGAACCGGTTCGCCTCCTCGACGTTCGTCACGCGCATCGCGTCGGCGTCGTAATGGATCTTCTTGCCCTGGCCCGTCCGGAGCGCGACGATGCCGAGCAACATGACCTCGGTGAGGCGCGCGCCGTAGTCGAAGGGGCTCGAGGCCTCGCCGCCGGTCTTGCACGCGTTGGCCCAGTTCATCTGGTGCGTGTCCTCGATGCGGGATTGGGTCTGGGGCACCTCGGCGGCTTCGGCGGCCAGCGATTCCGGGAAGAGGCGGGGATTGCGGCCGTAGGTGCCGTGCATGAGGATGCCGCGCTCGCCGATGAACATGACGCCGCCTCCGCGGTTGAGGTCGACGTCGTCGGGGAGGGCGGCGGGACGGGGAGGCATGAGGCCGCCGTCGTACCAGTGGAGGTCGACGGGCGGCATGGAGCCGCGCGCCGGGAACTCGTAGTGGGCGCGCATGGCGAGGGGGAAGGACTCGGGGTCTTCGGCGGGGCCGCCCCAGGGGGTGGAGGTGGCTTCGATCGTGGTGGGGTGGGTCAGGCCGAGGGCCCAGTAGGGGTGGTCGACGAGGTGGGCGCCCATGTCGCCCAGCGCGCTGACGCCGAAGTCGACCCAGCCGCGCCAGTTGAAGGGGTGGTAGACGGGGTGGAAGGGGATGTCCTTGGTGGTCGGGCCCAGGTAGAGGTCCCAGTCCATGCCGGTCGGCAGCGGGTAGCCCGCGTCCATGACGTCGGCCGCGAGCGAATTGATCGCGCCCTGGTGCCACTGCTGGTACCAGCCGGGGTTGAGGCCCTCCTCCCAGGGCGCCGGCCGGCGGATGCCCTGCGGCCAGATCGGGCGGTTGGTCCAGATATGCACCTCGGTGACATCGCCGAGGATGCCGGCCTGGACCCATTCGTTGACCAGGCGGGCGTCGTCGCCGGAGTGACCCTGGTTGCCCATCTGGGTGACCACGCCCGTGCGCTTGGCGATCTCGGCGAGGGCGCGGGCCTCGTGCACGGTGTAGGTGAGCGGCTTCTCGACGTACACGTGCTTGCCGGCCTCCATTGCAGCCTTCGCCATGGTGGCGTGGAGGTGGTCTGGGGTCGCGATGAGGACCGCGTCCAGGTCGTCCTCGCGGTCGAGGAGCTCCCGGAAGTCGGTGTACTGCCGCGCCTGCAGGAACTGCTCGCGCCAGCGGTGGCCCTTTTCGCGCGGGTTCCCGTCGCCGTCGGTCAGCCGCTCCTGCACCCGCCGGTGCACGATGCCCCAGTGCACGTCGCAGATCGCGGCGATGTGCTCGGTGCCGAACTCCTGCGCGTTTTCGGTCCCCTGCCCGCCGACCCCGATGATCGCGAGGTTCAGGCGATCGGACGGCGCCTGGTAGCCGGGACCGCCGAGGACGTGGCGGGGGACGATCATGGCGCCGGCGGCGACGCCGGCGCTGCGTTTCACGAAGCCTCTGCGGCTGAGTCGGTCGGACACGGGTGGATGCTCCGGTGGAGTCGGGGACTGCCGGTCCGGTGACGCTTGGGGGCATTCCGATTGCGCTCGGCTTGCGCGGTGCGTCACCGTCCCGGACGTTGTCGGTTCACAAACCGCAAACGGAGGTTATCATGGCCCGCTTCTCCCTGGCGCGGCAAGCCCGCCGCCTGCTCGTCTCCCTGCTGCTGCTCACGATCTTCCCGGCCGTCCTCTCGGCGACCTGGTCGGTGATAGCCATCGACACCCGCACGGGGCAGGTGGTCATCGCCTCGGCGACCTGCGTGGCGCAGGGCCGGTTCGCGGGATTCCCGGCCGAGGGGCTCATGGACATCCAGGCGATCGTGGTGCCGGGGGTGGCGGTGGCGGCGGCACAGGCGGGGGTGGACGCGACCCGGGCCAACCAGGAACTGATCTACGCGGAGCTGAAGAAGGGGACGGCGCCCGACCGGATCATCGAGATGCTCTCGGAGGACCCGCAGTTCGAGCGGCGGCAGTTCGGGATCGTGGATCTGCAGGGGCGCTGCGCGGGCCACTCGGGGAGCGGGAACGGCGAGGCGTCGCTGGCGGTGGCGGACAGCATCCCGGCCCAGGGCATCCACTTCTCGGTGCAGGGCAACATCCTGGCGTCGGACGACGTGGTCCACCTGGCGGTGGCGGCGTTCAAGGATGAATCCGGGACGATGGCCGACCGCGTGATGGCCGCGATGGAGGCTGCGGACGACGCGGGCGGAGACGTGCGCTGCACCTGCGAATCGGAGCCGCTGCTCGACCACGTCCCCTGCGACGGCAAGACCTCCCACGTCGCCTACATCCTGATGGCCGACGCCGACGACGCGGAGGGCGAGTCGTTCAACGACGGGGAATACTCGCTGTACATCGACGTCACCGACGAGAACATCGAGGAGGGCGAGAACGCCAACCCGGTCAGGACGCTGCGGATGCGCTACGACCAGTGGAAGGCGGAGAACCCGGGCGATTCCCCGGCGCCTCGGCGCTCTCGGTAGCTCGCGAACTTCCGGGGCACGACACCGGGCGCGACCGGGACTGCAGTCGTCGGCCCGGGCGTTCTCTCACCCGGTCATTGCCGCGACGGCCGCGTCTGCCGAGTCGTAGACCTTGATGATGCCATCGAATCCCGAGGAGCGGATGACCTTCGTGATCGGCCGGCGCAACTGGCAGATGCCGAAGGCGTTTCCATCGCCGCTGAAACGCTTTGCGGTCATCAGGAGAACCCGGAGACCGGCACTGCCGATATAGGGGACGTCGCTGAAGTCGACCACGAGCATCTTGTCATCCGGATGGATCCCGGACTCCAACTCGGTCTGCCAATCGAGGTAATCCGAGCTGTAGATGCGGCCCACCGGTTTCGCTATCAGGACTTCATCCGTCCGTGTCCAGTTTACCTCGATAGCCATGACTCTCTTGGGTTCGTGTTGTCACTGTCGGGCCTGCTGCCCCGCCGCGTGCCGATGCCGGTGCACCTTCGCGCAACCGTAAACTTTACCCCGGTGACGCCATTGCCGCCAGCGGCGCAATTTCCATTGCCCCCGTCTGCGCCGTTTTCGCGAGGCCCCACCGGAGACAGGGCATCGGACCCGGAACATCGCTCCGTGACTCTCCGTAGTCCGGCAGGGTTGCACATCGTCCTGCGTGGGCTACAGGATTATGTCCCCTTGGGAACCCATGCGTCTCTGCAGAACACCTGCGGGGCAGTGACTGACTTGGAGGGTCGAACCGATGCCCATGGACCGTCGCGTATTCATCCGAAAACTGGTCGCGGCCGGCGGGGGCGCCGTCCTGACGCCCTCGCTCGCCGGGCTCATCGCACACAACCGGGCCAGCGGACTGGGATTCGCAAACCATCCGTCGTTGCCGGGGGTGGGGCGCAAGGCACGCCTCACGCCCGTCATCAAGCCGTACGGCGAACTGGCGCCCGCCGCCGACTGCCCCGAACTGGAGATCCCGGAGAGCTTCACCTGCGTGCGCCTCAGTTCGGGGGGGCAGCCGTCGACCGTGCGGGACGGGCTGACCGTACCCAACGCATTCGACGGGATGGCCTCCTTCCCCCTCCCCAACGGCAACGTCCGTCTGATCCGCAACCACGAAATGGTCGACGACGCGGACGAGGCGGTGCCGTTCGGCGATCCGGCCTACGATCCGCGCGGCCCCGGCGGGACGACGTCCCTCGAGGTGCGGGTGTCGGAACGCGACGGGGACGTGGCGGTCGAACTCGTGGACGAGTTCGTGTCGCTGGCGGGCACGCGGCAGAACTGCGCCGGCGGACCCACGCCGTGGGGCAGCTGGCTGTCGTGCGAGGAAGTCACCTCTGGGCCGGAAGACGGGTTCGAGCAGCCGCACGGGTACGTGTTCGAGGTGCCGGTGGACGCCAGGGGTCCCGTGGATCCGGTCCCGCTGAAGGACATGGGCCGCTTCGTTCACGAGGCCGTGGCGGTCGACCCGGAGACGGGCATCGTCTACGAGACCGAGGACGCCTACTACATCCCGGACAGGCTTCCGGGTGCGGGTTTCTTCCGTTTCATCCCCAACGAACCGGGCGTGCTCGCCGCCGGCGGCAGGCTGCAGATGATGGCGGTGGACGGGCGGCCGGGCTATCTGACGGCCCGTGGACAGACGGCGGGGGACACCCACCGCGTGCACTGGGTCGATATCGACGACCCCGATCCGCCGAACGCCGGGTCCGACCCGCTGGCCGTCTTCAGGCAGGGGGTGGCGAAGGGGGCGGCGCGTTTCGCCCGTCTCGAAGGCGCCTTCCACGGCGACGGCGGCATCTACGTGGTCTCGACGAGCGGCGGCGACGCGACGTGCGGCCAGGTCTTCCACTACCGCCCCGAGACCGCCGACACAGGTGTGCTCACCGTGGTCTTCGAGTCTCCGTCCGCGGATGTTCTGGAGGCTCCGGACAACATCGTGCTGAGCCCGCGCGGTGGCCTGGTGATGTGCGAGGACGGCAGCGGCGAGCAGTTCGTGCGAGGGTTGAGCCGGGAGGGACAGATCGTGAACATGGTGCGCGCTCCGCATCCGGAGGGGACACGCCAGCCGGGCGAGTTCGCGGGTTCGTGCTTCAGTCCCGACGGTCGTGTGCTATTCTTCAACGTGCAGGGCTCCCGCACCCTGGGGGGCTCGCGGGCCAGCGCCACCTACGCGCTTTGGGGACCCTGGGAGGACGGGCCGATCTAGGCGGCCGCTGCGGAGGAAGGGCATGGGCAAGGACAAGCTGCCGAGGATTCCATCGTTCGCCGAACTCGGGATCAGCGAAGATGAGATAGAGGAGCTTGAGCGCGAGATTGCGGAGCAGTCGGCCGCGCGCAAACGGCGGGAGGCGGACAAGGGTGCGCCTGCGGGAGACCGCGATTCCGCCCCCGCTCCTCCACGCACACATGGGGAGCAACCTGCCGGTCAGCCGGCCCGCGGTTCCGCCGCCGGCCCGGAGCCGCGCTCTCAGGACGCCGGGCCGAGTCGCGCGGAGTTGAAGCGCCGGGCGCGGACGGAGCGGATGGCCGAGCGGCAGCGGAAGAAGCAGGCGAAGAAGGAGGCCAGGGCAGCCAGGCGAGCAGATTCCGGTCCGCCGGATTCCGCGGCTGACTCCGGCGTGCTCCCGTCGGCTCCGCCCTGGGGCGGCCTCCGCGGCCCTGTAACCCTGGTCGTACTCCTCGTTACGGCCTGGTTTTCGAGCTCCTACAGATCCATGCCGCCGCCGGTCCCGGTCGGCGCCCCGGATTCGGTGTTCTCTTCGGCGCGGGCGATGACGCACGTGGTGGAGATCGCCTCCGAGGCGCGGCCCACGGGCTCTCCTGCCCATGGCGAGGCGCGCGACTACCTCCTTGGTCAGCTGCGCGCGCTGGGGCACGAGCCGGTGGTGCAGACCGCGACTTCGCTTCTGCCCGGCCGGTTCCTGACGCGAGCCGCGACGGTGCGAAACGTGCTCGCCCGGATTCCCGGTTCGGCGCCGGGCGGGGATGCGGTACTGGTTACCGCGCACTACGACAGCCGCGAAATCTCTCGCGGCGCGGGCGACGACGGCTCGGGCGTGGCCGCGATCCTGGAGACGGTGCGGGCGCTGGGTGCGCGGGAGCCGCTTCGCAACGACGTCATCGTTCTGCTGACCGACGCCGAGGAACTCGGCCTGCTGGGCGCGCGCGCCTTCGTCGACGAACACCCCTGGCTGGACGATGTGGCGCTGGTGATCGCGATCGAAATGCGGGGCGGCGGCGGCCCGTCCATGATGTTCGAGACCGGTGAGAACAACGGCTGGGTCGTCGAGGCCATGCGGCGGGCGGACCCCTACCCGGCGGCGAACTCGATCGGCTACGAGATCTACCAGCGCATGCCCAACGATACCGATTTCACCCCCTTCAAGGAGGCGGGCAAGCAAGGACTGAATTTTGCCGCCGTGGGGCGCGCGCACGTCTATCACCAGTACTACGACTCACCCGCGAACCTCTCGGAAGCCACCCTGCAGCACCACGGCGAGCATGCGCTGGCGATGCTCACGCACTTCGGCAACGCCGATCTCACCACGGTGAACGCGCCGAGCGTCAGCTATGTGTCGATCCCGTTCGTGGGGCTTGTGACCTACGGAACGACGTGGATCTGGGGGCTGGGGATCGCCGCGGTGGTGCTGTGGCTGATCGCGTTTCTGGTCGCGCGCCGGGCCGGACTGAGTCCCGGAGGGGTGATCGGCGGGCTTCTGGTGGCGCTTGTGTACATGGGCCTTTTGGGCGCGGCGGCGTACTACCTGTACCGCTGGCGCAGCGGTGCTCACGTCGAGATGGGCGCGCTGCATGCGGGGTCGTTTCACCACGAGGGATGGTACGTGCTGGCCATCGCGGCGGCGGCGTTCGCGCTGGCGCTCGCGGTGATGAGCCCCTTCCGGCGCTGGTTGAGTGCGTCCGAACTGGGGCTGGGCGCGCTGCTGGTGCCGGTCGTACTGGCCGGCGCCGCGACCGTGATGTTCCCGATGGCGGCGATGAATCTCCAGTGGCCCGCGATCGCGGGGTGCGTGGGGGCGCTGGTGGTGGCCGGCGTCCAGGGACGGAGCCCGGTGGGTTTGGTGCGGTGGCTGGGTGTGGTGATTGCGGCGATCCCGGTCCTGGTTGTGCTGACGCCGCTGACCGAGGGCGTCTGGGCGGCGATGGGCCTGGAACTCGCCGCGGTGCTGGCCGTCCTGATGGGCTTGGCCTTTGCGATGCTGGTTCCCGTGCTCGATGCCGTGCGCGAGCCCAACAGCTGGTGGGCGCCGCTTGCGGGGTTCCTGGCCGCCGGAGCGTTCCTGGCGCTCGGCATGTCCACTGCGACCCCGTCCGCCGAGCGCCCGGCGCCCTCGACGCTGGTCTACGCGCTGGACCACGAAACGGGTTCGGCATACTGGGGCACCGACCCCTCGCGGGACGAATCCGACCCTGGGACGGCCTGGGCGGCCGCAGCGGCCGGACCCTTCGGCGCGGTCAGCGCACCGGACTCCCTGGCCGGGTTCACGCCCCTGCCGCGCCAATACTCCGTTGCGCGGGCGGCACCGGCCGATCTGGCGCCGCCGACCGTCTCCATCGTCAGCGATCCTGAGCGCAGCGACATGGTTCGCGTGGCGGTGACGTCAGCGATCGGGGCCGAGATGATTCTCTTCGACTTCGATGACGATGGCGCGAGGCCGAACGCCGTCAACGAAACCGCACTGCCCCCCAGCGGTCAGCTCGCGAGGCTCGAACACTGGGGCGCGCGCGCGGGAGGCGTGCTGCTCGACTTCTCCCGCGGACCGGCCGACGACTTGCTGCGCTTCACGGTCGTGGAACACCACTTCCGTCCCGGCGAACTTGTGGGCGCCGACCGGTTCTCGCGCCCTCCCGAGCTCGCGCCGAACATCCGCACGCTGTCCGACCGGGCGATGTTCCGGACCAGGGTGACCGTCGACCTCGGCACCCGCGAGGTGAGGATGGAGGGCCCAGGTGCCGGTGCGGTGCCGAGCGGCGGGGCCGCGACCGACGCGGCCGGCGTGGTGGTGCCGGAGGCCGCCGGTGCCCAACCGCAGCAGGCCGACACAATCACGCCCGCAGCCAGCAGCCCTGAAGCGGCTCAGCCGGACACGGTCAGGCCGGACACGGTGGGGTCGGATGCGGTGAAGTCGGACGCGGCAGGGACCGTCGGCTAGCCGACGTCGGGAGGGCGAGGGCGGATGCGCCTGGCTGCTCAGAAGATCGACTTCGGCATGTGCATGCTCACCAGCATGTGCGGAACGTCCACCGTCTCCGAGATCTTCAGGTCCCCCACGAGCGAGCAGAGCACATAGGCCTCGTTGGGGGTGAGGCCGTGCTCCGCGACCAGGTAGTCGATCATGTAGCGGGTGGCCTTGCGGGCCGCCTCGTCGATGGTGGTGCCGAAGCCGGTCACGCCGTAGAACTCGTCGGTCTCGTACTGGGGCTCGACCATGCCGCGGGTGTTCTCCATGACGTCTAGTTGAAGCACGATGCGCATCGGAGCCTCGATCGCGGTGCCGGAGACCTCGCCGTCGCCCTGCGCCGCGTGCGCGTCGCCGATCGAGAAGAGTGCCCCCTCCACCTGAACGGGGATGTAGACCGTCGTGCCGACCTTCATGTGCCGGTTGTCCATGTTGCCACCGTTGGTGCGTGGCGGGATTGTCACCAGCATCGAGTCGGTGTCGGGCGCGACGCCCATGACGCCGGCGAACGGGGACAGGGGGATCGTGATGTCCTCGTTGAAGGGGACCTCGATCGCTCCCGGCTCCATGGGGAAGCCCCGGATCCAGGGCTCGGTGAACTCGTCGGCGAGGAAACCGAAGCCGGGGAGGATCGTGGCCCAGCCCCAGCCTTCGACTTCGATCTCGTGCAGCGTGACCGCGAGGATGTCGCCCGGGCTGGCCCCCTCGACATGGATCGGGCCGGTCAGGGCGTGGATCAGGCCGAAGTCGACGTCCGCCAGTTCATCCACCGTCGTGGCCTCGGTAATCTGGCCGTCGGAGGCTTCCTTGGTGTGCACTTCGACCACGGCGCCGGCGGGCACGGTCAGCACGGGGGGAATCGTCCGGCTCCAGCGGTTGTGCGTGTTCTCGGTGCCGAGGGTGTAGTCGGGGGCCGGGATCTGGCTCGTCGGCTCCTCGGGGATGGGCTCGATGGAGCACGCCGTGGCGACGAGGGGGAGGACGAACGCGAGCGCTGCCTTCGAGATCGGTGAACGGAACATGGGGTGACTCCTTCCGTGGTGATACTCGGTCACGAGATGTCTAGTGGACATTACATGTTGTAAGGTTTGCATTACAGCTTTTGGGGGGGGAATGAAGAGCACGCTCGGCGCCGACATCATGATGGAGTCGAGCGCAGCCGATCCAGTGCCTCGGTAACGCGGTCGATTTCGGCGGTGGTGTTGTAGACGTGCGTGGAGATCCTGATCGCGTTGTGCCCGTCGCGCTGGTGTTCGTCGATATGGATGCCCGCGCGCTCGGCGATGAGGGTGACCGCCTCGACGGCATCCACCCCTTCCAGTTCGAAGATCGTTGAGCCGGGGCAGGAAGTGGCGGGCGTGGGTCCGCTGAGGAGCGTCACTCCGGGCATTTCGGCGAGCCGCGCCTTGAGATAGTCGGAGAGACGCCGCGTCCGGGCGGCCACGTTGTCGATCCCGACCGTCTCGATAAAGTCAAGCGAGGCGGACAGGGCGGCCTGGACGGGCAACCCGGTCGTCCCCGGCGGCTGGTAGGCGGGAGCGTCGGAGGTGGCGTCGAAGGCGAACGCCGAGTCCACCCGACCGCGGGCGCCCGCACGCACGTAGAATACGCCGGTGCCCATCGGACCCAGCATCCATTTGTGGAGGCTGGCGGAGTAGGTGTCGCACCCCAGGTCGTGAAGGTCGACCGGGAACATTCCCACCGCCTGCGCGCCGTCCACATGGCTGATAACGCCGCGCTCGCGGGCCAGCGCGCACAGTTGTTGCACAGGGTAGAGATGCCCGCCGCGGGTCACGTGGCAGAACGCGATCACGCGGGTCGCCGGGGTGAATGCCTCTTCGACCAGTTGCACCACCTCTTCGGCGGTCTCGAAGGGGCTGGGGATGAAGACCTTGCGCACTTTCACGCCGTGGTGCGTCGCCCGGTAGTCCCACGGACGGCTCCCCGCCGGGTGTTCCTGCGTGGTCATCAGCACTTCGTCGCCGGGCTGAAGCCGCACGCCGACCGCCCCCATGTGCAGCGCTTCGGTCGCGTTGCGCGTGAGGACGATCTCGGCGGGTTCCGCGCCGAAGAGACTTGCCAGACCGGGCACCACACGCCCGGCGATGGTCCGGCCGAGTTCGGTCTTCCCCCGCAGCGGCTCCCGGGAAAGCGCGTCATACCCCGCGGCCACGGCTTCGGCCACCGAGGCCGGCGGCATCCCCAGACTGGCGTTGTTCATGTAGGCGGTGCCCGGCTCGAGGATGAACTGGGCGCGGACGTGGGCCCAGGCTGCGTCGTCGAGGCTCGTGGGGCGGGTGAGGTCGGGGCGGGGTGCGGCTGTTTCCGCATCGGACGCGCCGGGGCAGGCGGAGAGCGAGGTGGCGGCGAGTCCGGCGCCGGCGGCAAGGAAACTGCGCCGCGTGAGGTGGCGAGAGGGGCGGTGGGTGCCTTGGTAATGTGCCATTTGGTGCATTGCAGACAGGGTGGTCGTTGGAAGGAAGAGACTACAGCCGAGGGACGCCGCGTCGCCAGCATTGGCAACCCGGCGAGCGATCTTCACCAACCTCGGTAAGACGCCGAAGCTTGTCCGCGCGGGAAGAGGCGCTTTCATGGCCGGTTGCACGGATGTCGAATGCGACAACGGTCCGGCGAACGTTCGCGAAAGTGTATACGAACACGTATGTTCTTCGCAATGCACCAGGTCTGGGGAACACGACCTGAGCAAGAGGGGGTAGTTCGCCGGACCATATCGTAGGAGGTACGGATGAACACTCGCTCACGCCATCCACTCTGGCCCTGTCTCGCAGCCTGCGCCGCGCTCGTTCTGGGCGCGGCGCCGCTGTTTGGACAGCAGGCCGGCACCGTGACGGGGCTGGTGACCAACGCGACCAGCGGTCGGCCACTCTCCGGAGTGCAAGTCACGATCGTCGGGACGGGGTTCGGCACCATCACGGGCAACAACGGGCGCTTTCTCATCCCCAATGTGCCCGCCGGGCCGGTGACGGTCCGCGCGGACATGATCGGGTTCGGGGTGGAGGAAGCCCAGGTGTCGGTGCTGGTCGGTGAGACGGCGCTGGCCGACCTCACGCTGACCGAGCGCGCGATCAGCCTGGACGAACTGGTGGTTACAGGGTCGGCCCAGGAGACGGCCAAACGGAAACTCGGCAACTCCATCTCGACGGTGAACGCCCTGGATGTGACCGCCGCGGCACCGATTACGAGTGTCGACCAGCTCATTCAGGGGCGGTCGGCGGGTGTCGCGATGAATCTCGCATCCGGAACCGTGGGCCTTGGCGGAATCATCCGCATCCGCGGCATGACTTCCGTGTCGCTGAGCGGTGATCCGGTGGTGTACATCGACGGGATCAGGGTCGACGCCTCGCACGACCAGGGGGGTGTCTGGTTCGGCGGTATGGACATCTCGCGGCTGCAGGACATCTCGACCTCGGAGATCGAGAGAATCGAGATCGTGAAGGGTTCGGCCGCATCCACGATGTACGGCACACAGGGAGCCAACGGGGTCATCCAGATCTTCACAAAACGGGGACGGACGGGTGCGCCGCAGTGGAATTTCGAAGTCGAACAGGGATTCGAGCGGACACCGACCGACACCTTCCCGGGCCGGATGAACCACCTCTTCCGTGGACCCGACGGCTTCCAGGCCCGCGACCCCACGGAGCTCGTCGAGAATGGGTACCACCACCGCTACGCCGGTTCTGTGAGTGGAGGGGGGCAGTCGGTCCGCTACTTCATCTCGGGGAGCTACAAGGGCCAGGAGGCGTCGCTCAAGGGCGATGCGAACTGGAACAAGGTCATAAGTGGCCGCTTGAACCTCACCACGGTTCTCAGCCCCACAGTGACGGTGACGGCAACATCCAGTCTCATCCACAACCGATTGCGGGTTCCCGACGACAACAACGCGTTGCACGGACTCTATTCCCAGTTTGCCAGCGGTCTGCCCTACACGGCTACGGTGGACCGGCCATACGGAGAGCGATTCGGGAGCGTGGCGGCCAACAGCACGCTGGAGAACCTGCAGCGGGTCCTGCGGGCGACGTCCGGCTTCGAAGTCGTCCACCGGCCCAACGACCGATTCAGCCACACGTTCCGAACCGGGGTCGACTGGTTCACGGACGAGTTCACCAAGTTCTTCCCCTTCGGCTACGAGGGCTCGGGCAACAAGCTGGGCAACAAGCGCAACCACACCCGCACATTCCGCGACGTGACCACGGAGTACCGCGCGACCCTGTCCAACGACTTTACCGACTGGATCTCATCGGAGGTCACCGGCGGCTTCCAGGGCAACTTCGAGAATACCGTCCGGGTGGATGCGCGGGGGACGGATTTCCCGGCGCCAGGGGTCAAGTCGGTCGACGCGACCTCGGTAACCACCGGGTCCGAGCGCCGCGTCGAAGAGATCAACGCCGGCGTGTTCGCGCAGGGGACATTCGGCCTCTGGGACAAGCTCTTCCTCACCGCCGGCATGAGGCTGGACGGAAACTCCGCCTTCGGGAACGAGTTCAATACGCAGCTCTACCCGAAAGCGTCGCTGGCCTACAACATCTCCGAAGAGGGGTTCTGGCCCACCGGCCTGATCCCGACCATGAAACTCCGGGTAGCGTACGGAGAGTCCGGCCTCGCCCCTGCCCAGTTTGCCGCAGACCGCACCTGGGTGCCCGTGTCGGCGCAGGGAGGTCTGCCCGCGGTCACCCCCGGCAACATCGGAAACCCGGACCTGGGGCCGGAGCGCTCCCAGGAAGTCGAAGTGGGATTCGACGCGGGTATCCTCGACGACCGCATAGGCGTCGAGGCAACCGCGTACTTCCAGCAGACCAGGGACGCTCTCCTCTTCAAGCCGTTCCCATCGTCACAGGGCTTTCTCGCCGACCAGCTGACCAACATCGGGGCGATCGAAAACCGCGGGGTGGAGATCGGCGTGAACGCACTGCTCTACAGCTCTCAGGACTTCGAGTGGTCGGGGAACGCGCAGTTCGCGACCCAGCACAACGAAGTTACGGATATGGGCGGAGTCGCCGACCTCAGCGGCTTCGGCTACAGGATCACGGAGGGGTATCCCGTTCACGGCGCCTGGGGCTTCGACCTCGAGGGCTGGGACCCGAATACGCGGACGCACAGCCGCACCAGCGAACAGAACTTTCAGGGCCGCAAGGACCCGAGCTGGTTCGGCTCGTACTCCAACCAATTCCGCTGGAAGTCCGTCACGCTGTCCGCGATGTCGGAGTTCCGGGGCGGAATGGTGAAGAACAACTTCTCACGGTACTGGTCCGCCCGCGTGCGCACGGGAGACGAGTATCTGTCTCTGGTCGAGCAGCCGAACGGCACTCCGACCCCGGCATCCGATTCGGTCTACAACTACACAACGACCCTGGGCTACACCGGCTTCTGGGAACCGGCCGACTTCTTCACCATCCGTGAAATCAGCGTCGGCTACGATCTTCCCGACGAGTGGCTGGCCAACTTCGGCATGTCCCGGTCCAGCGTCAGGCTTTCCGCGAGGAATCTGTGGATGTGGAGCGTGTTCTCGGGGATACACCCCGAGACCAACTGGGACGGAGCGTCCAACCTGCGGAACGCACAGGACTTCGACACCCTGCCACCGCCGAGGATCTTCCTGATGACCTTCCGGACATCGATGTGACGGGAGGATGACATGACAAACGATCAGAAAGGAAGAGACACAATGACCAGTGGTAACAGGGTTTTCGGCGGCACCGGCTACCGTTCGCCGTGGCTCGGTGTGCTCGCGCTTGCAGCGTTGTTCCTCTCGACGGCGGCGTGCGACGGTCTGTTCGAGGTGCAGAACGAGCAGGACATCCTCGAGCAGGATCTCGACCAGGAAGCGGCGCTGAATCCTCTGGTAAACGGAGTGGCCGGAGACTGGATCGACATGTACGACAACGCGATCAACATCATGGGACTCGTTTCCTTTGAGCTGATCCACACCGGCTCGTTCCCGAGCTGGCGATCGGTGGAGACCGGCCTCATGGACCGGCTCTCAAACGGAAACGGCGTCTACAACCAGATGGCACGGTCGATCTGGGTCGCGGACGACGCGGCTCGCCGGATCGCCGAGGGCTTCCCGGAGGCCAGATCCGAGCCGGCCCAGGTGCGGATGTATGGGGGACTCGGCAAGGTCATGCTCGCCGACAACTTCTGCGAAGGCACTCTCAACGGAGGGCCGGCAATGCCACCCGCAGAGTTCTACCGGCTGGCCGAGCAGGACTTTAGCGATGCGATGTCGAGCGCGACGGGGGCGGGAGCCCCTGACTGGGCGATGCGGGCCCAGTTGGGACGAGCCCGCACCCGGTCCATGCTGGGCGATCATGCGGGCGCGCTGGCTGACGCGACGGCGATCCCGGCCGGATTCCGCTTCGACGCCATCTATTCCCAGAACAGCGGGCGGGAACAGAACTCGGTCGCCGGCCTGACTCGCACCCTTACCAGGCGTGAAGCGGGCGTGCATCCGACGTTCTACGACGATCCTCGCTTCATCGCGGACCCGAGAACGTCCTTCATCGACCGCGGGCCCAACGAAACCGGGCCGGATCCGACCCGAAAGTACGTGGAGCAGGAGAAGTACAAGCTCCGGGACTCACCCATCCCCATTTCGACCTGGCAGGAAGCACGCTTGATCGAAGCGGAGGCCGAGTTGAATATTGGGAGCGTTGCACGCGCGGTCGCGCTCATCAACGAGGTGCGGGCATTCGTCGCTCTCGACCCCTACGAGGGAGACATGAGCCAATCGGCTGTGATGGACCAGCTGATGTACGAGCGTTCGGCTGAACTGTGGCTGCAGGCCCACCGCCTCAACGACCTCAGGAGAATCAACGATCCCTCACTTGCCGGCCGCGACGTATGCTTCGAAATCGGCATCGACGAGTGGGAGTCGAATCCGAATCTCGGAGGAAGCTGACAACTTTGCCGCGCTGCGGCCGGGCTTCGGTCCGGCCGCGGCGACGGCGTCTGCAGGGGTGGTCATCACGATGCTTCCCCGGCCGCGCCGGTGGTGCTCCCGGCGCTCTTCCGGGGCGGGGTCGGCCGCCGGTGCCGCCACGTCCCCATGAAGTTCGTCGTCGCGGGTTTCGCGGGGTCCGGCAAGACCACCCTGTTCAATGCCATGACGGGTCTGGACGTGCCCGTGGGGTACGGTGGCGAGGTCCGTGTGGGCACCGTTCGGGTCCCCGATCCGCGCGTCGATCTCCTCTCGCGGGTGTACAAGCCGAAGAAGACCGTGTACGCCACGATCAACCTGCGCGACGTGCCGGGCGAATACGGCGCCCGGTCCCAGGTCCTGTCGCCGGCGGCGCTGCAGCAGATTCGGGACCGGGAAGCGCTCTGCCTGGTGCTGCGCGACTTCGTCAACCCGGCATTGGAGACGGCGCCGGACCCGCTGGGCGACCTGCAGGCGTTCCACGCGGAGTGCGTGCTCGCGGACCTCGGCGTCGTTGAGCGGCGGCTGGACCGCGCCCGCAAGGAACGGGCGGATGTTCGGGAGATCGACGCGTTCGAGACGATGACCACAGTGCTGGAGGACGGGCGTCCCCTCCGCCTGGTGCCGCGGACGCAATTGGATCGCCGGTTTCTGAAAGGCTATGGACTCCTCAGTGACCTGCCGCTGCTGGCCGCGGTGAATGTGGAGGAGGAAGCCGCCGCCGAGCCGCTCGACGCGGCCCTGGCAGAAGAACTCAGGACAATGGGCGGCGCGGCGATGGTTCTTTCGGCCCGGGTCGAAGCCGAAATCGCATCCCTGGATCCCGAGGACCAGGCCGAGTTCCTGGAGGACATGGGGCTCGCCGAACCTACGTTGGCGCGGTTCATCCGTGCGACCTACGAGATGATGGACCTGATCTCGTTCTTCACGGTCGGTCCCGAGGAAGTACACGCGTGGACCATCCGGCGCGGGACGGTGGCCCGAACTGCGGCCGGGCGGGTGCACAGCGACATGGAACGCGGCTTCATACGCGCCGAGATCATCCCGTTCGAGGTGTTCGCGGAGTACGGGTCGGAGGCGACGGTGAAGGATGCCGGCCTGATGAGGGTGGAGGGCAAGGAGTACATCGTGTCCGACGGCGACATGATGCTGGTCCGGTTCAACGTGTAGAAGCCCGGTCTGCCTGCGGCCAGGGCGCCTGCGGACGCACGGTCATTGACTCGAACGTTGCCGAGGACAATCTTTCGTGGCCCCAAATTCAATCCCGCGTAGCTCAGCTGGTAGAGCAGACGGCTGTTAACCGTCGGGTCGCAGGTTCGAGTCCTGCCGCGGGAGTTTCCTCCGGTGGCCCACCGCGCCGCCGTTCCCTATTCTGACCGGGTGTCCCACAGCTCCGACCCTGTCCCGGAGGCACCCATGTTACGCGTCCCCGCCCGTGCACCCTTCGCCCCCCTCGCCCGGTGCGCCCTCAACGCACTCCCGCTCCTCCTCGCGGCCGGGATCGCCACCACCGCCCTTCCCACCCCCACCCTCGCGCAGGACGCGGCCGGCACGGCTGGCACCGACGACCCCGACTGGGACGTCACGCTTGCCCGGGGCGAGGTCCGCGAGATCGACTTCGAGACCGACGAGGGGACGTGGATGTCGGTCGACATGTCACCCGACGGTCGCTGGATCGTCTTCGACCTCCTGGCGCACGTCTACCGCGTCCCCGCGGAGGGCGGCCGGGCCCAGAGCCTCACGCAGGAGAGCGGCGTCGCGGTCAACTACCACCCGAAGTACTCTCCCGACGGGACGCGGATCGCGTTCATATCGGACCGGGGCGGCCAGACCAACCTCTGGGTGATGGACGCGGACGGGTCGAACCCGCGCCAGGTACAGTCCAGCATGGACACGCGGGTCACCATGCCCGAGTGGACGGCCGACGGCGAGTACATCCTGGTCGCGCAGGGAGGCGGCATCTGGATGTACCACCAGGACGGAGGCACGGGGATCGAGGTGGTGTCCAGCGACGACGGATCCGCGTCGTGGCCGTCCGTTTCGGAGGACGGGCGCTTCCTGTACTACCATGTGCGAACTCCCGGGCAGACCGTGCCGTGGGCGGTGGACGACGACATCTTTGCCGAACCGGTGGACGGCGCACTTGTGCGCGACGCGCTGCAGGGCACCATGAACCTGCGCCGCAGGGACCTGAAGACGGGCGAGGTCCTCAAGATCACGAGCGGCGTGCCGTCGCGTCAGTACCGGCTCTCGGGCGGGGGCGGATTCGCGGGTGAGATTTCGCCGGACGGCCGCCATGTCGCCTTTGCGCGCCGCCTCCCGGACGCGACGATCGAGTGGAAGGGGCACGAATTCGGTCCCAGTACGGCGCTATGGGTGCGCGATCTGGAAACGGGTGCCGAGCGGATTGCCATGGACCCGATTTCGCAGGACATGACCGAGGGGATGAAGACGATCCGCATGTTGCCCGGCTACGCGTGGGCGCCAGACGGGGCGTCCATCGTGATCGCGCAGGGAGGCAAGCTGAGGCGACTGCATGTGGCCAGCGGCGAGGTGTCCACCATCCCCTTCACCGCGCGGGTCCACAGAGTCATCTCGGAGCAGGCGTACCAGGCCTTCCGCATCGACGACGGTCCCGTCCGCATCAACTTCACACGCTGGACGACAGGCTCGCCCGATGGCGAGCGGCTCGCCTTCACCGCCGCCGGCCGCGTTTGGGTGATGGACCTGCCCGACGGCACGCCACGGCGCCTCACTTCCGACGCCGAAAAGCGCTTCGAGTACTCGCCGTCCTGGTCGCCGGACAGCCGGTCGATCGCCTACACAACCGTCGACGAGAACGCGACCGGCCACGTGATGACCATCAGCGTCGATGGGGGCAGCCCCCGGCAGGTCAGCGCCGAGTCCGGCGAGTACGCCCACACCCAGTGGAGCCCGGACGGCACCGAGATCCTGGCAACGCGGGGGTCGGGCGCCACGTTCCGGTACCGCTCGGTGGCGCACAACCCGTGGTACGACCTGGTACTCTTCCCGGCGGCGGGACCGGGCGGCGGCGCCGAAACGGGCGACGAAGCGGGCATGGGGTCCGCGGGCCAGCGCGTTGTCCGCGTACCCGGCAACACGCTACCCACCCGTACCCAGTTCGTGCGTGGGTCATTCGGTCCCGAGGGCCGCATCTACTACCGCACGATGGGCGACTCCACCCGGTTGCGCTCCGTTGCGCGCGACGGCAGCGACCCGCAGATCCACCTCGTGCTTCCCTTTGCCGACGAGGTCATGATCTCGCCCGACGGCCGCCACGCCGCGTTCAACGAAGGCGACAACGCCTACCTGGTCCCGGTCCCGGGCGGCGCGGCGGGGATCGGCGGCGCCGTTGCGGTCGCCAAGAAAAACGGCAAGCTCCCGGTGCGGCAGCTCAGCCGGCGGGGAGGGATCTTCCCCGGCTGGCGCGACGCCAACACGGTCGAGTTCGGGAGTGCCGCGAACTACTACACGCACGATGTTGCGGCCGAGACCACGGACACGTTCAGGATCGCGCTCCAGGTCCCGCGTGGCTCGCTCGGCATGGGCACCGTCGCCATCACCGGCGCCCGCATTGTCACGCTCGAGAACCGCCAGGTCGTCGAAAACGGCACTCTCGTCGCCACCGACGGCCGCATCACCTGCGTGGGCACGGCCGGCGAATGCGACGCATCCGGCGCCGACCACACCGTCGACGGCACCGGCAAGACGCTGATCCCCGGCTTCATCGATATGCACTCTCACTTCTTCCGCGAGTACCGCGGCATCATCCCGCCGAACGCCTTCGAGATGGCGGTCGCGCTCGCCTACGGCGTTACCAGCAACCTAGACAACTCGCAGTGGTCGCAGGACGTCTTCCCGGCCGCGCAGATGATCGAAGCCGGCATCCTGGTCGGCCCCCGCACCTACACCACCGGCGACCCCCTCTACCGCGGTGACGCCGTCCGCCAGAACGAACTCACCACCTACGAGGTCGCCGAAGACAACATCGCGCGCCTTCAGTCGTGGGGTGCGGTTTCGCTCAAGCAGTATCTGCAGCCCCGCCGCGACCAGCGCCAGTGGGTGTCGGACATCGCGCGCAGGCGAGGCCTGATGGTCACCTCCGAGGGCAGCGACCTGGCGTTCAACATGGGCATGATCATGGACGGCCAGACCGCCTGGGAGCACCCGATCAGCTACGTCCCGATGTACTCCGACGCAGCCCGCTTCTTCGGCCGCGCCGAAACCGTCTACTCGCCCACCTTCGTGGTCGGCGGTCCGGGCCCCTGGAACGACGAGTGGTTCTTCCACGAAACCGAAGTCTGGCGCGACGAAAAACTCCGCCTGTGGATGCCGTGGAAGCAGCTCGTGCCGCACGCCCGCCGCGTCTTCCAGCGTCCCTTCACCGACTACAGCTACCCGATGCTCGCCCAGATTCTGGCCGACTGGATGGAGGAAGGGGCCCACGGCGCGATCGGGGCGCACGGGCAGCAGCACGGCCTGGCGTCCCACTGGGAGGTCTGGATCGCGGAATCGGCGATGGGTCCGATGGGCGCCCTGGAACTGGCCAGCGTCGAAGGCGCGTACTTCCTCGGCACCTCGGAAGACCTGGGCACCCTCACCGAAGGCAAGCTCGCCGACCTCATGATCCTCAACTCCAACCCCCTCGACAACATCCGCAACACGACCGACATCCAGTACGTCATGAAGGGCGGCATCCTCTACGAAGGAACGACCCTCGACGAGATCTGGCCGAATGCGCGCGCATACGGCGCCCGCCCGTGGATCCACGAGGAGGTCTGGCGGTCCGGACCCCGGCCGGTGAATCGTTAGCGTGACCCATGCGCACCCAACCGAGCGAGCACAGGCGCCACCCGAGCGGGTACAAGACCAACCGAGGAGAAGGTGGATGAAGGAGCGGCGAAGCGGAGCACTGCTGGCAGCAACGATCCTGGCGGTGGCCTGCGGCGGGTGCGGTGAGAGTGATGGTGGCGACCCGGATTCGGCGAGCGAAGCCGCGCCGGGCACGTTGTCTCTCCACCCCGGCTCCGGCCAGTTCACCTTCCACGACGCCCTCGGCAACGCCGACCGCCCGTTCACCGTCCGCTACCACATGCCCGAGGGCCACAGCCCCGAGACGCCCATCGTCGTTGTCATGCACGGCAACTCGAGGGCGGGCGAGCGCTACTTCAACGACTGGGAGCCCCACGCCGCCGCCCACGGCTTCCTCCTGCTCGTCCCCGTCTTCGATACCGACAGCTACCCGGGCAACCAGTGGTACAACCTCGGCAACGTCTTCCCGGACGCGGACGCGCCGGACGCCTCCGGCGGCGCCCGCAATCCCGAATCCACCTGGACCTTCACCGCCATCGAACACCTCTTCGACGCCGTCCGCACCGCCACCGGCAGCACCCGCACGACCTTCCGCATCTTCGGCCACTCCGCCGGCAGCCAGTTCGTTCACCGGCTGCTGATGACCCGCTCCGACGCCCCCATCGACCGGGCCGTCGCCGCCAACGCCGGCTGGTACACCATGCCCGACGATGGCACCGCGTGGCCCTACGGCCTGGGCGGCTCGGGTTTCGAAGTCGCCGGGCTCGCGGCCCTCCTGCAGCTCCCCGTCACCGTCCTGCTCGGAGATGCCGACACCATCACCACCTCGAGCAACCTCCGCCGCACCCCCGAGGCCATGCTTCAGGGCCCGCACCGTTTCACCCGCGGCCATACCTTCTACACAGCCGCCCAGTCTGCCGCCGAATCCCTTGGCGTCCCCTTCGGCTGGGCCCTCGACACCGTCCCCGGCGCCGGCCACAGCAACGCGCTCATGGCCCCGCGCGCCGCCGAAATCCTCGCCCGCTGACCCCTTCCACCGAGACCGCACGACCACGCCAGAACGGAACCGCACCATGATTCGCAAGCCGACCATCGCCCTCCTCGCCTCTCTCGCTGCCCTGACCTGGGCCGCACCACCGCTATCGGCGCAGTCCGGCGCCTTCGGCAATTCGGTGATCATCGACGCCGGCGAACTCCTCATCGCCGAGCCCACGACCAGCTTCCGCCCCGGATCGGTGTACATCTACCGCAACGCCGGGGGCGAATGGCGCGAGTCCAACGTGCTCCGCGCCCCCGACTCCGAGCGCGCCGACGGATTCGGCACCATGCTCGCCAGGACGGGCAACACCCTCTTCATCGGCCAGCGCGGCGGCCCGATCCACATCTTCGAGCGCACGGGCGGCGGCGCGTGGCAGGCCACCGGCACGATCGAGGGCGACGATATCGCCGGCGCGTCCCCGACCTGCCGCTACGACGGCTACTGCGGTAACGACTTCGGCCTGTCCATCGCCGCTCACGACGACTGGCTCTTCGTGGGCGCACCCGGAGCCGCCCCCGCGCCCCGCCGGCAAGGCGGCGAGGAAGAGGCCGTGCCGCAGGGCGCCGTCTACACCTATCAGCGCGGCGACGACGGCCAGTGGACCCGGCGCGGCCAGCTTCAACCCGCAGACGGGGCGGAGGGAGACCGCTTCGGCGCGGCGATCCTGTTCACCGCCAACGGTGCCCTGATCGGCGCTCCCCAGTGGAACGCCGGCGGCGACGATGGCGAGCGCGCGGGCCGCGTCCATCACTACCGCATGGTGGATGGGGGTTGGGAGGAGGGCGGCGTCCTCGAATCGGCCGCCGAATCGAACGCCAACTTCGGGTCTGCCCTCGCGGCTTCCGGGGACAGGGTCCTGATCGGGGCGCCGGGAACGGACGACAGCCGCGGCGCCGTTTACGCGCATTCATGGGATGCCGACCTCACCCGATGGGTCCCCGCCGACGGACGGCTGACCTTCTCGGCCGGCGAGAGCGGCGACCGCTTCGGCGAGGCCGTGGCCTTCGCAGGCGACGACGTGTGGGTCGGCGCCCCCACCACGCGCGGCTACGAACTCGGCTCGGTCTTCGTGTACGAGGCCGACGGCGGCGGGTCGCTGCCGGACGAGCCGCGCCGCCTCCAGCTCCCCCAGGAAGAGACGGTCGAGAGCGACCGGTTCGGCGGCCTGGTCGTCGCCGACGCGGGCCTGGTCGCCGTCGGGTCCCCCGGGATGCACCACCAGGCCGGCTCGGTCCACGTCTTCGAGCGCGGCAGCGGCGGTTGGGGCGACGGCGAGATGCTCGTCAGCGCCCCCGACATGCTCGGGGCCCTGGTGGGCGAGGAGCGCCGTTGCGTCGAAGGCAAGGTCGGCCCCTTCGACTGCGACGAGGTCGAGCTGCTGGCGTACGTGCCGCCCTCGCTTCTCCGCGCCGACGACCGCGCCCGGGGCGTCCGCGCCAACGACAACTGGGGCTGGACCGACCCGATGACCGGGCGCGAATACGCCCTGGTGGGACGCAACGACGGCACCTCCTTCGTCGACATCACCGATCCCACCAACCCCATGCTGGTCGGCGACCTGCCCAAGCCCTGGGGCACCCCGCCGTCCCAGCTCTGGCGCGACATCAAGACGTACAAGGACCACGCTTTCATCGTCGCCGACGGGGCGGGCGAGCACGGCATGCAGGTCTTCGACCTCAGACGCCTGCGCGACATCTCCGTCGAGGAAATGCCCGCGCTTTTCGAGCCGGACGTGCACTACACCCGCATCGGCAGCTCGCACAACATCGCGATCAACGAGGAGACAGGGATCGCCTACACGATCGGAGGCGGCGGCGCGGGCGACACCTGCGGCGGCGGCCTCCACATGATCAACATCGACGATCCCGCCAATCCCGAGTTCGTCGGCTGCGCCCCCACCGGCGGCACCCACGACACCCAGTGCGTCATCTACCGCGGCCCCGACGAGAACTACCAGGGCCGCGAACTGTGCTTCAACTCGAACGGCCGCAACTTCCAGATCCAGGACGTCACCGACAAGGACAACCCGGTGGTCGTGGCGAATCCGTCTTCACCGAACCCCGCCTACATACACCAGGGCTGGCTCACCGCCGACCACCGCTACTTCTACCAGGACGACGAGGCCGACGTGATCGCGGGCAACGCGGAGACCACGCGCACGCTGATTTGGGACGTCAGCGATATCGAGGACCCCGTGCTGGTCCGGGAGTTCATGGGCTCCATGCCCGCGAGCGCGCACAACCTCTATATCCGCGACGACCTGATGTTCCAGGCCAACTATCTCTACGGCCTGCACATCCTCGACATCTCCGACCCCGAGAACCCGCGCGAGGTCGGCTACTTCGACACGGCGCCGTACAAGGAGGGCCCGGGGTTCGGCGGCGCGTGGAGCAACTACCCGTATTTCGAGAGCGGCACGGTGATCGTGACGAGCATGCAGGAGGGGCTGTTCGTGCTGAAGAAGAGGGTGCGGCCGGTGAGTTGAGGGGGATGGGGCTGCGCGCATTTGTCGGCCATTTTGGCCCGGAATTGGCCGACAACCGGCCAGCTATACGGTTTGTCGGCCAAAATCGGTGAAATCTGGCCGACAAACCCGGCCAGCGACCCGCCCCCCTACCGCCCCGGCCCCAGCAACACCGCGTTCATGAACAGCAGCTGCGTCGCCTCGGTGTAGGCCCGGTAGTTCGGATCCTCCGCAAACGCCACCAGCTGTCCCTGTCCGACCGGCTGGTGAATCAGGAACGCCTTGCTGGCCAGTTGCGGTCGGGATTCCTCCCACACGATCCCGCTGAGAACCAGATCGTCGAGGTCCGCGTACCGCCCGACATTCGTGCCTTCGTCGAGGGTGATGGGACGGAAGACGCGGGACCCCTCGACGAGAACGCCGATCTCGCCGTCGGTGCCGGCGGCGAGCCAGTGTTCCATGTCGAGCAGGGTGCGCAGGATCGCGCCGGGCACGCCCTCGGGTGATTCGTCGTCGGGAGAGATTGCGTCCAGGTACTCGATAGGCTGGTCCGGGGTGCCGGGATCGGGGGGATCGTCGCCCTCGGCGCGGCCGCCGCGGCGCTCTGTTTCGGTGGCCAGGAGTCCCTCCCGCGACGCCCAGCGCGAGGACTCGGCCATGGTGATCATCGTGCCGCCGTCGCGCATCCACGCCCGCAGGCGATCCTGCAGTGCGTCGCCGACGGCGCTGCCGTAGTTGCCGTTCGGGAAGACGACCACATCGTAGTCCGCCAGCCGTGCGCGGCCCAGGCTCGAAGCCCGCACGACCGTGGTGCGCTGCCCGTAACGGCGCTCGAGGACATAGCGCGCCCAGCCCACGGAATAGCTCTGACCGGGCGAATCGTAGACGAGCAGCACCCGCGGCTCGCGCAGTGCCCGCACCCGGCTGCTTCCCAGCGACATCCCCTCGCGCACGTACGCGTCATCGATCGCCACGACCTCGGCGCGGTGCCGGGCCGCGATCTCCCCCAACCGCGCAGGCATGTCCGGCCCGTTCTCGGCCACGCGGACGATCGCCGTGCCGGTTCCGTACTCACGGCCGTCCAGCGTGAACTCGGCACCCGCCGCCCGGACGCGAATGCCTTCGCGCAGCGCCTCGACCACCGTCGCGGCCGCGTTCGTGCCCCACGGGATCAGGTAGCCGACGAGCGCTGCAGGCAGCGCTTCCGGCGCCTCCAGCGTTGCCACCGTAGTCACCGGCTCACCGCGCGCCCCGGTCGCGTCCGTCTCGATCGCCTCGACATCCCACAGCAGCGACTGACTCCAGGCCGTCAGGTCGTAGATCTCGTCCGATTGCCGGTTGGCCCGGCGCTCGATCTGCCGGCGCACGAAGTCCTCCTCCATCGGGACGTGTGCGTCGAGGAGGTTGTGGATGAAGCCGTGCATCGGCTGGTCCAGTGGGACGATGAAGCTCGAGCCGGCGGACAGCGAGCGATCACCAACCGTCACCGGCCCGGACGCCCGGAAGGCCTCGACCCCGTTCTCGACCAGCATTATCGCGAGCCGCTCGGCCATTCCCGGGTCGTGGGCCGAGTGAAGCACGATTTCCGCCGGGCCCGTCTGCCCTGCGGCGACGCCCTCGCGCCGGAAGGCGAGGTAGTCACGCAGAATGCGTTCGCGGTTGCGAGCGGCGGTCAGTGCCGTCTCCAGTGCCGCCGTGAAGTGCTGCAACACTCCCTGGCCGTAGGTGAGCAGGTCGCCGTCCGACCGTCTCAACCGCAGTGCGCGGGCGCTTGCCTGCTCGTACGTCATGCCGAGCGCACCCTGCCCCATCGGCCACATGTCGACGTACCCGGGATAGAAGAGGTCGAACACCTCCCGGTTGAAGTATGCGAATCCGCGTTCGTCGAAGCGGGCCGCGGTCGCCGACCCGAACACGTCCATCAGCGCGATCTGCCGCTCCCCGTACCAGGGGTTGGAGGGCGGGGCGGTGGGCGGGAAGAAGTAGGTTGCGTCCCCTCCCATCTCGTGCAGGTCGGCCACGATCTGCGGTCGATACTCGAGGAGGATGTCCACCTTCCCCCGCGTCTCGGGCTGGCTCTGGATGAACAGGTCCCGGTTCAGGTCGAACAGGTAGTGGTTGCTTCGCCCGCCGGGCCACGGCTCGTCGTGCTCGGCGGAATAGGCGGCCTCGTCGGGCCAGCGGGCCTGCGCGACCTCGTTCTGGTATACGAAGCGGTTCCGCCCGTCCGGGTTCTCGAGTGGGTCGATGAGGACCAGCGACTCCGACAGGATCAGGTCGACATCGGCATCCCCCCTCGCCGCGAGCAGGTGATACGCCTCCGCCATGGCCGCGCCGCTGGGACTGATCTCGTTGCCGTGGATCGAATGCATGAGCGCGGTGACGACCGGGAGTTCGGCCAGGAGCGCTTCCGTCTCCTCGTCGGAGACCCCGCGCGGGTCGCTGAGCCGCTGGAGACCCACCTTCACCTCCTCGAGACGTGCCATTCGTTCGGCGGACCCGATGACGAGGACGACGAGCGGCCGGCCCTCCCAGCTCTCCGCATACTGGACGAGGTGCGTGCGGTCGGGTGCCGCCTCGGCCAGCGCCTCGATGTACCGGATCACGTCGTCCGGCGGCGTAACCACCTCCCCGAAGTCGTGTCCAACGACCTCCTCGAGCGTGGGGATGGACGGGTCGTAGTCGGTCCCCGGCACCAGTTCCTGCACCTGGGGGGACACCTGCATGACAGTGGCGAGCGCGAGCGTGGATAGCACGGGAGGTTCTCTCGGTCGGAGGATGGACGGATGGTGGCTCTACTATTGCACGATCCGCGCGCGTCTGCACCGTCTTCCGGTCCAGCCGCAGGGACAGCTTGCCCCGGTCACGACGTTGCGCCCAGCACCTCCACGAACTCGTCCACCTCGTCCAGGGTGTTGTAGAAGTGCGGGCTGGCGCGCACGACGCCGGGCCGGTTGTCGACGATGATCCCGCGCTCGGCGAGGCGCGCGACCGCGGCGCCGGGCTCGTCGTGACGCACCAGGACGATCGCCGAGCGGGTCCCGGGTTCGTCGCTCACCCGAAGCGAGAATCCGGCCGCACGGCACCGCTCCACCAGCCGCTCGGTCAGCGCGACGTTCTGCGCGCGGATCTCCACCATCCCGACCTCGTCCACGATCTCCTGGCCGCCGAGCGAGGTGTGCACCGTCGCGAGCGCCGGGGTGCCGAGTTCGAAGCGCCGCGCATCCTCGTGATAACGGAATTCGCCGGAGTTGAACTGGAACTGGTCTTTGGTCGCGAACCAGCTGGTGATCGTGGGATGGAGCGCGCTGATCCGGTTGCTGCGGACGTAGAGGTAGGCGAGGCCCGGCCCGCCGCACAGCCACTTAAGGGGGCCCGACGTGTAGAAATCCACTGCGGTCGCGGGGAGGTCGACGGGAACCTGTCCGGCTCCCTGATAGCCGTCGATCAGGCTGTACGCGCCAGCGCGCCGGGCGATGTCGCCGATTGCGCCCAGATCCTGGATCGCGCCGGTCGTGAAGAAGACGTGGCTCGTGGCGATGGCCAGGGTGCGGTCGTCGACGGCGTCCGCGAACTGCTGCGGGTCGATGTGGACGCCGTCGTGGCTCTCCAGCACGACCATCTCGGCGTCGGGGCGCACCTTCCACTGGTAGAGCAGGGTGGGGAAGTCCAGCTCGGTGGTGACGATCCGGTTGCGCTTCGACCAGTCCAGGCTCGACGATACCGCCGCCAGGCACGCGGAGGTGGACGGCATGAGCGCGATCGTGCCGCCGGGCGCGCCGAACATCGCCTCGATCCGGCCGCGGAGGTCGCCAAGGGCGCCCCACCAGTGCTCGTACCACGCCGACGCGCCGAGGTCGTGCCACTTGGCGGTGAAGTCGCGCAGGCGGTCCTCCGCCCGGTTCGACAGCGCGCCGAGCGAGCACGAGTTGAGGTAGTTGCGGCGCTGCAGGATGGGGAAGGAGCTGCGGATCTGGTCCAGGTTCATACGAACGGGAGCGAGAGTTCAACTGTCCGCGGGGCGGAATGGGCAGCCCAAGGATAGCACCGGCGCGTACACGGCGCTTGGGCGAATCGATTCAAGGGCAGTGTGCCTGTTCGAACGTCCGTCTGTCCCATCCAGCCATGGGCTTGCCTCTCTCGGTGTGCGATCTTCGAATGGCACCCCTTGCCTGATGTTGGCAAACGGTATTACAAATGACGAGACCAGGGAACGAACAGGAGCATCACGGTGCCAACGACCGATTGGATCGGATTCGCAGCCGAAATGGTGGTGCTGATCGTCGGCTTTACGGCCATCAGCATCTGGATGGGCAGGCGGTTCGAAGACATGAAGGCATGGATGGAGACGAAATTCGAACTGGTTGATGAGCGGTTCAGGTCCGTAGACACCCGTTTCAAGTCCGTCGACAAGCGATTCGACGACATGCAACGCTCCATGGACCGGCGGTTCAGTGAAGTGCGGACCGAGATCGAATTGGTGCGGACCGAGAGCCGGGACGCTCACAGGGCGATCGGTCGGAACATCCGGGATGTCGAACGGCGTGTCGAGACGCGTTTTGACCACATGGGGAACCGTTTTGACGACATGGGCAAGCGTTTCGACGACATGGGCATACGCTTTGACGACATGGGCAAGCGCTCCGACGATATGGGCAACCGCTTCGACGACATCGGGAAGCGCTTCGATGACATGAAGGATGTCATGGCGGCCAGAGTGGAGGACTTCAGGAACGTGACGGCGAGCCGGATCGCCGACTTGAAGGATGTGACAGTGGCCCGCATCGACGACCTGAAGGACATCCTGGCCAACTGATCAGTCCATTTCGGGCGCGCGCAGGCGGACGACGTATTTCACCCCCGCACTATCCTCGGTGACGCCTGTAATCGTGCCATGTCCGAACACCGGTGAGGGCACGGCGGCCAGCAATACCGGTGTGGCCACCTGGCCCAGGTGGTAGCCATTCCCGGCGAAGACCTCCCACCGGCCCCAGCTCCGGTGCACATGCGGATTCCAGACCCAGAGCCTTCCGTCCCGGGCGACGTGGAGCGATCGCAGGACAGGCTTGTATCTGGGGAGCGCATTCGACGGCAGTCCCCATGCGGCGCCGAGGCTGTCCCTCTCGCGCCCTTCCAGCCGAGGCGTCGGTCGCCGCAGCTCCGCGGCCAGGGTTGTGTCCCCCCGGATCGTGGCCCTGTAGAACCGGAATCTGCCGATGTTGCCGTGCCAGATGCTCCCTTCGGAGTTCACTGACCAAAGGGGCCGCCAGCTGCTTGGGATCGTATCGAAATCGGCCTCCCGGGTCGGCAGCGCGATCGTGTCCACCGCAGCCAGTGACATGTCGGCAAGGACCCGTTGTTTGACAACGAGCCCGGCCCAGGGCGGGGAATCCCAGTCGCGCTCGTAGAGGAATCCCAGCGTGTCGGATTCCGTCCGCCAGACGGATGGGAGGTTGAGGGTGGCCTGATGATGCGCCGCCGTTGACAGCACCTCGCCGAGAGAGTCGAACGCCGTGACCCTCCGGGCATCGAAGTCCATGGCCAGGAGGATTCCCGAGGCGTGCCACGCCACTCCGGCCAGCCCTCGGAACTCCCCGGGGCCCTCTCCTTCGCCACCAAAGCGCCGGAGGAAGTGTCCCTTTGGATCAAAGACACCGATATCCTGCGTTGTCCGGTCCGCGACGTAGATCCGGCCGACTTCGTCCACGGCGAGTCCGACAAGATCACCAAACACTTCCGGTTCCTCGCCCGCGGGCCCGCCCGTCGCCTGGCCCAACCGCAGTTCTTCGACCAGGACGAAATCCGGCTCCGGGCTGCTCCGGAGGAGATCGCGGTTGTACACGCGGACCATCCCGGTCGAGAGCGTGTCGACCCATGTGTCGTAGTCCCGCGTAAATGCATCGCACGCGGTGGAGGGAACCAGTGCGACGACGACAGCTGCGGCGCGGCAAGACGCCCACGACCCGGAAACTAGCGGCACCGTATTCCTTTCGGACTGAGAGCGGGCGCCCCAGCGGGCACTTCCGACTTGGCGGCCCGCGCCCGCCCGGCAAACAATAGTACATGACCATCGACACCGAACAGGCAGTCGCCGAAGCCCGCGCACTCGGCTTCCAGATGGCTGGTGTTGTAAACCTTGAGCGCAGCGACCACATGGCGCATTTCCGCCGCTGGATCGCCGCGGGCCTGCACGGCGAGATGGCCTACCTCGCCCGCCCCGACGCGGTGAGGCGCCGCGCGGACCTCGACCTCACCCTGCCGGGATTCCGGAGCGCGCTCGTCGTCGCCCATTCCTACGCGGACGACGAGCCCGCCACCTCACCCGGCGACCCCTCCCGCGCGATCGTCGCCCGCTACGCCCGCGGCCGCGACTACCACCACGTCGTCAGCGACCGGCTGGAGGTCCTCGCGGCCCGCCTCGAAGCCCTCGCGGGACGGCCCCTCCGGCGCCGCGCCTGCGTCGACACGGGACCGATCCTGGAACGGGAACTCGCCGCCCGCGCCGGCCTGGGCTGGTTCGGGAAGAACACCATGCTCATCCACCCGCGCCGGGGCTCGTACTTCTTTCTCGGCGTCCTCCTCACCGACCTCCGCCTCGAGGCGTCCACCCCGTTCCGCGAGGACCACTGCGGCACCTGCCGGCGCTGCCTGGACGCGTGCCCGACCGGCGCCCTCCTCGGCCGCGACGATTCCGGCGCCCCCGTCATGGATGCCACGCGCTGCATCTCGTATCTCACCATCGAGCTGAAGGGACCGATCCCGCGCGAACTCCGCCCCGCGATCGGCAACCGGGTGTTCGGCTGCGACATCTGCCAGGAGGTGTGTCCGTGGAACGAACGGTTTTCCACGCCCACGTCGGAGTCCGCGTATTCCCCCCGCACCGAACTGGACAACCCGGGGCTGATCGACCTTGCCACGCGGCTGCTGGACATGTCCGGCAAGGGTTTTCAGCGGGAGTTCCGCGACTCGCCGGTCTCGCGGGCTCGGCGGAACGGCCTGCTGCGGAATGTGTGCGTGGCGCTGGGCAACTGGGGTGCGGAGGAGGCTGGTCCCGTGCTGCAGCGGGCGGCGCGCGACCGGTCGGAGCTGGTTCGCGAGCATGCCCGGTGGGCGCTGGACCGGGTTGCAGAGGCTAGGGCGGCTGCCATCGGCCAGTGACACGGCCGTATTGACATGTACATCTATAACGCTAGGTTGCTGTACATGAACAAGGTCAACATTGCGGAAGCCAGAGCCAACCTCTCGCGCTACCTTGCCCGGGTTGAGGCCGGAGAAACGATCACGCTTTGCCGGCGCAACGTGCCCGTGGCCGAAATCCGGCCGATTCGCTCGACGCCCACGGAGTTGCGTCCCATCGGCATCGACCGGGGCATGGTCATTCCGGACAGCTTCTTCGAGCCGCTTCCGGAAGAGGTACTGAGCGCTTTCGGGAGTGGTGGCGGCTCCGAGCCCGGAGGCGGCCAGGGGCGCGGTGGCCAGGCGCCCGCCAATAGACGGTTCGGTATCGGCGGCGAGTAGTGGGCCTCCTGGTCGACACCTGCACATTCCTGTGGCTGGCCGCGGCGGACCCGAGACTGTCCGGCGCCGCGAAATCGGCGTGCCGCGACCCTGCGAACGAAGTCTACCTCAGCGCGTTGTCGGCCTGGGAAATATCGATCAAGTACCGTATCGGCCGTCTCCCGCTACCCATGCCCCCGAGACACTACGTGCAGAGCCGCCGCGAGTGGCTCGGGCTGCGGCCACTTCCATTTGACGAGCGAGCCGTCGCCCGCGATGATCTCCTTCCGCCGCTTCACGGCGATCCCTTCGACCGCGGACTGGTGACCCAGGCCATCCTCTACGGCCTGACGATCGTGACGCCGGATGAAGCGATCGCCGGGTACCCCGCACCCGTCCTGTGGTAAACATGCGCTACTTCGCCCGCCCGCTCAGCATCCCCTTCGTCCTGGCCACGCCTGCCACCCGCGCCGCCGTCCTTGCCCGCACCGTGCTCGGCGCGGCCGCGCTCGCGATGGCTGCGCCTCCCACCCCGGCCGCCGCCCAGCAGTTCGACCTCCTCATCCGTGGCGGCATGGTCCTCGACGGCTCGGGTAGCCCCGCCTTCAACGCCGACGTCGGCATCACCGGCGACCGGATCGTCAGCATCGGCAAGCTCCCCGGCGCGACTGCGACCCGAATCATCGACGCTACCGGCAAGTACGTCGTGCCCGGCTTCATCGACATGCACTCCCACGCCGACCGGGCCTTCGCGTCAGACAACATCGATGGGCGCCGCGCGCACAACCTGGTCATGCAGGGGATAACCACCTCGGTCTTCGGCCCCGACGGGCGCAATCCGGTGTGGCCGATGCCCGACGAGATGGAGGCCTACCGGACCCCGGGCGTGGCGACCAACGTGGTGCCGATGGTGGGCCATGCGACCGTGCGTGGGCTGGTGATGGGGGATGACTACGAGCGCCCCGCGACGGCCGACGAGATCGCGCGGATGGCCGAACTCGTGCGCGGGGGGATGGAAGCCGGAGCATGGGGTCTCGGCGCCGGCCCCGAGTACCGGCCCGGGCGTTTCAGCACGACGGAAGAGTTGATCGCCCTGGCGAAGGAGGTCGCGCCCTACGACGGTTTCTACTACTCCCACCAGCGCAGCCAGTCGCCGCTGCCGCTCTGGCAGATCCCGTCGATCGTGAACGGGCAGCCGCTGACCGGCACCGATGGCATGCGCGAGACGATCGAGATCGGACGCGCGGCGGGGATCCGGGTGGTGGGCACGCACATCAAGGCCAAGGGGACCGACACGTGGGGCCATTCGCAGACCGATATCCTCATGATCGAGGCCGCGCGGCGCGAGGGCGTGGACGTCTACCTCGACCAGTACCCGTACGAGACCTTCGGCGGCGGTCCCGTGGACGTACTCCCCGACTGGGGCTACGCGCCGCCCGGCACCGACCGCTCCGGCGGCCTCGACTCGCCGCTGTGGCGCGATCCCGACCTGATGCGCGATCCGAAGGACAACCTGCGCGCCAACCTGGCCGATCCGGCCGCCGCGGCGGAGCTCGAGCGCGACACGGAGTACATTCTGCGCCTGCAGGGTGGAGCGGACAGGCACATCGTCGTCTCCGCCCCCGACTTTCCCGAAACGGTGGGACGGTACCTTGCGGAGATCGCTGACGAAGCGGGGCGGTCACCCTTCGAACAACTCGTTCACTTCGCCCTCGAATCGACTGAACTGTCGCCGGCAGGCGTGCGCTTCCGTCCCGTCGCCGGCCACCGGTTCGACGTCGAGAACTACATGCGGCAGGAGTACACGGCGACTTCGACCGACGGTTCCGTCCTGCTTTGGACGCGGCCCGGGCAGCACCCGCGGTCGTACGGGGCGTTCGCGCGCAAGATCTCTCACTACGTCAAGGAGCGGAGCGTGATCACGCTGCCCTTCGCGATCCGCTCGTCGACCGGGCTGGCGGCACAGATCATCGGGCTCAAGGACCGTGGGCACCTGCGCGAGGGCTACAAGGCGGATGTGGTCGTCTTCGACTACGACGACATCACGTCTCCCGCGACGATCATGGAACCAGACCTCTATCCGACGGGTATCGAGTATGTGCTGGTGAATGGCCGATTCACGGTCGACGACGGCGAGCCTACCGGGGCGCTGCCCGGAGAGGTGCTCGACCGGCGGGAGAAGGACGCCCGGGCAAGGGGGGTCAGCGAGTGAGTTTGCGATTCTTGGGATCGGTGTCGTGGACGGTCGTGCTGGCAGGGGCTGTTGCGCTGGTTGGGATGCCTCCGGCGGCGAGCCTGCATGGGCAGGAGTCCGAAGGTCGGCGAACGTTGGCCGGGGTGCTCGCAAGCGCAGCCCAACCCTCCGATGATCAGGGTGTCCTCGGCTTCTGGGACGATCCCCAGGGCGAATTCTACATGTACGGGCATGTGGCCCTTCCGGTGGGAGAGTTCCAGTCGCACGTGGAACTCGGCGGCGGCGCGGGCGTTGGGGCGGCACTCTATCTCGACCGGGACCGCCGGGCCGCGCTGCGCTTCGATGGCAGCATCGTGGTGTATGGCAGCGAGTCCTACGACGCGCCCCTGAGTTCCACGATCCCGGTCGATGTGAGGGTCAACACGACCAACTCGATCGTCTCGGCGGGAATCGGGCCGCAGTTCTACCTCATCCAGGGTGCAGTCCGGCCCTATGTCTTCGGCACCTTCGGCTTTTCGTATTTCGTGACCGAGACCGACGTGCGCGGACACGGGGACCAGGAGCCGTTCGCCTCGAGCATCAACTTCGACGACTTCAACATGGCGCTGAACGGCGGCGGCGGAGTGTCGGTCGAGGTCTACCAGGGCGAGGTGTCGGTCGCGGTGGACCTTTCAGCGTCCTACCAGCGCAACGGGATTGCCGAGTACCTGGTCAAGGGCGATCCGGGTCGCGGGCGTGGGGATTGGGATCGTTGGTACCGCGACACCCGCGGCCGCCGGGGGGTCCCGCACGACCCCATCGTGAGCGACGCGAATCTGGTCACCTACCGGGTGGGAGTGTCCATCGGGGTGGGGTAAGGCAGAGGGGCCGGATACAGCGGGGCCGCCGCCCGGGATTTCGTTCCCGTGCGGCGGCCCCTTTTTCCTGCCTCGACGACGCCTTGCGGTCGCGACGGGGCGTGGTTGGCAGCGCGCTATCCGGCGTCGGCCAGTCGCTGCACGGCGTCAGCCAGCTTGGCCGCCTTGTCCGAGTCCGCCGCGCCGGCGACGTGTCCGCGGATCTCGGCCGCAAGCGAACGCAGCGCATTGGCCCGGCCCGAGCCCGACATGCCCTCGGCGCTCGTCAGCGCATCGCGTGCCGCCTCGATCTGAGGCGCCGTCATCCCATGCCAGCGCTCGAGCTGGTCGAGGTAGGCGCGCGCCAGTGCGAACGTGGCCGGCCATTCGAAGATCGGCTGGCCCTGCGAGTTGAGCTGGGTCAGGACCACGGAGTTCGCGGCATCGATCTCGTTCTGCGTGAGCGACTCGTTCGCCACGAGTTCGAAGATGTCCAGACCGCGCGAGATCTCGGAGTTGACGATCACGCCGTTGTACCAGTACACCGACCAGCTGCCGCCGGATCCCTGGCGCGTGCCGTCCGAGGGGCCGCGGTCGTGGAAGCCGATTTCGACCGGGCTCGCGGGATCGGTCCAGTCTATCAGCGAGATTCCGCCCTGATACCAGCCCTGGATCATGATGTCGCGCCCCGGGATCGGGATCAGCGATCCGTTGTGGGCCACGCAGTTCTCAAGTGAACTCTGCGGTGCCGGCATCTTGTAGTAGGCCTGGAAGATCATGTCGCCGTCTTCGATGATGAAGGTCGCGTTGGCGCCCCACTCCATCGGGTCGGAAGCGCGGCACTTGGGCGCTCCGCCGCCGCCCCACTCGTCGGTGAACATGATCGTGGTGCCGTCGTTGTTGAAGGTGGCCGAGTGCCACAGCGAGAAGTTGGAGTCGGCGACGGCGGCGAGCCGCGTGGGGTTGGCGGGATCGGTGATGTCGAGCAACAGTCCGTAGCCGCCGCAAGCACCGCCCGCGAGGCCGATGGCCGGGTAGACGGTGATGTCGTGGCACTGGGTGGGACCCGGGCGCGGTTCGTCGGCTTGTCGTTCCGCCTGCTCCGCTTGCATGCGGCCCTGTTCGTCCATTGCCGTCTGGAGCGCGGCGCGGTCGGCAGCCGTCGGCTCGCCGGTGCCGCCGCGCGCGGCTACGACGCTGTCCAGCAGGGGTCGGACCATGCGGTCCGGCAGCACCCGGGGCTGGCCGCGACGGTAGCCGATGATGTCGCCGCGGGCGCGCGCCGCATCGAGTTCCTCGTAGTCCGCCGGCGACAGCCCATGCCTCGGCGGCGCGACCAGATCCTGGAAGATCCGGGGAGAACTCGCGATATGGGCCGACTGCGGGTCGTCGATTGGAACGCGAATCACCTCGATCCGGAAGAGGGCCGAATTCGGGTCCTCGTCAGGGGACAGGCCCGAGCATCCCGCCAGCTCCTCGGGCGGGCGCACTCCCGCGGAACCGGACACGTAGATGTAGACGTTGTCGTCGTCACCGGGGTGCTTGAGAACCGTGTGCGTATGCGAGCCCCGGCAGGTCTGCACGTTGGCCACGTACTCGGGATTCGCGATGTCGGAGATGTCGAAGATGCGGATGCCGCGCAGCCGGTCGTGGCTCACCGCTTCGGGGATGCCCTCATCACCGCAATCCAGGCGTCCTCCAAGCCCTTCGCCGGACACGAACATCAGATGGTTGTAGACCGAGACGTCGCTCTGCGAGGCCGGGCAGAGGTAGGTGATCACCGAAACCGGATTGCGCGGGTCGGAGATGTCCCAGACCTGGATGCCGTCGTAGTTGCCCTGGATGGCGTAGTCGCCGGTGAAGGCGAGGTCGGAGTTGGTGGAGCCGACGAACGGGGGCTCGGGCGGTGTGGTCGACAGCATCCGGAGGTTCCAGATGGCCTCTTCGGCGTCGAACAGCCCGGGGGCGAGCCCGACGCGGGGGTCGGGGGCGGGCGCATTGATTCTCAGGCCGGCAGGATGTTCGAAGGTGGCCTGTGGGGCTGCCTGCACCATGGGAGCCTCGGCGGGACCGGCCGGTGCCGGAGCTTCAGCCATCGGGGGAGCAGCGCACGCGGCGAATGCGGCGAGGACGGTTGCGAGGGACAGGGGCGCCAGCGGGCGCACGGGGGTCGGCGAACGGTCGTCCGCACGGATGATCGGCGTCATGTCACTTGGTCCTGAGAAGGGGTGGGTGCCGTTGTCATGTCTCTTGTCAGCCGCTGGACCCGCCGGGGGTCATCGCTTCCAGCATCAACTCCATCCGGTTGATCTCGGAAGTCTGGTCGGCCTGAATATCGGAAGCGAGCCTGAAGATCAGGTCGTCGCCCTGGGCGGCGCCGTCGGTGGCGAACAACTCGTCCACCATCGTCACCGCGCCCTGGTGGTGCTGGATCATGTACAGCAGGAACAGCCGGTCGAAGTCCTGGCCGCGTGCCTGGCGCAGTTCCTCCACCTGCTCCGGCGACAGCATTCCCGGCATGTGCATCGCGTGCTCGGGTCCGTGAATCATCAACTCGCCGTCGGCGATGTGCACCTCGGGGACTTCGAGGCCGCGCTCCCGCAGCCATGACTGCATGAGGTTGATCTCGTCCCGCTGCGAGCTGATGATGCGTTCGCAGAGGGTCTGCATGTTGGCGCTGGCGTCGTTTTCGGGCGCGAAGCCGCACATGAGGAGCGCCTGGGCGTGGTGCCCGATCATCCCCGTCATGAAGTGGACGTCGCCTTCGTGGTAGTTGCCTCGCACTTCTTCGGCCCGCTGCCGGTAGATCGCTTCGAGCTCGGCGATCTTGGCCGCGTCGGGGCGGGTCGGGCCGGGGTCCGGTTCGGTGGCGGTGGTGGTTGGTGCTTGCGAATCAGCCGGAGCCGGCGGCACGGGAGAGGCTGCGGGCGCCCCGGCACAGCCCTGGAGCGCGCCGGCCAGGATCGCAACGAGAACGGACGGCTTGAGCCAGCGGCACTCGAACGCCCGGTTGGCAATGTGTCTTCTGTTCATCCAATCCAACTCCTACCCGGCGTCCGCCAGGCGCTGAACTGCGTCGATCAACTTCTCCACCTTGGCCGAATCGGAAGCGCCCGGTGCCGCTTCGCTCAAGGTCTCCGCGAGCGACTGCAAGGCGTCACGTCGTGCCGACCCCGAAGCGCTCTCCGCGCCGGCCAGCGACGCACGCGTAGCGGCAATCTGCGGGGCGGTCATCCCGTGCCAGCGTTCAAGCTGGTCGAGGTATGCCCTCGCCAGCGCGAATGTAGCCGGCCATTCGAAGATCGGCTGGCCCTGCGAGTTGAGCTGAGTGAGCACCACCGAGTTCGCCGCGTCGATCTCGTTCCGGGTGAGGAGATCGCTGGGAACCAGTTCGAAGATGTCCAGGCCGCGCATGATCTCCGAGTTCACGATCAATCCGTTGTACCAGTAGACCGACCAGCTGCCGCCCATCATCATCTGGTCGGGATTCATCGGTCCGCGGTCATGATAGCCGATCTCGACCGGATTCGACGGATCGGTCCAGTCGATCAGCGAGATGCCGCCCTGATACCATCCCTGGATCATGATGTCGCGGCCGGGGATCGGGATGAGTGAGCCGTTGTGCGCGACGCAGTTTTCCTGATCCGACTGTGCGGCGGCCATCTTGTAGTAGCTCTGGAAGACCATCTCCCCGTCTTCGATGGTAAACACGGCGTTGGCGCCCCATTCCATCGGGTCGTCGGCCCGGCACTTGGGTGAGCCTCCGCCACCCCATTCGTCCGTGAACATGATCGCGGTGCCGTCGTTGTTGAAGGTCGCCGAGTGCCAGATGGCGAAGTTGGAGTCGGCCACCGCCGCGAGGCGCGTCGGGTTGACGGGGTCAGTGATATCGAGGAGGAGCCCGTAGCCGACGCAGGCCCCGCCCGCCAGACCGATCGCGGGGTAGACGGTGATGTCATGGCACTGGGTCGGGCCCGGTGCCGGACCATCGCCCCCATCGGCCCCGCCCATCATCTGCGCAACCATTTCGTTGATCAGGTCACGCAGCGCAGTGCTGTCGGCGGCGGTCGCAGGGCCTTCGCCGCCTCGTGCCGTGACGATGCTGTCGAGCATCGGGGTGACGAACTGGGCGGGAAGGATCTGCACCTGTCCCTGGATCTCGATCACGAAAGCACCTGTTGCACTGGCCTGCTCACGCGCCTGCTCCGCGGCCGCCAGGTCGCTGGGCGCGGGACCATGCGAGGGCGGCGCGACCAGGTCGTGGAAGATCCGGGGCGAACTCACAACCTCCGCGGCCCGGGGATCGGCGAGCGGGACCCGAATCACCTCGATCCGGAAGAGCGCGGTATTGGGGTTTTCGTCGGGCATGCCGGACGAACAACCGGCCAATTCTTCGGCGGGACGAACCGGGGCCGATCCCGACACGTAGATGTAGACGTTGTCGTCGTCGCCCGGGTGCTTCAGGACGGTGTGGGTGTGCGAGCCGCGACAGGTCTGGACGTTGGCGACATACTCCGGATTCGCGATGTCGGAAATGTCGAAGATGCGGATGCCCCGGAGCCGATGGTGGCTGACGGCTTCCTGCACCCCCTCGCCGCTGCAATCCAACCGCCCGCCGAGACCCTCGCCGGACACGAACAGCAGATTGTCGTACACGGAGACATCGCTCTGCGAGGCCGGGCAGCGGTAGGTGACCGCCGACACCGGGTTGGCGGGGTCGGAGATGTCCCATACCTGGATCCCGTCGTAGTTCCCCTGGATGGCGTAATTGCCGGTGAAGGCCAGATCCGAGTTGGTCTGACCCACAAACGGCTCCTCCGGCGGGGTCGTCGACAGCATCCGCATGTTCCAGATCGCCTCGCCCGCGTCGAAGAGTCCCGCTTCAAGTCCGACACGCGGGTCAGGTGTGGGCGGATTGACGTGCAGCCCGGGGGGATTGGCGAATGTCGCCGGCGGTGCCATCTCGGAGGTCGCGCCGGGGTCGCCGCCGTATTGTGAGGCGCAGCCGGTGAGAGCCGGCAACACGACCGCGAATGAGAGCAGCGCCGCAAGGCGCCTGAGGGTCCGGGAACGCTCGCTCCCGCTTGGCGTCAGGGTCATTTCGGTGTCCTGGTTGTGTGGTGGAACGCACCCCTGAAGACAACTCACAAGGTCCGTGCGTTGGAGCATGCCGTGGATTCCCGCAGCATCCCGAACCAATCATACTAGGTACCGCCTTTGGTGGTTTCCACTATTCCGAACCCACGACGAGGATTGCTTCGACTCTGAAGACTCCTGAAACACCCCTCATGCCGGGCAGCCTGGACGCGACCGCACACCCCACCGGGGTATCCGCCACCCGCATTGCCCTGATCATCGCGCTCGCGCATGCGATCAACGACGCCTACGCCTCGTTCGTGCCGCCGCTCCTCCCCCGCATCATGGACGGGCTCGGCATCTCCATCGCCGCCGCCGCGTCTCTGGGCGCGGGGTACGCCATCGCCACTGCGCTGCCGCAGCCGTTGTTCGGGTACGTGGCTGACCGCTTCGGCCGCCGGGCGCTCGCGGTGGGCGGCGTGGTCGTCAGCGGTGTCTTCGTATCCCTCATCGGATTTGCACCGTCCTACTGGGTCCTGATGCTGCTGCTCGTCATCGGCGGACTCGGGGGCGCAGCATTCCATCCGCCGGGTGCGTCCTACGCAGTGCGGCTGGCAGCCGGGAAGGGAAGCGGCGGCCGCTACTCGATCTTCTCCTTCGGCGGCGCGGTCGGTTTCTCGGTGGGACCACTCGTGGCGGTGGGGCTGGTCACGTGGGGCGGGATGGAGCGGCTCTGGGTGGCGATGTTGCCAGCCGTCCTGCTGGCTCCACTGTTCTTCTTCGGCCTGCCCAGCGGGCGCGGCGAGGCCCGTAGCGCACCCCCGGCGCCCCCACCGTCGTACGTCTTGCGGCAGCTTGCGGGCCCGTTGGGGATCATCTTCGGGGTGAGCTCGATCATGGCGTTCGTGCAACGCGCCTTTCTCACCATGGAGCCGATCATTGTCGCGGAGATGGGAGGGTCGGAGACACTGGGCGCGGCGGCGCTCTCGGTCTACCTGGGAGCGCAGGCGTTCGGTACGCTCACGGGCGGCTTCCTGGCCGACCGCATGGACCGGCCTCGCCTGCTCTTCCTGCTGTGCGCGCTCGCGCTCCCGGCGCATCTGGCCGCCGTCTGGTTCGGACCCTGGAACGCCCTCGGCTTCGTCGCGATCGCCTCGGCGGGCTTTCTGGGGATGGCGACCCTGCCGCCCATCGTCGTCATGGCGCAGGAGATGTCGCCGCGCGCACCCGGAGCCAGTTCGGGGATCGTGATGGGGCTGGCGTGGACGGTTGGTGCGCTGGGGGTCATGGGGACGGGCGTGGTCGCGGATGTGACGGGCCCTCACTGGGCGACGCTAATGTCGATGCCGTTTGCGGGACTGGCGGCTCTGCTGGCGCTGCACCCGGGCCTCAAGTGGATGCCGGTTGGACGATCCGGCTGACCGGCGCCCGTACATCTCCGCCCTGGCAGCGGCATTGCGCCGACGCGTCCACGGCGCACGCGCTTGACATGCGGTTGCCGTTGCGGCTGTATGTCACCAAAACGGGCAACCAACGGAGGGCGAGGACAGCATGAAGAGCGACCGCAAGGACACAGCCGGCCGCGCGGCAGCCGGATTCGACGCGACCGGCCTCGACCGGCGCGACTTCCTCAAGGTCGGCGCCCTCGGCGTCGCAGCAGGCGCCGTCACGGGCTGCGGCGACCCTGGCGCCGGCCAGGACGCCATGGCTGGAGCGGCCTCGGTGCCCGGCTCTCTCGCCAGCCCACCCGACCACCCTCTGGCCGCCCCCGCCATCGACAACGTCCGCATCGGCTACGTCGGCGTGGGCGGCATGGGCACGGCCCACGTACGCAATCTGGTCCGCATCGACGGGTGCGCGGTCACGGCCGTTTGCGACATCCGCGAGGCCCATGCCGAGCGCGCAGCCGACATCATCGAGGAGGCGGGACACCCCAGGCCGACTCTCTACACCGGCGGCGACACCGACTTCGAGCGCCTCTGCGCCGAGGCCGACCTGGACCTCGTCTACAACGCGACCCCATGGCGCTGGCACGTCCCCATCTGCGTCGCCGCCATGGAGAACGGCAAGCATGCGGCCACCGAAGTCCCCGCCGCGTACACCCTCGAGGACTGCTGGCGCCTGGTCGAGACCGCCGAGCGCACCGGCCGCCATTGCGCGATGATGGAGAACGTCAACTACGGGCGCCCCGAGCTGCTCTGCCTGAACCTCGTGCGGCAGGGCCTGCTCGGCGAGATTCTCCACGCCGAGTGCGGCTACCTCCACGACCTCCGCGGCATCAAGTTCGCCGACGAAGGCGAGGGACTCTGGCGCCGCGACCACTCCTGGACCCGCAACGGCAACCTCTATCCCACACACGGCCTCGGCCCCGTCGCCAACTGCATGGACATCAACCGCGGCGACCGCTTCGCCACCCTCGTTTCAATGAGCAGTCCCTCGCGCGGGCTGCAGGAATGGGCGGCGACCCACTACCCGGAAGGCCACCCCAAGCGCGCCGAGACCTTCGCCCTGGGCGACGTGAACGGCAGCCTCATCCAGACCGCCCTCGGCAAGACCATCTACGTCGCCCACGACACCAACCTCCCGCGCCCCTACGACCGCATCAACAAGGTCCAGGGTACGCGCGGCATCTTCCAGGGCTATCCGGACCGCGTCTACATCGAGGGCCGCAGTCCCTCGCACCGCTGGGAGGAAGCCGAGACCTGGTACGACGAGTTCGAGCACCCCCTGTGGCGCGCGCTCCGCGAGGCCTCGATCGGCGCGGGCCACGGCGGCATGGACTTCATGGAGGACTACCGGCTCATCAAGTGCCTGCGGGAGGGTCTGCCGCTCGACATGAACGTGTATGACGCGGCGGCGCTGAGCGCGGTGTGCGAGCTGTCCGAGATCAGCGTGGCGAACGGGAGCGCGCCGGTGGAGTTCCCGGACTTTACGCGGGGGCAATGGAGGGAGTGGGCGCCCTGGCCGGTGGTGGGGGCGTAGGGGGCGGTGCTTCTAAAGATCCCGTGGCCAGATTGCGGGACGGCCTTTCAGGGTAACCGCTCCGAAATCCCGGAGGTCGAGCGTCAGGATCGCCCGCGCCTCCAACCGCTCCGCAACAGCCATGACGATGCCATCGACCAGACCCAGCGAGAGGTCGCGATAAGCGCGGTCAAGCTCCAGGGCCCTGTGCAGGTCGGTTGCACCCCCCCACTCGATCGGCAACCGCCCTTCGGCCAGATCGGCGCGGAACGCCGCGACTGTGGCCCGGCCCAGGCGCCTGGCAACCATGTAGTCCAATTCGGGCAGGACGGCCCACGGAATGACCCAGCCACGCGGATCCGCCCGCAACGCCGATCGAAGCAACGCGCGCTGTGAATTCTCGCCGTCCATTAGCGCCAGCAAGGCGCTCGTGTCCACGACTACCAAAGCCGGTTACTCGCCCAAACCTGCCGGCTTCGTCCCGGAATCGTCCCCGAGACGCTCGTCCGCCTCGGGCCAGTTGTAGTCCTCCAGGCCATCTTCACCGAAACCGTCCAGGTAGTCTTCGTAATTCTCCGCGAAGTGCGGATCGCCGCTGTCACCCATTCCGAAGCACCTCGGCCACTCGCGCTCCGTCGCCTTCGCCGCATACTCCGCCACCGCCTCGCGCACCAGCTCCGCCGCCGACCGCCCCTCGTCGCTCGCCATCGACTTCAGCTTCCGGTAGTCCGCCACGTTCAGGTACACCGTCGTCTTGATCGTCTTCATGGTATATATGGTATATGGTTACCATATATCCGGCAAGGGCACGAATCCCGGCGAAAGGGGCCCGTCGTGGGCAATGAAGCCGGTCGCATGTGGACGGCGCGGCTGGCCGAGCCGCTGTGTATCGCTCGCTTGCGGAACGTTTTTTCGATGCTGGCTGTCTTAACTGGTATGACTCGCAGCATCGCCCTCGCCCTCCTGATCCCGACTGCGCTGACCGCGCAGCAGGGGACCATCACCTACACCTATTCCCAGCAGCACGGCTTCGAGATTCCCGAGGATTGGAAGGACGAAATCCCCGATAACGAGACCAGCACGCTGCTCCTTCGCTTCGGGCCGGCGGAATCACTGATGACTCCGGCCAGCGGGGAAGAGGCCGGTGAGGGCCAGCTGACCGGCTGGTGGCGGGGACGGCTGGAGAGGCTGAAGACGCGATCGGCCTCGCGCTCCGATCTCGAAGTCGTTCGCAGCGCCTGGGTGAGCTACGGGGAAGGGACGGCGGTGGAGACGCGCGAGTTTTTCGGGCGCGACTTCCGCGTTTCGGGCCCGCCGCCGGCCTATGCCTGGCGTCTCACGAGCGAACAGGCGGAGCACCTCGGGCATCTGGTGATGAAGGCGACGGCCGAGCACGGCGGGACGTCGATCGAGGCGTGGTTCACACCCGTGATCCCGGTCCCGGGTGGCCCAGGGTCCTATGGCGGTCTGCCGGGCATGATCCTGGTCCTGTCGGTGGACGGTGGGCGCACCCAGTACTTCGCGACAGAGGTCGTGCTTGGTGAGGTGGACGCGGGGCTGATTCGCGCGCCGGAGGTCGGCGACGAAGTGTCGCGCGAAGAGTATGAAGCAATTGTCGAGGACAAGCTCGACGAACTGGAACAGTTGTATGGGCGTCGTGGAGGCGGCCGTGAGTAGGAGGTGGCCGTGGGCCGCACAATGAGGTTTCTGGTCTTGTGGACGGCCTGCTTCTCGATGGCCGTCCCCCTGAACGCGCAGGAAGAGGAGCGGCAGTACCAGGTCCGGGGCACGGTCGCCGACTCTCTCGGAACGGGCCTGCAGAACGCCATGGTGGTCGCGCTGACGCGGCCGGACTCGGTTCTGGCCCGGTACGCGCTGAGCCGCGGTGACGGGACATTTGCGATCCCCGGGCTGGCCGCGGGCGAGTACATCCTGCAGGTCACGCTCATCGGTTATCAGACGCTGCGCCGCGACTTCGACATCACCAACGCCGACGTGGACGCCGGGGAGGTTGCGCTGTCGCTCACGGCGCTGGAGATGGACTCGCTGGTCGTCAGCGTCGAGCACGTGCCCTTCGTCAACCGGCGCGACACACTCAGCTACAACGTGCTGGCGTTTCCGACGCCTCCCAACGCCACGGTGGAAGATCTGCTGGAGAGACTCCCGGGGATCGAGGTCGACGCGGACGGCACGATCACGGCGCAGGGCGAGGAGGTCCAGAACGTCCTGGTCGACGGCAGGGAGTTCTTCAGCGGGGACGCGACGGTCGCCACGCAGAACCTTCCGGCCGACGCGGTCGCGCAGGTCGCCGTCTACGACAAGCAGTCCGACATGGCCGAGTTCACCGGGATCCCCGACGGCGAGGAAGAGCGCACGATCGACCTCAAGCTGAAGGAGGAGGCCCGCAGCGGATACTTCGGCCGCGCCAGAGGGGGCGTCGGCGGCGATGTGGACAACCAGGGGCGCCTCACCGGGCCGGTGGGCAACGAGGCCCGCTACGACGGGTCGCTGACGCTGAACCGCTTCTCGCCGAATACCCAGCTGTCGCTGACCGCCAACGCCAACAACGTCAACAATGCGGGTTTCAACTGGCGCGACTTCGCGGACTTCGCCGGTGGAAGGCGGGGTGGCGGCTCCAACGACGGTTTCACCGAGGCCATCAGCCTCGGGGTCAACGCGAGCCGGGATTTCGGAGACGACGACACCTGGCTGAGGGGGAGCTACTTCATCAGCCAGCTCGACAATTCGCAGGACAGGACGCTTCAGCAGCAGGCGCTCTTCGGCTCGGATGTCGCATCGCTGGTGGACCAGACCAGCAACCAGGAGACCGGCAATCGGCGTCACCGTCTCAATCTGAACGCGCAGTACACCATCTCGGACGGTCACGACCTGCGGCTGCGCATGGACGGAAACACACGCGCTTCCTCGATGACCTCCTTCGCGAACCGGCAGACGCACACCCTGAGCGGCAGCATGCTCAATTCGGCCACCACGGACTACCTCGTGGACGGGGACGACCTGGGCGGCAACGCGCGACTGACGTGGCGCAAGCGGCTAAACGAGAACGGCCGCAGCCTGGTTGCCGAGGTCAGAAGCGGCCTGCAGGATTCCGATCTCTCCTCCGACCTGTCGTCTGTCGTCACGGGTGAAGTGCGGGGACAGCGCGAGCGCGACGGGGATCTCGAGGAGATCCTGCAGGAACAGTCACGGGTGGGGCGCACCTGGAACAACTCGGCGCGCCTGTCGCTGACGCAACCGCTCTCCGAGGGTCACACCATGGAGGTGTTTGGCCAGCGCAACTGGACTCGTGAAGACCGCGACAACTCGGTCTACGACCTCGTCGGTGGCGCGTCTGTCTTCAACGACCGTCTGAGTTCCGGATTCGAGCGGGCCTACACCTATCTCCAGGGCGGCGCACGCTACAGCCACGACGACGATCTCCGCTGGTTCACCGTCGGACTCCGCCTGCAGCGATCGCAGCTCGAAGGCGTCATCCTGGACCGGGACCAGACCATCGAGAACGGCTACACGCACCTGCTGGCGAATGCCCGTTTCAAGAACGAGATCAAGGACGGCCAGAACGTGGAGGTCCGATACAACGGCCGCAGCCGCGAGCCGTCGCTCACGCAGCTCCAGCCCTATTCCGACAACCGCGATCCCCTCAACGTCTACTCGGGCAATCCGGACCTGCGCCCCGAGTACGAGCATTCGGTCGACGCCGAATACCGTTTCTTCGACCAGTTCAGCTTCATCAACTTCTTTACGTTTGCCGGCCTCGACTACAACCACAACAGCATTTCCACGTCGCGCATCTTCGACGAACGCGGGTTCCAGACGCGGATGCCGATCAACACCGATGGTGAATGGTCGAGTAATCTGGGGGCGAACTTCGGCACGCCGATTCGGCGACTGGGCATCGAACTCGACCTGGAATACCGCATTACCTACTCCCAGGGGACGGAGTTGATCAATCTGGCCGCCAACGAGAGCCAGATCCTGCGCAACACCTTCGAGGTGAGCGTGGAAAACCGCGTCAAGGACCGCTTCGATGTGGAGCTGACCGCCGACTTCAGCCTGAACGACGTCGAGTACTCGCTGAACCAGGAACTCAACCGCAACTACCTGAACAGCCAGTACCGCGGCGAGGCGACCTTCTACCTCGGCGGCTGGGAGCTGGAGACCGACTTCCGCTACCGCACCTACGATCAGGGCCTGTTCGCGGAATCGCGCAATATCGCTCGCTGGGACGCCTCGATCACCCGGCGCGTGCTCGACGAACGCGCCGAGATCGAGATTCAGGCCTACGATCTGCTGAACCAGAATCAGGGCGTCGCGGTCACGAATTCATCCAGCTTCATCGAGGAATCGCGGACGGAGTCGCTGGGGCAGTACTTCATGCTGCGGGTGATGTACCGGCTGGGGAACCAAATGGGTGGGCGTGGGGTTAGACGTGGGGGCGGACGCGGCGGACGGCGTTAGGTTTGACCACCGATCCGACCAAAGAGCGAGGGATTCCGGAATGAAACAGCAGGCTGAGTGCGGCGTGCATCTGACTGCCCTTTTGGCGTTCGCGATTGCGTCAACCGGCGTGGCCGATGCCCAGAGCGGGACCATCACCTACACGCGCGTAGCCACCGCCGACGTCGAAGTGCCGGGGGGGATGGCGGAGGTCCGAAGCAGGCTCGCCGAGGCGAGGGAGCGATCCTTCCTGCTTCATTTCAATCAGTCGGCGTCTCTGATGGTTCCGGCACCGGACGACCAGGGCGAGGAATCCCCTCCTGCGGTGTTCCCCATGACACACGCCAACCTCGATATCGTGGTCGAGATATCCGAATCCATTGTCGCCAGCCAGGAGAATGCGGTGACGCGGGCCTACTCAGGCTCCGACGGCGCCCCCGGGGTCAGGGTGCTCGAAGCGTTTGAGGAGGTGTTGCGCACGGATGCCCCGCCCAGCGTCGACTGGCGGCTCACCGATGATCAGCGCACGCATGCGGGCTATCGGGTGAGGAGGGCCACGGCACTGTCGGACAGCGGCGAGATGGTCGCCTGGTTCGCTCCCGACATTCCTGTCCAGGCAGGTCCGGCACTCCATGGCGGCTTGCCCGGGATGATCCTGGTGCTGTCACTGAACGGCGGCAGCACCGTCTACGGCGCCACGGCGGTCTCGCTGGATGGCGCCGAGGAGCAGATCGTCCCGCCAGCGGACGAGGGACGGATGGTCTCCCCGGAGGAGTATCAGTCCTTCGTGAGAGACGAGATCCGCGACATGAGACGCAGCTTGAGAAGGATGCGCAATCAGGGACGCCATCTCGATGACTGCGCGCTCGGGGGGAAGAACGGGCGCATCAGGTTGTCCTGCTTTGATCGAGGGGGCTCCTGAGGAAAGGGGCTACTCGGATCGGCCTCCGCCGAGTCCGTCTGGTCGCGTCCGCCCAAGTCGCCTCCGCTACGGCTGCCAGGTCGCCCTTCAGCCGGGAATCGACAACCTGACGATCGTGCCCTGCGCGGTTGCGCAAAGCGTTTCCACTCCCTGGTCCACTGCGAAGACGTCGCAGCGGCAGACGGCCTGCCGCTTTCCATGGTGGACGACGCCGGCGCGGGCCACGAGAAACTCGCCCCCGGCCGGCTTGACGTAGTTGATCTTGAATTCGGAAGTCACGACAGCGGTTCCCAGGACACTGCCGCCCGCAAAGGTGAGGGCATTGTCGGCCGCGTAACTGACGATGCCGCCGTGCACGAACCCATGTTGCTGCCCGAGTGCCGGACGAATCGGAATCCGCAGTTCGGCTGTCCCGGGGCACAGACCGAGCAATTCGGCGCCCAGAAAGACGCTGAAGGGCTGCGAAGCGAGTATCTTCCGTCCCAGCTCGAGGATGTGGCTGTCCGCCATGTCGCGCGCGTCGCTGTCCGCCGCGTCGCTGTCCGCCATGTCGCCGTCCGCCTTCCAGGAGGTGCAGAATGAGAGTCCGGGTTGATTATGAGGTCGTTGGGGATCGGTGCAAGCGGCCGGTGGTCACGCGGCTGCCGGCGGGCCGTGCGGCACTTCGGGCACTCCCGCTTGCACTTGCAGTGTTTGTGGCTTGCCGCGCCCCCGGTGAGGGCCCGTCGTCCCCACCCGCCTTCGACCGCGTCCAGCCCGACCTCTTCGCCATCCCCGGTGCCCAGCCCAACGCGTGGGCCGACTTCGACCGGGACGGGGACCTCGACCTCTTCGTCGGGATGCGCTACTCGGCCAACCACCTCTATCGCAACGAAGGCGGCACCTTCGTGGATGTCGCGCCTGAGCTCGGCCTCGCGGACATCGAGGACACGCGCGCGGCTGCGTGGGGCGACTACGACGGCGATGGCGATCTCGACCTCTACGTTGGCCATTCCGCCACGGCCGCCACACCGAACCGCCTTTACAGGAACGATGATCAGATCTTCGTGGACGTTACTTTCGGGCTCGGCGTGGATCTCCTGGGCAATACACGCCAGCCCAGCTGGATCGACTACGACGGCGACGGCGACCTCGATCTCTTCGTCGCCATGCGGGACCAGCCCAACCGGCTCTTCCGCAACGATGGAGCGCCGGGGGCCCAGTCGGTGGCCGACGCTTCCGCGGCCCCCGCCGCTCCGGCCTGGACCTTCACCGACGTCACCGCCGTGTCCGGCATCGGCGACCCTCGCCGCACCGTCGGGGTCGCGTGGTTCGACTACGACCGCGACGGCGACCTCGATGTCCACGTCTCCAACCAGAACGGCGACGAGGATGCCTTCTTCCGCAATGAGGGCGACGGCACATTCGTCGATGTCGCGCCGGCGCTGGGCATGAATCAACCGAACCGCGGCGAGGAGTACGGCAGCGTGGCCCCCGCGGTTACCGACTACGACAACGACGGCGATCTCGATCTCTTCATCGCGACGTACGGGCCGGACATCCTGTGGAGCAACAACGGCGACGGCACCTTCACCGACGTCACCGATCCCGCCACACTCGGCGTCGACTACCACTCGACGACAGCGGCCTGGGCGGACGTCGACCACGACGCGCGTCCCGACCTGATCGTCACCTCGTACCTGTCGGGGATCGCTGCGGTGGAGGACCACCTCTTCATCAACGACGGCGGTGGAAGCTTCACGAATGCGCTTCCGGCGAACCTGCTCGAGCATGGCCCGAGCCACGGCGTGGCGTGGGCGGATTTCGACCGGGACGGCGACCTCGACCTGTCGATCGCCAACAACGACGAGACCGGCGGGACGCATCACCTGTACCGCAACCTGCTGTCGGCCGACGCGGCGGGGCGTTCGCTGCAAGTGGCGGCGACGGGTGCGGATGGGCGGTCGATGGTTCCAGGCGCCGAGGTGCAGCTGCTGGACCACGACACCGGCGCGATCCTGGGCACCCGGCTGATCGACACCGGCGGCGGGTATTGCTCGCAGGGAGCGACGCCGGCGCACTTCGGGATTCCGGTGGGTGTGGAGCAGGTGGACGTGCGCGTGACGTATGTCGCGGGTGGTGTGAGGTCGACTGTGGTGCGGGAGGGTGTCTTCCCACCCGACTACCGGGGCAGGTGGTTGATTGTGCGGCAGGTGAGTGATACGTTATAGTCTCATTCAAGACATAATCGTATCTATCCAGGATGTTCGCATGTCCGAGTCGAGAAGTGCAGGATGGCGCGAGTGCGCGTCTCGCTTGATGCTGTGGGGCGCGGTGGCTGTCGTGTCCGTCGGGGCCTGTATCGAGCTGGCCGGCCCCCCCGGGGTCGACGTGCGGCCGGAGCCACTGCAATGGGAGGCCGCCGAGATCATCGGTGCCCGCTTCCTGGACGTTGACGGGAACATCCGCGCCCTGGGCGACGAGAACGGGGCGGGTCCGGCCGCTCTGGTGTTCGTGGACGGCGAGTGTCCGGCGTCGGCGGATTATCTGGCCGAGATGAACGACTTCGCCGCCGAGGCAGAAGCGAGGGGCATCGATTTCTACGTGGTGGTGTCCAGTCCTGACCGCACATGGTCGGATGCGCGGGCGCTCCGCGACGAATACGGCCTGCGAGCGCCGGTTCTGTTCGACCCGTCTGGCGACCTTGCCGCGCGTCTCGGACCCGTCAGGGTCGCCGAGGCGTTCGTGGTGAGCGATGCGGACCGGCTGGTGTACCGGGGGCGCATCGACGACCGGCACGTGGAGGTTGACCAGCTCCCCTCGGCCCGGAACCACCATCTCCGGGAAGCATTCAGCACGGTCCACGACCCGCGCGCCGAACTTCGGGAGACCGCCGCGGTCGGGTGCGGCGTCGTGCCCTGGGGCAGCGCCGGCGAGCGGACGGTCACCTATGCCCGCGACATCGCGCCGGTACTGGCCGCCAACTGCGTCGAGTGCCACCAGGCGGGTGGCATCGCCCCGTTTGCGCTGTCCACCCACGAGCAGGCGTCCACGCGGGCCCGCAGGCTGGAGCGTGCGACTGCGGCAGGGCGCATGCCGCCGTGGCGCTCCGAACTCCGTTACGGTCGTTTCCGCGGAGAGCGCTACCTGTCGCATACCCAGATCGAGCTCTTCCGGGAGTGGGCGGCGAACGACGCGGCCGAGGGCCTGCCGGGTCACCATGCCCCGGAGCCCCGGTTGCCCGATCCCGGGTGGCGCCACGGGGAGCCGGACCTGATGCTGTCGATGGTCGAGCCGTTCGAGGTCCCCGCCGAGGGCGACGACATCTACCGCTACTTCGTCATTCCGTCCGGGCTCCAGCGGGACCGGACCGTGACGGCCATCGACTTTCAGGCGGGCGACCACACGGTGGTTCACCACGCCAATTTCTTCGCCGACTACAGCGGCCGGGCGAGACGGGAGGACGCAAAGGACGACGAACCCGGGTTCTCCGTCTTCGGGACCGGCTCGTTCATGTCCTACGACAACACCGACGAGCTGTCCTACGGGATCGGCGGCTGGGCTCCGGGAGCGGATCCGTACACGCTCCCCGAGGGGGTCGGCCTGTGGTTGCCGGGGGGCGGCGACATCGTGATCGAGGTCCACTACAAGCTGAGCGGCCGGGCGACCATCGACCGGAGCCGCATCGGCTTCTACTTCGCCGACCGGCCGACTCCCGAGTACATCGACGGACTCCTGATCGGCACGCAGGACCTGGACATCCGGGCAGGCGATTCGGCGTACGTGCGCCACGTCCACATGGACGTTCCCGTCGGTTTCCGGCTCGTAGACGCAATGCCGCACATGCACTACGCCGGCTCGAAGGCACGGATGGTGGTGACCTTCCCCGACGGTCGCGAACACCCGGTCTTCGGCATCGAGGACTGGAGGCTGCGCTGGCAGAACATCTACTCCCTGCGCACGCCGCTCCACATCCCGGCGGGCTCGCGGATCGACGCATGGTGGGTCTGGGACAACTCCGACCGCAACGTGGACAACCCCTTCGACCCGCCCCGGGACATCGCCTGGGGCTGGCAGAGCGAGGACGAGATGGCCGAGGTCTGGCTGGGCGTGGTCCTCGATGACCCGTCGCGGCGGATGGACTTGATCGAAGCGTCCTACGAAACCTGGTACAACGCCGACTCCCGCCCGTTGCCGGATGGGTGATATTTCAAGTCATGGCACTGGGGACCAGGGAACGAATCCTCGAGGCGGCGGGCAGGATGCTGTCCGCGAACCCGAACGCTTCGGTCGAACAAATCGCGGCCGAAGCACGGGTCGGGCGTGCAACGGTATTCCGTCACTTTGACAGCCGCGCCGGGTTGCTCAAGGCGCTCGGCAGGCAAGCCGTTGCCGAGACGGACAGGGTGGCCCGGCAGGCGTCGGCGCGGGCCCGCAGCGCGACTGAAGCGCTGCGACTGGTCGTGCAAGCGGTGGTTGGCGCGGGCGAGTCGTTTCGATTCCTGGAGTCGATCGGCGAGCTCCAGGATGATCCGGAGATCGCCGCGGCCTACGAGCGGCAGATGTCCGAGTTCACGGACCTGGTCAGGGGCGCCGCGAAGGAGGGATTCATCCGTCCGGACTTTCCGGCGGCGTGGGCCGCGGCTAGCATCGACGCCCTGATCTGGGCGGCATGCCGGGCGGTCGACAACGGAGAGATCGGTCTGCTGCAGGCGCAGGATCTTGTCTGGGACACCATCAGGAGCGGGCTGTCAACCGATGCCGCGAGGGCGGACCAACGTGTCAGGTGGAACACCGAATAGACTATCGTTCCCGGCGCAAGTGCTGACCACGGGAATCATCGTGGCCGTCTTGGCCGGGGCCGCGCGGCTGGCGAGTTCCGACGAGGACTCCAGAGCGTTTGACGAGGCGGCGGAGCACACGCGGTTCCAGCTCGAAGGGGCGGCCCGAGGCGTCGAAGCCGTGGGTACGGCGGACGGCGACGCCCAGGTGCCCGAGGAGCATGAAGGGCCATGACCGACGCGATCACGAGGGCGCTCGACTGGGACAACGTGCTGGGCTGGTTTTACGTCCTGAACGACCTGAGCCTGGTGTACGTGATCGTCCCCTTCTTCTTCTGCGAACTCATTCGCTATGCCTTCCTGAAACGCCTGAGCTTCGACGTGATCGGGGACTCGGCGGCCAACGTCATCACCTTCGTGTCGTTCGTGGCCATCGAGTACGCCCTCGGCATCCTCTTCGTCACGAAGCTCTATTTCTGGATCTACGCGAACTTCAGCCTGGCCCACCTGTCGCTGAACTGGGTCACCATCGTGACCTGTGTCCTGCTGACGGATCTGATGTACTACTGGGATCACCGCATGATGCACAGGATCGGAGTTGGTTGGGCCACGCACACCGTGCATCACAGCTCGCCCCACTTCAACATGTCGGTGGCCTACCGCTTCGGTCCTCTGGACGCGGTGTTCCCGCTCCTGTTCTCCTTCCCCATCGTCATGCTGGGTTACCACCCGATCCTGGTGCTGTTGTCCGAGGTGCTGGTGCAGCAGTTTCAGGCAATCCTGCACACGGAGGCGATCCGAAAGCTGCCGCGACCGGTCGAGTTCCTCTTCAACACGCCCTCTCACCACCGGGTGCACCATGGGTCGAACCTGCAGTACTGGGACAAGAACTACGCCGGCATGCTGATCATCTGGGATCGCATGTTCGGGACCTTCGAACCGGAGGTCGAGCCGGTCCGGTACGGCATCGATCAGCCGATCCACTCGAACAATCCGATCAGGGTATTCCTGCACGGGATTCAACGGCTGGCCGTCAAGATCTTCCTGACGAAGGGGGTGGGGAACAAGCTGCGGGTGTTGGTGAAGCCACCCGGTTGGACGGCTTCCGATTGATGGACCTGGAAGGCAGAGTGGCGTGAAATCGGCTGCCCGAGCGGCTCCAGCCGGTGTCGCCGGCCTGATTGTCCTGGTCTCTTGCGGTCCCCCCGATCCGATCGCGTCGCCTCGGGGCGTGTGGACCGACGGATCGTTCGACGACTGGGATGGCGTCGCTCCGTTGGTAGTTGATCGGTCCGCCGATGTCCCCGAGGGCTCGCCGGTGGATCTCGGAACGATTGCCGTGCAGGACGATCCCCGCTTCCTCCACTTCCTGATCGGCCTGGGCGATACGGTGACGGTGCAGGGGCTGCGGGGCTCGGTCGAGATCGTGCTGGACGTCGATGGGGACTCTGGGACGGGTGGATCGTACGGCGGGGTGGACGGCGCGGACCTGGCCGTCATCCTCACCCGCCAGAGCGACCCGTCGGCGGACGCGCGCGGTGCGGGAGTCGGGATTCGCCGGATCGACCAGGGCGGTCCCAGGGACGTCGAGCCAGCTGGCTCCGCGGGGCTGGTGGTGTCGCCGACGCACTCGTCGGACCGGTTCGAGCTGCGGCTGGACCGGGGTCTGATCGCGGGTGGGCCGGGGCAACTCCTGGCGGTCGAGCAGGGAGGCACCGTTGCTGGGCAGCTGCGCTACCTGCGTGCCGGTGCGGTGATGGATGAATCGCCGCTGTTCACGCATCGGCTCGCGACCGCTGCCGGCGAGGCGCCACCGCTGCTCGACGCCGACGCGGTGGCCAGGTCACCGGGCGCGTTTCGCGTCGTCGCCTGGAACGTCTCCGACTCGAGCTTCCACACCAACGCGGACGCGTTTCAGCGGGTTGTCAGTGCTCTACGGCCTGACGTGCTGCTGCTTGACGAGATCTACTTCTCCGTCACGCTCGAGGAGCTGGCGCGCTTCGCCGAGGGCCTCGGACCCGGCGAGGATGTCTGGATCTGGTCCCTGGCTGAGGGCGGCGGCAGGCAGCGGACGGCCGTCGGCGCGAGGGGCCTGAGCCTCCGCGGCGAGCCCACGATGGCGCGGATCGATCACCCGCCGGGCACGCTGGAGCAGTGGCTGAATGAAGTCGGCGACGAACCGGAAGCCCCAGGAATGCCACCGCCCTCGGCGCTGGCGCGCAATGAAGCGAGGGGCGGTGTGTCCGCCACGGGAGCGTGGGTGACCATCGAGGGAGTCGATGTCCTCTTCGTGCCCGTCGACCTGCAGAGCGCGGGGTACGACGGATCGCCGCGGGACCGGCTGCGTGAATTGCAGGCGCGGACGCTTAATGGCGCCATCGCGGCTACGGTGGACGGGCGGCCCAACGCGGGCGTGGTGGTCGCGGGTGACCTGAATCTGGTTGGCTCCACCCGCCCGTTGGATGAGCTGAGGCGCGGCCTGGGCCCGGACGGGACTGCTCTCGAGGTCGCCCGGCTGGAGCGGCTGCGCGACCGTTCACTCGCGACCTGGCGCGGCATTTGGCGCGAGGATCCCTTCTCCCCCGGACGGCTGGACTACGCGCTGTATCGCGGCGAGGTGCTGGAGGTCGACAGGGCCTTCGTTTTCGACGCGGCTGATCTGGCGCCGGACGCCGGGGAGGCACTAGGGGTAGGGACGATGGACACGGAGAGGTCGGATCATCTGCCGTTGGTTGTTGACTTTCGGGTGCGTTGAGTTGAGAAGTGCATATCGACATGATAGAATCCAGGCGAATGCGGTCGCCGTGTTCGGCTGCCACGCAACCCGAGTTGGAGCGGATAGGAGTCCCATGAAGATCCTGCATGCGGTTTCCGGTCTGGCCGTGCTGTTTGCGATGACGGCGCCGCAGGGCACGGCCCAGGTGATCCCTGGGCCAAGGGGCCCCGTCGAGTTTATCGGCTTGCAGGACTGGAACGCCCAGGAGCTGTTCGACGCGATCCAGCAGGTCAACCCCGGCCGTCCCTTCAGCGCCTGTGCCGTTGCCATGAAGGAACAGCTCGGATTCGCCGACGCGGGCGCTTTTGGCTTTTCGAACGTTGGATCCGGAAGCCTGTACACCGTCGTTGTCGGCGTGGAAGACAGCACCCGGGTCCGGTATCGCGTCGCGGGAAGTGAAACGGTCGCTCTGCCGGAGAGTTGGCAAGAGGTGAAAGCAGTCGTCGGAGAGGACGTGCGCACGTTGCGTGCGGCTGCTCGCGCGGTGAACTCGCGTGGCGGCATCTTCAGGCTCTTCAATAGCCCTCGGAGGGTTGCAAGACGCGAGGGTGCGAATCCCGAGACCCTTGATCGTTTGTTGGATTTCGTGAAGCGTGCGGACGGCGAAGAGGATCACCGCCTCGCCCGCAACGTACTGGACAGGGACGCCTCGTGGTCTTCGCGGGCGATCGCGACGCTGGTGCTGAGCAACTTTCTGGACGAAGACACGTCGTGGCACGGTCTTGTGGGTTCTGCGATCGATGAGCACGCACAAGTCAGCTCTGTGGCGCTGTACATGCTGCAGGGGCTGGCCAGGGAGAAGAGGAATCCCGTTGAGTGGTCCGGCGCGCGCGCCCCTCTGTCGGCGATCTTGGGGGGCACCAATCCATTCGGCTTCAGGGAGACTCTGGAAGTCCTGGTCGCTACTGCCATCGACCCGGAGTTCGGGCACCAGCTGATTCGCGAGGGCCCCGACTACCTGCTCGCACATGCGGGTGCGGAGCATGAGTACACTCGCAAGCCGGCTATTGCATTCCTCCAAGCTGTCAGCGGTGAGGACTTCGGAACGGATGTCGAGGCCTGGAGGGCGTGGATTGACGGGAAGCGAGACTGAACGCCCAGTGAGAATGACGCCGTGTCATCCCGGAGACTTCATCCGCACGGAAGTCGTTGAGGAACTGGGCCTGAACGTGACGAAGGCCGCGACGATTCTTGGCGTGCGGCGTGCTACCCTGTCCGACCTGCTGAATGGCCGCGCGGCGTTGTCGCCGGAGATGGCTCTGCGAATCGAGAAGGCTTTCGGGGTGAACATGGATACGCTGCTCTCAATGCAGGCCTGGTACGATGCCGCCCGGATGCGCGCGAGATCGGCCGGGATCCCTGTGGAGCGGTACGAATCGGACTAACGGGGTCGCGATTCTCTGGACCACAGAACCTGTACGCCAACGCGAGGTCAGTACAGCAGGTACGGCTCCACCGACTCGCCGAAGGCATCCAACTCGTCATCCACCCCCGCCAGGATCTCGTGTGTGGTCGCACCCGTGTCCACACCCTCCCGCAGCCCCGCGCCTCCCCACAGGATGTCGATCGGGGCGAGGGTCTCTTCGTACTCGTAGGGGGGTTGGCGCCAGGCGAAGTCGTGCGGGGAGAGTTCGCGTACCGCGACGAGGATCTCGACGGCCGTGCGGACCGGCTCGAAGGCGTCGGTGTCCGTGACGTGCAGCTGGGCGCCCCCGCAGAGCGCGCCGGCGTGCTTCTGGAAGGTGGGCTCGAAGTGGCAGGGGCGGAAAACGATGCCGGGCAGGCGGGCGCGGTCGAGCCGCGCGACAAGGGCCGCCGGGTCCAGCCACGGAGCGCCGAAGAGCTCGAAAGGGCAGGTGGTGCCGCGGCCTTCGGACATGTTCGTGCCTTCGAGAAGCACCATGCCGGGATAGACCACGCAGGAATCGGGTGTGGGCAGGTTGGGGCTGGGCATCACCCAGGGAAGGCCGGTGTCGGCCCGGGACATGTCGCGCCGCCAGCCCTCGCATGGGATGACCGTGAGGTCGCAGCCGATCCCACGTTCCCCGTTCAGCCAGCGCGCCATCTCGCCGCAGGTCAGACCGTGCCGGAGCGGGACGGGATGGAGGCCGATGAAGGACTCGTAGCCGGGTCGCAGTACGGGGCCTTCGCGCTTCACTCCCCCGATCGGGTTGGGGCGGTCCAGGACCACGAACCGCACGCCGGCCTCGGCGCAAGCCTCCATGGCCAGCGCCATCGTCCAGATGAAGGTGTAGACGCGCACGCCCACGTCCTGGAGGTCGAAGAGGATGGTGTCGAGGCTGTCGAGCATGGCGGGGGTCGGTTTGCGGACCTCGCCGTAAAGGGAGTGGACCGGGAGACCGGTGACGGGGTCGGTGTAGTGGTCCGACTCGATCATGTTGTCCTGCTTTTCGCCACGGGCGCCGTGCTGGGGGCCGAAAAGGGCGCGCAGGTCGTGGCCGGCCGCGCGGATCGCGTCGGCGGAGAAGGCGAGGCCGGAGGTGACCGAGGCGGGGTGGGCGACGAGTCCCAGACGAGCGTGGCGGAGACCGGCGACCGCGGCACGGACGCTGTCCGAAGCGCCGCCGCCTCGCAGAAAGACATCGACGCCGGGCGTGGTGCGCGGTCGGGTCATGAGCGGCTCCGGGAACGGAGGGTTGCCGCGGCCTGGGCCCGTTCGCTCACCGCCCCGGCGGAGCTTCCCGCAGCCAGTAGAACGGCCCTGCCGTGACCTGGTCGGGCCAGACCTGGTCCAGGGTGTCACCGTCGTAAAGGCGACCGTTCACCATGACGCGGTCGACCGTGTTGCTGTTGCGGATGTCGTCGAGGGGGTTGCCGTCGAGGATGACCAGATCTGCCAGCTTGCCAACCTCGATGGAGCCGAGATCGCGGTCCAGGCCGAGCGAGTGCGCGCCCAGGATCGTGGCGACCTGCAGCGCCTCGTGCTCGGTCATTCCGCCGGCCTGGGTTGCCCACAGTTCCCAGTGGTACCCTAACCCCTGAAGCTGGCCGTGACTCCCGACGCCGGCCCTTCCCCCTGCACGAATCACATCGCGCACGAACGCCGACACTTGATCCATGGTGTGAACCGCGGGGTGGAACCAGCCTGACGGCCCCGGTCCCGTCCCCGGCCGGCGCAGCGCCTTCTGCAGGATCTCCTCCGTGGGCGTAAACCGGGCGAGCTTCTCGTCGCCGAGCACGTCCTCGGTCGCGTAGAAGTAGTTCTCCGCCCAGGGGCCGCCGTAGGTGACCAGGATCGTGGGCGTGTAGGCCATGTTTGAACGCGCCACGAGCTCGACCATGTCGGCGTACATCGGGAAGGCCGGCATGTTGTGCTCGACGCCCGAGTAGCCGTCGATCGCCATGGTCATGTTGGCCTTGGTGTCGAGACCGCCCTCGGTGGTCGGCATCAACTCCAGCTCGCGCGCCGCCTCGATGATCCACTGGCGCTGCTCGCGGTTCCCGGCGGCGTACATCTTGATCGTCTTGGTGTCGTAGTAGTCGCTGTAGCGGCGCAGGATGTGCCGGGCGTGGTCGAGGTCCTTCACGTTCTCGGACGAGAAGACGCCGGGGCCGGTCGAATAGATGCGCGGCGACAGGATCCGGCCCGCGCGCACGAGGTCCTCGTAGCTGACGACGTCGGTGGTGCCGGTCTGCGGGTCACGGGTGGTCGTCACGCCGTAGGCGAGGTTGGCCGCGTAGGACCAGGGCTGGGTGCGGAGGATGTTGATCTGGGCCCTCAGGTGGGCGTGCGTGTCGATGAAGCCGGGCACGATGGTCTTGCCCGAGAGGTCGATGACGGTCGCATCATCCGGGTGTGTGACCGAACCGGTGGCTCCCACCTCGGCGATGCGGTTGTCGCGCACGACGATGTCGCCACTCTCGAGGACCTCGTCGCCGTCCATGGTCACGACCCGCGCTCCCGACAGGACGACCACGCCGCGGGGCGTGTCGCGGGGGAATTCGACGCGGATGCGGGTCTCCTGAGGGGTGTAACGGGTGGCGGCGGTCGCGGTGTCGGCGGCGTCGGGATCGTCCTCGGCTTCGTCGGCTTCGTCCGGCTCGTCCGCCTCGCGTGCTGCGGTTACCGAGTCCTCGAATGCGCGGGCGGCGTCGAGGTCGTAGACGACGTGCGCGTTGCCGATCGTCCAGTGGATCCTGCGGCCGTCTGCGCCCCACGCCGGGAACTCGCCGCCGATCTCGGTGAGCTGGCGGGCGGGGAAGGACGCGTTCTCCGGGTTGCCGACGTTGATGGTGGGGACATCGCCGCCGACGAGCGGAACGGTGACCGTGTAGAGGTGGTTGTACACGCGGGCGAGCGCCTGGTCGCCTCTCGGTGCCATGGTGACGAGGGTCGCGGGGGGCGGGGTGCTGGATCCCGGCGGACCCGCGCCCACTACGCGCACGTGTGACTTGCGGTCGGTGCCGTCCCAGCGGAACGAGACGAGGCCGTCGCCGGGGTTGTACGCGTGGATGCGGTCGGCGTTGCTTGTGAAGTGGTGGTTGCGGTCGCGTGCCGGGGCGATGACGGTGGCGTCGCCGCCCGTGGCCGGGATCCAGACGAGGTCGTCGGCGCCGCCGGGGACGCCGCGGACCAGGGCCTCGTCGTAGGCGCGGCCAGGACCGCGCACCGCGATGATGCGGTCGCCGTCGGGCGACCAGACGGGGTTGTCGTAAAGGGCGGGGGCGGTGGTGAGGCGGGTGGGGTCGCCGCCGTCCGCGTCGACGCGGTAGATGTGGCCGCCGGTGGCGTCGTCCCAGGTGGTGTAGGCGATGTCCTCGCCGTCGGGCGACCAGGTGGGCATGTGCTCGTTGGCCTGCGACTCGGTGAGGCGCTCGGGCGTGCCGCCGGGCCAGTCCATGACGTACACGCTGGCGAGCAGGGAGAAGGCGATGCGGTCGCCGCTGGGCGAAGGCACCGCGTCGCGGACCTGCTTGCCGACGAAGGTCTCGGTGTCTTCGATGCGGTAGTCGAAGTCGACCTCTGGGCCGATCGCCATCTCGACATCGATGCGGAACGGGATGGGTGTGGGCTCGGAGCCGTCGAGGGGGACGCGCCACAGGCCGCCGCCGTAGTACGCGATCAACGCGTCCGAGTCCGGCGTGAAGGACATGCCCGGGTAGGCGTCGCGCGTGGCGCGGGACTCCTGGTCGTCGCGCTGGACGGGGAAGGCGAGCCAGCGCTCGTCGCCGTTGTCGAGGTCACGGATGCGCAGGCCGGTGTCGCCGATGTGGCGGGAGCCGTAGACAAGCCAGCGCCCGTCGGGGCTGAGCGTGGGTCGGAAGGCGCCGCCGTAGCGGAACGAGCGGGTGGCCGACTCGCCGGTCTCGCGGTCGTAGACGGCGAGCTGGTACTGGCGCATGCCGGAGTTGTACTCCCAGCTGCCGGTGCGGTAGGCGTACCAGATGTAGCGTCCGTCCGCGCCGAACGCGGCCCCGGTAGTGCGGCGGTTGGCGGGCTCGTCGATAAGCTGGATCCCGGTGCCGCCGTCGACGTGGTAGAGCCACAGCTTGCCCTGTCCGGGCGTCTGTTTGGTGGCGATCACATAGTCGCCGTCGGGGGTCCACTCGGGGGACTGGTAGGAGCTCGACTTCCCCTGCGTGATCTGGACGGTGTCGCTTTTGTCCAGCGAGATGATGTGGATGCCTTCACCGCCGCTGCGGTCGGAGGTGAAGACCACACGCGTGCCGTCCGGATTGAACCGCGGTTGCCCGTCGAAGGCCATGCCCCGGGTGAGCGGTGTGGCGGTGCCCCCGGTGATCGGCAGGGTGTAGAGGTCGCCGAGGAAGTCGAAGACGAGTGTCTGGCCGTCGGGGCTGACGTCGACCGACATCCACGAGCCCTCGGTGAAGCTGGTGGAGATGGTGCGGCCGGGGGCGAGGGGGAGACCCTCCTGCTGGGGATGGGGGTCGTCCGCGTCAGCTTCCTGGGCGGTGAGAGGGTGAGAGATTCCTCCGGACTGGAGGGGAAGCGCCGTCAGGACCGCCGTACCGAAGGCGGTGGCGACGAGTCGTCGAATCCGGGAAAGCGACGATCGGTGTCTTGGCCACGCCTCGCGCCGGGTGTGCCATAACGGAGCCATGGATTGGAGAAATGTAATGACAACATTACAAATCGTAATGTAAACATTACTATTGGAGCGCGTGAAGCGTGCCGTCAAACGCGGATGCCGTGCCCGCTGAATGCGCAGGAGGGTGTTTCCACGGTCCGTTGGGGTCGCCCTCAGCCCTCCTCGGGAAACAGACGCGACATCGTTTGCCCGAGCGCCTTGCCGATCTCTTTGCATCGCTCTTCCTCCACTCCGTACATCGAAAGCCAAACACCCATCTTCCATCGGTCCCCGCTCCCCTCCATCTCGACGTGCAGGACGCCGTCGTTCAGCGAGGCCACCATTCCGGCGAACGCCCAGGGCCGGTCGCAGAGGACGACGGTGCCTTCGAGCATCTCGCCGCTATCGAGCCGGAGGGTGAACCGGTCGCCAGGCCGCGCCGGCACGCCGCCAAGACCGTCCACTCCCAATACCGCGTCCCACACCTGCTCGCGGGTCCCCGTGACCCACGGCCGCTCGCTGATCATCGTGCGGTGTGTGGTGGGGTGGCGCTCCAGGTAGTGCCTGAGGTTCCAGAGAAAGAACCGCCAACCGTTGGTCATCATGTGGACGCCGTCGTCCCAGGAGGGATCGGCCGACAGGCCCGAGTTCACGAGGGTAAGGAGCGTGCCGCCGTTCGCGGGCTCGAGGCGGTACTCAAGCGCCATTTGGGCGCCTTCGTCAGCCGCTCCTTCAGGGAGCTCGTCAGCCAGGCGGAGCCGGTGCGGCGGTTCCCAGACGGTGACCCAACTGGTCCAGACCGCCTCGCCGCCCCACGACACATTGAGGTGGCCGCCTTCGCCCCCTTCGCCGGAGGCGATGGGCGCGAACCAGTTGGCCACGCGCTCGCCCTCGCTGATCGCTCGCCAGACGGCGTCCGCCGGCGCCTGGATCTCGATGGACAACTCGATGTCGCGGGTGGCCGCCGCGGGTGCGCCGGGGGAATCGCTCACCGGCGCTCGCTTCCTCTGCCTCGTGCCAATGCGCGGTAGTATTCCTCGACCAGAGCCCGGTACTCGTCGGGGACGTCGCCGGACTGGTAGAGGAAGATCTCGCCCTCCTCGTCCGTAGCGAACTCCCGCCGAAGCCGGAATTCGAGCTGCTTGATGGTCTCGACGAGCTCCTGCTGCAGCCGCATCACCTCCATCGGGTCCGCGTAGGTCCGCTCGCGGTCCAGCGCGCGCATGGCCTCGATCATGTCGCGGAGTTCCTGGGGGTCGGCGCCGATGCGTTCCAGCAACTGACCGAGCGCCACCGTCTCCCCGAGTCGCTCCCGGGCCTCGCGCCGCAGCTGACGTATCGCATCGGGGTCGAAGTCGCGGAGGCCGCCGCCCGCTCGCCAATCACCGTCGCGGTAGTCCCTGGCGCCGGGGGCGCCGCCGGCGGTGCGCTCCCCGCCGGTCGGGTTGCCGCCCTGCTGCTGTCCGCCTTGCTGTTGGCCACCTTGTTGCTGGCCGCCCTGTTGTTCGCCGCCTTGCTGCTCGCCACCCTCCTGCTCACCGCTTTCCTGCCCACCAGCTCTCAGCCGACGCTCCATCGACTCGAGGCTGCGCACCAGGTCACGCGCCGACTCGAGCGCCTCCTGCTCGGAATTGTCCTGTGCGCGTCCCTGAATCGCCTCTGCCGCCTCGTCCAGCCGATTCCCGAGTGACTGAATTGCCTGCGCGGTCTGATTCTCGAACGCTTCCGCGTACTCCTCCTGCCCGGGACGCCCGACGAGCCCGCGCGAATAGAGCAGGCGCTCGCGCAGCTGCGTGTCGCGGATGGTCTCCGTCGCTTCCTGAAGTTCGGTGGCGCCCTCCGTACCATCCCGGCGAGCCGTCGCCGCGAGCTGGTCAAGATTGGCCAGGATGTCGCCCACCTCTTCGGCCATGTCCTCCTTGGTTTCGCGGATCCGCCCTACCTGATCTGCGGACGGACGGCCCACCCTTGCCATCTGCTCCATGCGGTTCTCGACATCCTCCTGCTGGCGGGCGAGTTCGTCGACCCGCTGGCGCGCATCTTCCAGGTCCCGCTCGAGCCGCTCGTCCTGCGCGCTCCCGAGTTCGTCACGCGCGTCCCGCAGCCGCCGTAGCGCGCTACGCGCCTCGGCCACCCCCGCACTGCCCCCACTCGCCGCGGACCGCCGCATCGCATCGGCCGACTGTTGCATCTGGCGCGCGACCTCCTCGAGCCGCCGGTCACCGGACTCGCGCGACAGGCGCTCCAACCTGCGCGCCGCCTCTTCGGCCTCCTCCGCAAGCGCTCGCGCCGCGTCACTGCCGCCCCCCTGCTGACCGCCCTGTTGGGCCGCCGCCCGACGCTGCTGCCGTTCGAGCTCCTGTTCCTGCCGGCGCGCGAGTTCACGCAACTTCTCCATCAACTCGTCGACTTCCTGGTCGGCGGTCTCCTGTTGGCTGCGCTGCACCGTCTCGTACTGGTTGCGCAGCTTGTCGGTCTCCAGTTCGAAGAGATCGGCCAGATCCTCGGCGCTGGGTCCCTGCTGCCGCCCCCCGCCTCCGCCCGGCTGCTGGGGCTGCTGCGACACGAATCGCTCGTAGGTTTCCTCGGCCTTCTGGAGCTGTCGGAGCGAGCGCTGCTCGGCCTGGATCGCCCCGCTCGGCCTCACGGCCCGCAAGGAGTCCACCGCCTCGTTCATCGCTTCGACGGCGACCGGCAGCGCCTCCACGATGCGCTGGAACGCCTCGTCCGCACCGCCGATCCCGCGGTTCACGATCCGTTGACCGAGCGTCTCGACCTGCTCGCGCAGCCGCTCCTGGGTCAGCGCGACGCTGACGACGTTCTCCTCCCAGCTCTCGGGCGCGTAGCTGTCCCGATCGCGGACCAGGTTGAAGGTCGCCGCGATGATCTGGCGCTGCAGCGCCGACAGATCCTGCTCCATGTCGCCGCCCCCGCCCCCGCCTCCCTGGCCTCCGCCGCCCTCGGCCTCGCGGTAGTCGCGGCGGAAGGGGCGAATTTGCAGGAAGTAGATGTCGGTCATCGACTCGTTGGGCGAAGGCGCGTTGTCGCGTACGACGCCGTGGTAAGCGACCAGGTCGCCCACTTCCAGCTCGTAGTCCTCCAGGAAGACGGTGTGGCCCGCCGTCACCTCGGTGAGGGGGGCGGCGCCGGCCGAGTGGATCTGCAGAGTGTCGGACGGCCCGCCGTTGACGCTGTAGATCAGCGAGATATCGGCGACGCCCAGATCGTCGTCGGCGCGGGCTTCCAGAAAGACCTCCTCGATCGAGCTGACCGTGATGTCGCGCCCTGGCCGGCTGAAGGAGATCGACGGCCCCTGGTCGTGCAGCACATCGATCCGGTAGTCCGGCGCGCCGGCCACCCACACATCGCCGTGGGCCAGGAACCTGATCCCGTAGAAGCCGTCGTCGCGCACGATGAACGAGGCCGTGTATTTGCCCTCCGGCCCGGTCTCCATGCTGATCGTGTCCCCCGCGTCCATCACCAGCTGCGCGGACGGCGTAGCGAGCGTGGGGGTAACGGTGAGTTCGACGCGGGTGCCGGCCAGCGCGGCAACGTCGCCCCCGTACTCGAAGCGGCGCGGGGCGAGGCGGGTGTAGCGCGGGAAGTGGTAGACCATCTCCAGCCGGTCGACGGCGGGCAGGTCGGCGACGCCGAGGGTGAAGGTGCCGGAGCGGACGCCGTTGGCCTCGACGTAGTAGGTGGTCTCCTCGGCGACGTTGAGGAGCAGCCCCTCGTATGCGCCGCTGCCGTCCTCGATCATCGGGAGCGATAGAAAGCCGTCGTCGCCGTGGGCGCGCGTGTACAGCACCACGTCGTCGGACGCGAAGCCGCGCAGCACGGCCGAGACCATGAGGTCGGAGTTGCGCGAGATGACCGTGTCGCCGGGCTCGACGCCGACGCTGTATGGGTTGACCGATTCGGCCGCGCGGACTGGGAAGAAGAGTGCCGACATCCCGTGCCGCAGGAACCCGGGGCCGACGAGAAGGAGGACCACGGACGCGAGGGTCAGGCCGCCGAGCATGCCGGTGGAGCGGCGGATGGAGCGCTGCTCGATGCGCCGGCCGTAGTCGATGCGCCGGCACCGCCACACCGCGCGCCGCACCACCTCGCGCGACAGCTCCGAATCGGCGAAGCGGCCGCCCTTGGCGGACTCGATGGCGGTGAGCACACGCGACTGCAGGGAGGGTTCGTTCTCCTCCAGGTAGAGCGCGACACGCTCGTCCGAGACGGGGCGCAGGAGCGGCCAGAGGATCCAGCGGGCCAGGAAGAAGGTGATCACAACCCAAAGCAGGATCCGCATGGCGGTCACGGCTCCGGGCGTGAAGCGCAGGGCCTCGAGGCCGGACGCGGAAATCAGGAAGGTGAGGAGGACTCCGCCGATGGTGAGAGCCAGTCCGCGAAGCAGCAGCTTGAGCCGCCAACGTCGGCGGACGCGGCCTACGACCCGCAGGATTTCGCCGTCAGAGCGCCGGTTGCCCGTCCGTGACATGTTCCCCCTCCTTGATACGGTCGCGCGACAGCCGATTCGACAACATGGTCTCCGAAGCCATCAGCAGAAAGACCGCAGCCAGAATATAGCGCCAGAACGCCTGGCTCTTCTCGAAGTCTTCGCCGGCGATGTCGGCCGTCGCCTCTCCCTCGCCGGACCCCTCGCCCCCGTCCACCAGCGTTGCCGCACCCCCCACCGCCGCCTGGAACGCCTCCACGTCCAGCTGCGTCAGATCCGACTCGGCCACGTCCACATTCACCGCCAGGGCAAGCGGATGGTCGGGTCGCTGTCCCGGTGGACGGATTTCCCAGATCCCGCGCCGGTCGAGCCGCAGGACCGACTCGCCGCCACCCAGCGGCACCGAACCGCCTCCCGGCTCCATCGCCACCGCGCCCTCCGGGATCTCGAGCACGCCCGCCGACTCGGCCAGACCGGCCACGTTGACCGTCGAGCCGGCCAGGTGCCACGCCGGCACTTCACCGCGCCCGCCCAGGTGCCAGGTCACCCTGTGCACGAAGGGCAGATAGACGGATTGCAGCGCCAGGTTGTTCCAGAACCGGTCGAGTCCGGTCGCCCAGATCATCACGCGGCCCTGCCCGCGGCGCCCCTCGACCAGCGCCGCCGACCCGTCGTCGAAGCGGGCCAGCACCTCGCCGTCGGTGACCGTCAGGGCGCGTGTCCGGTAAAACGAAGCCCGCGAAAAGTCCCCCGACCGCGGCCCGCGAAACGCCTCGAACACGGCATGGTCGTAGTCGACGAACCCGAGATGCCGCTCTCCGCCGCCCTCGACTACTCCCCCGACAGCCGCGGGAAGGAAGTCCGCGTGCACCGCCGGCACCGTCGAGCGCTCCCCGAGTACGAAGAGCAGCCCGCCGCCCCCCTCCACGAAGGCGCGCAGCCGGTCGCCCGCGGCCCCGCCCGGGAAAGCCCCCCCGTTCAGGATCACCACCTCGGTCCCGGCCAGCCGGTCCTCGTCCGGCACCGACCGCGCCACGCCCGCCGCGAATCCCGCCCCCTCGGCGATCTCCAGCGCCCCGCGCAGATACAGATTCGAGTCGCCCGGCCCCAGCGGATCGGCGATCACCACCCCCAGGTCACCCCCCGGCGAGGCCACGAAGCTCAGCGTGTTGTCCTGCTCCAGTCCCCCGTCCGCCGCTTCCGCAAGGCGGAGTTCACCGCGCGTGAACGGCGCCGTCAGCGTGAACGGCGCGAACCCCACCGCCGCCGCCCCGCCCCCCGGCACCGTCACCGTGGCCGTCTCGACCTCGATCTCGTCGATCGCCAGCAACACGTCCACCGCTACCTCTTCCTCGCCGGTATTCACCACGCGCGCCCCCACCGTCACCCGCTCCCGCGCTCCGGCGCCCTGCCGCCCCAGCTCCAGATCGACCAGCGCCAGATTCGCCGACTCCTCCCCCCCGATCACCACGCTTTCGACAACAACTCCCTCCGGCAGCGTTGCATCGGGGTCGGGGCGCCACCCGGTGCGCTGGAAATCGCTGATCAGCACCACCCGCTGCCGGGGCAGGTTAGACGCGGCGAGCGTGGACGCGGCCAGCTTGACCGCCGGCGCGAAGCGCGTCGCCAGGGAGGTGGTGCTCAGGGTGTCCAGGGCGGCGTTGATTCGAGCGGGTTCGGAGATCGAGCGATGCAGCAGCGTCGGCGTCTCCGAGAAGGCGATCAGCGACACGCGGTCGCGGGGCCGGAGCGCACCCACCACCGACCGCGCCCGCGACACCGCTTCGTCCCAGTTGCTGCCCATCTCCATCGACCAGGAGCGGTCGAGCATGATGACCACCTCCTCGGCCGCCGGCCCGCCCACCGCCGCCAGCCGCCCCCCGCGCACAAACGGACGCGCGAAGGCCGCGATCAACAGCCCCAGCGCCGCCAGCCGCATGATCAGCAGCAGCCAGTGCCGGATCCGGCGCCGCGACTTCTCCTGGAACGGGATCCTCTCCAGGAACATCAGCGAGGGAAACCGCACGGGCCTGCCCCGCTCCTGCCGCGTCAGGTGCAGCAGAATCGGACCCACGAGCCCCGCCAGCGCGATCAGGAACAGCGGGGTCAGGAAACTCACGTGCAGCTACCCGGTCCCGGCCTGCGCCATCCGGGCCGGGTCGGAACCGCCGCGCCGGTGCTGGCGGAACATGAGATACGCGTACAGCGCCTCGTCCAGCGGTTCGGCCGAGTTGAGGAGCACGTAGTCTACCTGTTGTTTGCCGAAGAGCTTGCCAAGCGCGTCGATGTGCGCGCTGACCTGCTCCTGGTACGCGCCGGCCAGCTTCTCGGGCTTCACCGGAAGGAGCTCCCGCGTTTCCAGGTCCTGGAAGTTGGCCGCCTGCACGAAGGGGAAGTCGATCTCGGCGGGATCGAGGATGTGGAAGGCCACCACATCGCTCCCCTGCGCGCGGAAGAAGCCCAGCCTCTCCGAGATCTCGTCGGGGTCGTGGTAGAAGTCCGACACGACCACCAGGATACCGCGGCGGCGGAAGGTGCTCCCGACCCGCGCCAGCGGCCGGTCCCAGCTGCCCTCCCGCTGCGCCTTCACCCGCGCCACCGCGTGCAGAACCTTGTCGAGGTGGGCCGCAGAGGGCCGCACGTGCTCCACCACATCGCTATCGAACGCGTACAGTCCGACCCGGTCCTTCTGCCCGGCGGAAAAGTACGCCAGGCTCGCGGTCAGGAAGCGTCCGTAGTCCAGCTTGGTGATGTCGCCGGAGCCGTACCCCATCGAAGCGGAGACGTCCAGCAGGAAACACACGTCGGCGTTCGTCTCGGCCTCGAACTGCTTGATGTAGAAGCGGTCGGTGCGGGCGAAGAGCCGCCAGTCGATCCTGCGGATGTCGTCGCCGGGCATGTAGGGGCGGTGCTCGGCGAAGTCCATGCTCACCCCCAGAAAGGGCGAGCGGTGGATCCCCTGCATGAAGCCCTCGACCACGGTGCGCGCCAGCAGCTGCAGATTATCGATCCTCGCCAGGATGACGGGGTCGAGGAACGACGCGCGCGGCGAGCGGGAGCCCTTCGCGGCCATGGCGAACTACACCCGGCCAGTGGTCGCGGACACGAGGGCGGGCACCCTGCTCACCCGCTCCCTACATCCCCGACCTGGGCATCGGCACCGCGCCCAGCAGCATCTCCACCAGCTCGTCCGTCGTCCGCCCCTCGGATTCCGCATGGAAATTCGTAAGGATGCGGTGCCGCATGACCGGCAGCGCCAGCGCCCGGATGTCTTCGAAGCTCACCGTCAGCCGTCCCTGCGTCAGCGCACGCGCCTTCCCCCCCAGAATCAGGTACTGGGCAGCCCGCACGCTGGCCCCGTGCGCAACCCACTTCTTGATGAAGTCGAGGCCGCCGTTCGGATTGGGCCGGCTGGCGCGCACCAGGCCGACGGCGTAGCGCATCACCGGCTCCGACACCGGCACGCGCCGCACCAGGTCCTGGAACGCGATCATGTCGTCGCGCGACACCACCGCGCTCAGCTCGGGCTCGACCTCGTCGGTCGTCTCCCGCACCACCTCCATCTCCTCGTCCTCCTCGAGATGGTCCATGCGGATGTGGAACATGAACCGGTCCAGCTGCGCCTCGGGCAGCGGGTAGGTCCCCTCCAGCTCGATCGGGTTCTGGGTCGCGAAGACGTAGAACGGCGGCGCGAGCTCGTAGGTGTTCGCCTGCACGGTGACGCGGTGCTCCTGCATCGCCTCGAGCAGCGCGGCCTGGGTCTTCGGCGGCGTCCGGTTGATCTCGTCGGCGAGCACCACGTTCGCGAAGATCGGCCCGGGCGCGAACTCCAGCCCGCGCGTGCCGTCTTCCCGCTGCTGGATGATGTCCGTCCCCGTGATGTCCGACGGCATCAGGTCCGGCGTGAACTGGATGCGCGAGAAGTTCAGGTCCAGCACCTGCGCGATCGAGTGGATCAGCAGCGTCTTGGCCAGCCCCGGCACACCCACGATCAGGCTGTTGCCCCCCACCAGCAGGGTGAGCAACACGTGCTCCACCGCCTCCTCCTGCCCGATGATGATCTTGCGGACCTCGGAGAGGATCTTCTCGCGCCCCTCCTGGATGCGCTCGGCGAGGGCGACGTCGGCCAGGGGCTCGGCTTGGGGGGTCGTCAGGGTCGTAGTGGACAAGGGGTCACCTCTTCTCGCCGGTGTTCGCCGGCGCTTACCGGTTCAGCGCGTAGATCACGTAATTGACACCGAACTTATAGGCTTCGTTAGAGAGATCGATAGGAAAGTACCCGAGGTCCGAGTACTCCCAGTAGTCGCCGATGTCGTTGTTGAAGTTGGCGATGACCATCAAGCGGCCGTCGGGGTCGTCGTCCTCGTGCAGTCCCAGAAACAGCGGACGGTACTGCTGAAAGGTCGGCGGCGGAAGGTCCAGCGTCTCGATCTGGAAGAACGAATTGAAGATCGGCTCCTCCAGCTCGAGCGGCCGGAACCGGTGCCCCGGCAGGATCACGTTGAAGACCGCCTCCACCCGGCTCCATTCGCCCTGCCCCCGGAAGTCGTCCAGGATCAGGAAGCCGCCCTTGCGCAGGTAGCCGGCCAGGTTGTCCACCTCGGCCTGCGTCGGCGCCCACTCGCCGGGCTCGGAGACGTACGCGACCGGATAGCGGTGCAGCTCCGGATCGTGCGCGTCGATGATGTTGGTGCCAACGGTGTTCGGCGCCAGCAGGGTCACCTCGTCCAGGATCTTGATGAAGTTCTGGTCGGCGTGCGGATAGTCGTGAGCCCACCCCGGTCCGCCGCCGCGCCCGAATCCCCGGCCGAATGAGCGTCTGGCGCTGTTGAAGCGCACGCGGACGAAGGTGTACGCGGCGTCGTAGGGGACATTGAGGAATACCTGAGGGGGTGAAGAGGGCGACGCGGCCGGCCCGGCGGCCTCTCCCGCGCCCTGCGGTGAGACAAGGACCACGGCTGCGAGGGAAAGGGTTGCACCCGCAGCTGCGGCGACCACTCCGGTCGCGACGCCCCTCATGCCTCGCTCCCTCCCCCTGCACGCGCCGACGCTTCAGCTGAAACTCGGTGCGCGCCGCAGTCCGGCACCCTCACCACCTACCCCCCTCGCGGCGCAGCTCCAGCAGCAGGTCCAGCGCCAGCTCGTAGTTCGGCGCGATCTCCAGCGCCGCGAGGACCGCGCTCCGGGCCGCGGCGCGATCGCCTTTGCGGTGCAGGAGGCGGGCGACCTCGTAGTGCGCGGTCGCGCGGTCGACCGGACCAAGCGCCAGGATCGCCCGCCGTTCGAGGACCGCGGCGTCCAGATCGCCGGTCGCCTCCATCAGCAGGGACAGGCGCTCGTGGTCCTCGATGTCGTAGGGATGGACGTGTGCGAGGTCGCGCAGGGCCTCGGCGGCGCCCGTCTGGTCGCCGATGTCGTAGAGCACTTCGGCGAGAGCGCGGCGCCCGTCGTAGTGGCTCTCGTTGAGGCGCAACAGCGAGCGATAGTGCTCGATCGCAGTCGCCGTATCGCCCTCCGCCTGCCGGATCCGGCCGAGGTACCAGTGTGCGCCGTCCGGGCCCCCGTACTGAGGGAAGAGGTCGAGGGCGGCCTCGAAGTGCTCGGCGGCCTCGTCGCCGCGCCCTTCACCGAACAGCGCCTGTCCCAGCGCCATGCGGGGTCCGAACCGGCCCGGGTTGCGGGCCACCTCGGCCTCGAGGGCGGCCACGTCCGAAATCGCCAGCGGCTGCGTCAGCACGGCCATCTCCGCCGGCTCCCCGCCCACCGATTCCACCGCTGCGGTGAACCGTTCCTGCAGGAAAGCCTCGAAGTCTCCGTCGAAGTCCTCCAATTGCACGCCGAGCGCCATTTCGAAGGCAACTTCGTTCGTCGCCCCGTCCCGGTAGGCCCGCAGCATCTCCACGATCGCCGGGAATCCGTGGCGCTCCTCGATCAGCTCGAAGACAAGCGACGCCTGGTAGTAGCTGTCGATCACCTCGCCCGGGTGGCGCGGATTGGAGAAGCCGCGGTCGAGTTCGCTGACCGGCCGCAGCTCGCCCGACGCCAGCGACCGGATGAAGCCCACGCCCGGCTGGTGGCCCCACCGGGGATCGGCCTTGCGCTGCTCGTGGACGGCCAGACCCTCCGAGAACCACCGCGGCACTTCGTGGTCGGACACCGCCAGGTGAAACGAGTGAGCGATCTCGTGCCACAGGGTCGAGGCCCAGTTGAATTCGCCCCGGCCGCGCGCCGCCGGCGAGTCGATCGCGAGCGCGGGCCCGAAGCTCACGCCCAGCGCCCCGATCCCCACCAGCCCTACCGTGCGCACCGAGAAATCGGCGTGGCTTGGATAGACCTCGACCCGGATCCGGGAGTCCGGCACTTGACCATACCGCCGCGACATCTCCGCAAAGGCGCGTTCGGCCACCGCCTCCATGTAAGGGGCCAGCAGCTCAGCCTCGGACTCGTGCAGCACCAGGTCGAAGTTCGGCGTCTCGACGATGCGGTACGCGCCGAAAGTGTCCAGCAGGTCGAGCGTGTTCTTGAACCAGAGGTCGAAGGGATCGCCCTCGAACGCCGTCTCGAGGTTGGCGCGCCCCGCTTCTACCTGGCCCAGCCGGACCTGGTTGAGCCCCATCAGCCCCCAGGCCCTCCAGCTTCCGGGGTCGACTTCCGTCGCCTCGCGGGCGAACTCCAGCGCGTCCGCGTACTTGCGGTGGTCGGCGGACAGCTCGGCGAGGAGCAGGAGCGGCGGCGTAGGTGTCGGGGTGAGCGCCCGCACCTCCCGCATCACGGCTTCGGAGCCCGCGTCGTCGTGGCCCAGATGCAGAATCGCGGCCTTCGTCCCGAGGGCCTCCAGGTCGCTGCCGTTCACCGCGAGGACGCGCTCGACCTCCTCCAGCGCCTCGCCCCGATTCCCGTCCATGAGGCGGATCCGCGCGAGCAGTGTGCGGGCTCCCGCCAGATTCGGGTTGATTTCGAGCGCGGCCTCCAGCTGTCCCTGCGGGTTGCCGCCCCCCTCCAGCCGCGCGACCCGGGCCAGCCCCAGACGCGCGGCCGCGTGGGCCGGGTTCTCCTCGAGGATCCGGCCGAAGGCTGCCGCCGCTTCGCGCGCGTCGTAGCGTTCCAGGAAGAGCTCGGCCGTCGCGAGCCGGGCGGAATGATCCAGCGGGCCGGCCGCGACGGCTTCGTCCAGCGCACGCAGCGCGTCGTGCGCGTACTCGTAGTTCCAGCGGGAAAGGTGGAAGAGCGCCCTGCCCACCGCCGTGAGTTCGGCCGCCGTCAGACTGGCCGCCTGATTGTAGTAGTCGATGAAGCCGTCGAAGAGGTCGCGGGCACGCGCACGGTCGCCGTAGCGGTACAGCAGGATGCCCAGTTCGACGCGGGCCGCCACGCCCGCCGCGCCGCCCTCCCCAGCCCCCTCCTCGAGCACGGCCTGGGCCTCGGCGATGCGCCCCACATCCATCAGCGCGGCTCCCAGCAGCGCCCGCGCTCCGCCCACACCCCGTTCCACCCCTAGCTCGGCGGCCTCCACCGCGCCGTCGTAGTCCCCGGTCTCGCGCAGCGCCGTCACCCACCCGTCCAGCGCGGCGCCGTCCCCGTCGAGGGCGGGTCCGCGTAGCGCTGGCATGGCCTCTTCGTACCGCCCGGCACGGAGCGCTGCGTAGCCATCGCCCTCCTGGGCGGCTGCCGGTGTGGCCGCAAGCTGCAGGATTCCGCCCGCGCCCGACCCTGGCAGCGCGACCAGACACACGCGGCCCAACCGCCGCGCAGCCTGCCTCAATGCCGCAACGCTTCCCGATCCACTCATGCCGGGATGGACGACAGCTGCCGCTGCCGTGGTTGCCGGTGAGGGAGCCAGGCCTCCCTGCGAGCAGGACGGAGTGGGGTGCGTTTCATGCACCAAAGGTGCAGTGCCCAGACCGCCGTCGCCACCGCTGAGGTCCGGCGGTGCCGGCGCCGCTGGAGTCCCGTGTCATACGGTGCGTCTTGCGGTTTCTCGATCAAAACACATATTGTCTTACAATAACACGTTTGATCACATTATCGTCTTGCACGCAACGGAGTCACCCATGACCGTCGTCACCATCTCCGCCCGCTACCAGGTCGTCATTCCCCGCGACGTGCGCGAACAACTCGACCTGCATCCGGGCCAGAAGGTGCAGGCGCTGCCCTTCAAGGGACGTGTCGAACTCATCCCCCTGGAGCCGATCGAGGCCGCGCGTGGGTTCGTGCGCGGGATCGACGCGACCGTCGCTCGTGAAGGCGACCGGGCATGAACGTCGTCGACTCGTCGGCGTGGCTGGAGTACTTCGGCGACGGCCCCAACGCCGGCGAGTTTGCCGAAGCAATCTCGGAGACCGAGCAGCTGATCGTTCCCAGCATCGCACTCTACGAGGTCTTCAAACGCATCCGGTTGCAACGGGATCTCGACGCCGCGCTCTACGCCGTCGCGCAGATGCAGCGCGGCCGCGTCGTCGACCTCGGCGCCAACCTGGCCATCGCCGCAGCCGAACTCAGCGCGGAATCAGGCTTGCCGATGGCGGACAGCATCATCCTGGCCACGGCCCGCGTGCAGGACGCCACGCTCTGGACCCAGGACGCCGACTTCGAGGGGATGGCCGACGTGGAGTATCGACGCCCGGCCCGGCGCCCTACCCACTCCCCCCCCCGCCCGAATCTCCCTGTTCTTGAGCGCCAGCTCCACGAGCAGCCCCTCCAGCTCATCCTCGTAGCGCTCGAGCGGCAGTTGCGCCTTGACCCGCCGGAGATCCGCGATTCGCCCCTCGATCTCCGCCTTCTCCTGCAGCAGCGCGCGCAACTCGGGAGACACCACCTCCCCGCCCCCCGCGCCCCCGAGCGACCTCAGGAACACGACCCGGGCCAGCGCCCCGTCGCCGTCCAGCTCGTCCAGCTCCCGGCTGCCCTCGCCGTCGCCGTTGTCATCGAGCATCGCGTGCTCGGTGAGGAGCTGGTTATCGCCCTCGTACTCCCGCTCGACCTCGCTCAGGGCGTAGCCGAACGCCTCGCGCATGGAAACGCGCTCGTCCTTGTCGATGTCGGCGCCCTCGTCGGCGAAGGCGTCCACGAAGTGCAGGCCGAAGCGGGTCATGTTCTGCTCGCGACCGCTCCGGGTCGCGGTGATGATCGTCCGTCCGGGGGCGGACAGCGCCTCCACGAACGCCCCGGAGGCGGTCGCCGTGTTGACGAAGGTGATGCGCCGCTGGCCCAGTCCATCGAGGAGGTCGTCGATGTCGGCGGGCGACAGGTCCGGGCCGGGGATGTTGAACCTCGCCTGGCCGCCCCGAAAGGTCCCGTGGCCGGCCAGCAGCACGACCAGCTCGTCGTCGGGCGTCATCGCGGCCCCGATCTCGACGAAGGCCATGCGGATGTTGTCCGCCGTCGACCGGGCGCGAATGCGGGTCGGGTCCAGCTCGGTCTTCTCGCTCAGGTACGTGATCCGCTCGGCCGGGACGCCGTACTTCTCGGTCGCCGCGTCGGCGAACCGGCTGAGCCAGCTGTGGAAGGCCTCCGTGTACTCGGGATCGCCGCCGAGGCCGGAGATCAGCAGAATGTGGGTGTTCTGGGCCTGGATGGCGGGGGGGATGAGGGCGGCGAGTGCCAGCGCGGCCAACGCCGCCGACCGTCCTCGGCCGGCAGCCGCGACCGCGACGCCCCGCAGGGCGCCCGCCAACCCCGCCGCGACGCCGACTCCGCCCGTCAAGCCAACCCCCGCTTTCTCCGGTACCCCCATTCCGCCCCCATCAGCCCGGCGAGCAGCAGGAACAGGAACGGCATGTCCCACAGGTCGCGTTCCTCGGTGACGGTCACGCCGCCGCCGGTGAACTGGAGATCCTCGGGGAGATTCGCCGCCTCCTCGGCCGTGTAGTAGCGGCCGCCGGTCTCGTCGGCGACGCGCTCCATGAGGCTGCGGCGCTGGCGCGGGTCGCGGAACTCGCCGGTGCCGGGGGCCACGCGGACGCTCGTCGCGGCGCTGCCGAAGGTGACGGTGTCGCGGCCGGCGTCGACGGAGACCTCGAAGAGGCCGTCCATCTGCGGGGTGAAGCTGGCGGTGTAGAGGCCGTCGTCGGAGACGGACCACTCCATGGGGAGGTCGCGGACTTCGCCGGTCGGGAGGGTCAGGTGGGCGTTGACGGCGGCGCCGTTGACCTCGACGAACCCGGCGTCGAGAACGTTGGCTTCGAGGGTGACGGGCTCACCGGCTTCGACGGACACGGTGGTCGGCGCGGCCTCGACCGGGTCGGGGGTTTCGGCGACGAGCCAGCGAAGGAGCTGGCGCCAGAAGTTCTCGTGGCTCTGGTCCTCGAGGGCGACGGTGTGGTCCATCTGCCAGAGCCAGGTGTCCTGGACGGCGAGGACCATCGAGCGGCCCTTGCCGTAGCGCTGGAAGGCCATCACGACGCGGCCTCCGTCTTCGCCGGCGGGTGCGGCGGCGGCGTCCGGCTCGTCCGCCGGGGCGCCCGGAAGCTGCCCTCCCGTGCCCGGCATCCCCGGCCGCTGCACCACCGTGCCCTGGAGCAGCTCGGTGGCGCCCGGCTTGAGCTCGGTGACGATGTTGGTGGTGGAGACGGCGGGCAGCGAGTCCCAGCGCGTGGCCGACTGCTCGGCCGTGCCGTCGATGCGGGTGATGGGGTGGTTCGCGCCGGCCGGAGTGGGCTCCACCTTGATGAAGGCGAGGCGCTCTGTGGGGGTGGCTCCGGTGGGCTCGTCCAGCACGACCGGCAGGATGTCTTCGAGGGGTGTGCCCTTGTAGCCGCCCTCGGCGAAGGCCCGGCGCCCGCCCAGCATGAGCAGTGTGCCGCCGCGCTCGCTGACGAAGTCGGCGATCATGGCGAGCTGGTCGTGGGTGAAGAAGCTGGCCTCGATCGATCCGAGGACGAGGGCGCGGTAGCGGTAGAGGTCCTCGCGGGTGGTGGGGAAGCCCTCGACGAGCTCGAGCGGGTCGTCGAGGTTGCGCCGGAAGAACTTGTTCTCGGCGGTGCGCTGCAGGAGGACGACCTGGAGGTTCTCGTCGGCGCGCACGGCCCGCAGCATGAAGGCGACCTCGTGCCGCGGCTCGCCTTCGAAGTAGAGGATCTTCTCGGTGCGGTCGCGGACCTGGACCACCGTGTGCAGTTCGTTGTTCTCCAGCACGCGCTCGTTCACCCGCCCCGCGATGCGGAAGGTGAGCTCGCGCGCGCCCGGCGTCTCCAGCGTGATCGCGACGGGGGCGACCAGCGGCTGTCCGTCGCGCGGCAGGGTCACGTTTTCGGTCGTCACGATCCGCCCCATGTCCTCCACCACGATCGGCACCGTCAGTCCCGCGTACCCCCGCGAGTCGACCATGACGTTGACCACCATCGAGGTGCCGGTCAGCGCGGTCTCGGGGACGTCCACGCGGCTGACCTGCACATCGGCCTCCATCTCCTCGTCGCCCAGCCCGACGGTGAAGACCGGCACCGACGCCGCCCGCAGCGGAAGCAGCGCCTCGCCGATGGCCTCGTCCGCGTTGTCGCCGCCGTCGGAGACGACCACGATCCCCGAGAGCGGGACGCCCTGCAGTTCGTCGCGGGCGTGGGCGAGGGCGCTGCCCATCCGGGTGCGGCTGCCGTCGAAGGTGAAGGCGTCCAGGCCGCCGACCCGGGCAGCCGCCGACGAGAAGCGGAAGTAGCGGAGCGCGAACTCCTCGTCGAGCGCGGCGACCAGGTCCCCCTCCGGGTCGAGCAGCTCCGCGGCCTTCGCGGCGCGCGAGGTCCCGTCGCGGTCCTCGATCGTCATGCTGCGGGAATCGTCGACCAGCACGGCGAGGAAGTTGCGCTGCGGCACCACCGAGGTGAGCACCAGCGCGGGCTGCATGACGATCAGGAAGAGTACCCCGAAGAGGGCCGCGCGCAGCGCCCCCAGCACCCAGCGGTCACGGCGCCGGCTGCGCCCCCGCGCCATCACGTAGGTCAGCACGGCCGGCACGCCGAGCACCAGCGCGCCCACCGCGACGACCGTGACCGGCCACGGCGTCAGGAAAGAGAGGTCGCCCTCCTGGAATAGCACCGGCCGGTACTTGAAGAGGAATTCGAAGAGGCTGCTCATGGGCCTGGCCTCTTCGGCTCCGGTTGCGCGCGCCGGCCGCCCGGCGAATCGAGGCTACTCATATGGTCAGTGGCTCATTGCGTAGATGATCATGTTGACGCCCATCTGGAACGCAAAGGTGGAGTACTGGAGCGGGTAGTCGGGTTGCTCGGCCCACTCCCAGGCGTCGCCGAGATCGGTGTTCCAGTTGATGATGACCATCAGCCGCCCCTCGTCGTCGTGGATCCCCTTCACGTAGGGCACATACCCGTCGCGCTCGCTGGTCCGCCCGCCCCAGCGCCCGTACGCGGGCACCTGCATGATCTCTTCGATGTCGTAGAAGGTGCTGAAGACGGGGTGCTCGAGGTCCAGGTCGACGATCGGCCGGCTGGGGAAGACCAGGCTCATCTGGTACTCGAACTGCAGCCACTCCTGCGTCCCCCAGAAATCGTCGATGACGAGGAATCCGCCCGCCATCAGGTAGTCGCGCAGCCCCTCGATCTCGGCGGGCGAGAGACTCATGTAGCCGACTTCGAGGGCGTACAGGAACGGATAGCGGCGAATGCTCTCGTCGGTGAGCAGCACCGCGTTCTCGTAGCTGAAGGCGTCGAGGTTGGTGAGCCGCTGCAGGACGGTCAGAAACTGGCGGTCGGACTTGGGATAGTCGGTGGCCCAGCTGTTGCTTCTGCGTCCCCAGCCGCGGCCATACGAGGAGTAGGCTGCCCGGGTGAAGTAGAACTCGTGCCATTCGGGGGGCGGGAACTGGGCGGCGTCCGGGGGGCTCGCGAAGGGGCCGTCCGGCAGGGAGTACGGGAACGACGGCGCACCTGCAAGGAACGTCGGTCCGGCGGCGGGCGTGGGTGGTTCGCTTGCAAGAGCCTCCGGCCGGGCCGGGCTGCCCACGAAGCTGCCGTCGCCCATCGATGGGTGCTCGGGCCCGTGCTCACCGGTCAGCATCACTGTCGCCAGCAGGCACGGCGCCAGGGCCAGCATCGGCCACGCCGCCCAACCTTCTCGCCGCAAAAGCGCCACCCTCACCTTCCATTCAGCTGTCGCCGCGGGGCCGCTCACCGATCCCCGCACCAGGTTCACGCCTCCACGAACTGTCAGCTCTGGCCACACGGGTGGATGATCGATCTGCGACACGGAGCGTGTCAAGCTCGGGGCGCCGGCAGATCCGCGAGAAGCCGCTTTGCCGACACCGCGCGGATGCCATCCGTTAGCGGATAGGTCTCGGAGCCGGCGTGGATGACATCGATGCGGTCGAGCTCAAGGTCCGTCAGCGCCACGCGCATCGAGCGCGTCACCCTGGGCGCAGCGGTGTGCTTGACCTCCAATCCGATGAACCGACCGCCGCGATGGATCAGCAGGTCCAGTTCGGCGCCCGCGTGCGTGGCCCAGAAGTGGCAATCAACGCCATCGACCCCGATGGTCTCGATGATGGTCTCGATGATGAACCCCTCCCACGACGCACCGATCTTGGGATGGCGCTCCAACTCGACGCGGCCGGACAGGCCCAACAGGGTATGGAGAATACCGGAATCCCGAATGTATACCCGGGGGGACTTGACCTGGCGTTTCTTGAGATTGGCGAACCACGGGCGCAGGGTGCGCACCATGAACGTCGCCTCCAGAAGGTCGAGGTATCGGCGCACGGTATGATTGGAGACGCCGAAAGCCCTCGCCAACTCCGACCCGTTCCACACCTGCCCATGGTAATGGGCGAGCATCGACCAGAAGCGGCGCAGCGCGGAGCTCCCGAGCCGGATTCCGAGTTGGGGGATGTCGCGCTCGAGAAACGTGCGGACGAAGTCTCGCCTCCATTGGACGCTGTCCGTCTCCGTGGCCGCCGCGAACGACCGCGGAAATCCGCCTCGGAGCCATAGTCGATCCAGGTTGTCCGGCTTCGCCTCACCAAGGTAAAGACCGGGCAGCTCGTAGTGTGCCAGCCGACCCGCCAGCGACTCGGAACTCTGCTGCAGGAGCCTCGGAGAAGCACTGCCGAGGACCATGAAGCGCGCAGGGCTGTCGGCACGGTCGGCGAGCACTCGCAGCGCCGGAAAGAGGTTGGGACGGTGCTGGATCTCGTCCAGAAGCACCAGTCCCTCAAGGGGGGCCAGCGCCAGCTCGGGGTCGGCCAGGCGCGCGACATCCGCCTGCGACTCGAGATCGAAGAAATGGGTCGGACCGGGCCATGCCTCGGCGACCTGCTGCGCCAGCGTCGTTTTGCCGACCTGACGCGCTCCGATCAGGGCGACAACCGGATTGACCGCGAGAAGGCGACGCAGTGCGGCGAGGTGCCCAGGCCGGGGAATCAAGGTGGAATGACTACTCATTATTGAAATATGGACACCGAGCGTCCAGTTTTCAATATCTGAACTATCTCCGTCGGGACTTCCTCCGGTACACCAGCCGCACCGCGAACAGCCCGGCCAGCGTCACCGCCGCGAGCAGCGGCCAGAAGGTGTCGCCCTTCACCTTCCAGAAGTAGTGCAGGACACCCAGCCCAGCCGCGACGTATGCGAGCCGGTGCAGCTTCTGCCAGCGCTTGCCCAGCCGACGGATCCATCCCCTGGTCGACGTGACCGCGAGCGGGATCATCAGCACCAGGCCGGCGAACCCGGCCGTGATGTATCGCCGGTCCACGACATCGGCGACGATGTACTGCAGCGCGAACAGCTGCTCCATCCCCGCGTAGGCAAGAAAATGCACGCAGGCGTGGAAGAAGGCGAAGAGCCCCACCAGGCGCCGCACCTGTATGATCCGGTTCCAGCCGGTGAGGCGCCGGATCGGCGTGACCGCCATCGCCGCCAGCAGGAAGACCAGGGTCCAGCGCCCCTGGATGTGGATGATCTTCTCGACCGGATTCACGCCCAGATCGCGCTGGAAGAACGCGACGGCCAGCCAGACGACCGGCGTCACCCCGATCGCCCAGATGGCCGTCTTCAGCAGGAGGATCTGCCGCCGGGGATTGGCTTCGGTGCGGGATCGCCGCGCGCGGCTCACCGTCAGAAGTACTTCTTCAGGTCCATCCCCTCGTACAGATGGCCGACCTCGTCCGCGTACCCGTTCAGGAACTGCGTGTCCAGCCAGCGGTATCCGAAGAGCTTGCTGCCGTCTATCCGTTTCTCGCGCGCCTGGCTCCAGCGGGGATGCTTCACATCCGGGTTCACGTTGGAATAGAACCCGTACTCGCGCGGCGTCTGGGTCGCCCAGGTCGTGGGCGGCTCCTCGTCGGTGAAGGTGATGCGCACGATGGACTTGATGCTCTTGAAGCCGTACTTCCAGGGAACCGCCAGCCTAAGCGGGGCCCCGTTCTGATTGGGGAGATCCTTGCCGTAGAGACCCGTGACCAGGAAGGCCAGGGGGTGCATGGCCTCGTCCAGGCGCAGTCCTTCGCGGTACGGCCAGTCGATCCGGGGCCGCCACATGCGTTCGGGCATCTGCTCCGGATCCCACAGCGTCTCGAAGGCGACGTGGGTCGCGCTGCCGAGCGGCTCGGCGCGGCTGATGATGTCGGCCAGCGGAAAGCCGCGCCACGGCACCACCATCGACCACGCCTCGACGCAGCGGAGCCGGTAGGTCCGGTCTTCGATCGTCGACGGCTTGATGAAGTCCTCGAGCTGATAGTCGGCCGGATTGTTGCAGAGGCCGTCGACCTTCACGGTCCACGGTGAGGTGACGAGCGCGTGGGCCCGCTTGGATGGATCCTCCTTGCCGGTGCCGAACTCGTAGAAGTTGTTGTAGCTGGTGATCTCTTCCAGGGTGTTGGGCTCGTCGTCCTGGGGGGCGCTGTGGCCGCCGGGGAACGCGGTGTCGGCCCGGACAGGGTCCACCCCCAGGAATGCCGCCGCCCCGATCCCGGCGGAGGCCCCCAGGAACTTGCGGCGATTGATGTACGCCGACTCGGGCGTGATCTCCGAGGACGGGATGTCGCTGGGTTTCCTGCTCCTGATGATCATCGGGATTCCTTCCTGGACTGGCGGCACGCTCCGGACCGTCCGGCGTGCATCGTGCATGATCGGCAAGTCGCTCGGAGCGTGTCAAGGCGGATTGGCATCCAACCTGCGTTACACCGGTCAGCCGGGCAGGTTTCAACAGTGCAGCAGGCAGGTTGACGGGCTGACCTCGGCGTCCTCGATGTCCGTCTTCACGGCCAGTCGATCGGCACCCTCACCCGAATCGGTCGCGACCAGATCGTCTTCGGCTTCGACCGTGCCTACATCGACGAACGGCAGCGGCCTACGCAGGTCTCCGGCGCCCCCTCAGGTTTTCGGTGGCAGGGGTCCAGTTGAAGCTCTCGGCGGCAATGACGGCCGGGCGCCTGACAATCCCGACGCACGGAGTCGGCGGTTCCTGGATCGTGAAGCTGCCGTCGGAGTCCTTTCCCGGCCTGCCCGAGCAGGAGCACGGCATGATGCGGCTCGCCGCGGCCGTCGGCATCGATGTGCCGGAGACGAGGCTGATCCCGGTGGAATCGATCCGGAGTCTGCCGCGCGGATTCCGCACGGGGAGCGGGAGTGCGTTTGCCATACGACGTTTCGACAGGGAGGACGGCGGCACCCGCGTGCACACCGAGGACTTTGCCCAGTTGCTCGGAGCCTACCCTGATCGGCAACGGGGACGCGCACCTGAAGAACTGGTCGGTGATCTACCGGGACCGCCGGAACCCTGAATTGACACCGGCCTACGACATGGTCTCGACGATCGCCTACGTTGATAATGACACGATGGCTCTGGAATGGACCGGCGGCCTGCGCCGGTTCTCGGACCTCTCCGAGGATCTGCTTGCGCGCCTCGCCTCCGCGGCACGGTTGCCGCAGCAGCTGGTCGTGAGGGCGGGACGCGCGATGGTGGAGCGATTCATGAGCGTCTGGCCAGGAGACGCTCGGCATCTGGGGATCTCCGCGGAGACGCGTGAGGCGATCGAGGGGAATCTGAAACGGGTGCCTCTGACCGGTGCGCGTCCAGCGAGCCCGCGGTAGTGTAGCTATCGTCCGCGCAGGCTCTCTGCGCGCCCGTGAAGCCGGGACGGCAACCATCGACATAGCGGAAGACTCATATTCCCGGGAGGCCCAACCGTGACCAGACTGCCCATGGCCACCACAGCATCTGTTGCCTCGCTGATGATCCTGGCACCGGGTTGCGGGCCGCTTTCGCAGGAGGCGGCCGACACCCCCTACCACATCCTCGTGACCAACGACGACGGCATCGGGTCTCCCGGCATCCGCGTGCTGGCGGACGCGCTGCGCGATGTCGGCGAGGTCACCGTGGTCGCGCCGTGCGGACAGATGAGCGGCAGCAGCATGTCGGTGCAGCTGGGGCGGGAGAAGCGCCTGGTGCCGATCAGCGACGACAACGGCACCTGGGGGTACTGCGTCGAGGCCACGCCCGCCGACGCCGCGATGCTGGCGCTGGAAGCCCTCGTCCCGGACGGCGGCTTCGACCTGGTGGTCAGCGGCATCAACGCCGGGGCGAACACCGGTGACTTCGGACACATGTCCGGCACCGTCGGCGCGGCCATGATGGGGGCCTATTACGAAGTGCCCGCGGTAGCCTCCTCGCTTGGAGGCCAGGAGATGGACTTCGCCTATCCGGCCGCGTTCACGGCGCGTTTCGTCGAGGAACTCCGGCGACGGCCGCCCATGCCCGGCCTGGTCCTGTCCGTGAACTTCCCGGCGGCGACCGAGGACGCAATCACCGGAGTGGCGGTGGCGCGGATGGGCGGCAGCTACATCCGATTCGGCTACGAGGAGATCGAACCGGAAGGCGAGGTGCGCGTATTCCGCCCCGGTCTGACTCCGCCGGACACGCATCCCCCGGAAAGCGACACCGAGGCGTTCGTGGCGGGCATGATCACGATCGCGCCGCTCCGTTTCGACTGGACGGATGAGGAGGCGCTGTTGGAGGTGGGCTCGTGGGAACTCGACCACCGGCTGGGGACCCCTTCGGGCAACTGAGGGCGTGGGGTGCACCGATCGCGCGTCCGGGTCTGCATGTTACGCGTCCGCCCCCCACAACTCACGGAAGCCCGCCGCCATCCGCGGCCCTGCGCCCTCGTCCTCGTGCTTGAAGAAGACGTAGACATCGCTCCAGGCGGGGCGCTGCAGGGCGGCTGCCCAGTCGCGCAGCTCGGGCTCGCCGTAGCCAGGCCGGCGCAACCGCGCGTACCCGAACCCGGCCGTCTCCACGACCGGAGCCTCAGCGTCGCCGGTGTCCGCGGTGACCAGCGCGGCGCCCCGATCGGCCAACGCCTGGTAGACCTCTTCGGTGAACCAGCTGGCGTGCCGGAACTCGAAGGCGGCGCGGAAGCCGTCGGGGGCGCCCACCCCTTCGGACAGAAGCGCCAGGAAGTCGGCGAGGCGCTCCATGTCGGCGCGCAGGTAGGGCGGCAGCTGAAACAGGATGGGGCCAAGCCGCGATCCCAGGGCCCCCACCGAAGTCCGCACAAGGTACTCCAGCGGATCGCCCGCATCCTTGAGGCGCTTCATGTGGGTGATCCTCCTGCTCGCCTTCAACACGAACGCGAAGTCGTCGGGGACCTGCGCGGCCCACTTCTCGAGCAGTTCGGCGCGGGGCAGGCGATAGAAGGTGTTGTTGATCTCGACGCTGGACAGCTGACGCGAGTAGTACGCCAGCATCTTCGTGGCGGGGAGTTTCTCGGGGTAGAAGCTCCCCTTCCATTCCTTGTAGGAGAAGCCGCTCGTGCCGGTCCAGAGTCTGGGTGGGGTCATGTCACGTCTCGCTTCGATGGTTGAACGGCCGCCCTTACCGTATGATGTCCCCATGAGAACGCGAACCGCCATCCTGGCCACCATGGTCTTCCTCGCGGCCACTGGAGCCACCGCCTGCGCCGGCTCGCTGGAACTCACCCCGTCCGACGCGGCCACCGTCCTTTCCGGCCACCACCTCGACCACCCCAACCCCGCCCTTTCCGGTCCCCACGACGTCCTCACCCTCTACTACGGCAGCGGCACGGACAAAAACCGCGCCGAGTACCGCGACTCGGTCGCGATCGTGACCGAGTCGGTCGACGCCTCGAAGCTGGTCAGTCTCGGCGCCTCGGCTAAATCCCGGAACAGCTACTGGGGCTTCTCGCCCGACAGCTTCCCGATCAACGCCCGCGTCTGGTATCCCGGCGATCCGGGTCCGCACCCGCTCGTCCTGGTCGTCCACGGCAACCACAACATGCGCGACTTCTCCGACCCCGGGTACGACTGGCTCGGCGAGCTTCTGGCCAGCCGCGGCTACATCCTCGCCTCGGTCGACATGAACTTCATCAACGGCGGGATCCGCCAGGAGAACGACGGTCGGGGCTGGCTCCTGCTGAAGCACCTGCAGGCCTGGCGGCGCTTCAACGACGATGCGGACGGCCCCTTCCACAACCGCGTCGACTTGGGCAACATCGCGCTTATCGGCCACTCCCGCGGCGGCGAGGCGGTGGCCCTCGCGGCCGCCTTCAACCGCCTCACCCGGTACCCCGACGACGCCTCGCTCGAGTTCGACTTCGGGTTCGACATCCGGTCCGTGATCTCGATCGCCCCCGTCGACGGCCAGTACCTGCCGGCCGACCAGCGCGCCCCGCTTCACGACATCAACTATCTCGTCTTTCACGGCTCCCACGACGGAGACGTCACAAGCTTCCACGGGCTCCGCATCTTCAACCGCGTGCAGTTCACCCCGGGCAGCGACTTCTTCAAGTCGGCCGTCTACGTCTACCGCGCCAATCACGGCCAGTGGAACACGGTCTGGGGCGCGCACGACAACGGCCCCCGCAGTCCCCGCATCCTTGCGCTCGACGGCCTCCTGCCACCGGAGGACCAGCGCGAGTTCGGCCGCGTCTTCGTCTCCTCCTTCCTCGACATCACCCTCAAGGGCGACGACCGCTACCGCCCGCTCTTCCGCGACCACCGCGTCGCCGGCGGCTGGCTCCCGAAGACGATGTACATCACCCGCTTCACGGACTCTTCCTTCCGCCCGCTCGCCGACTTCGAAGAGGACATCGACGTCACCACCGGCTCGGCCCCCGGCGTCACCCTCCACGGGGCCGACATGAGCACCTGGCGCGAGGGGCGTCTCGATCTGCGCTCCAGCAACCGCACAAACACCTCGTCGTCCCAGCTCAACCAGGCGCTCTGGCTGGGCTGGAACAACAGCTACCGGGGCTCCGACGACCCCGCGCCGCCCGCCACGTTCACGTTGACGCTGCCGGACGGCCTCGCCGCGGACTGGTCCGCCGGCCCCGAGACCACCCTCGAAATGCACGTCGGCGCCCTGAACGACGAGCCGGGGCCGCGCGAACATCCGGATGCCGAGGGGGGAGAGGAGGAGGGGGATGAGGGCGACCCCAACCGCCCGGCGGCGGAGGCCGAGGAGGACCGCCGCGCCGATCGCGCCGCGGACGAGGAGAAACCGCCGCTGCGGCTGACCGTTGCGGCGATCGACGCCGATGGGGACACCGCGCGCGTCAGCCTGACCGACTACGGCGCCCTGCGCAGGCCCCTCACGATCCGGGTCCTGCGCCGCCGCGACATCGAAGACGCGCGCTTCGCGAACCCGTGGGAGCTGATCCTGCAGCACTTCTCGATCCCGCTGGGAGATTTCGCGGGGGCCAATCCGGCGTTCGCGCCGGGAACACTCCGTGAGATCGCGCTGGTCTTCGACGGCAGCGACGCCGGCACGGTGGTGGTCGATGACCTGGGGTTGGCGCAGCTGCACCCGGGATTCCGGGCGGCGAGGGTGCCACGGGACCAGGCGGTGCGCTGACCGCCGTGATTGCGGGCGTCCCTACCGAAACGCGATCCCGATCCTGTGGGCGTCCGCCCCGAGGTCCTCGTGCATGTACTCGCCGTACGCGTAGTCGATCCGGATGCGGTCCCCCTCGAACCCGGCGCCGAAGGTGAAGGTTGACGATTCCCCCTCCACCTGCCGCCTCAGCCCGATCCGGGCGATGAAGATCCGGCGCTGAACCGGCCACCACGCGATCTCCACGCCTCCACCCGGCACGATTTCCCCGTCGCCCTCGCGCGCCACGCGAACGGCGGCCCCGATATCGAAGGGTCCCACCGGGGCGCGCCCGCCGGTACCGGCGTCCAGCACCACGCGCCGCGCCAGCGGCACCTCGTGGCGGCCGACCTTCAGCGCGCGGCCCAGGTTCTGCACGGACAGCGCGGCGGTGAAGCGCCCGATGTCCCTTGCCGCGCCCAGATCGACCGCCGTCGTGTTGCCCCACAGCCCGCCCAGCCGCTGGCCGATCAGCTTGGCCGCCACCCCCACGCCGAACCCGAACATCTCGTCGGCGTACCCAATGGCCGCCACGTACTCGGAGGCCGCCATGTCGCCGCCCCCGATCAGCCGCGCCGTCTCGCGCGGCAGCTCCAGCGGCGACGTGGCGCCGGTCCCGTACTCGAGAAAGGAAACACCCGCCGCGACGGCGCCCCCCAGCCAGCCGCGGCTGCCGCTCAGGACCATGTGGGTCGCTCCCCCGATCCGCTGCCGGGAGCCTCCAAATCCATCGCCCCCGATCAGCGCGGGGTGGTGCAGGACCGCATCGGCCCCGTCGCCGGTCCAGAAGGCGCCGCCGAGCGCGGCCGCCCGAGTGCTCGCGCCGAGCTTCAGCACGAGAGGACCGGGCGTCGGCGACGCCTGTGACCGCACCGAGGCGCTCTGCTCCTGTGCGATCGCGGACCCGGACGGCCCGGCCCATGCAGTCACCAGCACGAACGCGGCCGCTCGAAGCCAGTGGACAATTCCCGCCCTGGCATTCCAGCGTCGATTCACTCCCACCGGACCGCTGTCCAAAGCTGGACGGTATGTAATGTCAATTTTACATAATGTCATGCGTACCTTACTATTCTCACACTCAGACTCTGCTCCGCGTCTCATCTTCAGACGCATCCGCCCAGCTTCTCCCCCTTCGCCGCGTCCAGCCACTCGCGCTTCGCCGCGCCCCCTGTCATCCCCCCTCGCTGCGCCAGCGCGCCCACTCGCCGCCAGCTTGCGCGGACAACCATAGCCTGCCGCGAACGCAGGGGCCACTCCGGCCTTTCAGCCCCGCGGTTGCCGCCGCCGCAGCCTCACAGGCCGCTTCATCCACCTGCCCTCGGAGCGTCGATCACGCAGCTGTGCATGCATCCGGCGCAGCGCACCACGATCCGGTGGCGGACATACGCGACATCGTCTCTGGGCCCTACCCGCAGGACCGCGCACGCGCCGCCGCACCGGGGGCATTCAGGAGCGCCTGCGCCCCCAGCGACCTGATCCAGCAACTCCTCTTTCTGACGTTCGCTAAAGCTGGCCACGGAGCCCTCAACGGTTTGTGATCCGGGAGTGTCCTTTAGAGTCGACTATATTTCATGGCTGTCCGCTTCCGACTGCACTGCGCGGGATCCGGTGGAGTCGCGGCGCCGACCGGGTACACGAAGAATAAAGCGTGGAAGACACGATTCGATGATATCGATTCTCACAGCAGTAACCACCTTGCTGGCGGGTGCCGGGCAGGATGCGCAGGTGCTTTCCGAGCGCGCGACGCCGACCCCCGACGCGTCCAGCGAACCGACGGGGGTAGAGTACGACGGCAGCACCGGAGCTCTTGTCGTTCCCAGCCCGAAGCTGGCCGCCGCCGCAATCGACATCGACGGCGTCCTCGACGACGAAGCGTGGGAGAACGCGCCGGTGCTCACGGGCTTCACCCAGTTCGACCCTGTCGAGGGCGTGCCGGCCACGCAGCGCACCGAAGCCCGGGTGCTGCTCACGGACGACGCGATCTACTTCAGCGTCAGTGCCTACGACGACGTCGAGGGCGGAGTGCGGGCCACGCTGGGAGACCGCGACTCCTACGGTTTTTCGGATGACTACGTCCGCTTCATCCTGGACACCTTCGACGACCGCCGGCGCGGCTACGTGATCATGGTCAACCCGCTGGGCGTCCAGCAGGACGGGCTCTGGGTGGTGGGCGGCGGGGGCCGGCGCGAGCGCCGCATGGGTCCGCCGATCGATTGGAATCCCGATTTCGTGTGGGAGTCCGAAGGCCGGGTCTACGACTGGGGCTATGCGGTCGAGGTGAAGCTCCCTCTCAAGAGCATCAAGTTCAAGGAGGCCGAGGTTCAGGACTGGGGGCTGCAGATCGAGCGGCGCATCGCGCGCAACGGCTACTCGGAGTCGTGGGCGCCGGTCACCGCGAACGTGGCCAACAGGATGGAGCAGTTCGGCAGACTTTCCGGACTCCGTGGTCTGGATGCCGGCCTCTTCCTCGAGGTCAATCCGGTGCAGACCTTCTCCAAGCAGGGCGTCTACGACGGAAGCACCGGGGCCCTGGAGCGCGGGGGGATCGACGGCGACTTCGGATTCAACGTGACCTACGGCATTACCTCCAACCTGACCCTGGACGGGACGTACAACCCCGATTTCTCCCAGGTCGAGGCCGACGCCGGACAGATCGCCGTCAACGAGCGGTTTGCCCTGTATCTGCGCGAGAAGCGCCCCTTTTTCCTCGAAGGGACGGAGATCTTCCGGCTTCCCCAGCAGCTCGTGTACACCCGGTCCATCGTGAATCCGGTGGCGGGTGCGAAGCTGCAGGGCAAGGTCGGCAACTTCAACGCCGGCTTCCTGAACGCCGTGGACGACGTATCGCATCCGAGCGGTTCGGGTGAGCTCGCACATCCCATCGTCAACATCCTGCGGGTTCGGCGCGACCTCGGCACGACGTCCAACATCGGCATGGTGTACACCGACCGGACCTACGAGGGCGACCGCTTCAACCGCGTCCTGGGCTTCGACGGACGCTTCCAGTTTCAGCAGCGCTATACCATGACGCTGCTCGCCGCCGGCAGCCGCACCGCGGAAGGCACCACCGACCGGACCAACGGCTCGATCGTCTCGGCGCAGTTCGCCCGCTCCGGCCGCAACCTCCAGTTCGACGCCAGCATGCTGGACGTCACGGACGATTTCCTCGCCGCCAGCGGCTTCATTCGCCGCACGGGCACGGCGCAGCTCCGCTCCTCGGTCAGCTACAACTTCCGCGGGAGTCCCGGAGACCTGATCGAGCGCTGGGGCCCCAGCCTCGAAGTGGAGGGATTCTGGGACCACGACGCGTTCTGGCAGCGCAACTGGGCCGAGGAACGGCGCGTGCGGCTCGGCGGGAGCGTTTCGTTCCGCAACAACATCACGATTTTCGGGAACTACTCTCGCACCTACTTCCAGTTCAACCGGACCGACTACGACGGCCTCTTCGCCGCCTCCCCCGGCGGAGACAGCAGGCCCTTCTTCCCGGACCAGTCCCTCTTCCAGGGCCTGAACTCGGGCACGGTCTTCATCTGGGTGAGCCCCTTCGACCGGGTCCGCGGCAACATCAGATTCACCCGGTCCGAGACGCCGCTCTTCGATTTCATTACCGATACGCCGGTCGACATCGCCGATTCCTGGTCGGGCGACGCGAGCCTGAACCTCTTCCCGACGACCAATCTCAGCGCAGAAGTCGGGGTCCGGCACACCAACCTGCTGCGGCAGCGCGACGGTTCGGTCTACTCGAGCGCGACGATTCCACGCGCCAGGGCCCAGTATCAGTTCAATCGCGCGCTGATGTTCCGGGTGATTCTGGAGTACGGCAGCCAGGAGCGCGGCACGCTGCTGACCCCGACCGGCGGCGACGAAGTTGCGTACTGCGTCGGCGAATCGTGTCGTTCGATCACCGGCCGGGAGTCCAACGACTTCTCGGTCGAGACGCTGCTCAGCTACGAGCCCACGCCGGGAACGGTCTTCTTCGTCGGGTATTCGCGGACGATGGAAGACATGGAGGCGTTCCGGTTCCGCGATGTGCGCCCCGAAGCCGAGGGCCTGTTCATGAAACTCTCCTACAGGTTCCGCCGGTAGGGATCTGCAGGACGCACCGTCCAGCCGGTTTGCGTTCTGGTCGCAATGCGTTGAATCATTCTGTGGGCCGTGCAGCGTTTCGCCGGTCCACGAGATCGAACTCGGAGGAGATGGAATGCACTACGTGAAGACACTGGGCGCGGTCGCTGCGACCGGCGCCGTCAGCGTCCTGCTGCTCAAGCTGCTGCTCGCCGCGGCAAGTCCGATTCTGGGGATGCTGTTCGGGCTGCTGCTGACCGGCCTCAAGATCGGCCTGTTCGTCGCGGCCGGTTTCTTCCTCTACCGGATGATCCGGAGGCGCCGCGACGAAATGGCGGCTTAGGCGGTCGAGGCCTGCCTGGACCCCCGGACGGGCCGCGGCCTGGCCGCGAAGGACCGCCGGATGGCCGTGAGGGGCCGCCGGATGGCCGTGAGGGGCCGCGTCCCGGCCTCGAAGGACCGCCGGACGGTTTGCCCCCGGGCCGGCGGTCTTTCGCCCGATCGTAGTCGACGCGCAGGCTGCGGCCTCCCAGCGTGGTGCCGTTCAGCGCGCCGATCACCTTTTTGGCATCGCTCTGGTACACCTCCACGAGGGAGTGGCTCTCGCGGACATCGATCCGGCCCACTCGCTTGCCGTCGAGCCCCGACTCGTTGGTGATCGCGCCCAGGATGTCGCCGGGACCGAGCTCGTCTCGCTGCCCGGCGGAGACGAAGAGGCGCACCCAGCTCTCGGGGACGGCGGCGGCAGCGGCGGAGCCACCGCGCATCGCGGCCGGCTTCGCGCCTGAATCGCGGTCGAGGAGGAGGAGGGCGGCCGCGGCAACCTCCGCCGCGGTGAAGCGTTCGAGGAGGGACTCCACCAGGAGGTAGTAGGGCGTGGCTTCGGGTGCGCGCGCCGCTTCGTGAAGACGGTCGGCGAGTTCGTCGAGCCTTCCCGAGACGCGCTTCGGACGGTCGGGCCGGATGCGCTTGAGCTTCAGCCCGGCGTCGGAGGCGACCTGCCTCAGGTGCCCCAACTCGCGCACGGCAGGAAGTGCCCAGGCGGGGCCGCCGGCGCCGCAATGTCTGGTCCTGGCGCTTTCGGTCCCTGGCGGCATGCCGCAGGAGACGGTCGCCACCCGGGCGGGGTCGTCCATTCCCTCGAGGACCGCGCGAGCCTCGTCCTCTTCGCCGGGGCATAGCCAAACGGGTACGGTGGCGTCGCCTGGCGGCCCGGAGTCGTACCCGTGCACGGCCAGGAAGTCGCCCAGGTCCGCCGCCTGGTCGGCGGAAGCCATGTAGAGGAGGACGTGCCGCGTGGAATCGGCCAGCAGGCTCGACACGAGCGCCAGCGCCGCCTCCGCATCGTCGCCCTCGGTGACCGAGAAGTGCAGCTCGCGCACCGGTTCGGACTTCTTCCGCGACGGCCTTCGAGCATCGTCGCCGGGTGGGATGGTGACCGCCTTCGAGGTGAAGCGCCGCGCCAGCGAACGCAGACCGGGTCCGAACGGAAGACCGCAGAAGATGCGCTGGCAGCCGCTCGGCAGCCCCGTGAGCAGCGCTTCGAGACGGTCGGCCGGGACGCTCTTCACCAGGCCGTCGCCATCGTGGAAGACGACCGCGCGTACGGCATCGACCCGCACCGTACCGTCGTACAGCGCGCTCAGGCGGTCGGCCGGTACGAAGAGGATGTCGGCGAGCTCGGGATGGTTCCAGTGCGGGGCCAGGGCGCCCGCGCGCACGCCCGCGGAGTCGCACAGCCTCGCCAGCGAGCGGGCGAGTTCGGTGGCCTGCCGATGGCCCGTGCAGAGGACCAGGCAGCCGGGCGAACCGGCGCCTCCCTCGATGCGCTCGATGAGCGGCGCGCCGTATGCGACGAGCGTACCGCTACCGGGTCCGGCGCGTCCGATAAGGTCGTTGCCGCGCGCAATCACGGGGATCGCCGCAGACTGGAAGGGGGTCGGCACCTCCATCCCCTCGGCTGCCAGGGCCGCCACGGTCTCGGGACCGAGGGGCAGGTGCTCGAAAGTTGTCATAAGGGGGTTGGTGCGATGAGCTACCGGCCCGGGTCGCCGGGCTCCGGACCCACCGCTTCTCCGTGTTCATAGGGCAGGACGTTGAGGAAACGCTGGATCTCGTAGTCCATCCGCGATGTCCTGAGCCGGTCCGTAAGGGCCGTGACGTCCGTGAACGGCCCGTGGCGGTGGGCGGTGAGCACCACCGTCCCTTCCTTGCCGATGTAGGTGGCCCCGTGCAACGAGTGCTTGGAACGCATGAGCCCGATGTACCTGGGGAGGTGGGTTTCCGCCCTGGCCAGAACCTCCCTGGGGCCCAGGGCCGTCTTTCGCTGATACCCTGCCATTTCGACTGGTTGCTCCTATTCGGTGTTCGGGGTGCAGCATTCGATCCAACCCATAATCTCGCTGCGGTTGCCCGCGTCAACCAGACTTCCGGTGCCGGAGACGAGCGCCGGGACGTCCGAGATCCCCCGCGCCAGCGCCGATTGGCGGTTGGCCAGGACCGCGCCGGTGAAGCGATCGACATCCAGCACGGCTTTGGCTTCCGTCCGGTCCAGTCCGGCCTGAACCGCGATGTCGACCAGCGAATCGATGCGGCCGATGTCGGCGTGATCGACAAAATGGGCCCGGAACAGGGTGCGCCTGACGTGGTGCGCGCACCCCCGCTCCCGTGCGAATTCACACAGTTCGTGCGCCTTGCGCGTCCATGGGAGGAGGGCCGGCTCGGACGGACGATCGGCTCCCGCGTGCTCGGCCAGCGCCAGTGCGCGGGCGTGCCGGTCCCGCCAGGCGTCGCGGCGCGGATCGATCAGCGCGCCCGGGGGAGGACGAAGCTCGAAGCCGCGCCAGGCCACCGGCGCCGCTGCGCCGGCCGCCTCGATCATGTGGGCGACCACGTAGCACACCGGGTCGACAAAATCGAAGTAGAAGGGGTTCGGGGTGCTCCGCGGGGTTGCAAACCCGTCACCGGGTCGGCTTATTTCCCGCTCGGCTCCCTGTGATCCGTGTGATTCCACTACACCTCTTCCTTCCTCGACCAACCGGATGAGTAACCCTAACCGATGACCTATTCGGACAACATCGCAAAGCTGCGCCCCTCGGCGACCGTGGCGGTCAGCACTCTCGCGAAGAAGCTCGCCGCCGCCGGGCGCGACATCATCAATCTCGGCGCAGGCGAGCCGGATTTCGACACTCCCGAGTGGATCTCGGCCGCGGCCATTCAGGGCATCAGGGATGGCCGCACACGCTACACCCCCGCGGCCGGACTCCCCGAACTGCGCGCCGCGGCGGCGGAGTACATGACCGCCGGAACCGCGTACCCGGCCGACGGCGCCCGGGTCGTGGTTTCGGCCGGGGCCAAGCAGTCGCTCTACAACGCCTGTTTCTGCCTATTCGGCCCCGGCGACGAAGTGCTGATCGGTTCGCCGTACTGGACCTCCTATCCGGAGATGGTCACGCTGGCCAGAGCGGAACCGGTGCCGGTGGCCGGGAGCGAGAGCCGCGACTTTCTGCTGACCCCCGACGACCTTGAAGCGGCGGCCACACCGCGCAGCAAGGGGCTGATCCTGTCGACCCCGTCGAATCCGACCGGCGCCGTCTATTCCCGGGAGGAACTCGGCGCGATCGCCGAGTGGGCGAGGGAGCGCGACGTAACGCTCATTTCGGACGAGATCTACCAGGAGATCTATTTCGGCGACGAGGGCGGAAAGGCGCCGGGGGCGCTCGACCTCGACCCGGACTCTGCAGGGCACCTGGTCGTCACCAACGGGATGTCCAAGGCCTATGCGATGACCGGCTGGCGCGTCGGCTTCTCGTACACGACCGCCGAACTGGCGTCGAAGATGTCCGCCTTCCAGAGCCACGTTTCGCTGAACGCCGCGACGCCGTCGCAGATCGCCGCCCTCGAAGGGCTCACCCGAAGCGAAGACGCCGCCCGTGCCAAGGCCCGGATGCTCGAGGCCTTCCGCCGCCGCCGCGGCCTCGTCGCGCGCCTGTTCGACGAGTTTCTGCCCGGCTGTCCCTACGTGATGCCCACGGGGGCGTTCTACCTGTACTTCCGCGTGGACGGGGTCTTCGACGACGAGTTGACCTGCGCCAACGACGTGTGCGCGCGCGTCCTCGAGGAGGCGGGGGTGGCGATCGTACCGGGCGAGGCCTTCGGTGACGCCCGCTTCGCGCGGATGAGCACCGCGTCGTCCGACGAAGAGATCGAGGCGGGCGTGCGGCGCATGGCGACGGTGCTGGGTGGCTGACGACGCAGCGGCGCCGGGAAAGATCCCCTCCGGCGCGCCAGACCCCTCCGAGCTGGACCACGACGCGCTGGACCGGTACGTCCAACGCCTCTACGCCGCCGAAGACGACCAACTGCGCCGCGTGCGGGCCCGTGCCGACGAGGCGGAGATGCCCAGGATCCAGCTTCCGCCCGCCACCGCCCGGGCGCTGCAGCTGCTGGTGCGGGCCGTCGGGGCGCGCCGGGTGCTCGAAGTGGGCACGCTGGCCGGCTATTCGGCGATCTGGATCGCGCGCGTGCTTCCGCCCGGCGGCAAGCTCGTCACGATCGAGATCGACCCCGCGCACGCCTCCGTGGCGCGGCGATCGGTCGAGCAGGCCGGGCTGGCGGATAGCGTGGATGTGCGGGTCGGCGACGCGGCCGAGCTGCTCGCTCGGCTGGGCCCCGACGGGTCCTTCGACGCCGTGTTTCTGGATGCCGACAAGGAGCGCTACACGACCTACATGGAGGAGGCCGCACGTCTGCTGAGACCGCGCGGGCTGCTCATGGCCGACAACGCCTTCTGGGCGGGCCGCGTGCTGGATCCGGACTCGGACAGACTCGCCGGCGCGCTCAATCGCTTCAATGAACGGTTGTCGTCGGACCGACGCTTCGACGCGACGATCCTGCCGGTCGGCGATGGCCTGATGGTCGCGGTGCGGCGGTAGCAGTTAGTGGATCCACCGGCGGGCGGGCTGCCCGCGGCCGGCGAACCCTGACAGCTAGCAGGCGGACAGGGCCGTCTCGGCTGCCCTGAGCGCCGCGGGGACGTAGCCGCCGCCGAAGAGCCGCGCATGCACCAGGAGCGGATAGAGCTGGTAGGCAGAGAGGCGCTGTTCGTGGCCGGGCCGCAGCGACCAGGTCTCGGCGTATGCATGATAGAACGTGGCCGGGAAGCCCCCGAACAGCCTGCACATGGCAAGGTCCACCTCGCGGTGCCCCGCGTACACGGCCGGGTCGATCAGGACAGCGTCCCCCGTTTCCGCGAAAAGGACGTTGCCGGACCAGAGGTCCCCGTGCAACAGCGACGGGCCATCGGCCCTGGCGGCCACCCCGAGGAGCGTGTCCATCCGGCCCGCGAGGTCCTCGATCACGGTCAGTTGCTCCGAGGTGATGACGCCGTCGGCCCTCAGCGCCCACGCGAGCGGGAGGATGCGCCTTTGGGCCCAGAACTCGCACCAGTCGTCAAACCAGCCATTCGGCTGATCGAGGGTCCCGATCATGTTGCGCGACGCCCAGCCATAGCGGTTGCCGGACCATGTGCGATGCAGCCCTGCCAGACTCCGTCCCAGTCCACGCCACGAGGATGTGGACGGCACCCCCTCCTCGACCCATTCCAGAAGAATCCACGGGATGTCGTCTCCGTTTGCCGACCGGGCCACCACACCCGGGACCGTGACAGTCCGCGAGGCTGCCAGCGCTTCAAGTCCTTCAACCTCCATGCGGAAGATCTCGCTCCCCATGCCCGGATGCCACTTCAAAAAGAAGTCACCGGCCGTGGTGCGGAGCCTGACCGCCTCGTTTATGCTGCCGCCGCTTACCGGCGTCGCACCCACGACGTTCGAGTGGCCGAGTCGGGCTCCGAGGAGCGCGCCGTCAAGGGCGGCCGGCGGCACCGGAACCGTCAGACTGCCGTGCGCGCCCTGAACGAGAGATTCCCGGCCGCGGGGACCGTCGACTCCTCCCGATGTCAGCGCGGCTCGCAGCATTGTTTGTCGGTCAAGGTGTCAAGCAGGCGGTCGCAGCAGCGCTCCAGTATCCGGTAGACGCGCTCGAAGCCATGCGGGCCCCCATAGTACGGATCGGGAACGTCCGGGTTACCGCGCTCGGGATCGTAGTCACGCATCATCACGATCTCGGTGCGGCCGTTGTAAGCGCCATGACCTCGCATGCGTTCCAGCGAGCGCCGGTTGCTGCGATCCATCGCCACAATCACGTCGAAGTCGGTAAAATCGCCATGGGTGACCTGCCGAGCGACACCGTATAGCTTAACGCCGTGGTTCGAAGCAACGGCAATGGATCTTGAATCAGGACGTTCGCCGGTGTGATAAGCGCCGGTTCCCGCGGAGTCTACGCGGAATTCGCCACCGATGCCGCGGGACTCGGCCAGATGGGCGAAAATCCCCTCCGCAAGCGGTGAACGGCAGATATTGCCCAGGCAGACGAAGAGTATGGAGGTGGTTTTCGGGACCATGCATAAAAATAAGCGCGACCTGTGCGCCACGTCACGGTCAAGTGACCGAAATCGGCTTTGCTGTTCGGGATTTGAAGGCAACGCGGTTACATTCCTGTCTGCTGGTCCCCCCTTCTCCCTCAAGTCAACCAACTGGGCATAAACCAAACATTTGATTGAACCGACAGATTTTTCAGCCTTCGGGCTCTCTGAACTGCGCCTGGCCGCCGTCGAAGCTCTGGATTGGACCACGCCGACACCGATTCAGCGACGGGCGATTCCGCGGATCATGGCGGGGGCGGATGTGGTGGGGATCGCGAGGACCGGCACCGGCAAGACCGGGGCCTTCATGTTGCCGGCGCTCGAGATGATCGAATCCGGGGCGGGGCTTCAGGTCCTTGTGCTCTGCCCTACCCGGGAGCTGGCGCAGCAGGTGTGCGAAGACACCGGTGCGCTCGCAAGGGGGTCGAAGATCCGCGCGGCGGTGATCCACGGGGGTGTTGCCTACGGCCCCCAGCTCGATGCGCTCAAGCGGGGTGACGAGGTGATCGTCGCCACCCCGGGGCGTCTGATCGACCTCCAGAACCGCGGCAGCGCCCGGCTCAAGGGCATCCGCCTCCTTATCCTGGACGAGGCCGACCGCATGCTCGACATGGGATTCCGTCCACAGATCGAGCAGGTCGTCAGGGGGCTGGGCAAGCGGCCGCAGACGCTTCTCTTCTCGGCCACGATGCCGAATGCGGTGCACGATCTGGCGCTTCGCATGACCCGCGAGCCCGCCTGGGTCGAGGCGTCGCCATCGGGCTCGAGGGTGGAGGGGATCTCCGAGATCGCCTACTCGGTTCGGCCGGACAGAAAGCCCGATCTTCTCGTGCACCTGCTCGGTCAACCCGGGTGGGACCAGGTGCTCGTTTTCACCCGCACCAAGATCGGCGCGGACGTGCTCAAGAAGCGGCTCGATCAGGCGAGCGTCTCCTGCGACGTGATCCACGGGAGCCGCCAGATGCGGCACCGCACCCGTGCGATGGAGCGCTTCACGGAGGGCAAGGTGCGGGTGCTGGTCGCGACCGACATCGCCCAGCGCGGGCTCGACATCGAAGGGATCTCGCATGTGGTGAACTACGACGTGCCGCTCGATCCGGGCGACTATGTCCACCGCATCGGCCGCACGGGGAGGGCCGGTGCGACCGGCGCGGCGGTGACCTTCGTCACGTCCGGGGATCTGGGCGCGTTCCGCACCCTCGAGTACGAGCTGGAACGAAAGCTGGAAAAGGTGCACCATCCCGACTTCGATTTCGCGGGCGGGGCGGTCACGGAGAAGAGGGACGCCGCTCGCCCGCGCTCGCGCTCGGGACGCGGCATGGGCAGCAGGGCCGGCGAACGCCTCGATCCGGAGGAACTGGCGGCCCTCCTCGGTCACACCGGCAAGGGAAGCGACTCATGATCGTCCGCCGGTACGGGACGTGGTATCACAGCGTCATCCCCAGCTTCAACCCCGCCGCGATGACCGAGATCGGCTTCCGCCGCGACCGCCGTCACTCGATTGCGGCCGACGACTTCGCCAGCGGGTATCGGCTGATCGAGACGGGTGAAGTGGACGCCGAGGCCGATGCTCCCGTGCAGCGCGACGCCGAAAGGGCGCTCCTGGCGAATCTGGAGGGCGCGCTGGGCGAGTGGGTGGACCGATTGCGGCCTGATCAGGTGCTGGTCGTCCTCAACGAGCGCGATGACTGGCCCAAGACCCGCGAGCGCCGCGAGGGGATCATCGTAGAGGGCGAAAACCGGTTTTACTTCCACTGGTGGGTGGATCCGCCGCTCAGGGTGGCCGTCTACAGCGCACCCTGAGCGGGGTCGTCAGCGTCCGCTAGTTCCTCCGTTACCGGCCCTCCCCGCCGGTGCTTCTCGAACCACTCGCGCAGGTAGATCTGCGTGCGCAGGAAGTTGGACGGCATCGAACTCGTGCCGTGCCACTCGTTCTTGAAGCGCACCATGGCAGTCGGTGCCTTGTTGAGGACCCGCAGCGCCTGGTAGTACTCCTCGGTCTGCGGCATCGGGGTGCGCAGGTCGCCTTCGCCGGTCATCAGCATGGTGGGGGTGACGACGTTGTCCACGTACATCAGAGGCGAGCGGCGCAGGTGCTCCGACGGGTCGTCCCAGGGGAAGTGCTCGAAGTTGCGGTACCAGCTGGCGCCGTCGGTCGTGCCCACGAACGAGAACCAGTTCGTGACCGGGCAGTTCGCGGAGGCCGCGGCGAAGCGGTCGGTGTGGCCCACCACCCAAGACGTCAGGACGCCGCCGCCCGAGCATCCGTAGACGAACATGTTCTGGTCGTCGATGTAGCCCTGTTCGATCACGAGGTCGACGCCGGCCATGAGGTCGTCGAAGTCCTTGCCCGGGTACGCGTTCTTGATCGAGTTGCCGAACGCGCTGCCGTAGCCGGACGAGCCGCGCGGATTCGTGTACAGCACCACGTAGCCGTTGGCCGCGTGATTCTGCCATCCGAAGTTGAAGCCGACGTTGTACATGCCGTGCGGACCCCCGTGGATCGCGAGGATCAGGGGGTACTTGCGCGACGGGTCGAAGTCCGGGGGCTTGATGATCCATCCCTGGATGTCGTAGTCCTCCACCGACTTGTACCAGACCTCCTCGACGTCGCCGAGAGCGACGCCCGCTAGCACATCCGCATTCACCTCGGTCAGCTGGGTGATCCGGCCGGGGCTGCTCAGTGGGAACGAGACCACGTCGCCGGGGCGCTGATAGTCGGTGAGCGTGCCCACGGCGAGGCCCGAGCCGATCGTCGAGACGCTCAGCATGTGGTTGCCGGTCGTGACCGGGGTGACGCCCCCGTCCACCGACGCGAAGTGGAGGTTGCGGGTGCCTTCGCTGGACACGTTCACGTAGAAGCCGCTTCCGTCCTCGGCCCACATCATGCCCGAGGCCTGGCGGTCGAAGCCATCGCTGATCATGCGGACGTTCGACCCGTCGCGGTTCATCACGTACAGCTTGCGCGTGATGTACGTGTCGGTCGTCAGGTCGTTGCCCGAAAAGGCGATGAGATTGCCGTCCGGCGAGGGGACCGGCGAGCCGTCGGGGCCGGACCGGTCCGTCAGGCGGGTGATGGTCCCGCTGGCGACCGAGACCGAATAGATGTCCGACTGGCGCCATTGGTGATCGGCGTCCTCGACCCGCAGCGACGTGAAGAGGATTTCCGCCCCGTCCGGCGTCCAGGCGACCCCGTTGTGGTTCCAGTCGCCGTCGGTCAGCTGGCGCGCGGTGCCCCCGTCGGCGGGCACCACGAAGAGGTGGCTGAAGCCCTCGTCGATGTAGCCGCGCCGGTCACGCCGGTACACGAGGCGGTCGACGACCTTGGGCCCGTCTGTCCATTCGGCGCCCTCCGGACGCCCCGGCAGGCTGATCGGCCAGGGATGGTCCGCATCGAGCGACATCGTGAACGCGATCTGCGTCCCGTCGGGAGACCATTCCACGTTGCCGGGCGAGTTCTCCAGCTGGGTGATCTGGGTTACCGCACCCTCGGCGTCCATCCAGCGGACGTGGATCTGGCTGCCCTCGGGATCGCCCTCGGCGGTGAAGAGGATTCGGTCTCCGCTCGGCGACCACTTCGGCGACGATCCGTCCTCGACCAACACGCGGGGACGGCCGCCGTCCACATCCATGATGTAGATCGACGAGCTGCGGCGGTCGTTCTGCTTGTCGATCCAGCCACGGGTGAAGATGATCTGGCTGCCGTCCGGCGAGATCTGCGGATTGGAAACCGTTTCCCAGTCCAGGTAGGTGACGAGTTGCAGCGTGCCGTCGGGCTCGTTCTGGGCGGCGAGCGCGGCGGGGAGGAGGAGGAAGGGAACGAGCAGGGACAGGAGCGTGCGCGGTCTGACCATGGGTGTCTCCGATTTGCGGGTCTGCGCGGGTGGTTTCGAGAGCGTATGAATCGCCGGTAAGGTACGACCTTGATGCGCGTAGGGAAACAACACGCCGCAGGGGTTCGGCAGGAAACCATCTTCACGCTTCGGGGTGTCGATGGAACGAGGTGCATCAGGTGTCGTGGCCAAACCCGAGGATCCGTGAGATGAAATCGACTGTGCCTGTTTTTCCCGCTCAATCACTTCCCTGTGCGGCGTGTCTGCTGGTTTCCATCGCGTGCACGGACACGAGCCGGGTTCCCGGCGCCGAGGGGGCCGATGTGGAGCTGAATGCCGTGATCGAAGAGATGTACACCGCCGGAACCTTCTCCGGGGAGGACTGGGAGACCTTCGGCCGAATCAGCGATGTGGATTTCGACGCCGCCGGCAACCTCCACGTCCTGGACGAGGGCAACTACCGGGTCGTGGTGCTGGACCGGGATGGCGCACTGGTGCGGATGTTCGGATCGCAAGGGGAGGGGCCGGGCGAGCTGTCGCGGCCCACGAGTGCGGCGATTCTCGACGACGGTCGCCTGGTTGTGTACGACATGAGCTTCCCGGGTGCCCTCGAAGTCTTCGATCAGGAGGGGAGTTTCATCCAGAGCACCGCTGTCGACCCACTCGAGGGCATGCCCGGTGAGCTGTTGCTGCCCCTCGATGGCGACCGCATGGTCACGACCGGAGGATTGAAGATACGAATGGCTGGTCAGGCCGAGCCGGACGAACCCGCTGAAGACGAGCACCTTCGCGACATCGATGTCTTCTCGCTGGACGGGTCACAGAAGGAGGTGCTGTACCGGGCCTGGAACCTGCCGCCGGCCGAGCAGGTCGAGGAGTTCACTGCGACCAACGCGGCAGGGCAGAATTCGTTCAGTCTGGGCTTGCAGCGCATGCGGGCTTTTCGGCCGCCGCTGCACATCGGGGTGATGGCGGACGGACGGGTGGCGGTTGTGGATTCGGTGGGATACACGGTGAAGCTGATCGGCGAGGACGGCACCGTGACCGGCATGATAGGGCGGGACATCGCGCCAGAGGCCGTGACCGAGGCGATTCAGGAGGCCGAGCGGGCGCGGCAGATCGAGGCATTGTCGGAAAACGCGGGTGCCACGGTTCGCTTCCTGGGTGGGACGGATGTGGCGAGCGGGGAGGCCGCCGAGCAGTTGCGTGAGCAGATGTTGCCCATGGTCGAGAACATGCTCTTCCCCGAGGAGATCCCCGTGGTAGCTGGAATTGCTGTGGATTTCGAGGGTCGTCTCTGGGTGGCGCGAACCGCGCCGGGTGGCAACGGCGACGGTCCCATCGACATCATCTCGCCCGAGGGCGACTACGTTGGGACACTGCCCTCCGACGGGCCCCGTATTCCCGACGCGTTCGGGCCTGACGGGCTCATGGCCTTTGTCGAGACCGGCGATCTGGATGTGCCCGGCGTGCGCGTGATCCGGCTGGTGTCGCTGAAGCGGTAGGGTCCGTCGCGGCCGTTACCGGAAGTGCGCCGGGTGGCCGCCGGTGTGCACGAAGATGACGCGGCTGCCGGCCGGCACCTTCCCTTTGCGAATCCAGGCGATCATCGCGGCGGCGGCCTTGCCCGTGTAGACCGGATCGAGGATGACGCCTGCCCTGGTGGCGAAGAGGTCGATGGCCGCCTTTCCGTCGGGTGTGGAGCGCCCGTAGCCGGGCCCCACGAAGTCGTCGGTAGTGAAGACCGCGGCCGTCGCCCTCCGCACGCGCCCGGCGAGGCCAAGATCCGCACCGTTCGGGCCGCTCCCGCTCTCGTCGAGCATTCGGGCCGCTCCGAGGGCGATGTCACCGGCCTTCTTCAGAATCGTGGCCGCCGGCTCGTCGGGACTCACGCCGACCAGTTGCGCCTTCCATCCGAGGATTGCACACCCCAGGATGAGGCCGGCCATGGTCCCGCCGGACGACGACGAGGTGAAGATCCAGGGCGGCGGCCTCCGGTCCCCGCCCGACTGTTCATGCATCTCCACCAGGGAGTGCACGTAGCCCAGCGCGCCCCGAGGCGTGGACGCGCCCACGGGAACGACCAGTGCCCGTCCGCCCGCCGCGCCGATCCGGCGGGCCTCGTCCTCCATGCCCGGCGTCCGGTCGACCTTGTCCGCAACCGTCACGATGCGGGCCCCGAGCAGCCGGTGCAGGCGCGGGTTGCCGCGCCCGGGGTCCTCAGGCGCACCGTTGACGACCAGGGAGCAGCCAAAGCCGAGATGCGCTGCAGCCGCGGCGGTCACCCGGCAGTGGTTCGAGTGGGGGCCGCCCGCGGTGATGAGGTGGGTGACGCCGCGCAGCCGCGCAGGGTCCAACTCGTATTCCAGCTTGCGCACCTTGTTGCCGCCGAGGCCCAGGCCGGTCCAGGCGTCGGCCTTGACCGAGATGTCGACCTCGGCGCTGATGCCGGCCGCGAGACGCGGGGCGGGGATGAGGGGGGTGGGGGTATGGGCCAGCCGCGTGCGGCCGATCCGGGCGAGGTGCGAGAGCGCGGGATTCGAGTCGTGCGGCAAGGAACGCGACCTGGCGGGTCCGCGTCAGGCCTCGATGACCGTCACGCGGCGGGCCACGTCGGCCGTCAGGGTGAGCGGTCCGCGACCACCCTTGACCGTCAGGGTCACGTGGTCTCCGTCGCTCTCGCTCTCGTTCACCACCGCCTCCGCCCCGGGAACGAGGCCGACCGACTCGAAGTAGCGAAGCCGCGCCGGATCCTGGTCCGACACGGAACGCACCGTGATCCGCGATCCGGTCGCCACTTCGTCAAGGCCAGGGTACGCGGTAGGGTCGATATCGCCGCCGCGGGTGGGGATCGGCGCGCCGTGCGGATCGTTCGTCGGGTGTCCCATGGCCTCGGCCATTCGGTCCACGAGGGCGTCGGAGGCGGCGTGCTCGAGGCGCTCGGCCTCTTCGTGCACATCATCCCAGCCGAAGCCGAGGTGCTGGACCAGGTAGGATTCGATGATCCGGTGGCGCCGCAGCACCTTCAGGGCCTCGCGGCTCCCCGCGCGCGTCAGGCGAACTCCGCGGTAGGGTTCGTGTTCCAGGAGTCCGTCCTCGGCCAGCCGGCGGATCATCCCGCTTACCGAAGCAGGCTGCACATCGAGCACCCGGGCGAGCTGACTGGTTCCAGCCGCTTCGCCCCGTTCATTCAGGGTATAGACAGCCTTGAGATAGTCTTCAACCGAGCGCGACAGGCCAGTGAACTTCATGACGCAAGATAATGGAAATCCGGGGCCAAAACTGCGATATTAACCGCCCGGTGAGGTTGATGTATCCAGCAGTATCAGGCTGTAGGAGGCAAAGTGAAAGACACGGTCGCCGTTGACGCGAAGCGCATTCTGCTCCGTTATGGCACTCCGATCTCCATTCTCGACAGAATCACCCAGGAAGAACGCATCGGACTGGCCCGCACGATCGCCAGGACCGCATTGCAGGACCGCGAGGCACGCCTCCGCGAACTGCTTGCGGAAGCGGGTCACATCAAGGCGGCCTCGTAACCCGGCCCGGCCTGACAGTCCGCGGATAGTGCCCGCGTCGCGGCGGCGACTGGTTCCGCGGACTGCTGGCCGGAGTCCCTGCCGGGACCGGGGAAGGCCGCGTCTACGGAATGACGCGCGCCGCCTTGGCGAAGTCGCCGGCCTTCACGAACGTCATCTTGTCCAGGTCGATCCAGCGCCTCACCGCCGCGTTGATCCGCTCGGCCGTCAGTGACCGGATCGCGTCTTCATGCTCCGTCTGCCAGGCCATCGTGCGTCCGAAGTAGAGATTGTTGCTCAGGGAGCCGGCCAGCACCGGGTCCTGTGCCCTCATCAGGCTCGCGTTCTGCAGGTAGCCCTGGATGCCCGCTGAGACCTCTTCGTCGGAGAAGCCCTCGTCGAGCATCTTCTGGATCTCTTCACGGAATGCGGCTTCCAGCTTGTCCCGATTCTCCGGGGCATAGATCGCAAGCCCGACGAACTGCGCGCGGGCGTCGATGGGATGAAGGATGAGCTGGGACGCTACGCCGTAACTCAGGCCTTCCTCCTGACGGATGCGGGTGGCCAGCCGGGAATTCAGGAACCCGCCGCCGAGCAGGTAGTTGGCCATGGTCATCGCCGCCGCGTCCTCGTGGCCGTCATCCATCGGGAAGGTCTGGGCTGCGAGGAAGAACGCGTTGGCCTTGTCGGGGGTCTCGAGCTGGAGATCCGCAGGGGCGATGTCCATGTACTCGTTGCCGATCCGGGTAAACGCGACGGAGGAAGCCCAGTCCCCGAAGGCATCCTGCACGATCTGAAGCGCCTCGGTCTCGTCGAAGTCTCCGACGATCGACATCGTGGCCGCGCCGGTGCCGTAGAACGTGTCGTAGAAATCCCTGATCTCGGCGATCGTGTGTGCCTCGATCTCGGCGATCGTCTCGTCGATCGTAGGCACGTAGTTGGGGTGGCCCGGCTCGTGCGGGCTCATGTGGCGTTGCAACGCAAGCATGGCCACCAGCTGGGGCTCGGATTTCTGGCTCTCCATCGACGCGAGCCGCTGTTCCTTCATGAGTGCGAACTCGTCCTCGGGGAAGGCGGGCTCCCGCAGGACTTCCGCAAGCAGCCGGAGGGCGCCGGGGAAGTTCTCCCGCGTTGCCTGGATCCGGCCTGAAACGATCGAGCCGCCGCCGACGGAGATCGTCGCCTGCAGCCGGTTCATCTCGTCCTCGATCTCCTGGCGGGTGCGATTGGCGGTGCCCCGCATGAGCATCGACGCAGTCAGCGAGCCGGCCGAGCCGCGGCCGGTCAGGCTCTCTTCGGTGCCCAGCCGCAACGCGAGCGACGCGATCACGGTTTCTCCGCGCGTATCCTTGGGGAGAAGCGCGACCTTCATCCCGCTGGGCAGTTCGCTCGCCCGCGTCCGGCGGTCGATGTTGGCGGGCGATGGATCGAACGCCTCGCCCTCGGCAACGGCTTCCGCACCCTGGTAGCCTTCCACGACCGATGCGACATCCGGCGCGACCGGGATCTCCGCACGGTCCGGATCGTCGTCGGGGATGAAGATGCCGACGGTGCGGTTGGACGGCTTCAGATAGCTTACGGCAACACGCTGGACGTCTTCGGCGGCGACATCGCGCAGGCGGTCGCGGTGGACGAAGAAGAGCCGCCAGTCACCCATCGCGCCCCACTCGCTCAACTGCAGCGCGATCGCACGCGAGTCGTTGAAGAGGCGATCGATGGAGGCAAGGCGCGCCTGCCGGGCCCGCTCCACCTCCTCGCCGGTGATCGGGCTTGTCAGCACGTCCTGGAGCGCCCCGGCCATCGCGGCGGCGGCCTCCTGCTCCGAGCCATCGTCCCGCAGGACGGCCATGGCGGTCAGCGCCCCGGGTTCGCGGTTCTGGCCGGCCCGCGCCGAAATCGAGGCGGCGATGCCGGGCTCCACGAGCGCCTCATACAGCCGTCCGGAGGGCTCGTCCCCGAGCACCCAGGCGAGCAGGTCGATTGCCGCGAAGTCCTCGTGGTACCCGGCGGGGACGTGGTACAGGTGCGCAACGAGCTTCGCGTCACCGTTGCGGCGCAGCGTGATCATGCGTTCGCCGTCCTGCACCGGCTCGACGGTGTAGGTGGGGTAGATGCGCATTTCGCCCCTTCGGTCGGGGCGGGGGATGGCGCCGAACTTCTCGACGACGAGCGCCAGAGCCTCATCGGTGTCGAACTGCCCGGCGATCACGAGCTGGGCGTTGTCGGGCTGGTAGTACTTCCGGTAGAAGGCCTGCAGCCGCTCGATCGGCACGTTCTCGACGTCCGCGCGGGCCCCGATGGTCGAGTTCCCGTAGTTGTGCCACAGGTAGGCGACGGAGTTCATCCGCTGGAGCAGGACCCTGAACGGGCTGTTCTCCCCCGACTCCCACTCGTTCCGCACCACCGTCATCTCCGATTCCAGATCCTCGGCGGAGATGAACGAGTTCACCATGCGGTCGGATTCGAGGTCCAGTGCCCACTCCAGGTTGTCCGAGGACGCCGGGAACGTCTCGAAGTAGTTGGTCCGGTCCAGCCAGGTGGTGCCGTTGGGAAGCGCGCCCCGCTCGGTCAGCTCCTGCGGGATGTCCGGGTGGTTGGGCGTTCCCTTGAAGACGAGGTGTTCCAGGAGGTGTGCCATGCCGGTCTCGCCGTACCCCTCGTGCCGCGACCCGACGAAGTAGGTGATGTTCACCGTGGTCTGGGGCTGGCTGGGATCGGGGAAGAGGAGGACCCGGAGGCCGTTGTCGAGGCGGTACTCGGTGATGCCTTCCACGGTGGTGACGAAGGTGGCTTCCTGGGCCCGTGCAGTGCCGAAGGCGATCAGCAGGAGGGACAATCCCAGGAAAAGCGCGCGGCGCGCGGGAACGAGCTTCACGATTGTGCTCCAGTCAGGGTGAGGGTTCGAAGCCTCGCCAATGTAGCAGCTATCTCCTGTGTGCGCGGCATGGCGAGGTCGCCGGTGCGGGCCGGCTCGAGGGCGTCCAGGCCCTCGCTCTCGAGCAGGGTACGCATGGCCTCCAGTATGTCTTCGACGGCCATGCCCGCTCCCATGAACTGTTGCAGGTGGGCCAGCGACAACGCAATCGCGCGAGCCTGGGCCCGAAGTGCAATCTGCCGAATCCCCGTCAGGTCGATCCGATCGTTGCCGAACTCGACCGCCGCGCGGCTGGGAACCTTGATGTGGCTCTGCTTGCGGCCGCGCCAGGGGCGGATCGAACGCGCATCGGGGCACCTGTGCCGCCAGGGCCATGTCGCAGGTGCACCATGAACCGCCCGGCCGGTCGGGTGAGCGGCAGCGACCGAGCGCGCCTCGGCGGTCAGGTCGTGCGCCTCGTAGCGGACCATACCCAGCACGAGATCCGCAACGTCCAGGTAGTCGCCCGAGCCGCCGATCACCAGGAGGGTGCTGGCGCCGGCGTCCCGGTAGAGGCTCTGCACCCGGTCGATAAAGGGGGTGATGGGCTCGTCGTCTCCCTTGATCAGCGCCTGCATGCGCCGGTCGCGGATCATGAAGTTGGTCGCGGACGTGTCCTCGTCGATCAGGAGCAGCCGCGATCCCGCCTCGAGCGCCTCGATGATGCCCGCGGCCTGACTGGTGGAGCCGGACGCGTTGGTGGTCGTGAAACAGGTGGTGTCCTGTCCACCCGGCAGCGTGCTGATGAACGGCGAGATGTCGACGCCGGCGACGGAACGTCCGTCCTCGGCCTGGATCTTCGTGGCGGTCGGATCCGTCACGACCCACTCCCGCCCATCACCGGGCCGGTGGTTGTAGACTCCCTGGGCGACGGCATCGAGCACTGTGGATTTGCCGTGGTAGCCCCCGCCGACCAGCAGGCTCACTCCCCGGGGGATCCCCATTCCGGCCAATGGGGGGGAGTTGAGGCGCTCCAGCGTGACCTCCAGGCTGGGAGGCGAGTTGAACAGAACGGCCCGGTTGTCCTTGAGGGAGCGGTCGTCGATCCCGCTCCGGCGGGGCAGCAGCGAGCCGTTGGCGATGAACGCCACGAGGCCGAACTTGCCCAGCTGCGCGCGCATGTGGTCGGCATCCTCGTTCACCTCGGCATGACGATTGAGCTGCACGGGCGAGTGAGCGCCGCACACCAGCGTCCTGGCAACCAGCGCGGGCAGCGTTTCCAGCAGGAGCGTGGTCGCCTGGCGTCCCAGAATCCTCCTTCCCGCGGCGGGAAGCCCGATTGTGAACCGCGCCTCGACACTGCCGTCCGACCCGATCAATACGGCGGTGTTGGGCAGGACGACCTGACCCGGTTCCAGCATGGTGACCTCGCCGCTTCTGCCGCTGCCGGTCCGCCGGGCCCTGGTGGCGCGTGCCCGGTGCGCGAACTTGCGGGCCAACAGGCAGGAGATAGCCGTGCGGCGAGATGCGTTGGAAAGGGTCTTCGGGTCGAAGCCGGCGCGGTCCGGATCCAGGATCACCGCGACCCGGCTGGGCGCCGCAAATGGATCGCCCTGCACGTGGCGGACTTCCAATGTGAATTGCGGTAGCATCCAGGAGCCCCGAAGATCCCTGTACGCGGGGTAGCCGCGCCCGTCGATGCGGCTCAGGGTGCTTCGGAGATCCTCTTCGGTCCTGCGCATTTGCCTCGTGCTGTCAGGAGTGTTTGGCCGTCATGTACAAAAGACACACCGCAAGACCCGGATGGGTCCTTGTTCTATCGGGTTCCCTCGCGACCTGCTCCACCGACCAACCCGTCGGCTTGGGGCCGGACTTGAGCTGTGGAGCGCTCGACCCTGTCTTCCTCGCTGATGGTGGAGTTGGGCGCGACGGCATTCCGGCGTTGACCGATCCCACGTTCGTCTCGAACGAGCAGGAGGCGGAGACCGCGTACCTGACCGGTGCCGACCGTGTGATCGGGGTCCGGGTCGGCGACGAGTGGCTGGCGATTCCTCATAACATTATGTATCGACACGAGATAGTCAATCTCAACCGGGGAGACCGACAGATCGTTGTCACCTACTGCCCCCTCACGGGATCCGCGCTTGCCTTCGACAGGGAGTCCGTCGACGGCGCCGAGTTCGGGGTTTCCGGACTGCTGTTTCAGGCCAACCTGATCATGTACGACCGGCGCTCGGACGACTCGCTGTGGCCCCAGATGAGGGGTGCTGCGGCCTGCGGTCCCAGCGAGGGACAATCCCTTGCGAGATATCCCGTCGTGGAGATGAACTGGGCCGGCTGGCAGACGCTGTTCCCGGCTGCCTCGGTCATCGGCCTTTCCCTCTTCGACCAGGAGACCTACCGCGTCAATCCTTACGGAAACGCCTACGAGCACCCCAACAATCCCGACTATCTCGGCTTCCCGATCCCGCGGGACGACAACCGGCGTCTGCCGAAGGAGAGGGTTCTGGGGCTTCCGGCAGTCGGGGGCGGATCTCCGCTGGCGTTTCCCTTCCATGCGATGGAAGCGCGCGGCGAGAAGTGGGTCTCCGAGTTCGAGTACATGGGTGACGCGGCGGCCGTGCTGTGGGACCGCACGCGGTTCGCGGCCGTCGCCGTCCGGCCCGTTGCCCGTGGACAGCGGCTGACCTTCAGGGTGGATGACGAGGCCATTGTGGACAACGAGACCGGATCGCGCTGGTCGGTGACCGGAGTGGCGACGGCGGGAGAACTCGCCGGGGAGCGGCTGGAGATCATCCCGGAGGCGTACGTCGCCTTCTGGCAGGCCTGGGCCGCTTTCCATCCTGAGACGGAACTTCCGGTTGAGTGAACACTGCTGGCGCGCCGGCACGATGGTGGGCGCGTTGGTCCTGCTCTTGGCCACAAGGGGGGCGTCCGCCGGGCAGTGGGTGGAGCGCCCCGGCGAAGGGTGGGTTGCTCTGGCGGTCTACCACCAGGATACCCGCTCGCACTTCGGCACAAGCGGAGAGAGTCGGATGTTCTTCGCCGAGGGACATGCGATAACGACCTCGTCGTTCCTTACGTCGGCCCTCGGGCTGGCTCCCGGTGTCGACCTGTGGACCCAGTTTTCCTTCAACCGCCTGCGGTACGATGACATCGCGGGCGAGCGCGCCTCGACCGGCTTTGGCGATACGCGCGCCTGGCTTCGGTTCGCGCCGCTCTCGTGGGTGGGTTCCGCGCTGCCGTTCGCGCTTCGTGCCGGCACCAAGGTTCCTGTGGGAGATTTCGATGTGGACGCGGACATCATCCCGCTGGGGGACGGGCAGCGGGACTGGGAAGTCATGGCCGAAATCGGTCATTCCTTCTGGCCGCGCTCGCTGTACCTGTCGGGATGGGCCGGCTACCGGTGGCGGGAGGAGAACGTCGAATCGCGGAAGGACTTCGGCAACGAGTTCTTCTACTACGTCCAGTTCGGCGGGCGGGTCGGGCCGTTTGGGTACCGGCTGGCGATGGATGGGTGGGACGGGACGGCCGGTGTGACCGAGGGAATCCACATCCCCGGTTTTCAGCGCGAACTGGTGCAATTGCAGCCTTCCGTGCTCTATGATGTCGGTCCCGGGCAGTTCGAGGTGGGAGCGCGGTTCGCGTTGAGTGGCAGGAATCTGCCGGCGGGGACCGCGTTCATGGCACAGTACTTCAGCAGATGGGAGCCATTCTGATGCGTCTGCGCGCTTTTTGGTACTTCTGCGGCGTGATTGCGCTGCTGGGAACGTGGGGTTGCGGCCCGGCGGTGCAGGAGGAGCCCCAGGCGCCGCCGCAGGTGGCGTCGTCGTCGGATGGGGTGGTGGCGGCGGCGCAACCGCTGGCGGCGGAGGCCGGGGCGAAGATGCTCCGGGCAGGGGGGAACGCGGCCGACGCGGCGGTGGCGGCGGCCTTTGCCGTCTCCGTGGTCGAACCGTCGATGAACAGCATCGGAGGCCGGACCCAGATCCTGATCCGGCTGCCGGACGGGACCGTCGCGGGGCTCGACGCGACGACGCAGGCGCCCGCGACCTACGACCCCGATACCGCACCGCAGGCTTCGTACGGATACCCGACCGTGGGGGTGCCGGGGGCGGTTGCGGGGCTCACACGGCTCCTGGAGGAGCACGGGACCATGTCGCTGGAAGACGTCATGGCGCCGGCGATCGAGCTCGCCGAAAACGGATTCGCGCTGTTGCCGGGCGAGGCGGCCCGTCACGCGGCGGGTGTGGAGCAACTCGCCGAATTCGAGGGCTCGCGCGCGCATTTCCTCACTTCTGAAGGGGATACGCGCCAGGCTGGCTCGATCTTTGTGCAGCCCGATCTTGCCGCGACGCTGCGCGCCATCGCCGCGGGGGGTGCCGACGCGTTCTATCGCGGCCCGATCGCCGAGCGCATCGCCGCCGACATGGAGGTGCACGGGGCGCCGGTCACCCTCGAGTCGCTGGCCGACTATCGGGCGCAGGACTCACGCATCGTCCGGGGCAGCTATCGCGGCTTCGATCTGGTGGGGACGGACATTCCGGCGTCCGGCGCCGTGAGCATCGGGATCCTCCACATCCTCGAGAACTTCGACATGGGGTCGCTGGATCGCGACAGCTGGGCCGCGCTGGTCGGCACGGTGGTGGCGCGGGCCTTCGAGGCGCGGGCCGCGGTGCGGGGTGAGGACGGAGGGGATCTCTCGTTCATGACGGACAAGGGCTGGGCTGCCGAGGTCGCGGCCGGCATCGAGGTGCCGGGTGCGGTGGAGGAGGTGGCCCTCGCCGACTGGGACGACGACGCCTGGGGACCGTCGCACGGGCACACCACGCACCTGTCGGCCGCGGACGGCGGGGGAATGTACGTCTCGCTGACCCAGACCATCGGCCCGAATCTGGGCTCGAAAGTGATGACGCCGGGGCTCGGATTCCTCTACGCGGCGACGCTGGGCGGCTACCTGGGACACATGGAACCAGGGGAACGCGCCCGCTCGAGCATCTCGCCGCTCATGTTGCTCCGGGACGGCGAGCCTGTGCTGGTGCTGGGCGCGGCGGGGGGCGCGAGGATCATTTCGGCGGTGGTTCAGGCGGTCCTGCGCGTGGTGGACCACGAGATGACTCTGCCTGACGCGCTTGCGGCGGCGCGGGTGCATCCGATCGACGGGGGGATCGCGATGGAGACCTCGCCCGGGATTGGATGGACGCCCGCGGAGGTGGCCGCGGTGGAGTCGTGGGGGATGGAAGTACAGGCGGTGGAGCGCGACGGGGCCTTCGGCCGGATCCACGGGATCTGGGTGAACGGCGCGACGGGCGAGATCACGGGCGTGGCGGATCCCGACTGGGAAGGGGCGGTGGCGGTGCCGGGGCGGTAGGGCGGTAGACCGGTGCGCCTCAGCCTATGGCGAAGCCGATGCCGACCTGCAGTTCGATGGCCCGGTTCTCCGCGGTGTAGTCCTGATCCGGTTCGAGGAAAGATCCGATCCCGTGGCTGTAGAGCACGTCCACCGACAGCACGATCCGCCCCGGCGCGAAGCGAAGGCCGGCACCTCCCATGAGCCCGAAGTCGAAGGGACCCGTTACCGCGTTGCCTGCCGGGTCGTCGCATTCGATGGAGATGACGATCGGCTGCAGCGCCAATGTCGTGTCGCGTTCGCAGGACGTCTCCACTGCGATCGCGGGGCCGCCGAGTACGTGCATGGAGAGCGGGCCCGCGAGGGGCACGGCTGCCCTGGCGAGCCCGGTCAATCTCAGGTATTGAATCCTCAGATCAACGTCGCCCAGCTGCAACAGCGTCGATGTGGAGCCCCGCTGGATGTAGGATCCGCCGAACTCGATCCCGAGGTGCGGTGAGAGCGGCAGGCCCACCGAGGCGCCCACCATGTACTCCCTGCGCGGCGCCTGGTCGTCGATGTGCAACCCGGTGACCACGACTTCGGACATGCTCGCGCCCGCCCGGATCCCGACAGTGATCTGCCCGGCCACGGGGGTGCCGGTCAGCAGGAAAAGCAGGACCGGTTGCGCAACGAGCCGGAAGCGGGTCATGGTTGCTGCTCTGGTCGATAGGCGAGAGTTCGTCGACGGCCCGGTGTCTCGTCCCGGAAGCTCGCGAGCTGCCAACACCAAGGACGATAACCAATCCCCGGAATACTTGGAGGCCCGCATGAACGCCAAGCACCGCCGATCCGGCTCGCGACCCGTGATCCTCGCGACGCTGTGCGCCACGCTCGCCGCCTGTTCGCCTCCGGCCTACGACGTGATCCTGGCGGGCGGACGGGTCGTGGACGGGACCGGGGCCGCGGCGCGTCAGGCCGATGTCGCGATCAGCGGCGGCCGGATCGCGGCCGTGGGCGAACTGGCCGGTGCGTCTGCTGCCACTACCCTGGATGTGACCGGCCTCTACGTCGCGCCGGGGTTCATCGACGCCCACTCCCACGCGGGCCCGGGGCTGGCCACCGATGGACTCAGTCACGGCGAGCCATTGCTGGCGCAGGGACTCACCACGGTGGTGGTCAACCCGGACGGGGGCGGTCCGGTCGACCTCGCCGGGCAGCGCGCCGACCTGGAGGAAGAGGGTCTCGGCGTGAATGCGGCGCAGCTCATCGGTCACGGTTCGGTGCGCTCGAGGGTCATGGGGATGGACGACCGGGCGGCCACCGAAGCCGAGCTCGACCAGATGCGGGCCCTCGTGCGCGACGGGATGGAAGCGGGCGCCTGGGGTCTTTCATCCGGCACCTTCTACACGCCCGGGAGCTACTCCGGGAACGCCGAGCTGATCGAGCTGGCGCGGGTGGCGGCCGAGTTCGACGGCATCTACACGAGCCACATTCGAGACGAGTCCGACTACACGATCGGGGTCATCGCGGCCGTCGAGGAGGTGATCGACGTGAGCCGCCAGACCGGGATCACCGGGGTCGTCACCCACATCAAGGCGCTCGGTCCCCCTGTGTGGGGATCGTCGGCGGCGATCGTTGAGCGGATCGAGGCCGCACGCGGCGAGGGGCTGTCGGTCTACGCGGACCAGTATCCCTACCTGGCTTCGGCGACGGGGCTGTCGGCGGCGCTGCTGCCCCGCTGGTCACAGGCGGGCGGCAGCGAGGCGTTCGCCGAACGTGTGGCCGACCCGGAGACGAAGGCGCGGATCCGCGAAGCCATGGTCGAGAACCTGGCGCGGCGCGGCGGGGCGGACCGGATCCAGTTCCGGCGCTTCACCGAGGATGCGTCCATAGAGGGGCGCCTGCTCTCGGATGTGGCCGCCGAACGGGGCGGTGACCCGATCGACATCGCGCTCGATCTGATCCTGCAGGGCGGCCCGTCGATCGTCTCCTTCAACATGAGTGACGAGGACCTGTTGACCCTGATGACGCAGGATTGGACCATGACTTCATCTGACGGCGGCCTGCCCATGTTCGGCGTCGGCGTCCCCCACCCGCGCTCCTACGGCGCCTTCGCCCGCAAGATCGGGAAGTACGTCTTCGAGGACCGGGTGATGTCGCTGGAGGCTGCGGTGCGCACCATGTCGGCGCTTCCCGCCGAGGTCATGGGCATGGACGACCGGGGGCGGATCGCGGAGGGGCTGGTCGCGGATGTGGTAGTCTTCTCGGACTACTTCAAGGACAACGCGACCTTTACCGAGCCGCACCAGCTGTCGTCGGGGGTTGTGCACGCCTTTGTCGGCGGCGAGGCGGCGATCCTGAACTCGGCGTTCACGGGCGCTCGGGCGGGGAAGGTGCTGGTCAGGGGCGGGGGGTCCGACTGAGGCAGCGCCGGGGCGCCCGGATCCGGGCCGGTATCAGCCCCGGACCAGTCCGGGTCGCCCTTCCTCCACCACAAACGTTGCCCGAGTGGATATCGGCGCACCCTGGCGGGTTACGTACGGCACCACCCTGAAGTCGCCCGTGAGACGATCCGGCGTGGCTTCGCAACTCACGTAGCCTCGCTGGCCGTTGAAGAAGCGGATGTGCGGGTTGCGGGAGAGGGTGACCTCCGTATTGTCGCGCGTGTCGGCCCCGTCCCCGCCGGAGCTGATCGAGGTGCCGACCAGCTCGGCGCCCACCGTGTTGCTTGCCGGGTCGCGGAAGTCGGCCTTGAGGTCGGCCGCCCAGTTGGAGTGGATGTCGCCGGTGATGACGACGGGGTTGGACGGCCGCGCCCGGTCGAGGAAGGACAGCAGCCTCTGCTGCGCTGCCGGATAGCCATCCCACCTGTCCATCGACAGCAGAGGCTCGCCGTCCGGCCCGGCACCTTCGAGACGCGCGACCATCACCTGGTTCGCGAGCACGTTCCAGCGGCAGGGAGAGGCGGCCAGGCCGTCGAAGAGCCATGTCTCCTGGTCCGCGCCCAGCATGGTCCGGCCGGGGTCGAGCGCCTCGGGGCACATCGGCTGACGGCGTTCGGGACACGCCTGGTCTGAGCGGTACTGACGGCCGTCGAGAACGTGGAAGTCCGCGAGATCGCCGAAGCGGATGCGGCGGTTCAGCGCCATGGCGGGTCCGGCGGGCATGGAAGCGCGCCGGAGCGGCATGAATTCGTAGTAGCACTGGAACGCGGCGGCGCGCCGGAGCAGGAACCGGCCGGGATCCTGGTCATCCTCGGGCACACCGGCGGCCCAATCGTTGTCCACTTCGTGGTCGTCAGTGGTGACCACCCAGGGGAAGGCCGCGTGAGCAGCCCGAAGGTCGGGGTCGGAGCGGTAGAGCGAGTAGCGGGCTCGGTATTCGTCGAGGGTGTAGACCTCGCCCGCGCCGTGTTCGCGAACCGGGGGGCTGCCGAACCTGTGCTCGTAGATGTAGTCGCCGAGGTGGAAGACCAGGTCCAGATCTTCGTCGGCCATGTGGCGGTAGGCGGTGTAGTAGCCGTTCTCGTAGTTCTGGCAGGAGGCGAAGGCGAAGCGGAGTCGCTCGGGCCGGGTGCCGGGGGCGGGAAGGGTGGATGTGCGTCCGGTCGGGCTCTCTTCGCCGGCGGCGATGAAGCGGTACCAGTATGACCGGGCGGGATCCAGGCCGCCTGCCTCGACGTGGACCGAGTGGCCGAGTTCGGGCGGGGCGGTGGCGACGCCGCGGGCTACCGTTGTCGCGAACGTGTCATCGGTGGCGAGTTCCCAGTGGACGGGGATCTCGCGGTCGGCCGCGCCTGCATCTCGCACTGCTTCGGTCGACAGGCGGGTCCACAGCACCATTCCGCTCGCGTCCGGGTCGCCCGACGCCACACCGTAGGGGAAGGGATGGGAGGGGAGGCGGAGCGGGCGGTTGTCCCGGCAGCCGGCGGCAGAGCCCAGGGCGATGAGCCCCGCGAGGTCTCGGCCTGCGCGCACGAAGTCGCGTCGGGTCATGGCTGCGCGCCCGTTTCGGCGCCGCGGCCCTTCCGCGTGGGTAAAGTAATCGTACCAATGCAGGTCGCCCGTCTTTCCCGCCCCCCTCAATCCGGCACCACCCCGTAGCGCTTCAGCACCTCCACCGTGGCTTCGATCGGGAGTGCCTCGCGCCTGCCCCAGCGGCTGCTCACGGTCACCGCCTTGAACATGGAGTTGTAGACCGCCTCCTCGGTGGCCTCCACCGCCGCCTGGAAGATCGCCGACACGTTGGAGTTGGAGAGGTCCTCGACGGCACGCACCACATCTCCGGGCGCCCGGCGCACGCTGGGCGCCGTCGAAAAGCTGATCACGTAGTCGCCCGAGCCGTTGCCCGCGTAGGAACCGGTGCGCGACAGCCCCATCATGGCCCGCATGGCCACACGCTTCAGATTGCGTTCCGAGAGCGGTGCGTCGGTCGCGACGATCATCATGATCGACCCCTGAGAGTGGATGTCGGGTTGATCGGAGTGTTGGCTGTCCCCATCGCCGCCGCCACTGCCCGGATCGACCTGGTTCCGGAAGGCATAGCGGCCCAGTTCCTCGCCCACCGGCGCGCCGGCGATCTGAAGGATGCCGCCGAAGTTGGACTGGACCAGCACGCCGACCGCGTAGCCGCCGAGCGCCTCGGGCAACACGCGCGAACTGGTGCCGATGCCGCCCTTCCACCCGAAGGCCGAGGTGCCGGTCCCCGCGCCCACGGCCCCTTCCTCGACCGGGCCGCCCGCCGCACCTTCCAGCGCCGCGCGCACCTGCCCGGCCGTGATCGGACGGTTGCGGATGTCGTTCAGGCCGCCGTCGTTCGTCTCGCCGACGACGGGGTTGATCGAACGCACGCCCTCCATGCCATCGCGTGCGAGGGCCCACTCGACCATCGCGTCCGCCGCCTTCCAGACGCACAGGGTGCAGGTCAGCAGGATCGGCATTTCGAGCTCGCCGAGTTCACGGACCTGGGTGACGCCGAGGAGCTTGCCGAAGCCGTTGCCGACGTACATTGCCGCCGGGACCCGGTCGAAGTACAGGTTGCCGCCGTGCGGGCGGATCGCGGTCACGCCGGTGCGGACGTCGTCGCCCTCGATGATCGTGGTGTGGCCGACGAGGACGCCCGCGACATCGGTGATGGCGTTGTGGGCACCGGGCGTGAAGATGCCGACTTCGATGCCGAGATCGCGGGCCCGGGGGCGGGAGGTGTCCTGGGCGGAGGCGGTGGCCGGGGGCATGAGCGGGGCGTCGAGCGCGGGCAGGGTCAGCGATGGGAGGAGCGCGGCGAGCGTGACAAGCGCCAGCGGGGGAGCGGGGGTGGGGCGGGCGGTGGGGCGGTGTGCGGGCATGGCGGTTCTGCCTGGGAGAGGGTGGCGGGGGTGGGCGGCCGAAGGTGGAGGGTGCCGGATTGGGGGGCCGTGGCAGCGTCGCGTGAAAGTGCCATCACATGGCTCCCGCGACCATGAGGCCGAGGAGGAGGGGATGGTACAGGAGCGAGCCCATGAACACCCGGTTGCACTTCTGGCGGGTGGGGTCGAACAGGAAGCCGAGGGTGGCGGCGATCATCGCGGTACCGAGCACGGCCGCGCCGATCAGGTAGAGGGTTCCGGCCATCCCGAGCGCGACCGGAACGGCGCTGAGCGCGAGCAGCGCAACGGCATAACCCACCATCAGCCCGGAAATGAGTCCGGGCGATCCGGGGGGAATGAGTTGGAAGCCGGCGCGCTCGTAGTCGTCTCGCAGGTTCCATCCCAGGGCGAGTACGTGAATGAGTTGCCACAGGAACAGGATCCCGAAGAGTGTGAGCGCGCGGGCGTCGATGTCGGCTGTGTGGGCCGCCCAGCCGATGAGCACTGGAAGCGCTCCAGGGACCGCACCCACCGGGGTCGCGAGGGGGGAGCGAAGCTTGAGCGGCGTGTAGACGGCGTCGTACAGGAGCGCGGACAGGGCCGTGACGAGCGCAGGGGGCCATCCCAGCCGGAACCAGAGGTGCCCGATGCCCGCGATGAGGAGCAGCCAGCCGAAGAACGCGGCCCGGCCGGGCGTGACGCGTCCCGAGGGCACCGGACGCGTCTTCGTGCGGATCATGAGGCCGTCCGGGACGCGCTCGATGTACTGATTGAGCGCGAGGGCGCCCGCGGTGCTGAGCGCGACGCCGAGGGCGAGGTGGAAGATGGCTGCGGCGGAGGCCGCGGGGAGGGCGGCCATGAGATATCCGGCGATTGCCGTCACCGTGACGAAGACCGTGATGCCGGGCTTGGTGAGTTCGACGCAGGCCGCGAGACCGCCGCGCCGATGTTCCCGGATACGGTCTTCCAGCGTCACAGCAACCCCTGCACGAGTCCGCCGTCGACCTGGATGGTGTGCCCGGTGATGTAGGAAGCCGCCTCCGACGCGAGAAAGGCGACCGCGTTGGCGAATTCGGCGGGCTCTCCGATCCGTCCCGCGGGGATGTCGGCCGTGATCCCCTTCAGGACCGCTTCGCGCGAGATGCCGCGTGCCTCCGCCTGGGACGCGAGGAGCGCTTCGACGCGGGCAGTGCGGATGAACCCGGGCGCGACCACGTTGCAGAGGATCCCCTCGCCGGCAAGATCCTGGGAGATGGTCTTGATGAATCCCACGACACCCGGCCGCGCCGTGTTCGAGAGGAGCAGCCCCTTGACCGGCTGCTTCACCGACACCGAGGTGATCGCGATCACGCGTCCCCATCCCTGCCTGCGCATCGCCGGCAGCGCGGCAAGCGTGAGCTGGACGGTGGACATGAGATTCACCTCGAGTGCGTTTCGGTAGGCCGCCGCATCGAAGTCGTCCACCCCGCCCGGCGGGGGTCCGCCCGCATTCGCGACGAGGATGTCGAGCCGTCCCAGCTCACCCACGGCGCGGTCCACCAGCTCCTGGCAGAGCTCCGGATCGGAGACGTCCCCGGCGGCCGCGAGGACCGTCCGCCCGCTCGTGCTCGCGATTTCCCCCGCCGTCGCATCCAGGGGACCCGGCGAACGCGAGTTGATCAGCACGTCCGCCCCTTCCATCGCCAGGCGCTCGGCGACGGCGCGACCAAGTCCCTTCGACGCGCCCGCAACCAGTGCAACTCTATTGTGCAGCCCCAGGTCCAAGGGACGCTCTCCTGTAAGCAGATGGATGGTGCGGCACGATCGCGAAGGGCGGCACCGGGGGCCGGGAAAGTTGACCGCCGCCCGATGGTCCGGCAAGGCGGCTGTGCAACCGGAAACCGCGCCATCGGTGCTGGGGTAGTAGTATCATTGAGGAACGATCGCGATAACCGGACGAGATGCGGCTTGGGGATGAACGATCTGGATGTCTACACCCGGCGCCGGAGGGACCGGAAGATGTGGCGGAGGGCCTTCGTGGCCTCGGTGGTCCTCCACCTGGTTGTGTTGATCGCGGGGAGTGACGGTCCCATTCCCGTTTCGCCGTTCGCGGCTGCGGGACCGAAGGCCAACGACGACCGGGCGGCAGCCGGAGGGATGCAGACGGTCAACCTCGCCGCCCCGCCGCCCCGACCGATCGTCCGGCCGCGCACGCCGCTCCCGGTCGAGATAGAAATCGAGCCTGTCGAGCTGGAAGATGAAGTCGTCTTCGATGTCGCGACCCTGCTCGGAGAGCGACCCGGACTGGAAAACCCGGGGATCGGCGACGGCGAGGGGGAAGGAGACGGCGGGACCGCCACGGACGGGCTCCGCCGCTTGCTCCCCCCGACTCCGCGGGGGATGATCATCCCGCCTGCCAACAGGGATCTGCGCGGCGTGGAGGTCCAGGTCTGGGTCTTCGTGGACGCGACGGGGAAGGTGGTGGCCGACTCCACGCGTCTCGATCCGCCCACCCGGGATCGCGGCTTCAACCGCCAGCTCATTCGGGAGGCCGCCGAATGGGTCTTCCGGCCCGGAACGGAGGACGGCCAGCCGGTCGCCGCCTGGTTCCCCTACAGGATCAGCATGTAACGGGGCGCCTCGCCGCTCCCGGGGCTCACGCGGATTCATCCATGGACTGCTGGCGGCCCGCGGACAGACCCACCGCGGCATTCCCCGGACGAATGGCGGAAGCATGCGGGGCACGCGCGCGGCCCACCCCAACCTGCTAACTTCCCGCCATGCGAAGAGCGGCCAAGCGAATCCTCTGGGTAGACGACGAAATCGACCTGCTGCGTCCCCACCTCCTATTTCTCCGCCAGAGGGGCTACGATGTCGATGGCATCAGCAACGGCGACGATGCACTCGCCCTGCTCCGCGGCCAGTCCTACGACCTGATCCTGCTGGATGAACACATGCCCGGCCGCCGGGGCCTCGAGGTGCTGCAGCTGATTCGGCGGGACGACCCGCACGCCCGCGTGGTCATGGTCACGAAGTCGGAGGAGGACGGCACGATGACCGAGGCGATCGGCCGCCAGGTGGAGGATTACCTGGTCAAGCCGACCAGCCCCCGCCAGGTGCTTTCCGTGGTGACCCGCATCCTGGAGGGGTCGTCGATTCAGCAGCAGCGGGCCGCCCAGGATTTCGCGACCCAGTGGCCGGCACTCGTGAGTCTGCGGGAACAGGCGACCACCGCGCGCGACTTCGCGAGGCTGCACCGGGAACTGGTCGACTGGCACATCCGCCTTGAAACCTCGGGCGAGACCGGGCTCATGGGCACGGTGGAGGCGCTGCAGGACGATCTCCGCCACGACTTCGGCCGCTGGATCACGGTCAACTACCCACGATGGATGCGCGGCCAGGGAATGCGCCCGGAACTCTCCGTGGACGTCGTGGAACGCCGACTGCTCCCGCTCATGGGCAACGATCCCGTCTTCTTCGTCGTCCTCGACTGCATGCGCCTCGACCAGTGGCGCGTGATCTCGCCGCTTCTGGGCGAGTTCTTCGATGTCCACGAGAGCTATCACTATTCGATCCTGCCCACGGCCACGCCGTACGCACGCAACGCCATCTTCTCCGGACTGTTCCCCGACCAGATCGCGAGGGCGCGGCCGGAGTGGTGGGACTCCTCGGACGACGAGGGATCGCTCAACGCCCACGAGTCCGAGATGCTGCGCGAGCAGTTGCGGCGACTCACCGGAAAGGACGGTCCCGTCCACTACGAGAAGGTCCTGAGCGACATGAGGTCGGACCAGGTGCGCGCACGCGTGAGGACGGCGGCCCGGAAGCGGGGCGCGGTGATTGCGATGGTGTTCAACTTCGTGGACCTGATGACCCACGGTCGCTCGGAGTCGCCGATTCTCATGGAGGTGGCCAAGGACGCAGCGGCGCTCAGGCAGCTGACCCGTTCCTGGTTCGAGCGCTCCACGGCGTTTGCCGTGCTGAAGGAGGCGGCCGCCGACGGGTATCGAGTCGTCTTCACCACCGATCACGGCAGCATCCACTGCCAGCATCCCGCGACCGTCTACGCGCGCCGCGGGGCCAGCGCGAATCTGCGCTACAAGTTCGGCGCCAACCTGAGGGCGCGAGATCCCGAGTCCGCCCTTGCGACGAGCCGGGCAGGAGACCTTCGCCTCCCGGAGGCGAGACCCGGAATGACCTATCTCGTCGCTCTGGACGACAACTTCTTCGTCTACCCGACCAAGCTGCGCGAGTACCAGCGCCGGTACAGAAACTCCTTCCTGCACGGCGGAATCTCGCCGGAGGAGATGATCGTGCCGGTCGCGGTCCTGCGGCCACGGCCACGGTGACCCTGCCAACGCGGCGCCTCGCCGATCCGGGTGCTCACGCTGGCTGCTGAGCGTGTTTCTCTGGCGCCGCATCCTGTCGTACCTCCGACCGCACCGGGGGGCGCTGGCGCTGGCGGCGGTGGCGAGCGCGCTCTACGCCGCCCTCGACGCCCTCTCCATCGTGGTGTTCATTCCGTTCCTCGGGACGGTCTTCGGGGTGGCCGGAGATGCTGCCGGGGGTAACGGGACGCCGGCGGAAGGAATCGACCGCGCCCTCGACAACACGGTCGGCAGGTTCGTGGATCTCGATGGTGAGCCGCAGGCGGTAGTGGGCGGAATCATCGTCTTCATCCTTTTGCTCATCGTGATCAAGAGCGCGGTGGACTTCGCGCGGAGCTGGCTCTCGGCACGGGTCGAGCAGGGCGTGACGCGCGATCTGCGCAACGAGGTGTACGGGCACCTGCTGCAGCTGGACCTGTCCTTTTTCGGCCGGGTGCGGACGGGCCAGATCGTTTCCCGCCTCACGCACGACGTGGAACATCTGCGGACGCTGGTCGCCGCCGAGCTGATCAAGGCGGTGTCATCCGTGCTGTTCTTCGCGGCGACGCTCTTCTGGATGCTCGTGATCTCCGTTTCGCTGACGGTCGCCGCGTTCGTAGTCGTCCCGCTGACGATGTTGATCTGGGGCCCGCTCGTCCGCCGTCTTCGGCGCGGTGACAGGGCGGTGCTCGACATGGCGGGCGAGGTCGGCGCCCATATACAGGAAACGGTGTCCGGCATCCGGATGGTGAAGGCGGCGTCGGCGGAGCCGCAGGCGAGAAAACGCTTCGTCGGCCTGACGGGCGACTACTTCGACACGTTCCTGCGGACGGCGCGCCTGCGGGCCCTGGCCGGCCCGATGACCGAGGTGTTGGTCGCGGTGGGTACGGCGATTCTTCTCTGGTACGGTGCGCGCATGGTCGTAATGGAAGGCTCGCTCACCGGCGAGGCATTCATCGGCTTCATCATCCTCAGCACCCGGCTCTATGTCCCGGTGAAGTATCTCGGCAAGCTCCCGGCGCTGGTGCAGCCGGGTCTGGCGGGAGCCGAACGGGTCTTCGAGTTTCTCGACGCGCCCGCCGAGGGTCGAGACCGCGAAGGGGCGATTCGCTTCACGGGAGTGCGGGACGGGATCCGCTACCGGGACGTGCGCCTCGAATACCGCGAGGGCGAACCGGTGCTCTCGCAGCTGAGCTTCCGTGCGCCCGCGGGTGCGGTGGTCGCCCTGGTGGGACCGAGCGGTGCGGGCAAGACCAGCATCGTGGACCTGTTGGGGCGCTTCCATGAGCCCGTCGCGGGAGCGGTCGAGATCGACGGAACCGACCTCCGCGACCTGCAGCTGGCGTCGCTGCGAGGGGCCCTCGGGGTGGTCTCGCAGGATACGGTTCTCTTCCACGACACCGTGCGCGCCAACATCGCCTACGGGTCGGAGCAGGCTCCGCGTGAGCGAATCGAAGCGGCGGCGAGGGCAGCGCACGCCCACGACTTCGTGATGAAGCTCCCCGACGGGTACGACACGGTTGTCGGCGAGCGCGGGACCACGCTCTCCGGCGGACAGCGGCAGAGGATAGCCATTGCCCGGGCAGTCTTCCGCGATCCCCCGATCCTCATCCTTGACGAGGCGACAAGCGCGCTCGACAGCGAATCGGAGCGGATCGTGCAGGCGGCTCTGGAGGAACTGCTCGAGGGGCGCACCGTCTTCGTGATCGCCCACCGCCTGTCGACGATCCGGCGCGCCGACCTGATTCTCGTGGTGGATGAGGGGCGCATCGTGCAGCAGGGGAGCCACGCCGAGCTCATGGACCAGGGAGGGCTCTATGCGCGGCTCCGCGAGATGCAGTTCCGGTGAGCGGCAGGGCCGGGTTCCGGCGCGCGCCCAGGCATCGCGCCGAATACGTGTTCCTGAGGATCGTCGGCGCCGTCTGCGCGGTGCTTCCGGCGGGGTTGGCGGACCGGGCCGGAGCGGCGCTGGGGTGGGTCGTGGCGCGGGTGGGGCGTCCTCGCTGGCAGGTCGTCAGCGAACACCTGCGCCAGGCCTTTCCGGAGAAGGACGACCGCTGGCGCCTCGCGGTGGCGCGCCGCTGCTACAGGCACTTTGCGGCCGAAGCGGTGGCGGTCTTCCGCATGGCGGGGATGAGTGCCGGCGCCCTGCGGAAGTCCACGACCGTGGTCGGAATCGAGTTCCTGGAGGCGGCGGCCCGCGAGGGGCGCGGGGTCATCGTGGTGAGCGGTCACCTGGGCAACTGGGAGATAGGGGGCGCGGCGGTGGTGGCGCGAGGATGCCCGATGGACATCGTGGTGGCCCGGCAGCGCAACGAACTCTTCGACCGCTACCTCACCCGCTCGCGGCGGCGGCTCGGATTCGGGATCATTCCCCGGGGCGAAGCGCGGAGCGGCGTCCTGAGGTCCCTGCGCGAAGGCCGCGCGGTGGGGATCATGGGCGACCAGGATGCACGCGCCGCCGGAGTCTTCGCCGACTTCTTCGGACGCCCGGCTTCGACCGCCCGCGGCCCAGCGGTTCTGGCCAGGAGATCCGGAGCCCAGGTCGTCACGCTGTTCTCGATTCGCCTCCCGGGCTGGAAGCCGCGCTACCGTGTGTACATCGAACCGCTGTCGGCCGCGCGGCACGACCGCGGCAACGAGAGCATCGCCGCGCTGACGCAGGCGTTCACGACCCGCATCGAGGAGCGCGTGAGGGAATTTCCGGGCCAATACCTCTGGCTGCACCGGCGCTGGAAGACCGAGCCTCCTCAGACGTCCGGGCGTGAGCAGGCAACCGCACCGGCAACCCGCCCATCACATTCTGTGTAGCTTTAAAGGCTGGGCTCGGGCGCAAGAGTCCTTGATTCCGGCTGCCGCCAGAGGACGCCAACATGGTTTACATCTGCATTCCCACCCGGGACGAGGACCGTACCATCGGGGTCCTCCTCTGGAAGATCCGTGAGGTGATGACGGATCTGGGGCGGGACTTCGAGGTCGTGGTCCTCGACGACGGATCCCGCGACGGCACGCGCGCGCTGCTCGACAGGTACAAGCGCGTCCTGCCGCTCTCCGTGCTCTCCGAGCAGACGCCGATCGGGTACGGACCCGCGGTGGAGAAGCTCCTGCGGGCGGCATGCGGCTACACACGCTACCCCAAACGCGACGCGATCGTGGTCATGCAAGGCGACTTTACCGAGCATCCGGAGCACCTTGCCCCGCTGTTGAAGTCGTTCGAGGGCGGCGCCGACATCGTGGTCGGCGAACCCGGCTCCGATGTGGCGCGCCCGCCCCGCCCCGTTCGCCTCGCGCGGTGGCTTGGGCGGATCGCACTCGGACGCCGGCACGCGGAATCGCAGCCGGGAGACCCCTTCCAGGGATTCCGTGCCTACCGCGCGGTGGTGGTCAGGAAGGCGCTGCGGGCCGCCGGGAACCGCCCGCTGGTCACCACCGACGGCTGGGCCGCCAACGCCGAACTCCTGCGGATCCTGGCACCGTATGCCCGCCGCATCGCCTCGGTGCCGATGGACCGCCGGTACGACATCCGCCAGCGCTCAACGCGGGTGCGGGTGCTGGCGACCATCCGGCAGATCCTGCGCCTGCGCAAGGTCGTCCCCCTCGAACCGGAGGGCCACGGTGCCGTCTGAGGTGATGTCAGGGGCCCGGCCCACGCCGTCACGCCGCTCGGCCGCGATGCTCCTTTGCGCCTTTTCCGTGGCCCTCCCGGCCGCGGGCGCTGCCCAGGACACCTCGCTGGTACTCGATTCCCTCGTCACCACGAGCCACCGGGTCGAACACATCCCCTTCGATCCCGGCGAAGAGCTTCGCTTCAACATGCGGGCAAGCGTATTCGGGGGCGGCGAGGCATTCATGACCGTCGGCCAGATCGACACGCTCCACGGCTTCACGGCCTATCCGGTAGCGCTACGGATGAAGGGAAGCGCGCTCGGAATCGGCTTCGAGCAGACCCTCTCCAGCTGGATGGATACCGAAACGCTGGTTTCCAGGCGCTTCGTCAATGATCAGTTGAAGCCGCGCAAACGCTACCGGGAGCACGACTTCTACCCGGAAAAGCGCCTGGTGCAGCGGATCGACTACGACACGACCTGGGCCCTCCCCACCGCTCTTCCCCTGGACGACATCTCGTTCGTCTACTTCGCGCGCACCATCCCCCTCGAGGTGGGCGAGACCTACACCTTCCACCGCTATTACAAGGACGACGGCAACCCGGTGATCCTGAAGGTGCTGCGAAGGGATCGGACGGAGGTCCCGGCCGGCGTTTTCAACACGGTCGTCGTGCAGCCGATCATCAGGACGAGCGGACTCTTTTCGGAGGGCGGCGAGGCCGAAATCCACTTCTCGGACGATGAGCGGCGTCTGGTGGTGTATTTGAGGGCGGACATGGGCACGCTGCTGCCCACGCTGGAGCTGAAGCTGGAAGAAGTCGGCACCGTCGCGCCGGAGGATGCGGGCGTGGGAGGCGCGGTGGGGGCCGCTGCCCATGAATTCCAGTCCGGAGCGCCGAACTGAGACGGCGACCGGAGCGTCTCCGCTTGTGGAGCGCCTGGATTCTCGCCGCGCTGTTCTTCTGGCTGGCCCGCCCCGGCCGCCTCTCGATCCTGGCAGGCGCCGCCGTGGTGCTCGCGGGCCTCGGGATTCGCGCATGGGCCGCCGGAATCCTCGAGAAGGACCGCGAACTGGCCGTGTCCGGTCCCTACTCACTCACGCGCAATCCCCTCTACCTGGGAAGCTTCGTGATCGGCATCGGCGCCGTCATCGCCGGCGGAAGACCCTGGTTCGGCCTCATCTTCCTCGCGTTCTTCGCACTCATGTACCGGGGCGCGATGATCCACGAGGACGAACGGCTCACGAAGCGCTTCGGCACCGCCTATCACCGCTATCGCGCAGCGGTCCCCATGTTCTTCCCGCGGCCCGCGCGATACGAGCCCGGCGGCGCGTCCGGAACGGAGTCCCTGGCGAGGTCCTTCTCCCTGGCGCGCTACGTCCGCAACCGCGAGTACGAGGCGCTGCTCGGCGCCGTGGCTGCGTTCGCGCTGCTTGCCCTCAAGGCGGCGGGATGGATGAGGTTCGGCTGAATCCGGTCAGGCATTCCGCGGATGAACCCCGGCGAGCGCCGGGCGCGGACCCGGGCCACCCTGCCCGCGGCAACGCTCAGTCGGCATCCGCGGCGTTCAGGTAGAGCACAGGCCCGCGCATCGTGCGGCCCTTTGCCGTTACGCGAAAGTCGTACCTGCCCGGTTCCGGAAACACCACATCCTCGAGCGGCATGACCAGCCGGGTGCGCGGTGGCGGACGGCCCCTGGGGCGGGGAGTCACCTCCGAATGCCCTTCGACGGTCAGCGTGGGCTTCCCCCCCGGCCCCCGCACGTCGACGCGAAAGGTGTAGCGGCCCGAATCGCTCCGGTCCCACTCCAGGACGAGCACCAGCGTCATCTTGTCCTGGCGGGCCGGAAAGCCGGAAGCGTACAGGTCGTGGAAGATCCCGCGGATGTCGAGCTTGCCGTCCGGGGAGGCGGCGGCGTGGTCGCACACTGCCGAGGCGAGGATCCTCACGGCGTCTCTCGCGTAGCTGATTGGGGAAAAACCGGGTTCTTTCTTGCCATTGCGGTCGCAGTACGTAGTTTAGGGGCTTCGCCGGCGAGGCATCCGGCCATCCGGCAGTGTCGGGGACGGTGCCCCCGGGTCAGACCCAATTACAAGGAGGAGTAGTGGCGAAGCAAGAGCCGATGGACCGCGCACGAGACGAGTTGTTCAGTCATATCCACCGATGCGGCGTTCTGAACGCCAACGCGGATGACCAGGACGTCTGGATGAGCGAGACGGTCGAGTACCTTGGCGAGCGGTATCCGGATCTGGCCAACAGCGATCTGGTGCAGCTCAAGGCCGTTGGAATGCAGTTCTGCAAACCCGTCATTTCAAGGCTGAAGCGGAAGAGTCCCGCGCCGGAACCCGGCGACGCCAGCGAGTCTCTGCTGGGCGAACCGAGAGAAGCCTGATCATACTCCGCGCCCCGATCGGGGGTGGACAGGGGATTTCATCCTGGGAAGGGAGTTCGGACAGATGGCCAGCCGACGTGACTTCTTGAAGGCCACCGCAGGTGCAGGCGCGGCGGCCGCGGCGGGACTGGGAACGGCCAGACCGCTTCTTGGCGCTCCAGCCGTGCTCCGCGGCACGGCAACTCCGGTATCCGTGGCCAGCGGCAACGGGCTTGAAGCCGTGGCTACCGCGATCCGGGTGGTCGACGGAGGGGGCGACACCCTCGAAGCGGTTGTCGAGGGCGTGAACATTGCCGAGCGCGACCCGGGCGATTCGTCAGTGGGATACGGGGGGCTGCCGAATCTGGACGGAGTCGTCCAGCTGGATTCGTCGGTCATGCACGGACCCAGCCGCGGTGCGGGTGCCGTGGCGTGTCTCGAGGGGATCAAGACCCCGTCCCGGGTAGCGATGGACGTCATGCGCTACACCGACCACGTCCTGCTCGTCGGCAAGGGGGCCCAGCGGTTCGCCGTGTCCATGGGTCACGACATCGAGGACCTCCTCACCGAGCGCTCGCGCCGCCGCTGGATCGAATGGCGCGCGACCATGAGCGACCGGGACGACTACCTCACCCCGGAGGAGACGGGGCACGGCAACTCCGAGCCCTTCGAGGACGAAGACGACTACGGTCTCGGCATCCTCGATTCGCACGACGGCGTGCGCCCGCAGGGGACGATCAACTGCAACGTCATCGACCGGAACGGCGCCATCTCCGGAGTCACGACCACGTCGGGGCTGGCGTGGAAGGTGCCCGGCAGGGTCGGCGATTCCCCCATCGTGGGTGCGGGTCTCTACGTCGACAACGATGTCGGAGCGTGCGGGTCCACCGGCCGCGGCGAGGCCGTGATCAAGACCTGCGGTTCGCACAGCGTGGTGGAGTTGATGCGCGCCGGCATGTCGCCGACGGACGCCTGCCTGGAGGCGCTGCGCCGGATCGTCACCTTCACGGTCGAGCCCCGGCTGCAGAGGGACGACGGGCGGCCGAGCTTCAACGTCAACTACTACGCCGTGAACAAGAACGGCGATTATGGCGGGGCGGCCATCTGGTCGGGAGCGAGGTTCGCGGTGTGCGACGGCGGAGACAGCCGCCACGAGGATTCGGCGTACCTCTTCGAGAGGAACGGTTGATCGGCTCGGCCGGACCGGCAGCCCCGGGTCGGAGCCCTCGCTCTTCGCTGCCGCCGGAGACACACCACGGTTACTGATTCCGCCAAAGAGGGGATCCTTTGTGAACGAAAACGGCGATACGCCCCAACGAATCGGCTTCGGCGTCGAAGAACTGGCCGAGGTCAAGAAGATGGAACGGCTTCACTGCAGCGGACGGCAGGTGCCGTCGCCGATGGGTGGATTCCTGATGGATCTCGGCGTTCGTCAGGAAGCGGACGGCACCAGTACGATCCTCTTCGAGTGCAAGACGTCGGCGCTGCGCTACGAACTCCCGCTGCGGATCAGCACCTGGCGCGAGCGGCGCAAGGTCAGGCTGCAGGCCGAAGAGGGACTGGATCCGATGTGTCCGCGCGGGGAGCTCGGCCCGACGCTGGTCCGTCGCGGCAAGGACTACTTCTGCCCGCGCTGCAGCATCATGTTCGGGAGGGCCCCGTAGACGCACCCGCCGGGCGGGCCGCAGCCCCGCCGCGCCCGGGGCCGCGCGAGAGCGTAGGCCGGCAATGGCACGGGTAGCCGTAGTCGCCGGAGACGGCATCGGTCCCGAAGTCGTGGGGGCGGCGACGGCGGTGCTCGAAGCCGCGGCCGAGTTGCACGGCGTCGCCCTCACCCTCCACCCCTGGGATCTCGGCGCGGACCGCTACCTGCGCGACGGTGTCGCGATCACCGGCGAGGAGCGCGAACGGCTTATCGGCGACTACGACGCGGCGCTCTTCGGCGCGCTCGGCGATCCCCGCGTCCCCGACAACGCGCACACACGCGACATCCTGCTGGGCCTGCGCTTCGGCGCGGACCTCTACATCAACTTCCGCCCCTGCAAGCTTCTCGTGCCGGCCCTGTCCCCGCTGCGCGATCCCGACCCCGCCACCGACATCGTCTTTTTCCGCGAGAACACCGAGGGGCTGTACGCGGGGCTGGGTGGGAGCTTCAAGGTGGGCACGCCCGACGAGGTGGCTACCGAGGAGAGCCTCAACACCTGGAAGGGGGTCGAGCGGATCGTGCGTGCGGCCTTCGAGTACGCGGCCGGGAACTCGCGGGGACGCGTGACCCTGGTGGACAAGGCCAACGTGCTCGCGCGGGAAGGGGCGCTGTGGAGGCGCGTCTTCGCCGAGATCGGCAGCGGCTTCCCCGGCATCGCGCAGGACTCGATGTACGTGGACGCGATGGCGATGGACCTGGTTCGGCGACCGCAGCGGTACGAGGTGGTTGTAACGTCGAACCTCTTCGGCGACATTCTGAGTGACCTGGCGGCGCAGGTGACCGGGGGGCTCGGTCTGGCCCCGTCGGGCAATATCCACCCCGGTTCCTGGGCGCTCTTCGAGCCGGTGCACGGTTCGGCCCCCGACATCGCGGGAAAGGGAATCGCCAACCCCCTGGCCGCGGTGGGGTGTGCGGCGCTGATCCTGGGGTACCTGGGGGAGGATGCCGCTGCCGCGGAGATCGACGAGTGCATCGTCGCGTCGATCCGGGTGGGCGTCACCACTCCGGATCTGGGCGGTGCGGCCACGACCCGGGAGGTGGGAGAGTGGATGGTCGACCGCCTTCGGAACGGGCGGGAATAGAGCGGGATCATGTCCAAAGGGGCCGCCAACAACGGGCTGCCAACAACGGAGCGACTGGTAATGGGAACGCAGGGTTTTGACACGGAGGTCGTGTTTCTTTCCGGAAAGCGAACGCCCTTCGGCACCTTCGGCGGTGCGCTGAAGGACTTCACGGCAACCGATCTCGGCGCGCTGTCGGCGACGGCCGCCGTAGAAGCGGCGGGCATCGATGCGGCGCAGGTCGGTCATGTCTTCTACGGAAACGCGCTCCAGACCGCGGCCGACGCGATATACCTGGCGCGGCATGTCGGGCTGCGCGCCGGGGTCCCGGTCGAATCCGGCGCGCTGACCGTCAACCGTCTCTGCGGCTCCGGATTCCAGGCGATCGTGTCGGGCGCGCAGGAGATCCTGCTGGACGGCACCGAGGTGGCACTCTGCGGGGGCTCCGAATCCATGAGCCAGGCGCCGCACGTGGTGCGCGGGGCCCGCTGGGGCGACCTGCGCCTGGGCCCGGCCGGCACGGGCTTCGAGGACAGCCTCTGGGAGGCGTTGACGGACTCGAATTGCGGGCTCTCGATGGCGCAGACGGCCGAGGGTCTGGCCGAGCAGTACGCGGTTACGCGGGAGGAGGCGGACCAGGTCGCGGTCAACAGCCAGCAGAGGGCGAAGGCGGCGTGGGACGCGGGCCGCTACGACCCGGAGGTCTCCCCGGTGACGGTCAGAACCCGGAAGGGCGAGATCCGGTTCGCGGTCGACCAGCACATGCGGCCGGGCACCACCCTCGAGGCGCTCGCGAGGCTGCGTCCGTACTTCAAGAAGGATGGTCTGGTCACGGCGGGAAACGCCAGCGGCATCGGCGACGGAGCCGCCTCGGTGGTGCTGGCAAGCCGTTCCTGGGCCGAGGCCAACGGCGCGACGCCGATCGCGCGGCTGGTGTCGTGGGGATTTGCGGGGGTCGATCCGCGGATCATGGGGATCGGGCCGGCGCCGGCGGCGCGTGCCGCGCTGTCCAGGGCGGGGCTGACCCTCGCCGATATGGACCTGGTCGAGATCAATGAGGCGTTCGCCGCGCAGTACAAGTCGGTCGAGAAGGAGCTGGGCCTCGATCCCGAGCGGACCAATGTGAACGGCGGCGCGATCGCGATCACGCACCCGCTTGCCGCGTCGGGGGCCCGCATTACGCTGCACCTGGTGCACGAGCTGCGCCGCCGCGGGGCGAGGTACGGCCTGGGCGCCGCGTGCATCGGGGGTGGGCAGGGAGGGGCGGTGGTCGTCGAGGCCTGCTGAGGCGCCGCACACGATCGTGCGGAAGGCGGGGCGGCGCACGAAAACACGGAAACACCGAGTCGCCTGGAAGGCGGAGGAGAAGCGAGTTGGAGATCAACAAGGTTGGGGTGGCCGGATGCGGCCTGATGGGCAGCGGAATCGCCGAGGTGTCGGCCAAGGCGGGATTGGATGTGGTGGTCCGGGAGATCGACGAGAGTGCGCTGGCCAGCGGACGGAAGCGCATTTGCGGATCCCTCGACCGGGCCGTGTCGAAGGGCAAGGTCGACCAGGGCGCACGTGACGAGGCGCTCGCCAGGATCACCTTCACCACTTCGCTGGACGACCTCGCCGATTGCGACCTGGTCGTCGAGGCGATCATCGAATCGCTGGACGCCAAGAAGGAACTCTTCGGGTATCTTGACGGGATATGCAGCGAGGAGACGATCTTCGCCTCCAACACCAGCTCGCTCACCGTGACCGACATGGCGGCCGCGACCTCGCGCCCCGAGCGGTTCGTGGGGCTGCACTTCTTCAACCCGGTGCCGGTCATGAAGCTGGTCGAGGTCGTGAGGACGATCGTTACCAGCCAGGAGACATTCGAGACGGCGCACGACTTCGCGGTGCGCGTGGGCAAGACCCCGATCTCGGCCAAGGACAATTCGGGATTCGTTGTGAACCTGCTGCTCGTTCCATACATGCTGGACGCGATCCGGCAGGTGGAACGCAAGGTTGCGAGCATCGAAGACATCGACACCGCCATGACCCTCGGCTGCGGCTACCCGATGGGGCCCTTCGTGCTCGGCGACTTCGTCGGAATCGACACCCTGTACCGCGTGGCCGAAATCATGTACGAGGAATACCGCGAAGAGCGCTACGCTCCGCCCCCGCTCCTGAAGCGGCTGATGACCATGGGGCGCTACGGCCGAAAGACCGGTGCCGGATTCTACGACTGGACCCCGGACGGACCGATAGCCCTGAAGCTGTGAGGCCCCGGGGTCGGGGAACCTCGTCTGGCTGGACCGGTGGCGGTGCTCAGGGCACCGCGAGCACGTCGGTCCGGAGTGCCCCTACCGGCGAATCCGGCGCTGCCGCCTGCGTTCGCGGCGGATCGCTGCTTCTCTCTTGCGTTTCCGCTGCGCGCTCGGCTTTTCGTAGAACCGTCGCTTGCGCAGCTCGGAGTACAGCCCGGACCGCTGCACCTTCCGCTTGAATCTGCGAAGGGCCCTCTCCAGGCTTTCGTTCTCTTTGACGAATACTTCCAACCGGATCACCCCGCTTTGAGGTACCGCTGTTTCCGTTGAGTCCGAGCGCGCCGAAGTGGGCCGTCCGACCGGTTGTCGGCCCAGCCCCCCGATCGCTCGTGGCTAGCCATTAACAATAGGCAAATCGCCCCAGCTACGGCAAGATGCCGGATCGGGCTCATTCTGCCGACGAGCGGGGGTGACCCGCGCCACCGGGTTTCGGCCGGAAAGTACCCCCGAAAAAATCCCTTGCCTCGCCGGTAAACATATGCTTATCATTCGAGCCCCTTGACGCACCCGTCGGCGGATACTCCCCGGCTACGCACTCCATCTCCCGCGTTGCGACAACAATGCAAAGCACCACCACCACGGAAAGTCGTCCTGATGCGATGGCCGATGTGCCGGGCATCTGTGAGCTGCCCCTTACGAGGGCCGTGGTGCAGTACCGGGACGTGCATGAGCTGTACCATCCCGGGGGCCGGATCAGCGACATCGGGCTGGCCGTGGTGGTCTCGGGACGTTTTGCCTCCTCCGTCAGGGCAGTGGATCTGGGCTCGGCGGATGTGAAGTACCTGAATCTCTCGTCGGAACTGGTCATCCTGGATTGGGTGTACGACCCTACCCTCGTCCACCTGCGTCGGCTGAGCGATGAAGCCGAGAAGTCCCCGGCCGCCGGTGACACCCTGCGCCGCTACTGCTTCGACGTGGGCCTCAGAGTCCTCAACAGGCGGGGATTCACGCCCCTCACTCGTCCTACGCTTCTCCGGATCGGCTTCCGCGACATCTGCAGGGATCTGGACCTGCACGACAGCACGGTCGTGCGGATCGTTACGGGTCCCGGCCGAATCACGCGCGTGCACCTGGACTACGACGCCAGCGCGCTCGTCTTTCGCACCAATCGGCGGGACTCCGACGACGGGCTCGAGCGTGCGCTTCGGCTTGCGTTCCCCGACCTGGAATACGGCCAGACGAGGGAAGCGGGCCGCGACGGGCACCGGGTGTACTACGTGCGTTTCGGAGTGCCGGTCACCTTCAGCGAGGTGCAGCGCGGCATCCGGACGATGCGCCGCGGACTGGGCCGACTTGTGGCCCGCTTCGAGCCCGAGCGGTTTCAGGCCGTCCGCGGACTGGTGTCGACCTTCGGGGAGCGCGCGACACTGGACCGCCTGACATTCTCCGAGTCCGGCGCCGGTGACTTGACCAGTGGTCTCGAGGGCGCCGGCATGTCGGTTCACTGAACCCGCGCGAGGCCATGGGCAACGGAATGCACGACCAGATGTGGTGGCAGGGGACCACCGGGCGCAACGATACGCCGCTCGAGACGCCCGAAATCCTCTGGGCGAGGTATCGGTCATACCGGCGCCGACAGGTAGCCAAGCTTCTCCACCTGGTGCCCCGGGAATCGGTCCGGGAGCTGTACGGACGTGCTCGCCTCTGGGCCAATGAGCGTGGCATTCACGACACCCAGGATCCCATGGCTTCTCTGGCGAGCTTCGCCGAACATCTGCTTCCGCTGCCACCCTTCGAGGTCTGGATGGCCGATCGGGCGCGGTATCCGCTCAGCCACATCGAAGACGGTGCGGAGGACCCGAGGGCAGCATCAATGACCCACCCGCGGCGACTGGAAGACCGGCGCTTCGACTACGGCGGCCGCAAATGGGTCGCATCCCTGCACGTGTTCCGTGACGGCGCGGCCTGGCGGGGTTTCCTCCGTTTCCGGGAGGCAGGGCGCACCCGGCGCTATCACACGGCCAACATCTTTCTCGAAGAGACCGCCAGAAACGTGCGCGAGAGGTTCCGGGAATTCGATCGGGGGACTTTGGGGGCGTTCCTCCGGTCGGTTCTCCCCTGAATCACCCCGATTCGGGGCTTTCCGGCAGCGCCAGTAGATCACTGCATTTTTTTGCAAAAATGTGTTCACGGAATCGACCGCTGGCCGCGCCTTCCAGGTGGCGCAAACGCTTATCAGATTCATACTTAGCATGTATCGGAACGATGACGAAGTGTCGGCGTCCCAGCTTCAGAAACAGGTGGATTACCGAATCCATGCAAGATTATAAGTAATTGTGGCATAATGACTTAGGAAATCAGCCAGCAATCCGTGCCAACCTTGCGGTCGTCTTTTTCGGGGTGTACTGTTCAAGCCCGATCGAAAACCTGGTGGTTTGCCCGCACGCCCGGTGAGTCGGCGGTGTCGCCTTTCGGCAATTCGACAGATTTCTGTCTCCAACCATGGGATAATATTGGCATGTGGCAAACCAGGTCCGTGCAGCTCAGCGTCCGCCTACCTCACGATGTCGCCTCGGAAGCCGAAGAGGTGCAGCGAACGGACCCGGATTCCCTTAGCCGCATGATCGAGTACGGTCTCACTCGCCGGGCTGTCTACCATCGCCTGCGAGAGGACGATGGCCGCAGCACGGATTCGATGGCGGGCGAGTCCGCCGCGGGGTTCGCCCAGACCTGACGGCCGGACTGCACCGGCGAGGGACCGATTACAGGCATTGTCGTAGTCATTCGAGTTGGTCGTATACTTGACAGCCGTGGCCACCGTCAAGTAGTCCTTGCTTTCAGTTACCTTTAGTTCCGTGGCGCAGTCGCTGTCTCCTGTGTGACGCGACTGATCACGTTGTTTGACGGGTTGCCTGTTCGCGTAACGAGGACGGCTCAATGGACCGCCAGGACGAAGACCCGGTACTCAGGGCGAAATACAGAGACTATTGTTCGGCTCGTGTGGCTGACGCTCTTCTGGCGCTGTCCCCGGACGAGGTCTACACACTGGCCCGGTCCGAAGCACGCGCGACCGGGCAGGTGCCGCCGGAGGGGTTCAGCGACAGTGTCAGCCTTGCCACAGGGAAGATTCGCGAGCGTTTGAACCTCCCGGAGTTCGACGAATGGGTTCGCCTGTACAGCAGGGACCCCGAAGCATTCGAGCCCTTCCTGATGGGATTCTGGGAGTCGGAAGAGCCACCGGACCCCGCGCATTCGGGCGAGTCCGGGCCCCCGGAAGCTGCGGAAGCCGGCGGGGACGCCGCGGACTGAAGCGAGGAACGGGTAGCTGTGGCTAACGGGTAGCTGCGGCTACTTGTAACGGTAGGTGACCCGGCCCCGCGTGAGGTCGTACGGCGACATCTCCACCTTGACCCGGTCCCCGGCGAGGACGCGGATGTAGAATTTCCTCATCTTGCCCGACAAGTAGGCCAATATCTCGTGGCCGTTCTCGAGCTTCACCCTGAAGTTCGCATTGGGAAGGACCTCGGTTACGGTTCCCTCCATCTCGATCGCGTCGTTCGCCAAGAATCACTTCCTCGTTGTACTGCCTGCAGTAAGCCGCTAGAACGGCAAGTCGTCGTCCGGTTCTGTAATCTGAGGTCTCGGCGCGGGCGGACGGTATCCGCCGCCGGACCCGGAACGGCCGCCCGGCCCCGGAGGCTCCGATGCCCCGCGACCGCCACTGGATCCGAGCATGATCATCTCATAGGCGATGATGTCGGTCCAGTACCGCGTTCCTCCGTGCTCGTCCTGGGTCTGTGAATACTCTATGCGCCCCTCGACGAAGAGCCTGTCGCCCTTCTTCACCCACTGTTCGACGACATCCACGAGGCGGCCGAAGAATGTGATGCGGTGCCACTGGGTCCTCTCCTGCTGCTGTCCGGAGCGGTCCGCGAAGCTGCGGCTGGTCGCCAGGGACAGCTTGGCCACCCGGGTGCCGGACTGCGTCGTGCGAATGTCGGGATCGCCCCCGACATTGCCGATCAAGGTTGCTTTGTTCAGAGAACGCGCCATGATCCCTCGATGAAACTGGGTCGTGCGTCCCGGGTTTGTGCAGCCGGGACGGTGGAAACTGCCCGCTCGATGAACGCGGGGACGTTCAACACGGGCCGCACGCAAGGTAAGGCAGGGGTGCGATGACCGCCACGCCCACCGTATCAGCGAGGCTCCGTGGCCGATTGGGAGCCGCTGCCACCTGGCCTGGCCAGCCGACGGATCCTATCCGGTTCGGACCGGGGTCGCGTCCCGGAAACTGGTCGCGAACTCCGGCGACGCTAGCTTTCAAGGCTCAGGAGCCGCGCTCCGCGACGGCTCGACAATGCGTACACCTCACCAATGAGCGGCAATGAGCGACAGCAACCACGTCAGGACCGAAATCGCGGACTCGGTGGCCACCGTCACGATCGACCGGCAGGCCAAGCTCAACGCGCTGAACCCCGATGTCATGGCGGAGATTGACGGCGCGTTCGCCGCCCTCCTCGACGATGCGGCGGCGCGTGCGGTTGTCCTGACCGGCGCCGGGGACAAGGCGTTCGTCGCCGGTGCCGACATCGGCACCCTGGCCAGGATGAACACGCTGACGGGCGCGCGGATAAGCGCGGAGGGGCAGCAGATCCTCCGGCGCATCGAGACCTTCCCCAAGCCGGTCATCGCGGCCGTCGGGGGATATGCGCTCGGCGGCGGGTGCGAACTGGCGATCGCGTGCCACATCCGCGTGGCCAGCGACCGGGCCCGGTTCGGCCTGCCTGAAGTGGGGCTGGGGATCATCCCCGGATATGGGGGTACGGTGCGCCTGACCCGCCTGGTGGGCCTGGGCCGCGCCGTCGAGATGATCCTGACGGGCGACATGATCGATGCCGACCGGGCGGCCGCGATCGGCCTCGCGAATATTGTCGTCCCCCACGAGGAGCTGATGGACCGTTCCACGGCGCTGGCCCGGCGCATCATCCGCAACGCGCCCGTCGCGCTCGAGATGGCCCTCAAGTCGATCTACGAAGCGGTGGAGAGCCCGATGGACCACGCCCAGGCGCTCGAATCGACGCTGTTCGGCGTGCTGGCCTCGACCTCCGACATGAAGGAGGGGATGGCGGCCTTTCTGGAGAAGCGAAAGGCGAGCTTCACGGGCAGTTGAGAGTCACCGGGAAGCGGCTCGCCCGCCGGCCCGGAATGCCGGCCGATCCTGTTACATTTAAAGGATGTACGGCACACCTCGCTTCCGTTCCATTTCGTGGTCTTGAGGGAACTCGAGCTGCGCCACTTCCGCAACCTGGGCATCCAGGAACTGCACTTCCCGCCGGAGGGAGTGGCCGTCGTCGGCGACAACGCGCAAGGGAAGACGAACCTGCTGGAAGCGGTGTACTACCTGGAGAGCTTCCGGTCGTTCCGCGGGGCCGCCGACCGCGAGTTGGCCGCCTTCTCGGAAGACGTCTTCTACCTGCGGGGCAGCGTCGAAGGAAGTGCCCGTACAACGGTGGCGGCGGGGTTCGACTGCAGGAGAAAGAACAAGAAGGTGACGGTGGACGGAGACGACTCCCTGAGGATATCGGCCGCCCTCGGCAGGCTGGGCGCGGTCGTGTTTTCTCCCGCCGACGTGCGGCTGATCAACGATGGGCCGAGCGTGCGCCGGCGGTTCCTGGACATCGTGCTGTCACTGAACCGTCCGGGCTACGTGGACGCCCTCCTGGAGTACCGCAAGTCGCTCGCACAGCGGAACGCGGCACTGCGAACGGGTGGAGGCACGGCCGGACGGCAGGACTGGATTCGGGCCTGGGACAGCGGCCTGGTGGATTCCGGGGCGTCGGTGACCTGCCTGCGCCAGGCGTGGGCGACCGAGTGGGCCGGAGCGTTCGCCGACCACTACGGCGCCATCTCGGACGGCGAATCGGCGACGATGTCCTACCGGCCGAATCTGGGTGAGGCGGGCGACGCCGAGGGCTCCTCTCCGCGGTCGTCCGACGAGGCGGCCGTGCGGGAGAGATTCCGGGCGCGGCTCGACGAATCCTGGGAGAACGATCTGCGGCGCGGCGCCACCAGCGCAGGGCCCCATCGCGACGAACTGCTCTTCACGGTTGGGGCCGGAGGGCGGACCGTGCCGCTGCGGGGCTTCGGGTCGGGAGGCCAGCGCCGCACAGCCGCCCTGGCCCTTCGCCTTACGGAAGCCGCCACCATCCGGAGGCAGCGCGGCGCGGAGCCGATCCTTCTGCTCGACGACGCCTTCGCCGAGCTGGACTCCGGGCGTTCGGGCCGAGTAATGTCGCTGCTCGAGGAAGAGGTGACGGGGCAGGTCATCATGACCGTCCCGAAGGAATCGGACGTCAGGCTGCCGGGGCGGCCTCTGGAGCGGTGGCGCATCCACGGCGGAGTGATCGAGGCGTGACCGGCGCATGGCCCCGCGATTCCGCGAACCGCCGCTTCACACCGGTGGGGGATGCACTGCAGGGATACCTTGAGCGTACGGGGCTGGGGGAATCGCTGGAGCGGCTCGCAGCGGTGGAGGAGTGGGCCGGGGCGGTGGGGCGGCGGGTGAGCCGCGTGACACGGGCGGTGGAGGTCCGGGGCGACGAGTTGGTGGTCGAGGTGCTGTCCAGTGCGTGGATTGCTGAGCTGTCGATGATGAGGCCGCTTATCCTCGAGCGGCTGAACTCGGCGCGCTCGCGTCCACCGATCGGCAGCATTCGCTTCCGCCTCGCGGAGAGTGCCCGCGGGATCGGGGCCGGGACCGGGAATAGCGGCAAGTGAGAATCAAGGATATCGGGGTGAAGGAATGACGACGAAGAGCAAGGGCAGCGACTACACGTCAAGGCAGATCCAGGTCCTGAAGGGACTCGAGGCCGTGCGGAAGCGTCCCGGGATGTACATCGGGTCGACCTCCGCCCGGGGTCTGCACCATCTGGTCTACGAGGTGGTGGACAACAGCATCGACGAAGCGATGGCCGGTCACTGCACCGCGATCCGCGTGGTGATCCGCCCGGGCGACATCATCAGCGTCGACGACGACGGCCGTGGGATTCCGGTCGATATTCACCCGAGCGAGGGCGTCCCGGGCGTGGAGCTTGCGATGACGACCCTCCACGCCGGCGGAAAGTTCGACAAGAGCTCGTACAAGGTGTCGGGCGGACTGCACGGCGTCGGCGTCAGCGTGGTCAACGCGCTCTCGGAGTGGCTCGAGGTCGAGGTGCGGCGGGGCGGAAAGCGCCATCATCAGCGGTACGAGCGCGGCATCAGGTCCACCGATCTGAAGGTGCTGGGTGCGGCCAGGGGGAGCGGAACTCTCGTCACCTTCAAGCCGGACCCGGAGGTCTTCACCGAGCTGGCCTTCTCGTTCGACAAGCTCTCGATCCGGCTGCGCGAGCTCGCCTTCCTCAACAAGGGGCTCGAGATCGTCCTGCGGGACGAGCGCACCGACGACGAGGTGGAAGAGGTCTACAGGTACGACGGCGGGCTCGCGGAGTTCGTGACCTACCTGAGGGGGTCGCGCTCTCCGGTGCACGAAAACGTGATCTACTTCGAGACCGAGCGTCCCGAAGCGCAGATCGAATTGGCCATGCAATACGACGATGGCTTCTCGGAGAACACGCATACCTTCGTGAACAACATCAACACGCACGAAGGCGGCACCCACCTCACTGGCTTCAAGGCGGCGCTGACCCGTACCATCAACGATTATGCGCGGCGCAACAGGATCTTCAAGAAGGACGAGAACCTGTCGGGCGACGATGTGCGCGAGGGGCTGACCTGCGTGCTGAGCGTGAAAGTGATGGAGCCCCAGTTCGAGGGACAGACAAAGACCAAGCTGGGCAACTCGGAGGTGCGGGGCGCGGTCGAGGCCGCTGTGAACGAATACCTGTCCGCTTTCCTCGAAGAGAACCCCCGTTCCGCGAAGACGGTGATCGAGAAGTCGCTCCAGGCCGCGCGCGCGAGGGTAGCAGCGCGCAAGGCACGCGATCTGGCCCGCAAGAAGAGCGGCCTGGAGGGCGGAGTGCTGCCGGGCAAGCTGGCCGACTGCTCCATCGCCGACCCGGCGCTGTCCGAGATCTACCTGGTCGAGGGAGACAGCGCCGGAGGCTCCGCGAAACAGGGCCGGGACCGTTCCTTCCAGGCGATCCTGCCACTCAAGGGCAAGATTCTCAACGTCGAAAAGGCCCGGATCGACAAAATCCTCTCAAACGACGAGATCCGGGCCATGGTCACAGCCATCGGAGCGGGCATCCGCGACGACTTCGACATCGAGAAGGCGCGCTACCACAAGATCATCATCATGACGGACGCCGATGTGGACGGGGCTCACATTCGCACGCTGCTCCTCACCTTCTTCTATCGGCAGATGAAGGAGCTGATCAAGGCCGGCTACGTGTACATCGCGCAGCCGCCCCTGTACCGGGTGCAGAAGGGCAAGACGGAGCGGTACGCCTACAGCGACGACGAGCGCGATCAGGAGATCAGCAAGTTCTCGAACGGCAACGACGGAAAGGGCATCTCGATCCAGCGCTACAAGGGACTGGGCGAGATGAATCCCGACCAGTTGTGGAAGACCACGATGGATCCGGATACACGCACCATCCTGAGGGTGACGGTCGAGAGCGCGACCGAAGCAGATCGCATATTCTCGAGACTGATGGGCGACGAGGTCGAGCCCCGCCGCCAGTTCATCGAGGAGAACGCCAGGTATGTCAGGAACCTGGACGTGTAGCGTTCCGTGGCCGCGGGCCGCCGAAAAGTGCTGCAATCGGCGCAGTGCAGTATCTTGAACGGTCGTGATTCGACAGATTCTCGCAGTAAGAAAGGGAGGCCGACAACGAACCCATTATTGTCGACGGAGTAGCAGTCGCAGTAGGCTCAATACGGTTTTCAATCACACGAGAAGGAAGGACTCCATGCAATTCAAACGACTTATCAAGGGCGCTGTCGGCCTGTTTGCGCTGGTCGCGCTGACGGTAGCCGCCGCGCCGGCCCAGGCGCAGTCAGGCGTGATCCAGGGACAGGTCCTGGACGGCGCCTCACAGCGCCCGCTGGCCAACGCCCAGGTCCTGGTCGATGGCACCGGGATCGGGCAGATTTCCAATTCGTCCGGGCGCTTCGTGCTTCTTAACGTGCCCGCCGGCGAGCACACCGTGCGGGTTACCCTGATCGGGTATACCGAGACGGAGCAGACCGTCACGGTGTCCGCGGGGGAAACGGCCAGCATCGACATCGAGATGTCCTCGACGGCTATTGCGCTGAACGAGATCGTGGTTACCGGTGTGGGTGCCGAGACCACCCGCCGCGCACTTGGCACCTCGGTCGAGGTACTGTCCGCGGACGACATCGAACTGGCACCGGTACAGTCCATCGACCAGCTGCTGCAGGGGCGCGTCTCCGGGGCCACCGTGAGCGCGACATCCGCCCAGCCCGGCACGGGTGCCCTGATCAGCTTCCGGGGCGCGTCCTCGGTATTCGGCGCCCAGACACCGGTCATTTACGTGGACGGCGTGCGGGTGGACAACGACCATGCGACCGCTGCGGGGACTGGAGGGGAGCAGTCCTCGGCACTGTCGGACCTGCTCACCAGCGACATCGAGCGGATCGAGGTGACAAAAGGGGGTGCCGCGTCGACGCTCTTCGGCTCGGATGCGGCCACAGGGGTCATTCAGATCTTCACCAAGAAGGGGACTCCGGGGGCGCCGCGGATAACCGCGCGGGTCGAGCAGGGCATCGAGGTGCCTGAACTCTGGAACATCTTCGACATGGGTCTGATCTTCCCGGAACGCGTCGAGTCCGGGGAGATCGAGGAAACGTTTCTGAGGGACCTCTACTTCAAGCAGGGGACCACCGAGAACTACTACGTGGGCGTCACGGGGGGCACGGCCGATGTGACCTACAGCGTCAGTGGCCGGCTCGAAAACAGAAGCGGTACCCAGCCCAACGACGGCAGCACCAACTACAACCTCCGCGGCGGTCTGCAGGCGTCGCTCACCGAGGACTTCACCCTGGATTTCTCGGGGAGCTACGTCCGCCACAACTTCGCCCGTCTCTACAACGGATCGGCGATCGCGGACCCGTTGACCACCTTCGAAGTCGGTGACGCCCTCTTCTTTTCCGGAGCGTCCACGCTGCACGAGGCGCTGGACATCTTCCTCCTGCCCGACATCGGGGAATCGGTCAACCGATTCATCTTTTCCACGGGCGCGCGCTGGAACATCCGGGACGACCTTACCGCCAAGCTGAACGTGGGTGCCGACAACCGCAACAATCAGCAGCGCCGTTACGAGCCCATCGGATTCACCCCGGGGGAGCCCACCGGCGAACTCAACCGCCGGGACCGGTCCTTCACCTCGGTTTCGATGGATGCCGGTGCGACCTACAGCTGGGAGAGCCCCGGCAGGACACTCGGGTCCCAGCTGACAGTCGGCGTGCAGGGCTTCCGCGAGGATGAAAGCGTCATCAACGCCCAGGGCCAGGAGTTCGCTCTCCCCGGCACCTTCGACTTCGACAATGCGGCGACGATCACAGCCTTTGAAGCGAATTCCGAAGTGTTCAACGGTGGCCTCTACGTGGACGAGCAGTTGAGCCTGTGGGACAAGCTCTACCTTGGAGGAGGGTTCCGCATCGACGCTGGATCGAGCTTCGGCGATAACATCGACACCGAACTCTACCCCAAGGCCACGGGGTCGTACATCCTCTCGGAGGATTTGGGAATCCCGTTCGTTGACGAGCTCAAGATACGAGGGGCGTTCGGTCAGACCGGGAAATTCCCCGGAGCCTTTCTGAAAGACCGGACCTTCTCGGCCAGCTCGTTCAGGGGCCAATCGGCGCCCCGCTTTGCGAATCCGGGCAACCTGGATCTGAAGCCCGAGAAGACGTCCACGGTCGAAGCCGGCATCGACGCCGCGCTATGGGCCAACCGGATCGGGCTCAACCTGACCTTCTACGACGCGCGCACGACCGACGCGCTCTTCCAGGTGCCGCGCCAGCCGGTGACCGGACAGGGGACCCAGCAGGAGAACGTGGGCGAGATCTGGAACCGGGGGGTGGAGGTGGTTTTGCAGGTCCAGGTTCTCAACAGTCAGCAGCTGGCCTGGTCCGTCGGCGGGACCTTCAACTACAACGAGAATGAAGTCACCGACATGGGCGGTGTCGCCGATTTCTTTGTCGGGAGTGGGAAGCGTGTTTCCGAGGGACGGCCGATCGGTGCGTGGTGGTTGACCACTCCGGTGGATACCAACGGCGACGGGTTGACGGATGGCTCCGAGCGCGAATTCAACGGTGCCGTCCCATCGCCCAACAAGAACGGCGGGATCAACACCACCCTCTCGGTGGGGAACAACCTGACGATCAGCGGCCTGGCCGATTGGGCCGGTGGCCACCATGTCTTCGACTGGGGGTCGGTGTGGGCCACCTTCAACGGCATCTATCGCCGAGAACTCATCCGTTGCGGTACTGAAGAGGGTGCCAGTGCGGGTTGCGCCTACGCCTTCCCGGTTCAATACCGAACCGACGGGACCGAGCGCGGCCGATACAGCCAGAGTGCCGCCCGCAGCGCGTTCCTCTACGATGGCGACTACTTCAAGATTCGCGAGGTCTCGGCGCGGTACCTGCTCCCCGAGAGCGTTGCCGGTGTCGTCAATGCCAGCCGTGCGACCGTCTACGCGACCGGCCGCAATCTCTGGATCTGGTCCCGCAACATGTTGATCGACGGCGAACTCAGCGGGACCAGCAACGGCGGCGGGCTGGAACTCGGCAGCGAGAGCAGCATAACTCTGTCCCCGAACCGGATCTTCAAGCTCGGTGTCGAGGTGGTGTTCTAATGAGATCAAGGAGAATGAAGAATATGATCAGCGAGAGCATGCCGACCCCCGGAAAGAGCGGGAGAGGGATTGTCGGTGCCCTTTTGGCCGTTCTGGCGATGGCCGCCTGCGATGCCATCGATCCGACTCAGGTGAACAATCCGACTACAACCGACGAAGACCTGGCCGAGGCCACCAACCCCACGGCGGCGCTCCTGCCGGGGCTGCGGGCGCAGTTTGCCCGCATGATCAACGCCTATGTGGTTGCGGCGGAAGTCATCAGCGACAACTACTCGATCCACGGCACCGGCATCGTCGTGGACATGGACGAACCCCACGAGGTCACCCCCGACCTGGTGAATTCGACGGGGACGAGCGCCAGCGGAGCCTACTGGAATGTTCAGGAGCTACGTGCCCTGGCCGATTTCGTCATCGACGAGATCGCGCCCCAGGATGCCGGTGCGCCGCCCCAGCTGGTCGCGGAGGCCCACTACTATCGGGGAATGGCCTACCTGACCATGGGCGAGGTGTTCTCCCACGTTCCGCACGAGGAGGATGGAGCGCCGCAGGCTGCGTCGGTGGCGTTGGGCAAAGCGGTTACCGACCTTCAGGCGGCGACGGGATTCGGTCCCCAGGCGCATGCGGCCCTGGCAAGGGCTCACCGACTGCTGGGCGACGCCGGAGCCGCAGGCTCGGCCGCCAACGCCGCGCTGTCCGCTGACCCCATGCTCCTCTTCAGCCAGGGGTACGACGCTACCTCGATTTCCAACACCCCGGTGGCGTTTCTTGTGCTTCGGGCGCTTCAGGAAATGCAGCCTCTTCCAAGGCTGGACTTTCTCGATCCCAAGTACACCGACAGGGAGGCGGCAATTCCGATCGCCAAGGCCGAGGAGATGCACCTGATCCTGGCGGAGATCGCGCTGGCGTCGGGCAACCTTGCGGACGCTCGCTCTCAGTTGGCCGGCGCGATCACCCTGGCCGGCACGCGGGGAATGGTGTCGTTCGATGATATCGACGAGCGCCGCAACGCAGACCTGAGCCTTCGCCCGAGGAGCAAGGAAATCCTGATCCGTGCGGATGCCGACAGCCCCTACCGGGCCGGGTTGGTTCTGGACCGGCCCGCTGACGGCCTTGAGACTCCCAATATCTCGGGCACGTCGCTGGACGCGGACAGCATTGCAGGTCTTGCGAGCGCAGACGAACTCTGGCACTCACTCTGGCTGGCCCGTCAGGAGATCATGCTTCTGGAGGGCCGCCGGCTCGCCGATCTCGGCATCAAACTGCCGATGATGCTGCGCGAGATCGACCAGAACGACAACATCAACGAAGGGGATCCCGGGACAACCCCGGTTGTTCCCGGCTACATACCCCAGAACCCACGCTACGCCATGGACATCTACACGCCGCTCGAGCTGTATGACGGGGTCGACCCCGGGGTGCCCCTCATCGAGACGCACGTGACGATCCATGTGGACATGAACAAGGTGCTCGTCGCGAACAACGCGTCGCCGTTCAACTAGGCGGCCAACGGGCTGTCGTCGGCGTCAGGGCGCTGGTCTTGTTGCGCGGCGGCAAGGAGAACTCCGGCCGGCGGGGCCTTCGGGCTCCGCCGGCCGGCTGTTGTCTGCATGGGAGGGTGACTGTCGCCGGCTTCACCATGCTACTGGCGCTGGCTGTCGGTCCGGCACCGGCACAGGCCCAGACCGGCGTCATTCAGGGGCGGGTCCTGGACGGTGTGTCCATGCGGCCGCTCGGCGACGCCCAGGTGGTGGTGGCAGGGAGCAGGATCGGCCAACTTACCAATGCGTCCGGGCGTTTCGTACTGCTGAATGTGCCTGCCGGCGAGCACATGGTGCAGGTCACGATGCTCGGTTACGACGCGGTGGAGCAGACTGTCCCGGTTACGGCCGGGCAGACGGCCACGCTTGAAATCGAAATGTCGCCGACGGCGATCGCCCTCGACGAGATCGTCGTCACGGGTCTGGGCGCCGAAACGCGGCGGCGGGCGCTCGGCACTTCGGTCGAGGTGCTTTCCGCGGATGATTTCGAACTCGCGCCGGTCCAATCCGTTGACCAGCTGCTGCAGGGCCGCGTCACAGGCGCTACGGTGAGCGCGACGTCTGCGAATCCGGGAACCGGATCGCTCATCAGTTTCCGGGGGGTCTCGTCGGTGTTCGGCGCCCAGACTCCGGTCATCTATGTCGATGGTGTGCGCGTGGACAACGATCAGGCCACGTCGGCGATCACGGGCGGTGAGCAGTCGTCGGCCCTGGCGGACCTGCCGACCACCGACATCGACCGGATCGAGATCACCAGGGGAGGCGCGGCATCGACACTGTTCGGATCGGACGCGGCTACGGGCGTGATTCAGATCTTCACGAAGAAGGGGGCCCCGGGGACGGCGAGAATCACGGCACGCGTCGAACAGGGGATCGAGATGGCCGAACTCAGGTACATCTTCGACACGGGTCTGATCTTTCCCGGGCGCGTGGAATCCGGCGAAGTGACCGAGACCTTCCTGCGCGATCTCTACTTCAGGGAGGGCCACACGCAGAACTACTACCTGGGAGTGTCCGGGGGGACGGCGGACGTAACCTACAGCGTCAGCGGCCGCCTGGAGGACCGCACCGGCACCCAGCCGAAGGACGGGAGCACCAACTACAGCATCCGCGGAGGCCTGCAGGCGTCGCTCGGCGAGGACTTCACCCTGGATTTCTCGGGCAGTTACGTCCGCCACAACTTCCAGCGCCTCTACAACGGCGCTTCGATCGGGGATCCCCTGACCACCTTCGAGGTCGGCGACGCCCTCTTCTTCTCCGGCGCCTCCACCCTCCAGGAGGCGCTGGACATCTTCCTCCTTCCGGACATCGACGAATGGGTCAACCGCTTCATCCTGTCCACGGGCATCCGCTGGAACGTCAGCGACCGACTGTCTGCCAAAGTCACGGTGGGGACCGACAACCGGACGAACCAGCAGCGGCTGCGCGAGCCGATCGGATTCACCCCCGGCGAGGCCGCGGGGCAGCTCAACCGCCGCGATCGGGCATTCACGTCGGTGTCGCTGGACGCCGGGACGACATACGCGTGGGCGGGTTCCGGCCGCGCGATCGCCTCCACGCTGACCGTGGGCGTGCAGGGATTCCGCCAGGAAGAGAGCATCATCAACGCGAACGGGCGGACCTTCGGCCTGCCGGGAAGCTACCACTTCCATGCCGCTGCGGACATCATCGCTGGCGAGGCGAATCTCGAAGTGTTCAGTGGCGGACTATACCTGGACGAGCAGCTGAGTCTGTGGGACAAGCTCTACCTCGGCGGCGGTTTCCGCGTCGACGCGGGATCGAGTTTCGGGGACAACATCGACACCGAGCTCTATCCGAAGGCGACGGCATCGTACATTCTGTCGGAAGATGTGGATGTGCCCCTGGTGGACGAGCTCAAGATCAGGACGGCGTACGGGCAGACCGGCAGGTTCCCGGGTGCATTCCTGAAGGACCGGACCTTCTCGGCCAGTCCGTTCCGCGGCGAATCGGCCCCCAGGTTCGCGAATCCCGGCAATCCGGAGCTGCGCCCCGAGACCACCTCCACGGTCGAGGCCGGGATCGACGCGGCGCTCTGGGACAACCGGATCGGACTCGACCTGACCGTCTACGACGCCCGCACCACCGACGCGCTCTTCCTGGTGCCACGAGCTCCCGTCACCGGCCAGGGAACCCAGCAGGAGAACGTTGGCGAGATCCTCAACCGGGGCGTTGAAGCGGCGCTGAACCTGCAGTTGGTCAATGCGCGGCGCCTGGCCTGGAGTCTCGGCGCGACGTTCCACTACAACCACAACGAAGTCACGGACATGGGCGGCGTGGCGGACTTCTCGGTCGACAGCGACCAGAAGCGCGTGACCGGGTGCTGGAGCGTCTCCGAGCCGGAAAACCTGGACACCTGCCGCGGCGGCCCCGTGGGCGCCTGGTGGGTCACCATGCCGAGCGACTCGAACGGGGACGGTCTGCCCGACGCCGCCGTGCGCAACTTCACCGGCACGTTCCCGGTCCCCGACAAGAGCGGCAGCGCCAACACCACCCTTTCGATCGGCAGCCACCTGACCATCACCGCCCTCGCGGATTGGGCGGCCGGCCACCACGTCTTCGACTGGGGCTCCATCTGGGCGACCTTCAACGGCATCTACCGCCGTGAACTGGTGCGTTGCGGCACCGAAGCCGCGGCAGCCGAGGGGTGCCCCTGGGCCTTCCCCACCCAGTACGGAACCGACGGCACCGTGCACGGCAGGTACAGCCAGAGCACCGCCCGCAGCGCCTTCCTCTACGACGGGGATTACCTCAAGCTTCGCGAGGTGGCCGTGCGCTACACCCTGCCCGAAGACTGGGCCGGCCGCCTGGGCGCCAGCCGGGCGACGCTCTATGTAAACGGCCGCAACCTGTGGATCTGGTCGCGCAACCGGATGATCGACGGAGAGCTCAGCGGGATCACCCTCGGCGGTCTCGAGCTGGGGGGTGAGAGCAGCATTACCCTGTCTCCGAACCAGGCCTTCAGGGTTGGTGCCGAGGTGGTGTTCTAGGAGGCTGGAGGGTGGTTGCCGCGTCCGTCGCATCGGGCCCTGGGCTTACCTTTTAGGATTGGGCGATTCCGGCGGTGGGCGCCCGCGGTCAGAAACACGGGGAGGCGAGTCGCTTGACGGAACGCGCTCACGGGCCAGTCACCAGGAGTCGACTCCTCGCAAACCCGGTCGAGCACATCGACGTGACCGCTTTCGATGGCCGCGCGGTCATCGACACCTACCGCAACGCCGCATTCCAGGCCCGCAACCTGGCCGACGCGGCCGACGTCTTCGCCGACATGCTGAGCGACCGCGACTGCACGGTGATCCTCACGCTGGCGGGGTCGCTGGTGTCGGCGGGGCTGAAGGAGGCGCTGCTGACGCTGGTGGAGTACGACATGGTCGATGCGATCGTGGCCACCGGCGCCATCGTGGTCGACCAGGACTTCTTCGAGGCGCTGGGCTTCCGCCACTACAAGGCGCCCGGATCGCCCGAGGCGCCGGCCGCGAGCGACGAGGAACTCCGCGACCTGGGCATCGACCGCATCTACGACACCTACATCGACGAGGCCGAGCTGCAGCGCTGCGACGAGACTGTGGCCGGGATCTTCGACGGGCTCGACGCGCGGCCGTATTCCAGCCGCGAGCTGGTGGGGGAGTTGGGGGCCTACCTGGAGCGCCATCGCCCGGACGCACGGTCGATCGTGCTCGCCGCGCACCGACGCGAAGTGCCGGTCTTCGTGCCGGCGCTCAGCGACTCGTCGGCGGGGTTCGGTGTGGTCGCACACCGGGTCCGGGCCGCCGCGCTGGGCCTGCCGCACATCGCCTTCGACTCTGGCAAGGACTTCCACGAGCTCGCCCGGATCAAGCTGGCCGCGGCCGAGACCGGGCTGCTGATGGTGGGTGGGGGCGTGCCGAAGAACTTCGCGCAGGACGTGGTGGTTGCGGCGCGGATGCTCGCCGGGGAGCAGACGGCCGCGGCTTCGGGGTTGACGGGGGATGAGGGCGACCCCTCCCGTGCGGCCTCCGTCGCCATGCACAGGTACGCCGTGCAGCTCACGGTGGCCGATGCACGAGACGGGGGCCTCTCGGGTTCCACCCTGCGCGAGGCGACCACGTGGGGCAAGGTCGACCCGACCCGCGAGCGCATGGTCTTCGGCGAGGCCACCGTGACGCTCTCCCTGCTGGCCAGCGACGCGTATCACAGGGGGGTGTGGCGAGGTCGGGAAGGGCGGCGGCTCGGGGCGATGTTCGATGCGGCCACCCTCCGCGCAGCCGCCGCCCCGCAGGCCGGGCCGCCGTGACCCAGCTCTACCTGGACTTCGAGGAGGGGCGCGGCCGACCCGCTCCGCCCCCTCCCGCGGACCGCGCCGGGGCCGGCATCCTGGCCCGGGAACTCGAGCGCATCGCACGGGACGGTGGCCGCGCCCGCAAGATCCTGATCGCCCGCACGCGCGGCGAGGGCAAGGAGCTGCTCAGGCAGGTGGCGTTGCGCGGCCAGTCCTGGGTGGGCTTTGAGATCAACACCTTACGTGCCCTCGCAACAAAAACTGTTGCGCGCGAACTGGCGCGGACCGGTCTCTCGGTGGTCGACACCTTCGACGAACACGCCCTGATGGAGCGGGCAATCGACGAGGTGATCGCCTCGCCGCGCTTCTCGCGTTTCGGGGAACTCGCCGAGAGGACCGGCTTCCGGGACGCGGTGCGCAGGTCGGCCTCCACGCTGCGCGGCGGCGGCATCCACCCACCGGACGACCCGCGCGCCAGCGCCCGCCGCGGGTTCAACAAGAGGGCCCTGGTGACGCAGGTGCTGGACCGCTACGAGACGCTGTTGCGGGAAGGCGGCCGCACGGACATGGCGGGCATGCTGAAGACGGCCATCGCGGTCCTCGGCCGCGACGAACACGACGCGCTGCCCCGGGACACCCGGTTGTTCCTCCTTCCGGGCCTCGCCGAGCGCGGCCTCGAAGGGCGCTTTCTGGCCGGGTTGCGGCGGCTCGGCGCCGTCCTGCTCAAGACCGATCCCGTTGTGGGCCTGAAGGTCCCGAAGGGGATCCTGTGGGACGTCGCGCCGCCCGAGGCTCCGGGAAGCTACCTGCACGCGGTGGATCGGTGCGGCGCGGAGATACCGCCGGAGCGCGTCCCGGAGCGCATCGAGCTCTTCACGGCCGCGTCCGTCCAGGACGAGTTGCGCGGGGTGCTGCGCCGGGCGCTCGAGATGGGCGCGCGCTGGGACGAGGTCGAGATCGTCGCGGCGGATCCATGGTCGTACGGATCGGCGCTCCACGCGCTGGCCGAGCCTATGGGCGTGCCCGTGACCTTCGCGGTCGGGCTGCCGGTGGAGCGCACCCGCCCCGGCAGGGTGGTCTTGACATACTTCCGCTGGATCGCGAGCGGCTTCCAGGAGTCGCTCTTCCGGGCCCTGGTCGAGGCGGGCGACGTGATTCCTCCGCGTCCGGGCGCCGGAGAGCCAGCTGGGCACCCTCTGGGCGGCGCGCGCTCGGGCACCGGGAACGAGGACGGGCACCGCATGGGCGGCCCGCGCCTCGCCCGCGCCCTGCGGCGGCTGCGGATCGGGTGGGGACGGGAGCGTCACCTCGGCAGGATCGAACACGCGCTGCGGACTCTCGACTCGCTGCCGGCCGGACGCTTCGACGACGAGGAGCGGCTGCAGCGCCGCAAGGAGCGCCGGGGCGAGGAGTTGCGCGCGCTGCGCAGACTGCTGCGGCCCGTGCTCCGGGCCACTCCGCCCACGGACGGACGCGTGTCCCCCTCACAGGTCGCTGCCGGCGTGAAGAGCCTGCTGGCGCGGGTGGCCCCAGGTACCGACACCGACGAAACGGCGCGGCAGCGGCTCCTCCGCCAGCTGGAGCGAATCGAGGCCACCGTCAGGAGGCCCACCGACTTCACCTCGGCGGCGGCGATCGTCCAGTCATACCTGGAGATCCGCATCCCGGCGCCCCGAGCGGAGGGGATCGCCCCGTGGAGTTCCGCCCCCGGCCATCTGTACATGACGGACCTGAGGCACGGGGGCGCCACCGGGCGGCGCTTCACCTTCATCGTCGGCCTCGACTCGGGATCCGTCCTCGGCTCACTCCACGAAGATCCCCTGATCGGGGACCAGGAGCGCTTCCGGATCGGGGGCGGCGAACTGCCCCTCGCGGCGGACAGGGTCGTCGAGGCCCGATTCAACTTCGCCCGGCTCTTTGCCCGGCTGAGGGGCACTGTCATCCTCAGCTACGCTTGCTGGGACCCGGGAGACAGCAGGGAACTCACACCCGCTCCCGAGCTGCTGCAGGCCCTCCGGCTGCGCCAGCGCGACTCGACCCTCACCTTCGAGGATCTGGACAAACATGTGGGGCTGACCGAGTCACGCCTCCCGCGGCCCGAGATCGCCGTCGATCTCGATGCGAGCGACGTGTGGCTGCGCGCCCTCACCACCGAAGCCGGCCGGCTCCGCGACGGACTGGCAGCCATCGGACGATCGTTTCCCCGCCTCGGGATGGGCCAGGCTCTCCTCGACGCCCTCGACCGGGACGAGCCGACGGTGCACGCAGGGTTCCTGGGCACGCATTCACCGCCCTTATCCTACGAAAACTGGTCCGGGAGACCCTTCTCGGCGAGCGGGCTGGAGACCCTCGGCGCCTGTCCCCGGCGGTTTCTCTTCAGCTACATCCTCAAGGCCAGTCCGCCCGACGATCCCGAATTCGACCCCGACCGCTGGCTCAATGCCCTGGAGCGGGGGAGCCTGCTTCATGCCGTCTACGAGGAGACGCTGAAGGAGGCGGCGGCCCGGGGAGTGAATCCCGCGGAGGATCGATTCCTCGACATCGCGCTCCGGCTGGTCGACCGGAAGGGCGCCGAGCAGCTCCTGAAGACGCCGTCGCCGAGTCACTCGCTCCATGCCTGGGAGATGGATGCGCTTCGCGACGATGCCCGGTCGTTCGTCGAGATGATCCGGGACAGGTCGCCCCGGTGGAAGCAGCTCGAATGGCGATTCGGGATGGACGACGAGATGAGAATCGGGGCCGGAGACGGGTCGGTAATGGTGCGCGGGGTCGTGGACCGGGTGGACGACCTCGGCTCGCACCTGCGCGTAGTCGATTACAAGACCGGGGGCGGGTACGGTTACAGCAGCCGGTCGCAGGTGTACAACGGCGGGCGCCGCCTGCAGCACTTCGTGTACACCGCCGCCGTGGCGGCCCTGTACGGCAGGCCGGTCGACGCGATGGAGTACCACTTCCCGACGCGGCGGGGCGAGAACCGCGTCCGCAGGTACGGCACCGGGCAGCTGAAGCACGGCGACCAACTCGTGGCGGTCCTCCTTCAAGCGCTCGAGCGCGGCTGGTTCCCCGCCACGGACAGCGCCAGGGACGACTGCCGCTACTGCGACTACCAGGAGGTGTGCGGCGCGGAGACCAGCGTCCGGGGCCAGGTGAGCTGCGGCGTCGCCGAATGGACCAAACGCAATCTCGACAGCCTCGACGAGCTGTCCCTGCTGCGGCAGGTGCGGAAGTGGGACGACGAGGGCCCGGTCTTTTGAGCGGCCCGGGGGTTGGAACCGCGCCGCCGCGGCCCGATATCGGTGTCGTGTACAGCCGGCCCGGGGAGCGCTTCAGCGACGACCCCCCGGACCAGGACGCGCGGCTGCGCATACGCGAAGACCTGGAACGGAACTTCCTGGTCGAGGCCGGGGCAGGCTCGGGCAAGACGACCTCGCTGGTCGATCGCATGGTGGCGCTGGTGCGCAACCGGGCGTGCAAGGTCGAGGAGATCGCCGCGGTAACCTTTACGCGCATGGCCGCCGCCGAACTCCGGCAGCGCTTTCAGGTGGAGCTCGAACGGGCGGCGGCGCGCCTCCAGCCGGGCGACCCCCAACGCGGACTCCTGGAAGAGGCGATTCAGGACATCGACCGGGCCTTCCTGGGCACGATCCACTCCTTCTGTGCCAGGCTCCTGCGCGAGCGGCCCCTGGAAGCGGGGCTCGACCCCGGCTTCCGCGAAGTGCAGGAGACGGAGGAGTACCGGTCCCGGAAGAAGTCCTGGACCGACTTCCTGGAACGGCTCGCGGCGGACGCAGACCCCCGCCTGCGCGATTTGACCCGCCTGGGAATCCCTCCCGCCGCACTCGAGGAGGCCTTCGACCAGCTGGTCGAGAATCCGGATGTGGACTTCGTTCACGAACCCGCCGGACCGCCGGATCCAGGCGCCGTCGCGCGGCTGCGCGGCGACTTCGACGACCTCCTCGACCGCGCCTCGGCGCTGATGAAGGGCAGGCAGCCGCCAGACGGGTGGGACTCGCTGGGCAAGCGCGTGCGCACGCTCCTCTATTGGCGCCGGTCGCTCGACTGGGACGACCCCGCGATCTTCTTCGACGCGGTGGCCAAGCTCCACCGGATCAGGACGAAGCCCATCCAGAAGCGGTGGGCCGACACACCCAGCGGCAAGCGCGAAGCCAAAGCGCTCGGCGAGGACATCAGGGAGTTCGGGGAGGCCGGCGGCACGGCGGACCGGCTGCTGAAGAGCTGGTGGGCCTACAGGTACCCGGTCGCGCTGGGGGTGGCCAAGGCCGCTGCCGACACCTATGCCGGCGAGAGGAAGGCCCAGGGCAAGGTCACCTTCCAGGACCTGCTCGTGCTGTCCGCGCACCTCCTGCGGAGCAACCCCCAGGCCCGCCGCGAGCTGGGGCAGCGCTACCGGCGCGTTCTCGTCGACGAGTTCCAGGACACCGATCCGCTCCAGGCCGAGATTCTGCTGCTGCTCGCCAGCGATCCGGACACGAACGGCAACGAATGGCGCGGGGTCGTGCCGCGCCCCGGCGCGCTCTTCGTCGTGGGCGATCCCAAACAGAGCATCTACCGCTTCCGGCGGGCCGACATCTCTCTGTACGAGCTGGTGAAGCGGCGTTTCGCCGATTTCGGCAAAGTGCTGCACCTCGAGGCCAACTTCCGTTCGCTGGAGGACTTCGGCGAACTGGTGCAGGGGGTCTTCAAGGGGGACTCGGGCTTCCCGGAGGAAGACTCCGACCGCCAGGCCTCGTTCGCCCCGCTGCTGGCCCGGATGAAGGGGCCCGGTCTGCTGGCGGCCTACCGGGTTGCGGGCGCAAAGCAGGACGACATTGCACGCGACGATGCAGCGCGGATCGCGGGTGAGATCGCGCACCGGGTCGCGAGCGGCGAGCGACAGCCTGGCGACTTCATGATCCTCACCCGCACCCGCAAGTTCCTTTCGGTCTACGCGCGGGCCCTGGAGGACCGCAACCTGCCGGTCGAAGTGTCGGGCACGGGCGTGGGATTCGAAGAGGAGTTGCGGGCCTTTCTGCTGCTGTTCAGGTGCCTCGCCGATCCCGAGCACAGAACGCGTGTGCTCGCTGCGCTGACAGGTCCGTTCTTTGGATTGAGTCTCGACCGCATCGTGCGGTACCGGGACAACGGTGGCAGCCTGTCCATCGATTTCAGGCCTGCGGGAGATTGCGAGGTCGCCGAAGCGATCGGAGTGCTGCACAAGTGGTGGCGCCTCGCGCGGCGCGAGCCCGCCGACGTGACCGCGGAGCGCCTGGTCGACGAGATCGGCCTCTTCCCCCTCGCCGCCGCGGGCGCTCTCGGCGAGATGCGCGCAGGCGCCCTGGTCTATCTCCTGGACGCGGTGCGCGCCCGGGCGCTCGAGGGGGACTCGTCCCTTGCCGGTGCCGTGGACGCCATGGAGACGGCGCTCGACTGGGACGACGCCGAGGCCCCGCTCATCCCTGGCAGGCCCAACTGCGTGCGCGTCATGAATCTGCACCGCGCCAAGGGGTTGGAGGCGGGTGTCGTCTTCCTGGCGGCTCCCTTCGGTGTGTATGACTGGCCGCCCGGCATGCACGTTTCGCGGGAGGGGGGAGGCCGGGCGCGGGGAACCATTCCCATCGTGGTGAGCCGCGGCTTTTCCAGGGAGGTCATCGCGCAGCCCCTCGACTGGGAGGCGAGCCAGCAGACGGAAAGGGAATTCGAGGCGGCCGAACAGGTCCGGCTTCTCTACGTGGCGGCGACCCGCGCGAAGCACGAGCTCTGGATCGCGAGCGGATCGGGGCTGCCGAGGATCGTGAAACCGTCGCCGTGGAAGGTGGTCGAGGACTGGGTGTCGGCGTCGTCGCGGAGCAGGGATGCGGATTCGTCCTGCCACTGCGCGGTGGTCGACGAGCTCCCGATCGATCTCCCGCCGCTGCCCGACCGGCTGGATCGGTCCACCGACCTCGCCGTGCCGATTGCGGAAGCAGCGGCGGCGGTGGCCCGGAACCGTGAAGCGACCTACCGCGTGGAATCGGTCACGGGGCGCGCGAAGGGGGGCGACGGACCTGGCGACACCGGCGGCGCCGCGGACCTTGTCCGCACGGTTGAATTCGCTCCGGCGTCGCTCGGCCCCGAGACCGGCGGGTACGAATGGGGCAGCGTGGTCCACGAAGTTCTTGCGGGGGCGGGCGACGGCATCCACGGCGACGCCTTGGAGCAGCTGGCCCGCGACCTCCTCATCGAGTACGAGCGCCCTGTCGATGCCACCGGTGCACCCACTGAACTGGACGCGCTCCTTGCCCTGGTCGACGCGGTGCGCGCCTCCGACATCTGGGCCCGCGCCATGGCCAGCTCCGAGCGCCACAGTGAGATCCCCTTCGCGGTCACCCGAAACGGCGGCGGTGACCGTCCGCATGTCATTGAAGGAGTGATCGACCTCGTCTTCAAGGACGGGGACGAGTGGGTCGTCGCCGACTACAAGACAGACACCGGCGACGACCCGGAGTTCGCCGAGCGGGTCCGGCGGTACCGCGCCCAGATCGACCTCTACGCCGAATGCTGGGAGCAGCTGACGGGCGAAGAGGTCGGCGAGCGGGTGCTCGTCTTCACCGCGCAGGGACGGACGGAGTCATGGTGATGCTCCTGCACTATGCTCTGCGCGGCCACGCAACGGCCACGCACATCGGTATCCGTGACGATGCCCGGGCCGCACCATATGTTTCAGGACGGCAACTGATCCCCCCGAACGGGATCGCGAGCCCACGACAACGCTGATCCACTCATTCCAGGATAGACATGCCAGTTTCGACTTTCAGAACAAGCGGACCGATCGCCCTGTTGATCGCCGTCGCCATGGCCGCCATCGCCGCGCCCGCCGCCGCACAGGACGACGACGCCCCCGCGCTCGCCTTCCCCGAAGGCTGGGAAGTCCGCTTCGACCACGACGGCGCCAACCCGGACGACCTCTACCTGGTCGCCATGCCGCCCGGCATCCACGTCACCACCGGCCCGGCGACCATCGCGTACCACCCGGATTCGACCGCCACCGGCGACTTCACGATCGAGTCCGAGACCTTCCTCTTCGATCCCCAGGGCCGGCGCGAGGCGTTCGGCTTCTTCATCGGCGGCGGCGATCTCCAGGGCCCGGGCCAGCGGTACACCTACTTTCTCCTGCGCGAGGGCGGTGAGTTCCTGGTCAAGACGCGCGCCGGTTCCGAGATGTCGGTCGTTCAGGACTGGACGGCCCACCCAGCCATCGTGTCGTTCGCGACCAGGCCGGAGGACGCGGGCACTGCGAAGAACGTCCTCGGGCTGGTGGTGTCGGGCGACGAACTGCGCTTCTCTGTCAACGGCGAGGAGGTCTGGAGCGGATCGCGAGACGGCCTCGCGACCGAGGGCGTCTTCGGCCTGCGGGTCAACCACGGGCTCAACCTGCACGTGACGACGATCATGGCGCATCCGGGCTCGGAAGGTGGGGGCCCTGTGGAACTCGACGAAATCGTGGTCACCTCGAGTGGTTGCTTCGATTGCCCGGAGGCGAATAGCCTCTCCGACCGGTTGCGCACCTTTCTCGACAGGCTGAAGAGGGAGCGCGAGCAGCAAATGGCGGCCAAGCCCGGCGAAGAAGGGCACCCGCCGCGCCGATGAGCCGAAGGAGGTTCCGCGTGAAGGAGTTCAGGCTGGCAGGAATCGGTACGCTGGGGCTGGCGGCGGTAATGACCTTGGCAATGCTCCCCTCTACGCAGGAGGGTCTGCCAGTGGAGGTCCCGGCAGCGCGCAAGGTGACAGCCGAGCAGTCGGCCTCCCGGGCCCAGTCTGCTTCGAGCGCACAGTCAGCTACATTTGCACACACGGCGCCAGCCGGGCAGCCCACTGTGTCCGCCCAGTCCACCGCACCGGCCCGGTCGGCCGCACGCGTGCAGTCAGCCCCGTCCGTCCAGGAAATCCAGGAGCCCCCGCCCCAGCGCCGCCGCTGGTGGTCGCGCAACCGCTACCCCGGCCCCATCCCCACACCCGAGGAGTGGGAGCCCCCCGACGGGCCGGTGCGCATCGGCCTGCAGGTGGGCCACTGGCGGGCTAACGAAGCGCCGCGCGAGCTGTCCGGACTGCGCGGTAACGGTGCCCGCTGGAACGGAACCCACGAATGGGAATTCAACATCGAGATCGCCCGCCACGCGGGGTCCATGCTGGAAGAGCTGGGCTACACGGTGGACATCCTGCCGGCGGTCGTGCCTCCCGGCTACCGCGCCCACCTCTTCATCGCCATCCACGCGGACGGAAGCAACGATCCAGGCGCGCGGGGCTACCGCGTGTCGGCACCGAGGCGCGACGCCACCGGGCGGGCCCAGGACTTCGTCGACCTGCTCTACCGGACCTACGGCCCCGCGACCGGCATGAGGCGGCTCAGCGACACGACCCGGCGGATGCGCAACTACTACGCCTTCAACTACCGCCGCTACGAGCACGCCCTCCATCCGATGACCATCGCGGCGATCATCGAGACCGGCTTCCTCACCAACGCCGGCGACCGCGCGGTGATCATGAATCAGCCTGAGCGCGTCGCGCGCGGGATCGTCGACGCGATCACCCGGTTCCCGATCACCCCGCCGCCGGGACGCGCGCCCCGGTAGTCGGGGACGACGTGACGGCAGGAGAACTCGCAACGTGGCGGAGAGTCGTCAAGGAGACCGAGAATGAGTAAACGGAACATTGCCGCCGAGGTGCTCCAGGGCCTTCGCGAAGTCCAGCAATACCGCGCGGGGAAGCGCGTACTTCGAACGGCTCGCGTACCGAAATCGTCAGCACAGCGCCCTCGCAAGGCGCCGAGCGACCGGAGAAAATGACAATCGTACTTGTCATTATGTAAACTAAAGCTTACAACAGGCTGTGCGGTGGGCGCAACGGATCCTGCGTCGCGTCATTCCCAGCCCCTACATCCCTCCGATCTCCGTCACCAGGAACTCCTCGAAGAAGTCCAGCATGTCGTGGAGCTTGTCGATCGTGTTGTCCCGCCCGTACACGTAGTAGCCCTCGCCCGGGTACGCCTTGTAGCGGACGATCTTGTAGTGCTGGTCGAGCTTGCGCGCGAAGTCGAGCGCGGCCTGAGGCTGACCCTCGCGCAGCCGCCAGTCCGCCGCGACTCCCTCGCCCTGAATGACGAATGTGGGCGTCGTCACCTCGTGCGCCTTCAGGATCGCCGAGCTGTTCAGGTACACGTCGCGGTTTTCCGGGTACGGCCCGAGCTCGTACTCGACCAGCTTGATGTGCTGGAGCTCGTGCACCTTGGTGTGGAAGTCGGTCATGTCGCCGTAGCCGGACAGCGCGATCGCGGCCTGGAACACGCCGGGCGCGAACGCCACCGCGTCCATCGTCATGATGCCGCCGTAGCTGGTCCCGGTCACCGCGATCCGGTCGGGGTCGACATCGGGCATGGTCTTCAGGAAATCGACCCCTGCGAGCACGTCCTCGAGGTCGCAGTGGCCCCAGCAGCCGTTGTTGAGGTCCTCGAATTCCAGGCCGTACCCCGAGCTGCCGCGGATGTTGGGCATGAGGACGACGTAGCCGCGCTGGGCGAAGAAGTGCACCTGCTGGTGCCGGCGGAACTGGTCATCGAACTGCGACGTCGGTCCGCCGTGGATCCACATCACGCCCGGGAAGCGCTCACCCGGCTCCGCGTCCGGCGGCCGGTGCAGGTACGCCTCGATGGTGAGGCCGTCGGTGGAGGGATACGCGACCTTCTCGGGCATGTGCAGCTTCTCGGGCGAACCCGCCGTAACGGTGCTGTGAAGGAGGTGGCTCCGGGCCGACTCCAGGTCCATGACGAACAGCTCGGCGGGGCGCGTCGGCGTCTCCATCGTGTAGCTGATCCGGTCGCCGGCGGGCGACCACTCGGGACGCAGGGCGGCGCCGACATCCGGATCGACCAGCGTCCTGTTCTTCGAACCGTCGGCGGAAACCACGCGGAGCGAGTGCACGCCGTCGCGATTCTCGGTGTAGCTGATCCAGCTGCCGTCGGGCGACCAGCGGGCGTCACTCTGGTCGTAGTCGGATGCGGCGATCCGGCGGGGCTCGGCGCTCCCATCCCGCGGCACTACCCAGTAGTTGAGCCAGCCGCTCCGCTGCGAGCGGAACAGCACGGTCGCGCCGTCTGGCGACACCTGGGCCGAGGCGAAGGCGCGCCCCGCGCGGTAGTCGAAGAAGCCGGTGTCGCGCACGACCGTGCGCGGATTGCTCCCGTCGGGATCGACTTCGATGACGTCGTGGTCCACCCAGCGGTCGTCCATGCGGACGTACAGGAGCCGGCTTCCGTCGGGCGTCCAGCTGGGGTAGCCCTCGTACAGCGGGTCGTCCGTAATGCGGCTCACCTTGCCGTCCGGCACCGACACCGTCCAGATGTCCATGTTGCCGAAGCGGTCTCCCGAGAACGCGATGCGGCTCCCGTCGGGCGACCACGCGAGCCCGTTTGCCCGTGCCGACAGCTCGGTCAGCTGTACGTCGATGCTGCCCTGCATGCCGTCCCGATCAATCGCCGACCACAGCCAGATGTCGGGCGCGCCGCCCTTGTCGGACGTGTACGCGATCCAGCGGCCATCGGGCGACCAGATGGGCTGCGGCGCCCCCAGCGATCCGACGCCACTCAGCGACAGGTCGTCGGTGAGGACCTCGAAGGCGCCGTCCTCGGTGGCGACGGCGCCCAGGCCTCCGCCCGACACGAAGGTGATCCGCGAACCGTCCGGCGACCACTTGGGCGAATAGGTGCCGCCCACCGCCGCGGTCAGGTCGACGAGTTCGGCGGCCGAGATGGGGTCGCCGGGCGCGGCCGGGCCGGACGATGCAGCGAGGCCGGACGCATCCGCGGCGGACGGTGCTTCGGTCTGGCAGGCGAGTCCAGCCACGGCCAGGACAGCCGCAAGCCCGCCCAGGGGGGTGGCAAAACATCTCATTGGTTCATCCTTTCGCCCGCATCGACCATTTCGTCCTTCAGGTACCGGCCGAAGAAGTCCAGCATGTCGAGCAGCATCTGGCGCCGGTTGGCTTTGCCGTACACGTAGTAGTTCTCGTTCGGGTAGGTCGTGTACTCGTACGGCTTGTAGAAGTTCTCCAGCGCCTGGGCGAAGATCTCGGACTGGTCCGAGCCCGGATAACGCCCCTCGCCGTGCACCATGAAGATCGGCGTGGAGACCTTGTCGATCTCGTAGATTGCCGAGCTGTTCCGCCACACATCCTGGCTCGTCTCGAAGGGCCCGAGTTCGTGCTCGAGGAGCTTGATGTGCCGCAGTTCGTTCTCGCCCGTGTAGAAGTGGATCCAGTCGCCGTACCCCGAGCCGGGGATGATCGCGCGGAAGACGTCCGGCGCGAACGACGCCGCGTACATGCTCATCACGCCGCCGTAGCTGGTGCCGGTCAGGCCGATCCGGTCGGGGTCGACTTCGGGCAGCGACTTCAGGTAGTCCACCCCCGCGACCACGTCCTCCAGATCGCAGTGGCCCCAGCAGTCGTTGTTGGCGTCGGCGAAGTCCTTCCCGTACCCGGAGCTGCCGCGGATGTTGGGGAGCAGCACCGCGTAGCCGCGCTGGGCGAAGAACTGCACATGCTGCTGGAAGGTGTCGTTGAACTGCGAGGTGGGTCCGCCGTGGATCCACATGATCCCTGGTGCGCGCTGGCCCGCCGGGACTCCCACCGGGCGGTAGAGGTAGGCGGGGATCGAATATCCGTCCGTGCTGCGGTAGTGGACCTTCTCCGGCAGGATCAACCGCGCCCCGAAGTTCCCGGCGGGCATGGAGAAGGTGAGCTGGCGGCTGTCGCCGCTCTCCACAGACACCACATACAGATCCTGCGGCGTGACCAGGCCGGCCATGAAATAGGCGATCGCGGTGCCGTCGGGCGACCACGATGGACTCGACGCCACCCCGCCGTCGGGCGACACCAGCACCCGGGGTTTGCCACCGTCCGCAGAGACCACGCGCAGGTCGTGATGACCGTTGTGGTTCTCGATGTAGGCGATCGAGCGGCCGTCGGGCGACCAGACCGCGCTGCTCTGATCGGCCTCGGCGGCCGCGACCGGCCGGGGCGCACCACCTCCGATCGGGGCAAGCCAATAGTTGATCCAGCCACTCCGGTGCGAGCGGAAGAGGACATGGCTGCCGTCGGGCGAGACGCGCGGGTAGGCGAAGGTGGTGCCGGCGCCGTAGTCGAAGAAGTCGGTGTCCTGGAGCACGGTGCGGGCTCCCGTGCCGTCCGGGCCGACCTCGATCACGTCGTGGTCCTCCCAGGTGTCGTCGAGGCGCACGTAAAGGATGCGCTCCGAGTCCGGTGTCCAGGTCGGGAAGACCTCGTAGAGCTTGTCGCTGGTGATGCGGCGGACGCTCTTTGTGGCCACCTCGACGGTCCAGATGTCGTAGTTGCCGTAGCGGTCGCCGGCAAAGACGATCGAGCGCTCGTCGGGTGACCAGGTCATGGAGTTGATGCGTCCGCCGAGGTTGGTCAGCTGCGCCTCGGAGCCGTCGTCGGTCGACCAGATCCAGATCTCGGGCGAGCCGCCCTTGTCCGACACGTACGAGATCCACCGGCCGGACGGCGACCAGCCGGGCATCTGGGAGGCCAGGAAGTGGCCGGAGGTGCCCATCTCGGTCGGTAGGCGCGTGGGGAAGCCGCCGTCGGGGGAGATGGTCATCAGCCCGCCGGACAGCGAGGACTGGAAGAGGATCCCCGAGCCGTCGGGCGACCACGCCGGAGAGCCGGAAACCACCGACTCGATCGACAGCAGCTGGTCGATGGTGAGGATGTCGGCCTTCTGGGCGTGCAGAGGTGCGGCCGTGGGGGCCGCCAGGATTGCGGAGGCTCCGAAGATGAGGGCCGCTACGCGCCAGCCGGTCGCTCCGACGGCCGAGGCGAGCCCCTGGCGACGGTCCGCCGCCGGCTTGAGTTGGCTGGTCATGCTTGCTCCTTGTATCAGGTTTCCTCGTGTCAATGGATCCACAGGCTGGACTGCTCCAGCACGTTTTCGAGCCTCCACCAGACGGTCTGTCCGGGGCGAAGATAGATGGTGTTGCTGCGGTAGGGCCGGTCGCCGACGGGATCGGCCTGCAGACGGAACCCCGAGCCCATCAGCAGGCTCCTGGGCAGGGGCACTGAATCGCGCCTCATGCTCGTGATCGTCAGCAGGGCAATTCGGTCTGCCCCGCGAAGCGCGTAGATGCGCATGTCGAGCCAGTTGCGGTTGTCGATGTGCAGCTGACTCTCGGACTCGGACGCACCCTCCCAGGCAACCGCGTCGCCCGCGCCGGGCGGTTCGCCGGAGCGCTCCGAACTCGAAGCGCATCCGGCGACCGCCAGCGCGAGGACTGCGGCCAGTATTTGCTGGCGACTCCTCCCTACGGGATGACGCCCTGCTGGGTCATGCAGCCCGCCGGAACCTCCGGCTCGCGCGGGAGACATTCGCTCAGCGGGTAGGGCATCGCGCTGTGAAGCCGCTGGTCGGCGCTGGGCGGGCCCAGCACGGGGATGTCCAGCAGCTTGTCGTAGCGGTTCATGTCGATCCACGTGTGCCCCCACTCGAAGACCAGCGAGAACCGCTTGTTGTAGAGCAGCTCGTTGAGCAGGTCGTCGTCAGATCCGGGATAGGGATCCGGCAGCGGCTCGAGGCCGCCCGAATTCATGCGGATGAGGTTGATGTCCTCGATCGCCGCCGCCCGGTTCCCCATCGCAAGATTCGCCTCGGCACGGATCAGGATCAACTCCTCGTTCTTGATCCAGACGAATGGCGCGCTCGGACTCTCGTACAGCGTGTACTGCAGATCCGAGGTCACCTCCAGCAGCTGATACGCGCCCACCTCCTTGAACTTGGTCTGGAACCGGAGGTCCGGCGATCCGTCCGCCCGGGCCTGGGCCTCGGTGCGGAAGCGCGTGTTGGCGTACAGCAGGTCGGGGCGGTTCGCCGGATTGACGAGGTCGCCGGAGTTGACCGACCAGCTGTGCTGCGCGCCGTAGTCGAGCGGCATGTTGCTCCCCGCGAACGATTCGGACACCGCCTGGAGCGCGGCCGCCCAGTTGTTGCGGTGCACCTCCGCCCGTGCCTTGATGGCCCGGTTGAGCCGGATGAAGTCGCCCGGCGAGGAGAAGTTGGCCAGGCCGGCGGTGACGCCGAAGGGGAAGGAGGCTGCAGCAGCCAGATCGCCGCGCGCTTCGTCGAGCAGGCTGATCACATGGCCGTAGACCTCGTTCTCTCCCACGATCGGAGCCGGGGGTTCGTTCGGGTCGGACCCGACCGCGATCGGCGCGCCCAGGTGCCGCCGCGTCACCGCGATGTGCAGCAGGTCGTAGGCCTGGATGGTCTTGGTGAAGCCGCGCACCGCCGCCTTGTCGGGCTCGGGGGCCTCCGAGCCGGCCAGCGCGTCGAGGAGCAGGTTGGCGTTGCGCATGTTTTTATACGCTTCGCCCCAGACCTGCGTCCCCACGAAGAGCGTCTGGGTCCATGGGTCGCGGACGCTGCCGGGCAGGGACGACCCCGTCGGCGCCATCGGGTAGACTTCGCGGCCAAAGGCGCCGACCCAGTGCACCATGTCGGCCGCGGTAAGGCGCGTGTCGAAGAGCAGACCCTGCGCCGCGGCCGCGACGCTGGCCGAGTTCGGGTTGTTCTGCAGGTCCTCCACGCTCGGATTGTTGAAGTCGGGTACGGTCAATTCGCACGCCGTGAAAACGGTTGCGACGAGACCCGCCGTCAGAAGACGGCCAATTTGTCTGATCATCGGTCTCTCTCTCCCGTTCACGTTAGAAGCCCACGTCCACCGAGAACCAGAAGCTCCGGCTCGGTGGATAGGGTGCCACGTCCTGGCCACGGCCGACCGCCTCGCTGCCGAAGTTGCTGACTTCGGGGTCCAGTCCGGCGTAGTCGGTGAAGGTCAGGAGGTTGCGGCTGCTCAGGTTGAGGCGGATGTGCCGGGCCGCGCTCCAGACGTTCGCGACCATGTCTTCGGGAAGGTCGTAGGTGACCGTCAGCTCGCGCAGCTTCACGAAGGAAGCGTCCTGGAAGTAGGTCCCGGTGTTGTTCGGGAACTCCCGGTTGCGCTTCACGCAGACGCTCTCGCCGTCGACCAGGTTGTTGCAGTCTTCGGTGTTCCGCGTCAGGTCGAAGAGGAACTGGGTTAGGTTGTTCGCCGTTCCGCCTTTCTGCCAGTCCAGCGTCGAGTAGATGTTGAACCGCCCGAAGCTGATGTCGTTCGAGAAGCCCATCCGGAAGTCGGCGTTGGAATCGGCCAGCGGTCCCACGCCGACCTCGCCGGTCTCGGGGTCGGGGCCGTTGCCCCACAGCAGCGTCAGCGATCTGCCTACCTCCACGGCGGTGGTGCCGTAGAAGTACCCGAAGCCCTGGACCGTGAAGCGCGGCACGGGCAGCGAGATCACCTCGCTGCGGTCCATGGTGAAGGTGGTGCGCGAGGTCCACTGCAGGTTGCGCGTGAAGAAGGGAACCACCGTCAGCGCGGTTTCGACCCCCCAGATGTTGAGCTCGCCGCCGTTGAAGATCGACTCCACAAATCCGGTCGAGGGTGCGAGCGAGCGCTCCAGGATCACGTCCTTGACGGTCTTGTTGAAGTAGGTCAGCTCGAGCGTGGCGCGGTCCTCGAACAGGGTGGCGTCGACGCCGCCCTCGATCTCGGTCTGACGCTCGGGGCGCAGATCCAGCGCCGCCGTGGCGCCCTGTACCCGCAGCGCCGGCAGTCCGCCGATGTTGCGGCCCTCGTACTCGGTGAACTTCTGCCCGTAGACCGGCTGGTTGCCCGACTGGCCCCAGGCGCCCCGGAACTTCACTTCCTCCAGGAGGTCGCCGCCGATCGGGAATCGGTACGAGGCCGCGAACTTCGGGTAGAAGTGGAACGCGTCGGTGTCGGAGTTATTGGAACTCCGGTCGGCGCGCGCACCCGCTGTCAGGAGCAGCCGCTCGTCCATCATCAGCAGCTCTTCCTGGGCGAAGATGCCGAAGTCGAGGATCCGTTCCCGGTTCTGCCTGACCTCGGTCGCCGTGCCCCGGTCGATGTTCTGCAGGCCCCCGATGAGGTTCTTCGCGATCGTGCTGCTCACGTCGAGGTCGCGGATCTCGTATTGGGTGCCGAAGGAAGTCGTCGACTGGAAGGCGTCGGAGTTGAATGTGTAGACAGCGTTCAGGTTCGCGTTCATGTACTGGCTGTAGCCCGACCCGAGCACCGACGTGCCGGGAAGCCCGTCGCTGGGCTCGAACTGCGATTCGGGCGGCGAGAAGAGTTCGTTCTTCTGGTTGTAGAAGTCGATCCCGCCCGTGGCGCTCAGCCGCAGGTTGTGCGTCGATGACGTGATGGCGTCGAAGGTCAGGTTTCCGGACCCCACGAAGCGCCAGACTTCCTCGTCGTTCCGCACGAGCGAAGCCGTCTCCAGGATGTTCGACCCGGCGAAGGGGTTCCTGGGATAGACGCCCGTTCCGCTCGGACACTTGTCGATGTCGGCCTGGCGGCTTCCGTCCGCGCAAACCGCGCGCAGGTCAACGAAGCTGGGCGTCGACGGGAGCGTCATGTAGTAGCTGATGCTCCGGTTGTCGTTGTTGGTGATGCCGCGGCCCGCCAGCGTGTGGATGGCGTTGGTGTTGAGACTGAACGAGACCCGGTCACCGAGTGTCTGGTCGATGTTCAGCTTCAGCGACTCCTTGTTGTAGAAGGTGTTGTCGATGATCCCGCCATCGTGCTTGACCAGACCCGATGCGTAGTAGCGGGTGTCCTCGGTGCCGCCGCTCACACTGGCCGAAGTCTCGTACGACAGGGGTGAGTTCCCCGCCAGCAGCTCCTCGTGATCGAAGAACTTGCCGGCCTGCCAGTGGTCCTGCGCCTGGGGCCCGAAGAACTCGACCGCCTCGTCCATCGAAGTGAACTCGCGCAGGCCGAGCTTGTTGGAGAGCTGCGAGAAGCCGAAGCGCTGGGTGACGTTGAACTGCGGCGCGCCGACCCGCCCGCGCTTGGTGCGGATGATGACGACCCCGTTGTTCGCCTTCGACCCGTAGATCGCCGCGGCCGAGGCGCCCTTCAGCACTTCGATGCTCTCGATGTCGTAGGGGTTCAGGTCGGCGATGCGGTTCGCGGAGTTGTCCTGCGAGCCCCCGCGGACCGGGTTCGACGACGACACCGTCACGGTGTGCACGCCGGACGGAATCGTGTGGTCGCTGACGATCACCCCGTCCACCACGTAGAGCGGCGTGTGGGCGCCGAGGATCGTGGATACACCACGGAGCTGGAGCTGCATGCCTCCGCCCGGGGCTCCCGAGTTCGACTGGATGTTCGCCCCGGCGACCTTGCCCCGGAGCGCCTGCTCGACCGAGGACGAGGGCACCCTTTCGAGGTCCCTCGCGCTCACCGTCGAGACCGCGTTCGCGAGGTTCCGCCGGGAGATCCCGGTCGCCTGTCCCGTCACCACGATCTCGTCGAGGTTGAGGACGTCGACCCGCAGGGTGACGCTGATGTTGTTCGTCCCCTCCGGCACGGTGATGGTCGCGGGCTGGTACCCCAGCATGCTCACCTCGAGCACGACCTCGCCCGCCCCCACGGCGACGGCGAAGTTGCCGTCGTCCTCCGTAAAGGTGCCGAGGGTCGTTCCCGAGACGGCGACCGCCGCGCCGGAAATGGGCTGTCCAGTGGTGGCGTCCGTTACGGAGCCCGTGAGAGCACGCGTCTGGGCCAGGACTTCTCCGGTGCCCATGATCGTGATCAGGCCCGCCAGGATGCCGTAGCGCAATCTCATATGACACCTCCTGTGTTGATTGCGTACAACGTGAGGCAGAAAGTATGTATGCACCTTTGTACACCACATTCCCGTGCCCCGTGACTCATCGTGTTCCGATCCGCTTAAAAGCAAAGCGTGGTCAAGCCTCGCCCCCGCCCGATCGCTCGGTGCAATCGACTCACCGGCATACCTCCCTCATCTGGGCCCGACCCCGTCAGCGGGCTCCTGCGGCCGGCGCGGCGCACGCGACGCCGCAAACCCGGTCCACCCGCGACCGCCAAGGTACGAACTTTCGTCGACTTGTGAAAGGTCGGCCGGCCGGCGGCTGCGGTTGGTATGTGCAGGGGCCCGCGGGTACTATTGCCCCCGGTACCCTTTGCCTTCTCGAATCCCGACAATGGAGTGAGCATGATCAGGTCCCGTTCCTGCCCGAGTTTCCGTTGCGTCTTCCTGCGGGCCGGGCTCTCGCTGCCGGTCCTGGCCATGGTGGCGGGCGCGAGTCTCCCGGCCGCCGCCCAGGAGATTCCCGAGGACCGGTTTGCCCGCTTCCGCCAACTCATGGATTTCCCGGCCCTCGTCAAGGGAGGAACCGCCGCTGCCCGGTGGCTGAGGGACGGCGAATCCTTCTGGTATGCCGACGGAGCTCCCGCGAATACCGTGATCTACCGGGTCGATCCGACTGAAGGAACGCGGGGGCCGTTCTTCGACACCGGACGGCTCCGTGCTGCACTGGCTCCGGTCCTGGGACACACGCCCCCCTTCGACGGACTGCCCTTCTCGGACATGACCTGGGACGAAGAGGGTTCGGCGGCCGAGTTCGAGGTGGAGGGAAGGCGATTCCGGGTCGATCTCGACACCTACGACGTCGAAGGAATCCCCGTCAGGACTGCCGCCGAGGTCGCGCGCACGACCCCGCAGATGGTCGACGACGGGTGGCCCACGACCTCCGGGGCGGTCATGGAGGTGCCCTCGCCCAACAGGGCCTGGTTCCTCCGCCACCAGGACAACGACCTCTGGCTGCGGTCCAGCGAGGACGGCCGTGTGGTGCGGATTACCGACGACGGGGAAGACCGCTACGCCTGGTCCGTGGCGGGAGCGAAGTGGTCCGCCGACGGGTACCGCTTCACGGCCCAGCGGACCCGCAGCGACGGCGTTCACAGGATGCCGGTGGTGCACTGGCTCGGGCCGGAGGAGGAGGTCGAGTGGCGGGACTACCCCTACACCGGCGGTCCCTGGCCGCAGCCCGAGCTGTACGTGGTGGACGTGAACGCCCGCGAACCGGTCGCCGTGGACCTGCAGACCGACGGGGAGATCGGCATCCACGTGATCGGCTTCAGTCCGGACGGGTCGCGGCTTCTGTTCCAGCGGGTGAACCGGCCGATGACGCGCCTCGATCTGATGGAGGCGGACCCTGTGACGGGCGAGAGCCGGATCATCCTCACCGAACGGCAGGATACGTACATCGAGGGTCTGCGCCTGCTCGAGGTGCAGGGATCCTTCTACACGCCGGTCGACGACGACCGCTTCCTGTGGCTCTCCGAACGGGACGGCTTCACGCACCTGTACCTCTACAGGAACAGCGGTGAACTCGTGCGCCGCCTCACCTCGGGACCATTCCCGACCGGGCCGGTCTCAGCGGTCGACGCGGAGGCCGGATGGGTGTATTTCAGTGCACTGCGCGATCCCGAGCGACCCTACGACATCCACCTCTACCGCGTGGGCCTCGACGGCGGCGATCCCGAGCAGCTCACCGAGGGCAGCGGACAGCACGCCATCCAGCTCAGCCCGTCGAAGACATTCTTCGTCGACACCCATTCCTCGGTGGACCGGCCGCCCCGCTCCGAACTGCGGTCCGCCGACGGCACCCTCATCGAGACGCTGTCCGTGGCAGACGTCAGCGCCCTCGACGCCCTCGACTGGCGTCCCCCCGAAGAGTTCGTGGTCAAGGCGGACGACGGCGAGACCGATCTCTACGGCGTGATCTACCATCCGCCCGACTTCGACCCGTCGCGCCGGTACCCCGTGGTCGAGATCATGTACCCGGGCTCCCAGACGACCGCCGTGCCGCGCACCTTCGTGCCCAACGGGTGGGGCTTGCAGGCGCAGGCACTGGCGCAGCTCGGCTTCGTCACCTTCATCGTGGACGCACGTGGGCAGCCCGGACGCGGCAAGGCCTTCCAGGACGTCGTCTACAAGGCCATCGGCCGCAACGAGATCCCCGATCACGTGGCCACGATCCGCCAACTGGGCGAAGCGCGGCCCTACATGGACCTGGACCGCGTCGGCGTGCACGGCTATTCGTGGGGCGGCTACTTCACCCTGCGCGCGATGCTGCTCGCCCCCGATGTCTACCATGTGGGGGTGTCCGGGTCCCCGGTCGTCGAGTTGGAGTCGGTGGCGTGGGTGCCTGTCGAGCCGTACATGCTCAAGCCCTCCGAGAACCCGGAAGGGTACGCCTACGCGTCCAACCTGACGATCGCGGATCGGCTTGCGGGCAAGCTCCTGATCACGATCGGGACCGCCGACGTCAACACACCCTTCGCGCAGACGATGCGGATGGCGGAAGCCCTGATCCGGGCAGACAAGCCCTTCGATCTGCTCGTGCTGCCGGACCAGAGTCACGGGCTACAGGGGCAGAGCATGACGTACTTCCAGAACGCCATGGCGAGGTACTTCGTGGAGCATCTGAGACCGCTGGGGAGCCCGGCCAGCAACTGAAGGCGGTTTGTCCGCCGACACAGGCCCGAAGTGACGGACAAATCGTCAGAAATCCAGCCAGTAGCTCGCCTTTACGAGCAGGACGTTGCGCATCGGGTCGGAAAAGAGGCGCTGCAGGTCGCCCACGCCGTCGAAGGCCGGGTCGCGGATCCAGTCGGCGCGGTCCTGGCTCCACACGAGAAAGAGGGTTGACCCCGGCAGGTACTCCCAGCGCAACACCACGTTGCTCCGGAACGAGCGCGTGCGGAAGTCGGGGTTGAGGAAGCGGATCGGGTCTGCGGGTCCGCCGCCGTCGATATCGGCGGTGTAGACGGCGTCGGAGCGCTCGATCGTGGCGCCACCCTGGCCGTAGCGGTGGAAGTCGTAGGTTCGGGGAGCGCTCAGCGCCATGAAGTTCTCGTAGTCGCCCGTGGCCACGAAGGGTTGGCCGTAGACCTGGAGCGTCATGCGCGGGGTGATGGCGAGGTCCATGCGGATCGTCACGTCGATGGCGTGCTGCTCCAGTTCGGCGAATACGTAGCGGCGGCCGAAGGTGGCGTGCGCGGCCGGATCGTCGGCCTGAGTAACGTAGAAGGCCGCGTTCCGGCTCTTTCTCAGGCTGGGCCGGACGTTCCAGCTGAAGAGACCCTCGCCGCGGCCGAAGAGCATGGGGCCGGCCGAGATCGAATAGGATCCCTCGGCATCGCCGGAGAAATTGACCGACATGCCGCCCGCGACGCGCCTTCGTCCATCGGTGTTGAACCACAGGCTGCCGCCCCAGTTGGCCGGCCGCGTCATTGCGGGCCCACCTCGGGTCGTACGGTGGTCCAGGGTCTCCATGCCGTATCGCAGCGAGCCGCGAAGGGACTGGAAGCCCATCGTCTGGCCGTTGCCGCGAAGCGAAATCTCGCGCTGGAAGACCAGGTTGCCGAAGTTCCGGCGTTCGGATCCGCCCAGGGTCAGGCTGGCGGACCTGAAGTAGCGCCCGGGCTCCACCCAGCGACGCGTTCCGCCCATGGTGAGCGAATAGATGTCGGCGATGGTCTGGAAGCCGGCGTCGTTCATCTCGAAGCCGGGGGAGATCATGCTCGCCTCGAAGCCGTAGAGCCATTCACCCGCGATCTTGCGGAAGGCCAGTTCGCCGGCGTAGCCGTCCAGTGAGGTGCGGTTCGGGTCGAAGCTCACGTAATCCTGGTCCGGCCGCTGGTAGTACCGGACCGACGAATACTGCGCCCGCTGCATCGCCTGCGGACTCCCACCGATGTGCGAGCCGCCCAGCCAGCCCTGCAGCGAATAGGTGCGGTTCGCGAAGCGGTGAAGGAAGTCCACACCCCCGGTGAAGGCGCGGTCCCTCAGCCCGACGAAGGCGTCGTGGTTCAGGTTGCGCCCCACCCCGGTTGCGATCATCCCCAGGTAGCTGTCGCCCTCGCGCAGGTCCCTGCGGAGGCGCAGCGCGGTGATATTCGAAAGCGGATCGACCGGCACCTCGGCGACGACCGCGCCCGCCCCCTCCGTGACGCGCGCGTTCTCGCGCTGCGTGGTGGCGTTCATGAAGGCGACCACCCACCCCGAGTCGGTGCGTCCGGAGATCTTGGCCGCGCCGAGAATCGTCGACTGCGTGGGCTGGTCGACGAACGGACCCCGGCCGCGGGCCGAGAGCGCCGGGCGCTGTCCGACGCGCCGGGAATAGAAAAAGCGCAGGCCCTCGAGCCCGCCGAAGCCGAACAGTCCCGCTCCTTCGACGAAGAAGGGGCGCCGCTCCTCGAAGAAGGTCTCGAACGCGGTGAGGTTCACCACCGCGGGATCCGCCTCCACCTGGCCGAAGTCGGGGTTGACGGTGGCGTCCAGCGTCAGGCCGCCGGTGAGCCCATACTTCAGGTCCAGCCCCATGGCGCCGCCGTAGACCGAGCCGTCGTCGAAAGGGCTCGCCGGGTTCGCGCGCTGGTCGAAGCTGGCCCGGGTGACGGCGTACGGAAGCACTTCGAGGCGCTCCGGTCGGCGCACTCCCTCCAGCCCCAGGAGGTGCCCGAAGGACGAAGCCAGGCCGCTCTCCGTGGATGGTCTCCACGCCCAGTCCACCGCCTCGCCCGCGTGCAGGATGTCGCGGCGGAAGTTGACCCCCCAGACCTGGCGGTCCCCCTCCCGGAAGCGTAGCTGCGAGAAGGGAATGCGCATCTCGGCCACCCAGCCCAGCGAGTCGACCCGGGTCGCGGCGTCCCAGACCGGATCCCATCCCGCGTCCATCCCCTCGAACCCGTCGTTGGGCGCGACCAGATCGTTGCGCCCCCCGGCCGGAGTCACCCCGAAGACGAAGGTGGTTCGGTGATCGTGGTAGGAGTCGAGCTGGATCAGAAACAGGTCGTTCGGCTGCATGAACGAATCGCGCCGCCCGCGCAGCAGGGAGATCCGGGACGGGTCGCGGTCGTACATGCGGGCACCGACGTAGAGCGCGTCATCGGTGTAGGCCACGCGCACCTCGGTCTTCTCGGCCGCGGGGAGCCCGTCACCGGGACGGTCGCGCCGGAAGCCGGTTACCGGGACGGCCGTCTGCCAGACCGCGTCGTCGAGGAGGCCGTCGAGGACGGGCGCCGGGTCGGCCCGCACGGCGGTGACGGTCGGCGGAACATCGCCGTTGGAGTGCGTGAGGGCGGAGTCGGCCGGCATCCCGACCTGCTGGGGGACCGGCGCGGCAGCCGTCGCGACTGCGACAAGGATCGTGGAAGTGAGAGCCATGGAGTGGAAAGCTGGTCAGAGGACGCAACGCGGGCTATCGGTACTGGGACACCCTGGCCGGGGAAACCGCTGGCCGGCCGGCTCTCACCGATAGCCGTGAAACCGCCGGATCATCTCGCCGATCGCCTCGTCAGCCCCGGGCCGCTCGTACCGCCCCGACTCCTGGTCGTGCCAACGCTGCCACAGGGCGTCGCTGAACGCCGACAGGATCTCGCCCCCGTCGGGGCGGCCCGCCACCACCTCCTGTAGCAGACTCCGGTAGCCCACGCGCGCCATGCCGACCACCGTCACCAGGCCGTCGTAGGCTTCCCGCATGTCCATGGCCGTGAAGCTGTACGTGTCGTCGGCGTAGGCGGGGGCGGCCAGGCAGCGCATGGACATGGATTCGCCGTCGCGGTTCTGCCTGCACCGCACGAAATCGTCGCCCGGTTCCAGTCCCGGAATGCCTTCCAGGAAGCGCAGGTTGGCCGGCGGGACGGCGTGCAGAGAGGCCCGCACGGGGATCGACACCCGCAGGGACTTCGCATCCGCGAGGCGCTCGACCGCCCGCCGCGCCCCCTCCCGCAGGTCCGCCCGCGCCTCTTCGACGGGCCGCGGAATCGCGGTGTCCGCGCTGGGGGCGTCCTTGACGGTCACGTACTCGATCCAGGGCATGGTCGCGAGGTCGCCGTGCAGCTTGTCGTCGCCCGAGACGAAGATGACGGGCACGCCCACGCGCCCCCACGAGAGTGCGACCAGTTCGGTCTCGGTGATCGCCTGGCCGTTGATGAGCAGGTCGATGCCGAGGGTGAAGGTGTGCGCCGCGAACCCGCCGCTCCCCGTTTTGGAGTGCATGCCGACGACCGCCACCGCGTCGACTTCCTCCGATTCGGGGAGGTCGAAATAGGTGTCGAAGGGCTCGTCGCGGATGATCTGGGTGGCGCGCTCGTCGAGGAGGTCGGTGCGCAGGTCGGGGTCGGAGTTGCCGCTGCCGTGCCCGTCGGCGATGATGACCTCGGTGGCGCCGCCCGCGAAGAGCCCGTCGACCACCGCGTTGACGTCGGCGGCAAGCATCTCCTGGCCCGACGAGTATTGCTCAGTGCCGAATCGGTAGCTGCGGGGGTCGTCCTGGCCCGAGAGCCCCTCCATGTCATGGATGATGAGGACGCGGATGCCGTCGTCGGTGTTCGGCATGACGTCTTCGAGGGCCCAGGGCTCGGAGGGCCTCTCGGGAGCCGACTCGCCGAACTGATCCGCGGCGGGTGTGCAGGAGAGCACCGCCACGCAGGATACCGCCAGCAGCGAGAAAACCGCCGCGCTTTCTTTCCTTCTCATCTGTCTACCCTCGCCATTCTTCGGTGTACACCCGTCCGAACCGGTCGGTGGCCTCGACCAGGACGACCCGCTCCCGGCCCGTCAGTGCGGCGCGGAAGAGGTGATCGGTGGGGACCGGCTCGACCCACTCGCGCCGCGGGGGCAGGTCGGGTCCGGTGTGGAGCTGCACGCTCAGGGGATCGAGTCCGCGGCGGCGCTCCATCTCGCCCTGCGGCTCGCCGTCGACGAACCAGCGGACCGTCCACTCGGGGTCCCAGTCCCAGATGTTGGCGATGAGTTCGCCGCGCGCGGCGGGATCGGACCCGGTCCGGTAGAGGCGCATCTGGTGGCTGGCGGGGTGGCCGGTCGCCTTGTAGCGCCACGAGACCTCCTCGCCGCGGATCGTGTAGACGCAGTAGCCGTTGGGGGTGCCGTCGAAGCAGATCGGGCCGCTCCACCAGGCGCCGCAGACGGCTGCGGTGACGTGTTCGTGCGTGCCCTGCTCGAAGACGTGCTCGCTCTCGTGCGTGTGGCCGGTGAGGATGTGGGCGTTGAAGGGCGCGAGGAGACGGTAGAGCGCCTCGCGGTTGACGATCGCGAGGCCCGTGCGCGGGGATTCGTCGCCCACGCGGGTATGCTGGCTGCCCAGGACGGGGATATGGGTGGCGACGATGACCGTCGAGCCCGGCTCGACCCGCGCCAGATCCTGCTCCAGCCAGGCGAGCGCGTCGGCGCCGAGGTAGCCGATGTAGCCCTGGCCGTACCAGAAGACGTCGTCGAGCACGACGTAGTGGACGGCACCCCGGTTGAAGGAGTAGTACGTCGGCCCGAAGTGGTCGCTGAAGGTCTCCGTCGACGCGCGGTCGGTGAGGTTGTAGAGGTCGAGGTCGTGATTGCCGACGACCTGGAAGAAGGGCACCTCCATCATGCGCACGCCGCGCTCGTAGTCGGGGTAGAGGTAGAGGTTGTCGTACATGATGTCGCCGCACGAGATGCCGAATACGTGCTCGCCGCCGAGTCCGGCGATCGTCTCGCCGATGTCGGGCACGGACTGGCCGAGGAAGAGGCCGGTCTCGCGCTTGTCCTGCGCCTGGATGTCGCCGAGGAGGAGCAGGGTGTGGTCGTCGTGGGGAGTGGGGTCGGGTTCGAGGTCGAAGTTGGCCCGTTGCAGTTGGCGGCCCGAGAGCGCCTGGTAGAAGCGGGCGGTGCCGGGGCGGTTGAGGCGGATGCGGTAGCCGGACGGCGTCGTGAACCACACAAAGCCGCGCTCGGGCCGGGTGACGAGCTCGAAGGTGCCGTCGGCGCCGGTGTCGACGACCTGCACGCCGTCGGAGACGGGGATGCGGGGGAGGCCGCGGCCGCGGGAACGGACGATGCCCTGCACGACGACGGGGGAAGAGGACCGGGCGGCGTGGGGGCCGTGGCGAGGGGCGAGCGGTGCGTAGGGGTCGGCAAGGAGGCGCTCCGGGCAGATGGCCGCGCCGGCGAGGGCGGTGGCGCCGGCCTTGAGGAAGGTGCGGCGGGAGGTGGTCGCGGTGTACCGGTTCATTTTGAACCTCCGTTGGGATCCTGCCTGATTCCGGGGTCGTGCTCACCAGCGCTATCGGTGGGTGAACGGGCGCCCGTCACGCCGTCCCAATGGTGCTCCGGCCCGACGGGCCCGACGATGTCGCCGATGATCGTCACCGTGCCCCTCAGCTCGGATTGCGGATACTGCGATTCGGCATGTAGCGCGTGTCGGCACGTAGTCATGATTGGGTGGCTCCCGCACTCGGGCGATTTACCTGGCAATGTAGCGGTCCGTGGATGAATCCGCGTGAGCATCACGCTTTTGAATGGCGGGGGTGGTTCGGTCTGCCTATTCTGGCAGTCAAGGCGCAACGAAGCGCGTGATCCAGCCGCACCCGTGGAGGATGCCCGTGCCCACCCCCAGAGACCCCACGACCACCCGTCGGGACTTCCTGAAAAGCGCCGCGGTTGCGGCGACCGTGCCGGCGGTCGCTGGCGTTACGGCCTGCACACCGGACGTCCCCGCCCGCGTCCGATCGGGCGATGGTGCGCCGGCCGGTACCGATCCAGCGCTGCAGGCGGAGCTGGAGGAAGCCCTCGCGCGCCACGGAGTGGTCGGCGCCAGCGCGGCCGTGTTCGCGAACGGCGAGATCCGCACCGCGGCGGCCGGCCTCACCAACATCAGCAGCGGCGTCGGAATGACCCCCGAGACCGTCATGCACATCGGGTCGATCACCAAGATCTTCAACACCACGGTGCTCATGCAGATGGTGGATGATGGGCTGGTCGACCTTGCCGCGCCGGTCTCGACCTACCTGCCCGAACTGCGGCTCGCCGACCCGGACCACCTCGCCCGCATCACGGTGGGCATGCTGGTCAATCACACCAGCGGCATCGACGGCGAGATGGTGCCCGAACAGGGCCACGACGAGGAGACCATCGAGAAGGCGATCCCCCGTTTCGCGAACATGGGCATGATCCACGAGCCCGGCGCCGACACCTCGTACTGCAACACGGCGACGGTGATCGCCGGCTACCTCTGCCAGAGGATCCGGGAGCGCAGCTGGTACGACCTGGTGAAGGAGCGGATCTTCCAGCCGCTGGGCATGGAGCACGCCGCCGTGCTGCCCGAAGACGCGCTGCTGCACCGCGCCAGCGTCGGCCACTTCACCGACCCGGAGACCGGCGAACCCGTGCGGACCTCCTTCGTCTTCCTGCCGATCAGCTTCGCGCCCGCGGGGGCCACGGCGATGATGTCGGCCAGCGCCCTGGTCACCTTCGCGGCCGCGCACATGGCAGACGGAACCGGCCTGAACGGGGCCACGATCCTCTCGCCCGAGAGCGCCCGCGCGATGCGCGCCGAGACCACCCGGGTGCGTGGCGAAGGCACGCCGATTGCGTTCGGCTTGGGCTGGATGCTGTCGGAAGGCGGGTTCGTGTCGCACAGCGGCGGGGGGCCGGGCATCCTGTCGAGCCTGACCGCGCACCCGGAGAGCAACGTGGCGGTGGCGGTTTTCGGGAACTCCTCGCACAGCGGCGGACTGACCAGCGAGCTGGCCAACAAGTGGATGGAGGAAGCTGCCGGGGTGGCGCCGCCGGAGCCGGTGGTCAGGCCTATCGTCGACACGGAGGTCGATGTCGCACGCTACGCGGGCCGCTACGAGAACATCGCCCAGGTCTACGAGATCGTGGAGATGGATGGCGGGATCGGCGTCTCGCTGTGGGCGAAGTTCCCCTTCTACGACGACACGCCGATGGAGCCCACCCCGCCGATTCCGCTGAGGCCGGTCGGCAACGACGCATTCACCTACCCGGACGCAGAGGGGAACGCCACTGCGTCGATCATGAGCTTTCTCGACCCGCGTCCGGAGGGGCGCATGAGCTATATCGCCCAGGGCGCCCGCATGGTGCCGAGGGCGGACTGAAGGATTACCGAAGGACCAAAGGAGTCAGCCATGTCCATCCACCGAGCCAATCCGTTCCGCCGTGCCAGTTCGGCCCTCAGTGCCACACTTGCACTGCTCCTCACCGGCACGATCGCCCCGGGCGCCGCGGCCCAGACCGTGGCCATCACCGGCGGCACCGTTATCGACGGCACCGGAGCCGCGCCCGTCAGCGAAGGCGTGGTCGTGTTCACCGACGGGCGGATCACCGCCGCCGGGCCCGCCGCCTCGACCCCTGTCCCCGCGGGCGCGACCACCATCGACGCCGGGGGCAGGTATGTCATCCCCGGGCTGATGGACGGCAACCTCCATCTCTTCCTCAACCTCGACCTCGAGACGCTCATCCTGCATGAGCACCGCCTTCACGAGATCATTCTCGAAGCGGCCCAGATCACGCTGAAGACCGGGCAGACGACCGTCTTCGACACCTGGGGTCCGCGCGCGGCGCTCGGGCAGGCGCGCGACATGATCAACGCGGGCGAGGCCCCTGGCAGCCGGATCTACATTGCCGGCAACATCATCGGGTTCAGCGGACCGCTCGGGCCCGACTTCCGCGAGTCGCACGCGCCGTACGTGAGCCAGGCGTTCGTCAAGCGCATCAACGACACCTGGGAGGAGAAAACGGGGCGCGAGCTGCTGTGGATGACGCCCGATTCGGTCGCAGACGTAATCCGCAACTACACGACGCTGGGGATGGATTTCCTCAAGTACGGCGCCAGCGGCCATGTCGACATGAACCTGATCTCGTTTTCGGAGCGGGTGCAGCGCGTGATCGTCGAGGAGGGGCACCGCGCCGGGATGACCGTGCAGACGCACACCACCTCGGTCGAGAGCTTCGACATGGCGATCGAGGCCGGGGTGGACATCATCACGCACTGCGGGATCTCCGGGCCCGAGATTCCGATTCCGATGGAGTTCATCCAGAAGATGGTCGACCGGGGGATTGCCTGCTCCGTGCTCCCGATAACGCAGCGTCGCATGGACGCGCTCGAGGCGAACAATCCGACCGGGACGCTCACCCCATACATGAAGATCGGGGCGATCAACCGGGCCAACATGATCAAGGCTGGCGCGAAGCTGCTGATGTCGACCGATGCGGGGATCCAGAACCCCGTGCTGCTGGCCGAGTCGCCGACGCTGGCTTCCGACACGATCGACCCGCGCGTCAAGCTCGGGGAGGGGCACTTCAATGCCCTGGTCGCGCTGGAGGAACTGGGGATGGACCCGATGGAGGTGCTGAAGTCGACAACCAGCAATGTGGCGAGCGCCTACCGACTCGACGACGAGATCGGGACGCTGCAGCCCGGCAGGTGGGCCGACATCGTGATCCTCGACGAGGACCCGCTGGAGAGCGCGTACAACTACCGGACGATTCACATGGTGATCAAGGAGGGAAAGAAGGTTGACCTGGACGCGCTGCCGGTCGCTCCAATCATCAGCTCCATGAAGGTGGTGCGGTGAGCATGTCGACGCCCCCGCTTCGGACCGTGGCCGGGCGCATGTCCACCACTGCGCGCATCCGGCGCACCGTTCTCACGAGCGCTGTCGTCCTCGCCGGGGCCCTCGTCGCCTGTGACACCGCGGAGGCCCCAGGGCCCGACGTATCCTCGTTCTACATCACGGCGGAGGACGGCACGCGGCTGGCAGCCGATGTCTACCTGCCCGCCGGCACCGACGCCGCACGATATCCCGCCCTCCTGACCCTGACCCGCTACCGGCGCGGGCTGGAGGACCCCGAAACCGGCGAGCGCATCAACACGCTGTCGGGACTGGACCGCCACTTCCTCGCTTACGGCTACGCGCTGGTCAAGGTCGACGCGCGCGGCAGCGGCGCCTCGTTCGGCACCCGGCCCGTGGAATACGGGCGCCAGGAGGTCCTCGACGCCTACGACGTGGTGGATTGGGTCGTGACCCGTGGATGGTCGGATGGGACGGTCGGCGCCTACGGCACTTCCTACACCGGCACGACCGCCGAGCTACTGGCCGCCGTGAATCACCCGGCTGTGAAAGCTGTGATTCCGGGATGGTCGGACTTCGACGCCTACCCGAGCCCGATCCGTCCTTACGGCCTGCTGGCGCGGGGGTTCATCGAGACGTGGGGCGATCTCGTCGGCCAGATGGACGACAACGACGTGGAAGCGATGGAGGTCGGCGTCCGGCGCGTGGACGAGGACGAAGACGGTTCGATGCTGGCTGCCGCCGTGGCCGAGCACGCCGCGAACCCGGACGTGTTCGCGAGCGTCCTGGCCACCGAGCACCGGGACGATGTGGTCGGCGGCGGCCAGAGCTGGGCCGAGATCGGGCCGATCCACTGGAAGGCGGAGATCGAGCGGTCCGGCGTCCCCATGCTGGTCCTCGTCAGCTGGTTGGACGCGGGCACCGCCGACGGGACGCTGCTGCGGTTCCGTCACTTCAGCAACCCGCAGAAAGTGCTGATTCTGGCCTCGACCCACGGCGGCGGGTACAACGCCAGCCCCTATTCGGTGAGCGGAGAGCCTCTCCCTCCCGACCCGTCGGTGGCCGATCAGATGGAGCTTCGGCGCCTCTTCTTCGACCACCACCTGAAGGGCGACGACAACGGCGTGGACGAATGGCCGGCGATGCGGTTCCTCAACCTTGGCGAGGAAGCGTACCACGACACGGAGGTCTGGCCGCCGGCGGGAACCACGACCGCGACCTTCTACACGGACTCGGGGGGACGGCTGACCGGCGATCCGGACGCGGTTACAGCCGGCAGCGACGACTACACCGTCGACCCCGGTGTGACCACCGGACCCGGCAACCGCTGGATGGCCCAGATGGGTGCGCCGATCCTCAACCTGGACGACCGCGGCGAAATGGACGCGCGCATGCTCACATACACCACGGAGCCGCTCGAATCCGACCTCCAGATCGTCGGCTACCCGGTGATCACGCTGAAGCTCGCATCGGACCGGGAGGACGGCGCCCTCTTCGTGTACCTGGAAGACGTAGACCCGCAGGGCCGAAGCCGCTACGTGACCGAGGGAGGGCTCCGGCTGATCCACCGCAAGGCCACACCCAACCCCTACTTCGAGGGCGAGGAGCCGTACCACTCCTTCGCGCGCGCCGACGCCGAGCCCATGCCGCCCGGCGAGGCCGAGACGATGAGCTTCCGGCTCTGGCCCATCGCTGCGTTGATCCGCGCCGGACACCGCATCCGGGTTGCGATCGCGGGGGCGGACGCGGGCATGTTCGACCCGGTGCCCGCCGACGGCGAGACCACGCTGACGGTGTACAGCGGGGGCGCGGACGGATCGCGTATCGAGCTGCCGGTGGTGGAGGGCGGGCTACCCGGTTCGCGGGGCGAAGGCGGGCCCGGCTCGTGATGGCCGCGGGCGACAGGCCCGGCGCGCGCGCGGCAAGCGCGGCCGCAGCACTCCACCGCCGCGCAATCGTCATCGACGGCCACAGCGACATCCTGATCCCCGTCACCGAGGGCAAGATGTCCCTCGGCGACCGCGTAGAGGTGCCGGATCTCGACTGGGAGCCGCCGCCCGGTCTCGCGAACAACCCGCTCGTCCGCTTCGGGATGGGCGCCCACACCGTGTGGTTCGGGCCCATGGGACAGTACGACCTGCCGCGCTGGCAGGAGGGCGGCATCACGGCGCAGCTGTGCGCGATCTACCTCGACGACGACTGGCTGCGCGACCCCGTCCGGCGGGGCTTCGAGATGGTGTGGAATCTGCATGACCAGATCGACCGCCATGACGCGCTCGTGCTCGCCACGACGGCCGGCGACATCCGCCGCGCCAAGGAGGAGGGAAGGGTCGCGCTCGTCCTTGCCTTCGAGGGCTGCGAGGCACTGGGCACCGACCCGCGCTTCCTGGACCTGTACTACCGGCTCGGCCTGCGCTCGGCGAGCCTCACCCACACCCGCCGCAACATCTTCGCCGACGGCTGCTGGGCGGCCGACCGTCGCGGCGGCCTGACCGCGCTCGGCAAGGAGGCCGTGCGCCGGATGGACGACCTCGGCATCGTCATCGACCTCGTGCACATCGGCGAGGTCGGGTTCAGCGAGATCCTCGAACTCACCACCAGGCCGGTCATCCTGTCCCACACCACCCCGACCATGTTCCCCGACACGGCGCCCGAAGCCGGTGATCTGCTGGACGGCAAGCTGCCCCGCCCCCGCCTCGAGCTGCCCCGCGACCGCTGGATGCTGGAGGCGCTGGCCGCGAACGGCGGCGTCCTCGGCCTGATCCACGTGGCTCACCGCGATCTCGACAGCGTGGTGCGCGACATCGAGACCGCGCTGGACGTGATGGGCCCCGACCACATCGGGCTGGGCAGCGACCACTACGGCAGGGAGATGGCGCCGGCCGGCCTGGAGGATATCTCAAAGGTGCCCCGCCTCACCGAGGAGTTGGCGGCGCGGGGTCACTCCGACGAGGTGATCGTCAAGTTCCTGGGGGAGAACTACCTGCGGGTGTTCGAGGAGGTGTGGGGGGGGTAGGCGGGGCTCACAGGTGGCAGGAATGACAATCAGACTAGTCAATATGTAAAGTTTGAATTACATATCCTGCACCCCATACTCCCGAAACACCTCTTCGTTGTGCTCACCGAGCGCCGGACCGGGACGCCGCCCATCCGGCATGCCGAGCGGCGTGCGGACCTGTAGCGATCCCGGCGACCCGCTGTCACCGATCTCGAAGAAGAGGCCGCGTTCGCGGTGCAGGGGATGTGCGGCCACCTCGTCGAGTTCGAGGACGGGCTCGCAGCAGCAGTCGCAGTCGGCGAGGATGCTCTCCCACTCATCCCGGGTCCTCGAGGCGATGATCCGGGTGAGCTGATCACGCAGATCGGCGTCGCTGTCGGGGCCGCGCGAGAGCTCCAACCCCGCTGCCGCGGCCAGCCGCTTCAAAAACTGCGGCTCCAGCGCCCCCACGCTGAGGTACCTGCCGTCGCTGGTCCGGTAGACGGCGTACCGCGCGGCGCCGCCGTTAAGCAGGCCCGTGCCGCGGGTCGGGACCGCGGGCTCGGCGTCGATGATCCCGAATTCGCTGGCCAGGAGCGCCAGGGCGCCCTCGGTCATCGAGATGTCGAGGTGGGTTCCTTCGCCGGTTCGGCCGCGCTCGATCAGGGCGGCGAGGATCCCCATCGCGCCCCACATGGCGCCCCCGGCCATGTCCGCGATCTGGACGCCGGCCATCGCGGGTGGGCCGTCGGGGCTGGATCCGCTCATCGCCAGGACGCCCGCCATCGCCAGGTAGTTGATGTCGTGACCGGCGCGGTCGCGGTACGGCCCGGTCTGTCCGTAGCCCGAGATCGAGCAGAGGATGATGCCCGCGTTGCGCTCGCGGAGCGCCTCGTAGCCCACGCCGAGCCGGTCCATCACACCCGGGCGGAAGCTCTCGACGACCACATCGGCCTGCGCGGCCATCCGCAGGAACTTCTCGCGCTGAGCGCCGTCCTTGAGGTCGATCGCGACCGAGCGCTTGTTGCGGTTGACGGTCAGGTAGCGGCCCGACATCCCCTCGCCGCGGGGCGGGAAGTCGCGCATGTAGTCCCCCATGCGGGGCTCCTCGACCTTGACCACGTCGGCGCCGAGGTCGGCGAGGACCATGGTGAGGAAGGGGCCCGGCAGCAGCCGGGACAGATCGAGGACGCGGACGCCGCGAAGGGACTGGGCCAGGGACATGGGATCGCTCGTGTGAGGGGACTGTGATATGGGCGCGCGGTGCAGCCGTGGTACGATGGGGCCTGGGCCGTGGCGCGCAACACCCGATGCCGCGAAGTTGACTGGCATCATGCTGAAATCGACTCGTTCTCCGCGCCGATCCGTGGCCGTCCCGGGCAGAATCCCAGGGAGGGGCTGGGTGCTCGCCGCCGCGCTGCTGTGGGCGGGGTGCGATCGCGCGCCGGCCGGTCCCGGGCCTGTCCTCACCGTGCGGGAAGCCCCCGTGGACTTCACCCTCATGGACGACGGGATCGAGCCCGCGGCCGATATCGAGGCGCTCATCGCGCCCTACCGGGAGCGGCTGGGAGAGCAGCTCGCCGAGGTCCTCGCGCACGCGGCCGGCGAATTCGGCAAGGACGAGCCCGAAGGCACGCTCGAGAACCTGGTGGCCGACGCGTTGCTCGATGTCGTGCAGGACCTGGCCGCCGACACGGTCCACGTCGCGCTCCTCAACGACGGGGGCCTCCGGGTGCCGATCGCCGGGGGGCCGATCCTGATGCGGCACGCCTACGAGCTGCTCCCCTTCGAGAACTACGTCACCGTGCTCTCGCTGTCCGGATCGCAGCTGGAGCGCCTGGCCGACGAGATCGCGCTCAGCGGCGGCGAACCGATCGCGGGGTGGACGATGGAGCTGGACGGCGACGATGCGGTGGACGTGCGCGTCGGCGGGCAGGCAATCGACCCGGCGCTCACCTACCGCCTCGCCACGGTCGACTACCTGGCGGACGGCGGCGGCACCTGGACGGTGCTGTGGGAGGCGGCAGCGCAGCCGCGCGAGGATCTGGACGTCCTCATCCGCGACGTCTTCGTCGCATACCTGCGCGAGCGAGACGCCGTGGCGCCGACGCTGGACGGCCGCGTCCGCGACGCGAACGGCCCCGGCACGGAAGGGGGCGGCGAATGAAGCGGCGCGAATTCGTGCGCACTCTTGGCCGCGCCGGCGGCATCGCGGGGCTGGGCGGCGCGGCGGGCCTGCTGGAAGCCACCGCCGCCGACCGTCCTCGGCCGGCCGCCGCACCCGGGAGCGGCTACGGGCCGATCATCGACGACGACTTCCGCCTGGTCGTTCTTCATACCAACGACACCCACTCCCGCATGGATCCGTTCCCGATGGACGGCGGGCGCTTTGCCGGGCTGGGGGGAGCGGCCCGGCGTGCGACCCTGATCCGGCGGGTGCGCGAGGCCAACGAACATGTCCTGCTGCTCGATTCCGGGGACATCTTCCAGGGCACGCCGTACTTCAACTTCTTCGGCGGCGAGATCGAGTTTCGGGCGATGACCGCCATGGGGTACGATGTCGCGACGCTGGGCAACCACGACTTCGATAACGGGGTGGACGGGCTGGTGGCGACGCTTCCCGAGGCGGGCTTCGAGTTCGTGTCGGCCAACTACGACGTGGGCGGATCGGCGCTCGCGGGGCATGTCGAGCCGTGGACGGTGCGTGAATTCGACGGCGTCAGGGTGGGGATCTTCGGGCTGGGGATCGCCTTCGAGAAGCTCGTGCTCGCCAGCCTGCACGAGGGCGTGCGCTACACCGACCCCATCACCGCCGCGCGCGCGGCCTGCCGGGAGCTGCGGGCCGGGGGGTGCTCGTTGGTGATCTGCCTGTCGCACCTCGGGTACGAGTACCGCAGTTCGGACCGGCCCAGCGACCTGACGCTCGCCGAGGCGGTGCCCGAGATCGACCTGATCCTGGGCGGCCACACCCACACCTTCCTCGACGAGGCGGTGGTCTTCGGCCAGGGGCGGACGGGGTTTACGGTGGTGAACCAGGTGGGATGGGGCGGAATGCGGCTGGGGCGGGTCGATGTGACCTTCGATGGGGCGCGGCAGGCGTCCGGGTGGGCCGCGGCGGGCTACGATATCGACGACCGCCTGGATGTGTAGGGGCCCGTGGATAAAGCGCCGCTCGAATGCCGGGGGATTTTGTCCACGGGCTCCAAGGAGCGCCCGGGGGCAGTCCCCGGACGCACGACCGCTCCCGGAACCGAGTTGCGAACCTGGCTTTCGCATCCGCCATCCCGGGGGCTGCGAGCACCCGTGGCGGCGGTCCGGCTCCGGGAGCGGTTTGTGGACCCTGGGGCCGTCAGGCCTTCAGGCCACCGAGGTCTTTAGTCCCCACCTCCCGTGGGAGCCATCGTCAGGACGGCGCCGCTGACACCGTAGACAATGGCGCCGGTCAGGATGGCGCCGATCAGGCCCATGGCGTCGAAACCCATGCCACCGATCTGGCCGGCCAGGCCCAGGAGAACGCCGAATGTCGCTCCCGCCTTGCCCGCGCCGGCAGCGTCACTCGCGCCGTTCCAGCCGAGCACCGTGGCAAGCACGGCACCTGCGAACAGGTGTCCCACGATCGAATTCGCGGTAAACCCGGCTTCCATTGAGGCGGAAAGCAAGTCGACTCCGATCGCGCCCAGGATGAAGTTGACCACGAACATTGCAATGCCCGCGACAACGGATCCTACTACCCAATTCTTGTCCACGGTCTCTCTCCTCTTTTGGAGTGGACTGGTTTTGGGAACGGGGGCAAAATGGGGATCGGGCAGCGAGTGCGCAAGAGTGCGCAAGCTTTTGTATACGATTTTGAGCCCCGGTCTGCCCTTTTGGGGCCTTCCGACGGCGTCAAGCACCCCCGTCATCCGGCCCTGATGGCTCTGAGGAGCCCTGTTTGGACGCCCGGGAGGCCATTTGTGGTGGCGCCGCCGATTTGAGGCAACGGCTTCAGTCGCCGTAGACGAAGCGCTCCACCTCGCCGTGAATCCGTTCGACGGTGGCCTCGGAGGGCTGCCGCGTGAAGCGCGAGACGAGAATCGTGACCGCGAAGTTCGCCGCCAGCGACCAGAGCGCCTCGTGGATGCCGAGGGGCTGCGGGAACTCGACCCGGGTCAGGTAGAGGACGACCAGGCCGGTCAGGATTCCCGCGATGATGCCCTTCGACGTGTGCAGCCGCCGTCCCGGGTAGCAGACGCCCAGCACGGCGGGCATCAGCTGGAGCGCGCCCGCGCCCGAGAGTGTCACGAGTGTGACGAGGAAGTCGAGCTGGGAGACGGTGAGGTAGAAGCCCACGCCCAGCAGCGCGACCACCACGAGGCGCCCGAAGGCGAGATAGTGGCCCTGGCTGCGGTCCTTGGCGATGTAGCGCTGGTACACGTCCCGCGTCAGCACGGTCATGTTCGAGTGCAGGATCGAGTCCAGGGTGGACATGGCGGCGGCGGTGGCGCCGGCCAGGATCAGGCCGGTCAGCCAGGGCGGCGCGTACTGGAAGAGCAGTTCGGGGAAGACGCGGTCGGGAGACGCGAGGTCGGGGAGGATGAGCGCGCCGCCGAGCCCCACGAACGCCGCCGGAATGAAGAGCGTCATGAGGTAGATGGGGGTGGTGGCGCCGAGGATCTTGAGGGTGCGGTCGGAGGCGGCCGTGAAGTAGCGGATCATCATGTGCGGCTGGAAGATGATCCCGAAGGAGAGCGCGATCGTCATGCCGACCCAGATACCCGGCGTGAAGAAGCCCTCCGGGCCGGGAAGGCTCAGCAGGTCGGGCCGCTCCGCCATCAGCCGGCGCCACAGCTCGACCGGCCCGCCGAAGAGCTTGTAGGTCAGCAGCAGGCTGCCCGCCCACACCGCGATGTACATCCAGATGCCCTGGATCACATCCGTCCAGTAGACGGCCCGCAGACCGCCCACCATGAGATACGCGGCCGCGACCACGAGCAGGATCAGCGACGCCAGCTCGAAGGAGATCCGGTCGCCGGTCGCCACCGACAGGATGTATCCCAGCCCCTGCGCCTGCACCTGGATGTAGATCAGCGTGAAGACCACCGAGACGAGGGCCACGATGACGCGCACCGCTTCGCTCTCGTAGAAATCGGCGACCAGGTCGGCGGGCGTGATGTAGCCGAATTTCTTGCCCAGCGCCCAGATCCGCGTGCCCAGCGTGTAGGTGATGGCCCCAACCAGCACCGTCCACGTTCCCGCCATCCAGAAGCCGATCCCGTGCGTGAAGAAGAAGCCTCCGGATCCGAGGAACGCGAACGCGGAGTGGAAGGTCGCCACCACCGTCAGATAGAGGACGATGAACCCCGCCTGGCGCCCGTAGAGGAAGAAGTCCTCCATGCTCGTGGTGCCCTTCCGGTTGGCCAGGATCCCGATCACGATGGTCGCGATCAGGTAGAGGAAGATCAGCGAGGTGGATACGACCCAGGGTTCCATTTACACGTTCCTCCCGAGCGCCCAGATCAGCACGGCGATGCCGACCAGGTACGCGCCGAGCAGGTACGCGAAGAGGAAGGGCATCCCGAGGATCCAGGGCTCGACGCGGTTCACCAGACCGTGCACGATGGGCGGCTGCGCCAGGGCCATTGCGACAAGAAACGCGATTGTTGCGGTCCAGCCGTTGCGCGTGCGGGGCAGGAAGTGGGAGCGCGGAATCTTCATGGGCGTGCGGCCGGGCCGGGCGTGGGCATGGGTTTCGGACTGGACGAAAGGGTAGCGCACACCGGTCAGCTCTTCAACTTGCCCTCCGCCACCGCGGCGTCGATCAGCTGGCGGGCGAACGTCCACAGCTCCGGCGCGCCATCTTCGATATGCCGGTTGAACGCGACCACCTGAGGACGCCGGATCCCGTGCCGCAGCCAGGCCGAATCTCCGGTATGGTAGTTGAGCAGCATCGGGTGCAGCCGGTCCAACGCGGCTGCGTAGCGCGCGTCGGGGGTGGCCCGGGCCTCGAACTCCTCCCAGAGGTCGAGCAGCGCGACCCCCTGGTCGGCGGGCAGGAGGCCGAAGATGCGCTTCGCCGCCACCCGCTCCCGCTGCGCCCGGTCCGCCTGACCCGCGTCGTCGTAGGCGAAGGTGTCGCCGACATCGATCTCCACGAGGTCGTGTATCAGATGCATCGCCAGCACCCTGGCAATGTCCACGTCTTCGGCGGCGTACTCCCGGAGGATCACCGCCATGAGCGCCAGGTGCCAGGAGTGCTCGGCGTCGTTCTCCCAGCGCCCGTCGGCAATCAGCTTCGTCTTCCGGTACACCTGCTTCAGCTGGTCGACGGCCAGGAGGAAGTCGATCTGCTGCGCGAGTCTCTCGTCGGGTGGGTTCATGATTGCGAATATAGCAGGCCGTGGTCTGGGGATGGCACCGGGCGCGGCGCTCCTGTCACATGTCGCTTGACACTCGGCCCCCGCCTCGCGACGATTAACATCTCATGACTATTCGCATCCGCACGGCGACGCATCATCACGGCCACCCCGGAGAGGTGGCCGCGTGACGGTGTAACCGTACGACAGCGAACGGAATACCAAACGCCGGCTTCCTCGGGGGTCGGCGCTTTTTTGTGCCGGCCGCCTCCGGGTGGAGTACCGGTCGCAAGGAGAAGGCAGGACGATGAGTGGAACAGCACTGCGGGACGAGGTCGCGGGGGACGACGTGGCAGCGGGGACCCCCGAGGCGGGCGCGGATGCCGTGAAGCGGGCGATTCGCATCGGCCTCCCCAAGGGACGCATGCAGGACGGCGTCTTCGCGCTCCTCGCCGACGCGGGGATCGACGTGCGGCTGGGGTCGCGCAACTACCGGCCCTCGCTCTCGTGGCCCGGTTTCGAGGCAAAGCTGCTCAAGCCGCAGAACGTGGTGAGGATGCTGGACGCCGGCTCGCGGGACGTCGGGTTCGCCGGGGCGGATTGGGTCGCGGAGCTCGGCGCCGACCTCGTCGAGCTTCTCGATACCGGACTCGACCCGGTGCGGGTGGTCGCGGCGGCGCCCGGGGCGTTGCTGGACGGCGGGGCGCTGCCGGTGGGGCGGCGCCTGGTGGTGGCGACCGAGTACGTGAGTCTCGTAGCCGAGTGGGCGGGCGGTCAGCCCTTCGAGGCGAGGGTGGTGCGGTCCTACGGCGCCACCGAGGTCTTCCCGCCCGAGGACGCCGACCTCATCGTCGACAACACCGCGACCGGCGCCACCCTGCGCGGCAACGGCCTTGTCGTTACGGATACGCTGATGCGCTCGTCCACGCGGCTCTACGCCAACCCGGCCGCCCTCGGCGACCCGGCCAGAAGAGACCGTATCGACGACCTCGTCCTCCTCCTCAGGTCGGTGCTCGAGGCGCGGCGGCGGGTGATGCTGGAGCTGAACGTCCCCGAGGCGGACTTCGCGCGCGTCGTGTCGATCCTGCCCTGCATGCGCGAGCCGTCGGTCTCGCGGCTGCACGGCGACGCGGGGTACGCGGTGCGCGTGGCGGTGCCGCGGACGGCGCTGCCGGCGCTGCTTCTCGAGGTCAAGGCGCGGGGCGGCACCGACCTGGTCGTCTCCGAGCCGCAGCAGATCGTACCATGAGCGGGGCCGATCCGACCGGGCGTGCGGCCGTGAGCGACGTCATCGACCTGAGCATGAACGAGGGGGAGCCGCCTCCGCGCGAGTGCTTCGACGTGCTGGAGCGGATCGGCCCGGCCATCCTGCGCAAATACGCCGATCCGGCGCCGCTCGAGGCGGCCTACGCGGCCTACCTGGGGGTCGATCCGGCCAACGTGCTCGCCACCACCGGCGGCGACGACGCGATCGACCGCGTCTTCCGCGCGTTCCTGGGGCCCGATCAGGAGATGGTCTTCCCGACGCCCACCTTCGAGATGATCCCGGCGTGCGCGCGCATGGCGCGGGGCAGCCTGGTTCCGATCGAATACGAGTGGGGAACGCTCCCGCACGACGACATCCTCGCCGAGGTGAACGAGCGGACCGGGGTGGTCGCGGTGCTCACGCCCGACAATCCCACGGGGCGGGCCTTCTCGACCGAGGAGCTCCTGCGGCTGGCCGGTGCGCTCCCGCCAGAGGTGGTGCTGCTGGTGGATTCGGCGTACGCGGAGTTCGCGGACGAGGACCACACGGCGGCGCTGCTGGAGGTGCCAAACGTGGTGATGATCCGCACGATGTCGAAGTCGTGGGGGCTGGCCGGGCTGCGGGTGGGCTTCGCGGTCGGACCGAAGGCGCGGATCGATGTGCTGCGGGGCTTCGGGGGGCCGTATGCGCTGACCGGGCCGTCGATCGCGATCGCCATCGAGCGGCTGCGGAGCGGCGTCCGGGAGATGCGCGAGTTCGTCGAGTATGTACGGGAGCGGCGCGACTGGCTGGCCGAGGTGATCCGGGGTGCGGGAGGGACGCCGCAGCCGTCGCAGACCAACTTCGTTTTCTCGTCGTTCCCCGACGCGCGCTGGATCCAGCGGGGAATGGCGGCGCAGGGTGTCCTCGTGAGGTATTTCCCGCACCTGCCGGAATACGTGCGGATCACGGTGCCGCGCGACGACGGCGAGTTCCGCCGCGTGGAGCGGGCGCTGGGGTGCCTGGCGGCGCGCGGCGCCGGGCTTGGGCCGGGACCCGAGGCGCTGCTCTTCGACATGGACGGGGTGCTGGCGGACGTGCGGCGGTCGTACCGGGAGGCGATCATCCGCACCTGCGCGTCGTTCGGAGTGGAGGCCGGGCATGAGTTGATCGGTGCCGTGAAGGCGGCGGGGCGCGCGAACGACGACTGGGCCGTGACGCACTCGGTGCTGGCGGAGGCCGGGGTCGAGGCGTCGCTGGCCGAGGTTACGGCGCGCTTCGAGGAGTTCTATCAGGGCAGCGAAAACGCGCCGGGGCTGCGCCGTCACGAGACCCTGATTCCGTCGCGGGAACTGATCGAGGAGCTCGCCGGGGTCCGGCGGATGGGAGTGGTGACGGGTCGCCCGCGCGCCGACGCCGAACGCTTCCTGCGCGAGCAGGGCGTGCGGGGATGCTTCGGCGCCGTGGTGTGCCGGGAGGACGGGCCGCTCAAGCCCGACCCCGCGCCGGTTCGCATCGCGCTCGAGCGCCTCGAGGTGAGGACCGCGTGGATGCTGGGCGACACGCCGGACGACGTCAACGCCGCCGCCGGGGCCAGGGTGGTCCCGGTGGGGGTTGTGCCGCCGGGTGGCGGTCAGGCGGCCTGGGATGCGCTGGAGGCTGCGGGCGCGGCCCGGGTGGTGGACGCCGACGCCGACTTCCGAGGGCTCTTCGGCGGGTGACGGAGGGAGCTGGGCCGGGGAAGACAAGACGCAAGGATGAACGGTACGGATGAGTGACGAAGGAAGGACAAACAGGGATCGCGGCCGAAGGGCCAGCGTGTCTCGCCAGACCGGTGAGACGAAGGTCGACGTTCGCCTCGACCTCGATGGGCGCGCGCCCGGGGAATCCGGGGAAGCGGCGCCGATCGCGATCGGCACCGGAATCGGCTTCTTCGACCACATGCTGCACGCGCTTGCCCTCCACGCGGGGTGGGGGCTGCAGCTGGATTGCGATGGCGATCTGGAGGTCGACGACCACCACACCGTCGAGGATGTCGGTCTCGCGCTCGGCCAGGCGGTCGCCCGCGCGCTGGGGGATGGCCGGGAGGGGATTGCACGGTTCGCCTCCCGCCATGCGCCGCTGGACGAGGCCCTGGCGCGCGCCGTGGTGGATGTGTCCGGCCGCCCCTTCTTCGCCGGGGAACTGGACCTTCGGCGCGAACGCGTGGGCGCCCTCTCCTGCGAAATGGTGCCGCACTTCTTCCATTCCTTCGCCCAGACCGCCGGCCTGACGCTGCACGTCGACGTCATCCGCGGCGCCAACGACCACCACCGCATCGAGGCCTGCTTCAAGGCGGTGGCGCTCGCGCTCAAGGCCGCGCTGGCCAAGGTCGGCGGCGGTGTGCCTTCGACGAAGGGCGTGCTGTGAGGGAGGCGGCCGCCCCCACCGTCACCGTCGTGCGGACCAGCACCGCCAACCTGGCGTCGGTGCTGACGGGATTCGAGCGCCTCGGGTGCCGGGTGCGCACGACCGCCGATCCGCACAAGGTCACCAGTGCCGACCGCCTGGTGCTCCCGGGGGTCGGGGCCTTCGCCGCGGCCCGCCGCGCCATCGACGCCCACGACCTCGCCGATGCCCTGTGCGACCGCCTCGAACGCGGCCGTCCCACCCTCGGCATCTGCCTGGGCATGCAGCTCATGGCGAGCGGCAGCGAGGAGGCGCCGGGCGTCCCCGGGCTGGGTGTCCTCGACTGCGTCGCCGGCAACTACGAGAGCGGCGACGAGGGGTGGCGCGTCCCCCAGATGGGCTGGAACCTGGTCGCCCCCGACGAGGGGTGCGAGATCGTGCCGCGCGGCTACGCCTACTTCGCGAACTCGTACCGCCTGACAACCGCGCCCGACGGCTGGCGCCCCGTGTGGTGCGAGTACGCGGGCCGTTTTCTGGCGGCGGTGGAGCGCGGTCCGGTCGTCGGCTGTCAGTTCCACCCGGAGCTGTCGGGCGGCTACGGCCGGGCGCTGCTGACGCGTTGGCTCGAGGCCTGACCGATGCTCCCGGTTCGGATCATTCCCTGCCTCGATGTGCGGGACGGACGTGTGGTCAAGGGCGTGAAGTTCCGCGGCCTGCGGGATCAGGGCGACCCGGCCGAACTGGCCCGGGCCTACGAGGAGCAGGGGGCGGACGAGGTCGTGGTGCTGGATGTGACCGCGACCACGGAGGCGCGCGGCACGCGGCTCGACACGGTGGCGGCGGTGCGGGCGCGGCTGTCGGTGCCGCTGACGGTCGGGGGCGGGATCGGCGGGATCGAGGACGCGGCGGCGCTCCTTGAAGCGGGTGCCGACAAGGTGGCCGTGAACACCGCGGCGCTGCGCCGCCCGGAACTGCTGAGCGAGCTGGCGGCGCGGTTCGGGTCGCAGTGCGTGGTGGTGTCGATCGACGCGCTGGGGTGCGGCGGCGCGCCGGGCGGTGACGGCGGCTACGAGGTCGTCGTGCGCTCCGGGACCGAGCGGGTGGCGCGCGGCGCGATCGCCTGGGCGCGCGAGGCGGTGGAGCGCGGCGCCGGCGAGATCCTCCTGACCAGCATCGACCGCGACGGGACACGCAGCGGCTACGAGCTGACGCTGCTGCGCGCGGTGCGCTCCGTAGTGCGGGTTCCGATCGTCGCGTCGGGGGGTGCCGACTCTCCCGCGCACATGGCCGACGCGGTCGGCGCGGGGGCGGACGCCGTTCTGGCCGCGTCGATCTTCCACCAGGGCAACTGGACGGTGGAGGGCGTGAAGGAGGCACTCGCGCGGCTCGAGGTGTCGGTGCGGCCCGGCTACAGGGAGGCGGTGTCTGCATGATCGTCCCGTCGATCGACCTCATGGACGGACAGGCGGTCCAGCTGGTGCAGGGCCGGCGCAAGGTGTTGGAGGCAGGCGATCCGCGTCCTCTCGCCGAGCGGTTCGGGCGGGTGGGCGAGGTGGCCGTCGTGGATCTCGACGCGGCGCTGGGCCGCGGCTCGAACACCGCCGTGATCGAGGAACTGTGCCGGATGGTGCCGTGCCGGGTGGGCGGCGGCATACGCGATCGGGACGCCGCGCTGGCGTGGCTGGACCGCGGGGCCGCGAAGATCGTGCTCGGGACCGCCGCCGTCCCGGAGGTGCTGGAGGCGCTGCCGAGCGAACGGGTCGTCGCCGCGCTGGACGCCTGGAAGGGCGAGGTGGTCGTCAAGGGCTGGACCGAGCGCACCGGCCGCACGGTGTTCGACGGAATGCGCGACCTGCGGGGCCTCGCCGGGGGCTTCCTGGTGACCTTCGTCGAGGGCGAGGGCAAGGAGGGCGGTTTCCCGCGCGACCAGATCGCGGGTCTCGTCGACGCCGCGGGATCGTCCCGGCTGACCGTCGCGGGCGGGATCACCACCCCGGAAGAGATCGCGTGGCTGGACCGGACCGGGGCCGACGCGCAGGTCGGGATGGCGCTCTACCGCGGCCACCTCGATCTGGCCGAGGCCTTCACGGTCCCTCTCCACGGCGAACGCCCGGACAGACTCTGGCCGACCATCGTGGCCGACGACCGGGGCGGCGCCCTCGGACTTGTGTGGTCGAGCCTTGAGAGCGTCCGCACGGCGATCGACGAGGGGATGGGCGTCTACCACTCGCGTTCGCGGGGGCTGTGGCGCAAAGGCCTGACCTCGGGTGCGACCCAGGAGCTCGTCCGTATCGAACCCGACTGCGACCGGGATGCGCTCCGCTTCACGGTGAAGCAGTCCGGGGGCGGATTCTGCCACAGGGGCGACTGGACCTGCTTCGGCCCGGCCGGTGGCCTGCGCAAGCTGGAGCGGACTGTGAAGTCGCGGCGGGCGGACGCGGTGCCGGGATCACTGACGAGCCGGTTGCTGTCCGACGACGCGTTCCTGAGTGGGAAGCTGGTCGAGGAGGCGGGGGAGCTGGGGGAGGCGGTTGCGGGCGTGACCGGGGGCGGCGGGTCTTCGCGGGAAAAAGGCGCAGGCGACCGCGCGCAGGAAGTCGTCGAGGGCGCAGGCGATCCCCCCCAGGATGTCGTGGACGAAGCGGCGGACCTGCTGTACTTCGTGACCGTGGCGCTCGAGCGTGCGGGAGCGAGCCTGGGCGATGTCGAGCGGGAGTTGGACCGCCGCGCCCTGAAGGTGAGCCGGAGGCGGGCGTCGGCGCCGAAGGGGGCGGGGCGCGAGGGGGGCGCGAGGTGACGGGGAGCGTGCCCGTTCGCCTGAAACGGATCGCCGCCTCCGAGGTGGGCCGCGCTCGCCAGCCCGCCGTGCCGCCCGAGATGATCGGGCCCGTGCTGGGAATCGTCGAGGCGGTGCGCGGGGGGGGTGAAGCGAAGCTGCGCGAACTGGCGGAGCGGTGGGATGGCCTCGAAGCCGGCGGGGCGCTGACGAGGACTCCCGACGAGATGACGGCTGCGCTGGAGTCGCTGCCGCGCGCGGGCCGTGAGGTGCTGGAGCGCACCGCCGGCCGGATCGAGCACTTCGCCCGCGCGCAGTTGAAGTCGGCGGCCCCGGTGGACGTGGGAGTGGAGGGGGGAAGGGCCGGCGACCGCCTGGTGCCGATCCGCGTGGCCGGGTGCTACGCGCCGGGCGGGCGGTTCCCGCTGCCGTCTTCGGTATTGATGACGGCTGTGACCGCCAGGGTGGCCGGGGTGCGTGAGGTGTGGCTGGCTTCGCCGAGGCCGTCCCGCGAGGTGATGGCGGCGGGGGCGGTGGCGGGGGTGGATGGGCTGGTGGGGGTGGGGGGGGCGCAGGCCGTGGCCGCCATGGCGTACGGGGTGGGGCCGGTGCCGCGCTGCGACGTCGTCGTCGGTCCCGGCAACAAGTGGGTGACGGCGGCCAAGCTGCTCGTGTCCGGCATCGTCGGGATCGACCTCCTGGCCGGCCCCTCCGAGTTGGCGGTGCTCTCCGACGAACACGGCGACCCGGCGCTCATCGCGGCGGACCTGTTGGCGCAGGCGGAACACGACCCGGAAGCGCTCCCGGTCCTCATCACCACCTCAGCAGCTCTGGTGACCCGGGTCGAAGAGCATCTCGCGCGTCAGCTCGGCGACCTCCCGACCGCCGAAACCGCTCTGGCCGCCCTGCGGAACGGTTTCGCCGTCGTCACCCCCGAAGCAGAGGCCCTGCGGTGCTGCGAGGCCCTGGCGCCCGAGCACCTGCAGCTTCACGGCAGCCGTGCAGACGCCTGGAGCGCGTCTCTTGACAGATTCGGGGCAGTATTTGTCAAGGAATCCGCCGCGGAAGTCTTCGGCGACTACGGCGCCGGCCCCAATCACACCCTCCCGACGGGCGGGACGGCCCGATTCACCGGAGGGCTTTCCGTGTTCTCCTTCATAAGGCGGCCGACCTGGCTCAGGCTGGACGATGGGCCGGCTTCGACCCGGCTGGCCCGGGACGCCGCCGCCCTGGCGCGCATGGAAGGGCTGGAAGCCCACGCTCGCGCCGCCGAGGTGCGGCTGGCGAGCAAAGGCTGACGGCCGCTCTGCCCCAGGTTGCACGCGGGATGGCCGCTCCAGTAAGATGACCCTCCTGTTTCCTCGCGCTGGCCCGGTTCCGGGCCATGCCTGCTCGCGAAGGCGTCGAAGATGAGTTGGTTCGGCTCAACGCAATGGATGGCCACGAAGATCAGGATGTTCGTCGTGCCGATGGCGGTCCTCGCTGTCCAGCCATCCACGGCAGCCGCCCAGGAGGTGGGCGACCGGGTTCGCGTGTTCCTCGGCGACGAAACCGTGATCGGCCTGGTATCGTCGCTGCGCGAGGACGACTTCCAGATCGACGTGGAGAACGGGGACACGAGGTCGGTGGCGCGGGCCGAGGTCCTCTGGCTGGAACGCGATGTCGGCACGGGGAGCAGCGCACTTCCCTGGGGGAAGAAGGGCGTGATGATCGGTGGGCTCGGAGGCGCCTCGGTGGGATTCCTGCTGGGTCTGGCGGTGGGTCCCGTGTGTCGCGACAGCGAGTGCAACCACACTGTCCCTGAACACATCCGGGCCGGATTCACCTATGCCGCGCTGTACACCGGCATCGGGGCGTTCGTAGGGGGAGCGACCGGTCTGATCCTGGGCGCATCGACCCCTTACGATGATTGGCAGGTCATTCCGGACGACGACGCTGCGACCCGGTTCCAGCCCTCGCTCGGGCTGTGGACGAATCCCGAGGGACGCGTGGGGCTTGCGCTCGCAGGCCGGATTCGCTTCTGAGGTCGCGCGGGCCCGTGCGGGGCTGGACGGTGCGTCCCACGCTCGCCGTGCCTTCGAGCGGGCGAGGTGCGGCGCTAACGATTCCCGGAAGGCCTGGGCGGCCGGGTGTTGCCGGGCCGCACATCAGTCACATTCCTGCGAGCCCCGTGCACCTCTGCGTCGCCGGTCGCGACGCGCTCTGCCCGGCGATCTCCACCGGCAGTGAGACCCGCGTCCGCGGCGGCGCAACGATCTCCACCCTTCACGGCGATACCGTCGAGCCAGGCGTCGAACTCCTCTTCGACCGGTACACACAGTCCGTCGTTGTTGAGCCAGAAGAACTCCTGAAGGCGGCTGAGGGACACCAGGGACGGAGGCATTGCGGAGGTTAGCCGGTTGCCGGCCACGTTGAGCCTCTTCAAGAGCTTCACGTTGCCAAGCTCGGGAGGCACGGGACCCGCGAAGTTGTTGGTGCACAGGAACAGTCGCGTGAGCCGTGTGAGATTCCCGAGCTCCGAGGGCAGTTCGCCGTCGAGTTCGTTCTTGCAGACCGCGAGTGCTTCGAGCCGGGTCAGCCTGCCGATCTCCGGCGGCACGGACCCCGACAGTCGGTTCGAGCCGAGTTCAAGGTCCCTGAGGGCGGACAGGTTGCCGAGTTCCGGCGGAATCGGGCCCGTCAACTGATTCCCGCCCAGATCCATATCTTCAAGGCTGGTCAGATTGCCCAATTCCGGCGGGATCGACCCGGTGATCAGGTTGCGGCCGCTGCGCCATCCCCAGCCGGCGTTGAGCTTCTTCAGCTTCGGGAGGCTGCCGACTTCGGCCGGGAGCGGACCAGTCAGTCGATTGCCGTAGACGATCAGCACCTCGAGACCCTGCAGCCGGGAGACTTCGGGCGGAATCGCCGTCAGCTGGTTGCTGTACAGGAGGAGCGAGTCGAGTTGGGTGAGATCACCGATTTCAGCCGGTATGGGTCCGCTGAGCTGATTGGCACCGAGGCTGAGAAGCGTGAGCTGCGAGAGGTTGCCGATCTCGGAGGGGATGCGGCCCGTGAGCTGATTCCCTTCCTCCGGAGCGGCGTCAATGCCGCACAGAGAGAGGCGCCGCAGGTTCCTCAGGTTGCCGATTTCGGTCGGGATCGGCCCGGTCAGCCGGTTGTAGCAGAGATCCAGCTCCTCGAGCTCCACGAGGTTGCCGATTTCGGCCGGAATCTCGCCGCTGAACTCATTGCCGAAGGCTCCGAACCACAGTAGCGAGGTGAGATCGCCGATCTCCGGGGGGATCTCGCCGGTGTGCCCGTTGTAGGTCAGTTCGAGGGAAAGCAGGTTGGTCAGCCGGCCGATCTCCGGAGGAATGGGTCCGGCCAGGTCGTTGAGACCGATGTGCAGGACCTCCAGGGCGGGGAGGCTGGCGATCTCGGGCGGGATCGTGCCGATGAGTCCGTTGCCGGTCAGCAGCAGACGAATCACCTGGCCGTCCTCGTTGAGTTCCACGCCGTACCATTGGTCGAGCGGCCGCTCGGTCAGCCAGTTGGTGTTGTCCTTCCAGAGGGCGCCGCCGGCGGCTTCGTAGAGCAGTTTGAGGGCCCCGCGCTCCGGGAGCGGAAGCGAGGTCAGGCTCGTCGAGGCGGAGATTTCGCCCAGAGTCGCTGTGATCTGGGCGGCACCCGGGGCTCGCGCGAGGACCCAGCCGTCGTCGTTCACGGTGGCGATGGCCGTGTCGCTGGACTCCCAGACGAAGACGGCCCCCGCGACCGTCGACCCGGCCGCGTCCAGGGCCTCTGCGGTCATCCGGATCGAGTCGCCCACAATCAGCGAATCCTGGGGGGCGGACAGGTTGACCGTCGTCGCCCGCTGTTCGACCGCCACCCCGGCCGAGCCGCTCGCGCTTCCGGCCGTGGCGGTGATCGTGGCGCTGCCGTCGGCGACGGACGTGACCAGTCCACCGGTGTCGATGTCGGCGACCGACGGGTCGCTGGAGGCCCAGGTGACCGCGGCTCCCGCGATGACTTCGCCGTTTTCGTCGCGTACCGTCGCACTCAGGCGCACGGTGTCGGCCAATGACGCGAAGCTGATCGAGGCGGGGGAGACGGCCACCGAGGCGGGTACGGAGGGACCGGACTCGCCGCACGCCGCGATGAGCATCATGGAGAGGAAGAGCAGCCCGTGACGAACCGGCCCGCCGCACCGGGGGCTTCGATTCAGTCCTGCCAATGACAAAGTGGGCCGCATCAAACGCTCGATCAAAACGGGGCATGCCGGACTTGAGTGGAAACCAAAGATAGGCACGAGAGGAGGGAGGGACACCCCTCTCCGGCCGTCGTCAACCGATGCCTTGAACGCGGATCGTGAGTATGTCCGTTTCGTGGTACTGCCGGTGCCGCACCGACGACGCGAGGTGGCGCAGCAGCCGCAGGGAGACCTCGCGCCCGACGGATGCCCCCTCCGCCGTCTCGCCAAGGAGCGCCACCCGGTCCTGAATGTTCTCGCCCTGTGGCGCGACGTACAGTTCCAGCACCGCGGCATCCGGTTCCCTGTGGGCCACGAGCAGCAGGCGGCGCGAGGCGTCCTGACGTGTCTGGTCCCCGTGCCCGCGCGCGTCTCCGAGGTCTGTGGCAGAGGCATCCGCTCTCGTCTGCCTATCGTCCTGCATGAGCGACAGGATCGCTTCTTCGGCCGCGGCCGCGAGACGGTCGGCCATCTCGCGTCCCCAGCCGCTGCCCGACGAGAAGTCATCCAGGAAACTCCTGATCCTGGGGAGTTCCGATGGGTCGAATCGGATTTCGATTCGCATGTGCCGGGGCTCCGTCAGCCGGACCAGGAGGGTCATCAGGATGGCGGTGAATCCGCCGGCGTTCATCCCGTTCGCCAGCAGTCCGCCCGCGAATGCGGAAATCTGCTCCGGGAAGACGAGGCCGTGCTGAAAGCTCACGCCGGCCAGGAAGGCGATGCCGACAACGATGCCTTCCCGGTAGCCGAGGCCGTCCTGCAGGACGATCTTCATCCCGATCGAGAAGAGCATGGCCAGCAGCACGACGAGGTACGCGGCAAAGACCGGATCCGGGATGGCCAGCAGGATCGCGAACGCCTTGGGGAGGAAGGCAAGGGCGACGAAAGTGGCCCCGGCCACGATCCCGACGGCTCGGGCGGCGACCCCGGTAAGTTGTGTCAACGCCACGCTTGTGGTTGTGGCACTGCCGGGAACCGTACCGGCCAGCCCGGCCAGCAGATTGCCGACACCGTCCGTGGTGACGGCTCCCTGCACCGAGCGGAAATCGATCGCGCGGTCCCTGCGCCGCCACGAGACGCGCTGGACGGCGATAGCGCTGCTCATCGTGCGGATGGCAGCGATCACGGCAACAAGCAGGAACGAGGGGAGCAGCGTCCAGAACGCCGGGCCGAAGGTGAGATCGAAGCCGGGCGGCCGGGCTTGCGGAAGGTCGACCCACGGGGCCGCAGCGACCCGCTCCAGGTCGTAGAGGCCGTGGTAGCCCGCGATGGCCGAGCCCGCGACCACACCGATGACCGGGGCCCAGATGCGCAGCGGACCCGTTGCCTTCAGTGCGAGGCCGCCGATGATGGCGACGGTCGCGAAGAAGCTGAGCGGGGCGCCGGGAAGGGCGCCGCCATCCGGGCCGCCGGCGAGGAGGCTCGAGATGAAGGGCATGACCGTAACCGGGATGAGCATGATCACGGTCCCCGAAACGGCGGGGGTCAGGATGCGCTGAAAGAGGGACAGCCGCCACGAGAGCACGAGCGGCACCAGCGCCGTGACGGCCACGAGAGTGGCGAGCAGCGCCGGGCCGCCCTGGCCGAGCGCCATGATGGTGGCCGGGACGAAGGCCCCGGAGGTGCCCATGACGATCACGTGTCCCGCTCCGATGCGCCCGGCCCGCACGGCTTGCACCGCCGTGGCGAGGCCGCATACCACCACCGAGGCGAGCACGGCCCAGGCAAGGTAGTCGTCGGTGGTCCCGGCAGCCCGCATTACGACCAGCGGGATCAACATCACGGCGGCGATGTTCAGAGCCCCCAACTGCAGGCCGATCCCCACGGAGAGCGTCAACGGGGGCTTCTCGTCGGGCTGGTAGCGGACTGTTGTCATGGTGTGCTCGCGCTCAACGTTGAAAGCACCACACGATAGCCGTCCGGAATCACCGGGGACAGCGGCGCAGAGAAGTCCGCGGGACGTTTGTTGACACGGGCGAGCCGTTCAAACACTATCCGACTGCTTTACATCGTTGACCGATTTCGAGCCCGGACGACGGGGAACAGACACCGATGAACGCAACCGAAAACCGCTTTAGGGCACTCATTGACGAGCACTTCGACCTGGGGCGTGAGGCCAGCCTGGACGGAGTTCTCCGAGGTCGGTGTTTCGTCGATGGACGCGGTCGCATTCATGAGGATCGTCGAGCGGGAATTCGGTGTGTCGATTCCGCCCGAGGAGAGCGCCGGGATCACCAACTTCCGGAAACTTGTCGCGCACCTCGACGCGAAGACCGGCTGACGCCGTCATATCCTGCCTGACCTCCGGCGGACAGGCGGCAGCCGGGTGCGGTGCAGGCTCCAGGTCGTGAACGGGGAAACCATGGACGCTCCGGGATGAGTACGGAAACCGTCTGGGATCTGCCCAGGCCGCTATCCGAGTGCGGTGTCCGGCACGACGACGGCAGTGTCACCATCGTACGCAGGCACGGGAACCCCCGCGGCCCAAGGCTCCTGCTGGGTCACGGCAACGGCCTCGCGATCGATCTCTACTATCCGTTCTGGTCACTGCTCGCAGACGATTTCGACCTGTTCGTCTACGATCTCAGAAACCATGGCTGGAACGAGGTCGGAGCGCGCCGCGAACACAACATGCCCACACTGCTCCGCGACCAGGATCAGGTCATCGACGCCGTGGCGGACAACTACGGCGAGCGACCCACGATCGGGATCTTCCATTCCCTCTCGGCGCTCATCGCCCTGCTCGGGCCGACGCTGTCAGCCGGTCGGAGCGGCTCGCTTGCGGCCTGGATTCTCTTCGATCCGCCTCTCTACAGGCCGGGCCCGGACGATCCGGACTACGATGCGCTGGCCGAGCGGACCGCCGGGATGACGCGGCGGCGCACACATCGATTCCGGAAGAGGAGTGACTTCACCGACCTCATGAGCTATCTCCCGCTGCTTGTGAGAGCGGTTCCCGGTGCCTCGGAGCTCATGGCCAGGACCGTTCTGAAGGAATCGGCCGGCGAAGGAGGCTTCGAACTGCGGTGTCCCCGGGAGTACGAGGCTCAAATCATCGCCTATGTGAGGACCTACGCCTTCCTGGTGGACTTCGGGAGTCTCCCCTGTCCAACAAAGGTCATCGGATCCGATCCCACCCTGCCATACGCATATCTGCCCACATTCGACCTCAGTCACATCGAGACCGTCGACTACGATTTCATCCCGGAGACGACGCATTTCCTGCAGCTGGAGAAGCCGGAGGAGTGCGTTGAGGCGATGATGGAATTCCTGAAGGAGCGGGGGCTGGTCTGAAGGCCTGGCAGCCTTCGCTCGGGCCGACTCCGTGACGATGACGTACCTGATTGCGGCCATTCTGGCGCTGGCGGCGGGTCCGCTGCTCGAAGCGAGTACCGGCGCGCGCCGGGGGGTCAGGCCGCTGCTCGATGGCTTGACACTGGCGGCGATCCCGAGCCTCGTTGTCATCGAGTTCGCGCCGACGGCGATCGAGGGGAGCGAGTGGGAGATTCTGGTCGCCCTGGTCGTGGGCTTCCTCCTTCCCTTGGCGGCAGAGAGAGGTGCGCGCATTGTCAGTCGGCGCGCGCATCGCTGGGCGCTGCTCGCGGGTCTCTCCGGATTCGTGGTCCACGCCGCGCTCGACGGTGCGGCGCTGGGCACCGTTTCCGCCGGGGCGTCCGCCTCCCTTCCGCTCGCGATCGTTCTGCACCGGCTCCCGGTCGGCGTTGCAGTGTGGTGGCTGACAGTGAGGGAGATGGACCGCCGCGCCGGGATCGCCGCGCTCATCGTGCTGATGATGGGAACGTTGGGAGGCTACGTCTTCGGGGCCGCAGTGGATCGCATCGCCGGGGATTCGGGCATGCTGACGCTGTACCAGGCGGTCGTGGGAGGGTCGCTGGTGCACGTCGTGATCCATCAGCGCAGGACGGCGCTGACCGCCCCCGAGCGCCGCCTCGAAGGCTGGGGCGCCATCCTCGCCCTGGCGCTGCTCCTGGCTGTCGTCGTCACGGGCGCAACGGACGGCTCGAGCGAGGCCGCGGGATTCCTGTCGCGGCTCTACGTCCTGACCGCCGAGAGCGCCTTCGCCCTGCTCCTCGCCTACCTGTGTGCCGGGCTGCTCAGCGCCTTCCTGCCACAGCGATCCATCCGGTGGATGGAACGGGGCGGTGGTTTCTCCCAGGCGGGCCGGGGGATGCTGATCGGCCTTCCCTTTCCGATCTGCTCCTGCGGCGTAGTGCCGCTCTACCGCAGCCTCATCAAGCGGGGCGCTCCTCCGGCTGCCGCGATGGCGTTTCTGGTGGCGACCCCGGAACTCGGTCTTGACGCCGTCCTGCTTTCCATCCCGCTGCTGGGACCCCAGGTCACGATCCTGCGCCTCGCCACCGCGGCCGTCGTCGCGCTGTTGGTCGGTTGGTGGGTGGGCGGGAGGCTGAAATCGGCAGTCCGCGCTCCCGACACGGAGGACGGGCCGGAGGACGAGCGGCCCGGCCTTCTCCACAGCCTGACCACCGCGCTGCGGACGGGAACCGGCGAGGTCGTCGACCACACGGCCCCTTGGATCATCCTCGGCCTCGGCGTGGCGGCCCTGGTCACACCTTTCCTGGAGAGCGGCTGGCTCGGCAGCCTCCCCCCGGTGACGGACGTCCTCCTCTTCGCCCTCCTCGGCTTCCCGACCTACGTTTGCGCGGCCTCGGCCACGCCCCTTGTCGCCGCGTTCCTGGCAACCGGGCTGTCACCGGGCGCCGGAATCGCCTTCCTCATCACCGGACCGGCCACCAACATCTCGACTCTCGGCCTGGTCAGCAGCCTGCACGGAAGGCGCGCAGCGATCACCTTCGCCGCGACCATGGTCGCCCTTGCGGTTTCGGCAGGCATCGCGGTCAACGCCGCGTTCGGTGCGCTCCCGGTTCCATCGCTGGCGGCACTCACCGAAGAGACGCCCAGTCTGCTCCAGCAGGTCAGCCTGGTCCTGCTCCTGGGACTTTTCCTGCGCTCGGTCGTGCGCCGCGGGCTACGGAGCTTCGTTGGAGAACTGCGGGAAGGGCTTGGCTGGGCGCACTAGTCGAGACCGGGTGGTCGCCTTGATCGAGGCCGGCCGAGGGCGTCGAAACCGTCCACCCACCGGATGTCCTCCCAGATTGGCAGCGGCGCAAGACGCGCCTTGGCGGCGCGCTCCATGAAGCGGTGGGTGTAGGCTCGAACGTGCGTGCCCCTGCCGTACACCTCGATCATGTACAGGTGGCTGATGGGCAGCAATTCGAGATCGGCCCAACCCCCCACCAGCTGGAATTCGTCGAGGAAGACCGCAGGGGCGACGTATTCTCCGCGCCGGTAGATGCACCGGCCGACCCAACACGGTGCGGTGAAGACGCCCGGACGGGAGTCGACGAAGTCCGCAGCGGACCAATGTACCGCCTTGGCGAGGTCCTGTTGATCATACGCCCAGACGGTGCGCGCCGTGGCCCGTCGCCGGCGGTCGAAGCGGTCCGAAACGATCTCGAGCCCTTCCAGCAGAATCGGATCGGGCTTCATCCGCATTTCAACCGGACCTGCCGACACATCGGCTTCCACGTTCAGCGTCACCGTTTCATACCCGAGCCGCTCCACCGTGACGATGTGGACACCCGAGTCGACCCGGCACAGCGTGAACCGGCCGTCGCCGGCTGTCAGCGATCCCCGCTCCATGGCTTCCACGGACACGAAGGCGCCCTCCAGCGGCGCTTCCGTGGAGACATCGATGACCACCCCGGCGATGCGGGGCTGGTCGTCCTCGCAGGCAGGATCTTCCTGCGCGGCCGCCGGCAACGCGACACCCGCGGACACGGCAATCGCCCCAAGCGGCGGCAGAAGCTGTCGACAGGTCAGGCGCGGGTCGGACAAAAGTCGGGTCAGCCTCATCATTGCCAGATCATCATGGGCGCCAGCCGCACCCTCGCGGCGCGCTTCATGAAGTTGTGGGTGTATGCCCGGATGTGCGTACCTCTGCGATAGACCTCGATCATGTACAATTCGCTGGTCGGAATCGTTTCCAGGTGCGACCAGCCACCGATTAGCGGGAATTCGTCGAGGTACACCCTCGGGTTGACTACCCTTCCCCGGTAGTACACGCACCTGTTGATTCCGCAGGGGGTCGTCATGACGCCCGTTTGCCTGTCGACGAAGTCGGCGGCCGACCAGTAGCCGCTGCTCGCCAGGTCCTCCTGATCGAAGGCGCGAACCGTGGTCGCCACGGCCCGGCGCCGGCGTTCGAACCGGTCGGTGATAACCTCGAGCCCTTCCAGCAGAATCGGGTCGGGCTGCATGTGAAGGGCAACCGGGTCCCCCGATGCGTCGGCCTCGATCCAGGACTCCAGCGTCACGTACCCGAGCCGCTCCACCGTGACCACATGGTTTCCGGCCCCGATCTCGCACAGGAGAAACCGGCCATTGTCGGTCGTGAGCGACCCCCAGTCCGATGCTCTGACCGAAACATGGGCTCCCGCCAGCGGATTGTCGGTGCCGGCATCGATGACAACCCCGACGATCCGGGCCTGGTCATCCTCGCATACGGGTTGCTCGTCCTGTGCGACAGCCGCGACCGGGAAGCCCGCGGACAGGGCGAGCGCTCCCGGCAGTGCTGCCCAAAACGGCATGAGGCGGTGGGTGCTGCGGGAAATCGACATCGGATCCTCCTGTCGGGAATGATTGTCGTTTGGTCGTAGCCGGGTCAAGTGGACATGGAATTGGTTGCGGGCACTACCAGATGGGCATGGGCAGCAGACGGATCTTCGCGGCGCGCTGCATGAAGGAGTGCGAATAGGCCCGGATGTGCCTTCCCCGGCCGTATATCTCGACCATGTAGAGCTGGGCGGTCGGAATCGACTCCAGCGCGGCCCAGCCCCCGATCAACGGCATCTCGTCCAGGTAGATGTCGGATTCAACCCTGCCACCTCGGACATGCACACATGCCCGGAAGCGGCAGGGTCCCGCCATGATGCCCGGGCGAGAGTCGATGAAGTCGGCAACCGACCAGTAGCTGCTGCCCGCGAGTTCCTCCTCGTCGTAGGACCGGACTGTGGTCGCCACGGCGCGCCGCCGGTGCCTGAAACGGTCCATGACCACCTCGAGACCCTCCAGCAGGATTGGATCGGCCTGCATTCTCACGCGCAGCGGATCCCCCGATGCGGCAGCCTCGACCAGGGCCGTAACCGTCCTGTATCCGAGCCGTTCCGCGGTTAACCGGTGGGCACCGGCCCCGATCCCGCACAGCAGGAAGCGACCGCTGTCGGTGGTGAGCGACTGCCAGTCCGATCTCGCCACCGACACGGACGCACCAGCCAGCGGCGCCTCGGTGACGGCGTCGACGATCACACCGACGATTCGGGCCTCACCGTCTCGGCAAATCGGCTGCGCATCCTGTGCGGCGGCCGGCGACGCGAAACCCGCGGCCAGGACGAGCACCGGCACCGACGCGACCGGACGGACGGGCAGCCGACTGCCGCGCGGCTTCGATGTCTGTCCGGCTCGCATCACGGTTCGGCTGTCGGCCTGTTGACGGAAGTCTGACGATCAGCCCAGCCGGATCAGCGAACGGCCGGGCGCTTCAAGCGCTGATTCAGAATACCCCGGCGGCACTCCACGGTTCCCATGTTCCCTTCGGCACCCCGGCAATCCGACTTGCGGCGCATCGCCGCCCCGCAACAGCTTCTGCTTCCCGCCCTTGTTGAAGTTTGTCCGCCAGATTCGCCCGGAAATGGCGGACAACAGATGAATGTCCATCCGACCGGAGCCCGCTCCATGACACGCCGTTTCCCGACCCCTGCCCATCGATCCCGGTTGGCGATCGCCCTCGCCGCCGCTGTCCTCGCCGCTGCGATCGCAGTCCCCGCAGCCCCCGCCGCCGCCCAGTTCGTCGAACCGGCACCCGACCGCGCCGAGGGCGACGGCCCCTTCGACCGGCTGGTCATCCGCGGCGCGATCGTCATCGACGGCACCGGCGCCCCTCCCCGCGGCCCCGTCGACATCGTCATCGAGGGCAACCGGATCACCCGCATCGCGGGCGTCGGCTACCCCGGCCTCCCCATCGACGAATCCCGCCGCCCCGCCGCCGGAGACCACGAGATCGACGCGCACGGCATGTACGTGCTGCCCGGCTTCGTCGACATGCATCTGCACACGGGCGGCCTGCCCAAGACCCCGAAGGCCGAGTACGTCTACAAGCTCTGGATGGCGCACGGGGTCACGGCCGGCCGCGGCATCGAGTACGGTCCGGTCGACTTCTCGCTCTCCGAGCGCGAACGCGCCAACAACAACGAGATCACCGCGCCTCGCATGTTCGTCTACCAGCGTCCGGGACAGGGCTGGGACCGGGGCCCCGTATTTACGCCGGAACAGGCCCGCGAGTGGGTCCGCTGGGCGCACGGCCAGGGCATCGACGGGATCAAGTTTGTCGCCTACGCGCCCGAGATCATGGAGGCGCTCCTCGACGAGGCGGGTCAGCTCGGGATGGGCAGCGTGGCCCACCTCGCCCAGCTCGGGGTCGCTCAGATGAACGCCATCGACGCCGCACGCCTCGGCCTCGGTACCGTCACGCACTTCTACGGGCTCTTCGAGGCGTTGTACGACGACCACGACGTGCAGCCCTGGCCGTCCGACATGAACTACGCCAACGAGCAGCACCGCTTCGGCCAGGTCGCGGCCCAGTGGGACCTGATCCACGCGCAGGGAAGCGACGAGTGGAACGCCATGCTCGAGGAACTGCTGTCGTACGACGTCATCCTCGACCCCACCATGACCGCATACCTGGCCAGCCGCGACGTGATGCGCGCCCGCACCGCCGAGTGGCACGAGCGCTACACGCTGCCCAGCCTGTGGGACTTCTACGAGCCCAGCCGCGCGAACCACGGCTCCTACTACTACGACTGGACCACCCACGACGAGATCCGGTGGAAGAACTTCTACCACATCTGGATGGCGCTGCTCGACGACTACAAGGACATGGGCGGCCGCGTCACCATCGGCTCCGACGCCGGCTTCATCTACAACCTCTTCGGCTTCTCGACCGTCGAGGAGATGGAACTGCTCCAGGAGGCCGGATTCCATCCGCTCGAGGTCATCCGCGGCGCGACCATGCACGGCGCGCAGGCGATCTTCGACCCCAAGGGCCAGATGCCCGAATTCGGGATCGTGCGCGAAGGCCTGCTGGCCGACCTCGTGATCTCGCCCGAGAACCCGATCGAAAACCTCAAGGTGCTGTACGGCACGGGCCACGAGCGCCTCAACCCCGACACGGGCGTCAAGGAGCGCATCGGCGGGATCAAGTACACGATCAAGGACGGGATCATCTACGACGCCAGACAGCTTCTCGAGGACGTGGCACGGATGGTGGAGGAGCAGAAGAGGGAGCGGGCGGCGGTTTCGGACGGGTGAGCGCGGGACGAGGCAGCCCGCGTCCGGCATCATCGCCGGGTGGCGGCGACACCGCGCCGCCGGCTGCCGAGGCCGTCCCTGACGGGCCGGCAGCGAAGCCGCCGCTCTGGATCCCCTCGCGGGAACGCCTCCGCGCGAGCAACCTCGTCCACTTTGCGGCGTGGGTGGCAGGGTCAGGCCCCGATTCGGGTGAGGCCCCCGCCGCCTTCACGGCAGCCCTGACCGCGCAGCCGGACGATCCCACCGGCGGCTACGACGCCCTCTGGCGCTGGTCGATCGAGCAGCAGGAGCTGTTCTGGGGCGCGGTGTGGGACTGGTCCGGCATCGTGGGCGAGAAGGGCGAGCGGGTGTTCATCGAGGGCGACCGCATGCACGGAGCCCGCTACTTCCCGGACGCGCGGCTCAACTTCGCCGAGAACCTCCTGCGCCGCCGCACCGACGAGCCGGCCATCATCGCCTGGTCCGAGGACGGCCGGCGCCGGACGGTGAGCTGGCGGCAGCTGCACGACCTCACCTCACGCCTCGCCCAGGCCATGCGCGAAGCCGGGATCGGCCCCGGCGACCGGGTCGCCGCGCTGCTCCCCAACGTGCCCGAGGCGGTGGTTGTCCTCCTCGCGGCTACCTCGATCGGCGCCGTCCTCTCCACCGCGTCACCCGACTTCGGCGCCAAGGGCGTGATCGACCGTTTCGGGCAGGTCGGCCCGCGTCTGCTCTTCGTGACCGACGGCTACAGCTACCGCGGCAGGCGCTACGATACGCTGGCGCGCGTCCCTGCGATCCTCGAAGGGCTGCCGACGGTGGAGCGGACGGTGGTGGTGCCGAACCTGGGCACCGCGCGGGGCGCCAGCCGTGCGCCCGAAATCCCCGCCGCGATACCCTTCGACGCCTTCGTCCACACCTTCGAGCCCCGCGACATCGACTTTGCCAGGCTGCCCTTCGACCACCCCCTCTTCATCCTCTTCTCCTCCGGCACCACGGGTGTGCCCAAGTGCATCGTGCACCGTGCGGGTGGCGTGCTGCTGCAGCACATCAAGGAGCACCAGCTCCACTGCGACATCAAGGCCGGCGACCGCGTCTTCTACTTCACCACGCTCGGCTGGATGATGTGGAACTGGCTGGTCTCGACGCTGGCGTCGGAGGCGACGATCCTGCTTTGGGACGGCTCGCCCGTGCATCCCCGCGACGAGTCCATCTTCGACTTCGCCGACGCCACCGGCATGACGCTGATGGGCGTCTCGCCCGGCTTCCTGGAAGCTTCGCGCAAGGCCGGCGTCAGCCCCCGCGAGACCCACGACCTCTCGTCGCTCCGCACCCTGCTGTCCACCGGCTCGCCGCTCGGACCTGAGGGCTTCGAGTACGTCTACCGGGGCATCAAGCGCGACATCCACCTCGTGTCGATCTCCGGCGGGACCGACCTGTGCGCGTGCTTCGTCGGCGCCATCCCCGGCTGGCCGGTCCACTCGGGCGAGATTCAGGGGCCCGTGCTGGGCATGGCAGCCGATGTCTACTCACCCGACGGCAGCCCGTTGGACGAGGGGAAGGGCGAACTCGTCTGCACCCGGCCCTTCCCGTCGCTCCCGCTGGGTTTCCTGAACGACGACGACGGCTCCCGCTATCGGGGCACCTACTTCGGGCGCTTCCCCGGGGTCTGGCACCACGGCGACTACGCGGAGAAGACGCCGGCCGGCGGGTACGTGATCCACGGCCGCTCCGACGCGACGCTGAACGTGCATGGCGTGCGAATCGGCACCGCGGAGGTCTACCGGCCCGTGGAGGGAATGCCCGAAGTGGCCGAGGCGATTGCGGTGGGGCAGCGCTGGGGGGAGGGCACCCGCATGGTGCTGTTCGTCCGCCTCGCGCCCGGCCTGCGGCTCGATGACGCGCTCCGCGACAGGGTCCGCACCGTGCTGAGGACGCAGGCGAGTCCCCGGCACGTACCCGCGAAGATCGTCGAGGTAGAGGACATCCCGCGGACCCGCAGCGGCAAGATCGTGGAGCTTGCGGTCACCGCTGTCGTGCACGGCGAGCCGGTCCGGAACGTGGAGGCGCTGGCGAACCCGGAGGCACTGGAGTACTTCCGGGGGCGGGTGGAGCTGGAGGGATGACGCCGGAATGTAGCCTCGCCATTACATAATGTAATGTAAACATTACTATTCTCGTGAGTTGTGCCGAAACGCCTGGGTGCGTCGAGACCGATGTCGCCTCAGTGGAAGAATGGCAGCGATCCCAGATGCACGCCCGTCGTGCGCCTCATGAAGTGCCGCGTGTAGGCGCGGACGGTCAACCCCCCTCCGCCTCAGCCCGCGCCAGCAACAGCGCCGATCCCTCCGCCATCTCGCGATAGTACCGCACGAAGCGCCGTGTCTCGAAGGCGTCGTAGGTGGCCAGGTTCTCCGCCCAGCGGTAGCCGATCGGCTGGAACCAGAGTTCGGCCTCGATGGTGAAGGGGGCGTCCCGGGGGTCCACCGGGACGGTGTAGTGCACCCGGTCCGAGCCGGCGGCGAAATCGGGGTCGTCCGCGGCGATGCCGACGACCTGGACGCGGGCGTCGGCGGTGGCGCGGTCGAAGCCGTCGGGGAGGATGCGGTTGTCCTTCACCCAGCGGTGGGCAGACATGAGGCCGGTGGTGACCGCACCGTCGCCGTCGACCATGACGGCCTGGTAGATCTGCACATCGCCCGGCGAAGTGATGACGGTATGGTGCGCCTCGTAGCTCGCGCCGTCGGCGTCGTGATCGTCGCCGACGACGCTGCCGTCGGGTGACAGGGCGCCGGATTCGAAGACGCGGTCGCCCCACCGGTCCGTGACGGCGAAGCGCAGCCAGGCGCGCCGCGACGGATAGGCGGTCGGGAACTTGTGGCCGGCCTGGTTGCGGACGGTCACGGTGGCCTCGAGGCGGCCGCCGCCGACGCCGATTCTGCCGATCTCGACGGTGGCGGTGGCCGTGCGGAGGTGTTCGGCGGTTCGCAGGGCCGCGAGTTCCAGCTCCTGGGGCAGCGCGACTACGTCGAGTTCTTCCCGGTAGCGGTTGAGCATCCGCAGCATGAAGAAGTTGCCGCCGCGGAAGACGTGCCGCGAGACCTCGGGGCGGGCCCGGCCCAGGACGCGGGTGACGGGGACATCCTCGCCGACCTCGGGCATGTGGCAGTCCTGGCAGGAGTGTTCCCGTTCGGCGCCTTCGGCGTAGATGCTCGCCTGCCATTCGAGGTAGGGTGCCTGCTCGGGGAAGGCGGGGCCGGGGCCGCCATCGCCGACCGCATGGGTGACCACCGTGTGGCAGGAGGCGCACAGCCCCGACGAGGTGACATGGTCGCCGAGCGTGGGACGGAATCCGGTCGCGGAATGCATGATGCCGACGCCGCCTTCGTCGGGCTCGAAGGGGCCGAAGACCGGGCGGCCCTCGGGCGGCGTTTCGGCTGAAACGTGGAAACGGGCGGTGAAGGTCTCCTCGGTGCCCAGGCCGTCGGGCTGGATCTGGTGGCAGAGGGCGCAGGAGACGCCGTCGGCGGCCAGGTCGGCGTAGGGACCTTCGGCGTCGCCGATCGGCAGGTTGACGAAGACCTGGCCGGCCCCCCCGTCCCTCAGCGCCGCGACCGTCGCCATCGGCATGTGGCAGCGCGAGCACTCGGCCTCGATCTCGGCCGCCGCCTCGGGATGGTCCATGATCTCACGCCGCACCGCCGCGTGGAAGTACGGGTCGCGCGCGGCGTTGGCCATCATGGACGCGCGCCAGTCGAAGCCGATCGAGACGTCGGTGCCTTCGGAGGCGGAGACGTCCTTGTGGCAGGCGATGCAGCGGTCGGCGGTGCGGAAGTCGTCCGCGGGATCGGTGGTGTCCGCTGGGGTCGCGAGGCCGGCCGCGGTGTGCGGCCAGGGCGGGCCCGCGTCCGGAGCGTCCGCCGGGGACGCGCCGGCAGCGATCAGCACCGCGCCCAGGAGGGGGCAGGCGATCATCGGAAAGCGAAGCCGGAATCGGAGCGTCGTCATCCTCACCACCCCTCGAAAAACCCGCCGTCGAACCAGTCGAGCAGCAGGTACGAAACGAAGCGGACGTGACGTGCGGCGTGCCCGCTGTCGCCGCCCAGCGGGACCAGCAGCCCGAAGTTGGCCAGCACGTGTTGACGGGTGTTCAGCGAGACCTGGAACTGCGGCACCAGGTCGAACTGGGTGCCGGCCCCCGATTCGAACTCCCGTTTGACCTGCGTCTCGAACATGGGAGTCCAGGTGCGGCCCCACTGGCCCTCCGTGAAGCTCCTTCCCAGCACGAAACGGCCGAACCACTCGAGGGCGCCGTCCGTGTAGAGCGGCGCTTCGAGGCCGGTCTGCGCCTGCACAAAGCCGTCCTGGGGCAGGATCTTGCCGAATGCGGCGAACGCTTCGAGGGCGCTGCCGGGGGCGCCCAGTCCCGTGTCGGAGTCGCCGGTGGACAGGATCACCTCGCCGCCGACCGAGAAGATCGTGCCCGTCTCGAGGTCGTGATGGAGGGCGTGCTTGAGTCCGACCACGAAGTCGCCCAGGCCGAGCCGCCGCCCTTCGTCGTCGTGGGGCTCGGCGTCATGGTCGTGATCGTGCTCGTCGTGGGGGTCGCCGGAATGCGTGGGCAGCCATCCGTAGGGGATCACGATCTCGACCTGGCTGCGTGGGCCGAACCGCTGCTCGTAGACGTACGCGCCCGTGAAGCCGCCGCCGCTCTCCAGGTCCAGGCCCGCCTCGACCACCCATTCGTCCTCGGGGTAGGCCTTCTCGGTGAGCAGGGGGCGGGGGAGGTTCAGCTCGCCGCGGGGCCAGTTGTCGTCGGTGCAGAGGGTGCGAATGTAGCCCATCACGCGGCCGAGCTGCTCCTCGGTGAGCGCGCCGCGGAAGGCCGGCATCATTTCGCTGAAGCCGCGGACCGGGCCGCCCTCGTGCGCCACCGCGATCCAGTCGCCGTCGGGCTCGCGCGCCGCGAAGTCGCAGTCGGTGAAGTCGGGGACCTCTTCCTCGAAGGCGAGGAGGGCCGGGGCGAGGCCGATTCCGTCGAGGCCGTGGCAGTTCGCGCACGATGCGGCATAGATCGCGTCGCCGGGGGCGTTGGCAAGGTCCTCCCCGTTGGCGGCGCGGGGGAGCTGGGCGGAGGCGGGAGCCGAGGCGCTCAACTGGAGGAAGGCAGCGAGGAATGCCGCCAGGAAGGCGCGAACAGCCGGGCTGGAGCCGGCCTGGGGCGAGACTGCGGAAGGGAGGCGCCGCGACCCGGGCGCCATCAGATCTTCTTCAGCAGCCACCTCAGGACGGCGCGGGCGATGGTCTTGAGGATCTGTACCATGGCCGTCATCCCTTCGGTTGGGTTCCGTCCCGTGGCGGTTCGGCAAACTTCGCACGGGTAACAAAGTGAGCATTACGAACGGTCCGCTGTCAAAGGTTCATTCGTCGGAGGAGCCCCGCCATTTCAGCGCAGCCTCTGCCCGCACGCCGCGCGCGGTCAGACGATCGCCAGCTCGGTCGTGATCTCGATGCATTCGTGCAGCGTCCGGTAGACGGGACATCGCATGGGGTGCAGGTCCAAGGCGCGCTGGATCTTCGCCCCGTCCTCGCCCGCCTCCTTCAGCAGGTACTTCACGTGAATCTGCCGGATGACGAGGACGCCCTCCTCCTTGCCGACCTTCCCCACAACCTCGGCCGTCAGCCTGCCGCCCGCCGCTCCGATCCCGCGTGCCTCCAGCACGCCCCCGAAGGTGCCGACGAGTCAGCCGCCGGTGGCCGCGATCACGTAGTCGAGCGTGGTGGTGGTCTCGGTGACCACGCCGCTGACACCATAGTGCTCGGCGATCGCTCCGTGGACCCCGAATTCTACGGGTCCCTCGCGGGCGGGGAGATAGGCGAGCCGGTGCGGCCCGCGCGTGCGCTCGATGCGCACATTCGATTGGTAGACTGTGTCGCTCATTGGTGTTGGGTATGGGTGGAGAGTGGGTTATGCGGGCCAGAGCCAGCCGAAGATGCCGGCGGTGAGAAGTGCGTAGGCGAGTCCGTCGAGGCTGTGCTTGAAGGCGACCGACGCCGGGAGTCCGAACCAGATGGCCTCCTGGTAGCCGACGAAGCCGTAGGCCATGAAGGCCGCCGTTCCGGTCACCTGGAAGACGGACAGGTAGGAAGCGCCGGCGGCGAGCGTGACCGACGCCAGGTAGGCGACGAACACACCGATCACAGCGTACAGCAGTACGGACTTGAGCATCGCCGGCCCCATGTTGACGACCGACTGTGGATCACGCACCCGCAGGATCCCCACAGGGCCCGCCCGTACCTGTTCCTGGTACTCGGGCGACCGCTCGTCACCGCCGATCGCCCAGGGGAAGTAGTACATCCCGGGTCCCGGCGTGCTGCTGCGGACCGCGTCCATCAGCTTGTCCTGGTCCGACGCCGGCGCGAAGTCGTGCTTGTGGTGGGGCATGAACATCCAGACCGCGGCGCTCACGACGAACACGACCACGGCGGAGAGAAGAATCGGGAGCCACAGGGCGGCGATTGTAACCACGGGGCGTCGGTCTCCAGTAAGATGAGTGTATGGGAGCGGTTCCCGTCCGCTCGGGGGACGGGGCCGCCGGAAGGACGGCAGAATAGTCTCTCGAAGGGACTCGGGCCAGTTTACCGGGCCGGGCGCACGCATCGGGGTCCCCGCGTTGCTCACCGGGCCGCGAAGGAGGCGAAGAGGTATGGAGATGAAGAGATCCGCGCAGGCTGAACGGCCGGCGCGGACCGCAAGGACCGGCGGCGCGGTGTCCCGCGGTGCGCCTGCGGGGATGCCCGCGTTGTGCCGAACGGCGCTGTCCGCCTTCACCCTGGCCGCGCTTGCCACGCTGGCGGCGGCCGGTCCGGCCCGCGCGCAGACCGATCCGCGGGTCCTCGAGATCATCGACGAGGTGGACCGGCTCATGCGGGGCGAATCGAGCTCGGGCCTCATGCGCATGGAAATCGACACCGAGCACTGGTCGCGGGCGCTCGAAATGCGGATCTGGTCGCTCGGCACCGAGCATTCGCTGGTGCGCGTCGAGAGCCCGGCCCGCGAGGCCGGCACCGCGACCCTCATGGTCGAGAACGAGGTCTGGAACTACCTGCCCAACGTCGACCGCACCATCAAGGTCCCGCCCTCCATGATGCTCGGCTCCTGGATGGGCTCCCACTTCACCAACGACGACCTGGTGAAGGAGAGCCGCCTGATCGAGGACTACGACATCGTCATCTCACACGAAGGTCCGCGCGACGGACAGGACGTGTGGGAGTTCACGCTCACGCCGAAGCCCGACGCCCCGGTGATCTGGGGCAGGATCGAGCAGCAGATCCGCAAGGGGGACCGGATGCCGATCTGGGCGCGCTACTTCGACGAGGACGGAACGCTGGTCCGCACCATGAATTTCTCCGGGTTCCAGGTCATGGGCGGGAGGACGCTGCCGACGCGGATGGTCATGGAACCGACCGACGGCGAAGAGCGCACGGTGGTGACCTACCTGGAGCTGGAATTCGACGTCGGCCTGGATGAGGACTTCTTCAGCCTGCGAAATCTGCGGGCGCGGAGGTGAAGCCGCGATCGCGGGCGCGGGACGCATGACCGGGGCCGCGCACGCACTCGGGCCGCGCGAAGGGCGCTGAACCCATGCCGAAACACGACGGCGACATCTGGCGGCGGATCGCCTGGCGCAACCTGTGGCGCAACCGGCGCCGCACGGTCATCACCGCCTCCGCGCTGTCGTTCGCATTCGCGGCGGCCGTCCTGATGATCGCGCTGATGGACGGCATGCTCGAGGAGATGGTTTCCAACGGCACCCGGGTGGTTACCGGCCAGGTGCAGATCCATGCCCAGAACTACGATCCCGAGCGCAGCATCCACGACACGATGGGCGGGCGCGGGGGGCTGGACGTGGCTGCGCTGATGGATGCGGTCGATGCGGTCGGCGGGGTGACGGGGGCGGCCCCGCGCGTCTACGGCGGCGGACTGGTCAGCACCGGCGACGAGTCCGCGGGTGCGGTGCTGATGGGCATGGATCCGGCCCGCGAGGAGGGCGTCAGCCGTTTCGGGGCGGCACTGGTCGAGGGACGGATGCCGGGGCCGGGCGAGATCGCCATCGGCGCGGACATGGCCGAGTCGCTTGGGGTCGGGACGGGTGGGGAGGTGGTGCTGGTGGCTCCCGCGGCCGACGGGTCGACGGGCAACGAGCTCTTTGCCGTGTCGGGGATCTTCAGCCTCGGCATGGGAGGGTTCGACGAGACCTTTGCGCTGCTGGACATGGGGTCGCTGCAGGATCTGGTGGCGATGGACCGCGACCGCATCCACGAGGTTGCGATCGCGGTGGAGCGGACCGGCGACGCGGAGGCGGTGGCGGACCGCGTCGAAGAGGCGGTCGCGGGACTGTCGGAGGGGCTGCTGACCGAACCCTGGTCGGTCTTTCAGGCACGGCTGTACTTCGTGACCAGTCTGGCAGCCGCGATGAACACCATGATCGCCGTGATGATCTTCGGTATGGCGGTCTTCGGCGTGGCGAACACGATGTTGCTCGCCACCTTCGAGCGCCGCCGGGAGTTCGCGGTGGCTCGCGCGCTCGGGACTTCGGGGGGAGCGATCATGAGGATCGTGGTGATCGAAGGGTTGTTCCTGGGACTTGTCTCCCTCGCGGCCGGGGCCGCGCTGGCGGTGCCGGTCGTCGTCTACTTCCACGAGTTCCCCCTGGACCTCAGCCGGTTCGTGGGCACCTACTCCATGATGGGATCCGCCGTGCGTCCCGTGCTCACCGCCGAGTACTCGTGGGACGGTCCCCTGGTCTCGGCCCTCGCGCTGGTTGCGACGGGCATCGTGTCCGCGCTCTATCCCGCCTGGCGCACCCTCCGCGTGCCCCCGGCCGACGCGCTGGCGGGCCGGTGAAGACCCGGTATCCGACCCTCGTCCGGCTTGCTCTGCGCAACCTGGGGCGGGAGCTGCGCCGGAGTGCCTTGACGGCCGCGGCGATGGCGCTGGGCCTGGCCCTGCTCATCGTTTCCCGAACGCTGTCGGACGGCGCTCACGAAGACTGGATCGAGGCGGGCGTGCGGCTCGGCGAAGGCCACCTCGTCTTCAACGCTGCGGGCTACCGGGACAGCGAGAGCCTCGAAGACCACCTGTCGCCGGATCAGGTCGCCGCGTCGGTCGCGGCCGCGGGACTGTCAGAACTGCCGGGAGGCGAAGTCAACTCGGTGAGGATCGCGGCCCGCGGGCTGGCGTCTTCCGCCGACGGCGCCATGCCCGCCTGGATTCTCGGCGTCGATCCCGACGTGGAACTGATCTTCTCGGAGCTCGGCGCCGATGTGCTGGAGGGGCGGTATCTGCAGCAGGGCGACCGGCTTCACGCCTTCATTGGCCAGGGCATGGCCACGCGCCTCGGCCTCCGAATCGGATCCCGGATGGTTCTGACGGCGCAGGTTGCCGAGGGGGGAATCGAAGGGCAGCTCGTCCGGGTGGTCGGACTCTTCAGGACTGGAGCTGACGAGCTGGATGACGCGCTGGTTCACATTCCGCTGGCCACCGCGCAAAGCTGGCTCGGAGTGGATGGGGCCACCAGCGTCGCGACCCTCCTTCCCCACTCGGCCTTCACCCGGCAGGTCGTCGAGCAGGCGACGGCCGCGCTCGCGCGGGCCGGTGTGGACGTCACGGGCTGGGAGGAGTCGACGCCGGATCTCTATTCCGCGGTCAAGATGGACGATGCCGGCGACTGGGTCTTCCACTTCATCCTCTTCGCCATCGTCGCGCTGGCCATCCTCAACGCCGTCTTCATGTCGGTGCTCCACAGAAAGCGGGAGTTCGGCCTGCTTCGCGCCCTCGGCCTGAGCGCGCGCGACACCGGACTGATCGTGTTCATCGAGGGAGTCCTGCTCACGGCGGCAAGCGGTGTCATCGGCGTGTCCCTCGGCTTCGCTCTGGTCTGGGTGTTCTTCCGAAACGGACTCGACCTGAGCGAAATGATGCCGCCCGATCTGACCTTCGGCGGCATCGTCTTCGATCCGGTTCTCTACCCCGTGATCGAGGTGAAGCACCTCACCCAGAGCCTTTTCTTCACGGCGGTGATCGGACTCTCCGCCTCCGTTTATCCCGCTTGGCAGGCCGCCGCTCTGGACCCCGCCGAGTCCGTCAAGGTGGAGTGATCCCACATGAGCCATGAGAATACGAGCATATGAGTGACGAGTACGCCGTACGCACCCGGGACCTCTGGAAGATCTACCCGCAGGAACCTCGTCCCGTGGAGGCCGTGAGGGGTGTCGATCTCATGGTGGCGATGGGTGAATTCGTGGCGATGGCCGGCCCCTCCGGTTCGGGCAAGACCACCGTGCTGAACTTGCTGGGCGGGTTGACCCGTCCCACTCGGGGGGAGGTATGGATCGAGGGGCTGGAGATCAGCTCGCTAACCGACCGGGCGCTCGCCGAGGTCCGCATGAACCGGATCGGATTCGTCTTTCAGTCCTACAATCTGCTGCCCGTGCTGACCGCGATGGAAAACGCCGAATTCACCCTGCTGCTGCAGGGGGTGCCGGCGCCCGAACGCCGTCGGAGGGTGCGGGAGCTCTTCAGCGAAATCGGTCTCGAAGGGATGGAAGACCGCCTTCCGCCGAAACTGTCGGGAGGACAGCAGCAGCGGGTGGCGGTGGCGCGGGCGGTCCTGGGCGAGCCGGCTCTCGTGCTCGCCGACGAGCCGACCGCCAACCTGGATTCGGCAACCGCCGAGGCCCTTCTCGACGTGATGGAGAAGCTCAACCGCGACAAGGGCACCACCTTCGTCTTCTCCACCCACGATCCGCGGGTGATGGAGCGGGCCGGCAGGCTGATTCGGCTGGTGGACGGACGCATCGAGAATTCGGCGGTGGGGACGGGCTGATGGGCGGTGCAGGTCCGTCGGACGCAAGTACATTTGGCCGGACCTTTCTAATGGCCGCGGCGCTGTCGCTGCCGACGGCACTCGCCCCGCCGCCGGCCGCCGCCCAGCCGTCGGGATTCTCGGGCTACTACCTCAACCTCTGGACCCAGGTGGGGAGCAGTGTCCTGAGCCCGTCCAGCGGCTCGGGATTCAACCGGTTCCGGCTTATGTGGACGGGCGACGCGGGTCCGGCCGGCCTCGATGTCGGCTACGAGCACACCCTGGCCCTGCGGGAACCGGGGACGCTCGGCGCGCAGTTCTTCACGGCGGCGGCCGCCACCGGCACGGGCGGAGACTGGCTGTCGCTCGGCGGCGATATCGAGGAGGGCGGAGGGATCCACTGGCGGCACCGGATCGACCGCCTGAGCCTCCGCTTCGACCTGGGCGAAAACGCCGACCTGGTCATCGGGCGCCAGCCCGTGTCGTGGGCGACGACCCTCTTCCTCACACCCTCCGATCCGTTTTCGCCCTTCGACCCGGCCGACCCCTTCCGCGAGTACCGCGCCGGCGTGGATGCGGCGCGGCTGCGCTACTACCGGGGCGCCTTTACGCAGCTGGAGGTCGTGGCGCGGCCGGCACGCGTCGGCCTCGCCGGCGACTTGACGATGACGCTGCTCGGGCGGGCCACCTCCAACTACGCCGGATGGGACCTGGGCGTGTGGGCCGGGATCGTGCACGACACCTTCGGCGCGTCGGCCTCTGTGAGCGGCGCGGTGGGACTCTGGGCGCTGCGGGCCGAAGCCGCGGTGCGCGACCTGGACGACCGCCTGGTGGTGCGCAGCACAGTCGGGCTCGACCGCACCTTCGCCATCGCGCGGCGCGACCTGTACGTGGTGATCGAGTACCAGCGTGACGGCCTCGGGGCGAACTCGGCGGACGGGCTCATTGCGGCGGCATCCAGCCGGGCCTTCACGCAGGGCGAGATGCAGGTGCTTGGCCGCGACGTGGGCGCGCTTCAGCTCTCATATCAGCTGCACCCGCTCCTCTCGGGCGGGGCGCTGCTGCTGGGCAGCCTGCGGGACGGATCGATGCTGCTCGGTCCGTCGCTGAGCTATTCCGTCTCGCAGAGCGTGGGGTTCCGGCTCGGGGCCTTCACGGGCGTGGGCGTGGGGGCCGTGATGGAAGGCGGGCTGCCGCGGCTGCGTTCGGAGTACGGGAGCGTGCCGCGGTTTCTGTACAGCTCGATGAACTTTTTCTTTTAGGGTTCGACAGACTGCTGCTTCGACCAGACCCGCGTAGGACGAAGAGATCACGCGATGCGAGTTCCGATCCCGTACGTGGCCATCACGACGGCCACGTTGGCCATGGCCGCCTGCACGCCCGACGCTCCGGTCGACCCCGAGGTGCGGCGGGTCGTTGTCGAGACAATCGGCGACACCGCCGTTGTCCGCACTCTTTCCGGAAGCGCATGGGGCGCTGAAGCCACCCTGGTCCCGGAGGTATCGATCGGGGAGCTGGACGGCGCGGAAGAGTACCTCTTCGGCAACATCTACGGGATCACGGTGGATGGGGCCGGACGAGTGTACGTTCTCGACGGACAGGCCCAGGACATACGGGTCTTCGATTCGGACGGCTACTTCATGGAGACGGTGACAAGGCGGGGCGAAGGGCCGGGCGAGCTCAGGAACGCCATGTCGGTCGCGGTCCTGTCCGACGGTCGCGTGGTAGCGCACGAGCCGACGGAAATGCTGGTCAAGGTAGTGGGGCCCACAACCGTCGCCGGAGAGCACTGGTCCTACCCCCAGGGTGCCATCGTCCTTCCCGTGAAGCCGCTGCGCCTGGATCGGAGCGGTCGCATCCTGGTTGCCACGGCCGGAACCACAGCAGGAGGGCGAATCTCGCAATACGTCATTGCAATGAGTCCGGACGGGGAGCTCCTGGACTCGCTCTACCCTCCCGGCACAGCCTTCGAGCCCCCCTCCCTGGAACTACGCTTTCCCTACCCGATCGGGGGCCGGTCATCGGCCGCTGTCGCGGTTCCCCTCACGGCCCGCCACTACTGGACGATGCATTCCAACGGCCACTTCGTGACGGGAATCTCCAGCGACTACCGCGTAAACCTCGGCCGCGACGATGGCGTATTGCGAATCGAGCGCACAAACCGGGAGCCGGTTGGGATTTCGGAGGCCGAACGCGGCTATCACCGCGAACGCCTTACGGAGCGCATGCGCGTCACCCAGCCGGACTGGGACTGGAACGGTCCGCCGATCCCGGATACCAAGCGGGCGTTCCGCGGTCTCGTGGCCGGTCGAGACGGACGCATCTGGGTCGAGCTCTGGACCGAGGCCCGCCCGGTCGTCAACGAGGATCACAACCCGGACGACCCTCGCTCGCTACCGGTGACGTGGGAGTCACCGGTGCGATACGACGCGTTCGAGCCGGACGGCACCTACCTGGGCACGCTTGCCGCCCCCGACGGGTTCCTCACTTCCCCGGCCACGCCCATCTTCGCCGGCGACCGTGTGTGGCCAGTTGCGGGTGGACAGACTCCGGCTCAGCACCCCTGCTGGTCGGCCGCAGAGAGCAATCCCAGCACACGCTTCGCCGTTCTGGCGGCAACGCCCCGGTGGCGCTCCACCGCGCGCAGGCCAGCCGACGCGACGGCTTCGCCCTCCGCCGGCTGCGCGATCCACCGCGCGATCACCTTCATCGGCTGTGCGCTGACCACCACACCCCCCTCCGCAACCAGGTCGGCGACCACGCCGGCGAAGTTCTCGTGGCATGGCCCGATCACGGTGGGCTTGCCCAGCGCGACGGGTTCGAGCGGGTTGGAGCCGCCCATCGGCGTGAGGCTGCGCCCAATGAAGACGGCGTCGGCGAGCTGGTAGGCGGCGTCGAGTTCGCCGAGGGTGTCCAGAAGGAAGACATCGGGCGGCTGCGCTTGCGCGGGTCGCCCGCCTCTGCTGCGGCTGATCGCCGCTCTGCTCGATGACTCCCGATCGCCGCCCGCCCCCGTCTGCTGCCCCTGTCCCGCGCTGCGCCGGGGCATTCCAGGCCGCAGCCGGGCGACCTCGTCCCAGCGGTCGGGATTGCGGGGTGCGAGGAGGAGCTGGCAGCCGGGCGGGAACTCCCTTACCAGCGCCGCCTCCTCACCGGGACCGGTCGACCCGGCCACGATCAGTGGCCTGGACCTGTCGATCCCCAGCGCTTCGGCGATCTCGCGAGCGGTCCCCGCGTCGGGGGCCTGGCACGCGGCGTCCCACTTGAGGCTGCCAGTCACGCAGGTGCGCACTGCCGGGACCCCCAGCGCCGCGAACCGCTCCCGCCAGGCCTCCGTCTGCGCCGCAACCAGCGCGAGCCGCGAGAACATGCCACGGACGAAGGGTCGCCACATCCGATAGCCGCGGTAGCTTCGTGCGGACATCCGTGCGTTCACCACACACACCGGGATGCCGCGGCGGCCGCACTCGGCCAGGAACGTGGGCCACAGCTCCAGCTCGGCCAGGACGACGAGATCGGGGCGCAGGTCATCCAGGAACCGCCTCGCCATCCAGGTGAAATCCAGAGGGAAGCGCACAACCTCCCGGTCCGTGCCATGGATGCTGCGGGCCCGCGCGAATCCGGTCTCCGTACTGGCGCTCACCACGACGTCGGGAGCCAGCGGCGAGTTCGCAAGCGCGTCCACCAGGGGCGCCAGCGCGCTGGTCTCGCCCACGCTTACCCCGTGAACGAGGATCCTGGGGCCGTCCCCACGCCGCGGCACATCGCCCAGCCTGCCGCTGCGCGTCCGCGCGTCGTTCCGCCACACCCCGGTCTGCAGTCGCTTCCGCACAAGGTGGATGGCGAAGCCGAGGCCGAGGGCGAGATTGCGTAGCTGTGCGGTCATGTGCGCGCGCCCCGCGGGGACCGGGGAGCCCCGGGGAGTTGTACGGGAGGTGGCCAATCATAACCTTCCATCAATGAATCGTGGAAAGACTCGATGACAGCCCGGGCGCGCGCGCGCCGCGGTCGGCCGCTGCCCGCCGGCCGTGTCGACCGAATCCTCGTCGTTCGGCTCTCGGCAAGGGGCGACCTGGTATTCGCATCGCCGCTGGCCGGCGCGCTGAGGCGCCGCTATCCCGAGGCGCACATTGCCTGGGTGGCGGAAGAGCGGACCGCTGACGTGATCCTGCACAATCCGCATCTGGACGAGGTGATCGTGTGGGAGCGGAGCGCGTGGAAGCGCCTGCTGCGGCGAGGGCGGTGGGGGACACTGGCGCTCGAAGTGGTGGACTTTTTCGGCGCGCTGCGGGAGCGCCACTTCGATGTCGCGATCGACGCGCAGGGGCTGCTGCGCAGCGGACTGGTGGCGTTCCTGGCGGGGGCGCCGGTGCGCATCGGGCTGGGGTCGCGGGAAGGCTCGCGGCTGCTGATGACGCAGGTTGTGGAGCGTGGTGGCGACGAGCGCGGGATCGCGTCGGAGTACCGCCACCTGGCCGAGGCGCTGGGGCTGCCGACGGACCGCTTTGCGATGGAGATTCCGCGGGGCCGGGAGGAAACGGCCAGAGTGGCCGCGATGCTGGAGGAGGCAGGGCTGGCGGGCGACTTCGTGGCCGTGTGTCCCTTCACGACGCGTGACCACAAGCACTGGTTCGAGGATCGGTGGTCCGCGCTGATCGATGTCGTGCACACTCGACTCGGCGTGGGCGTCGCGCTGCTCGGGGGCCCGGCCGACCGCGCCGCCGCCGAGCGGATCCTGGGCGAGGTCGCGGATGCCGACCCCGACGCCCCGCCCGTCGCCGATCTCGTCGGCAAGACGACGCTAGGCGAGGCGGCCACCGTCGTGTCCCGCTGTAGCGCCCTCGTCGGTGTCGACACCGGACTCAGCCACATGGCCCACGCATTCGGGCGCCCCGCCACGCTGCTCTTCGGATCCAACACCCCGTACCTCGACCCGCCCGGCCCACGCGCGACGATTCTCCACTCGGGGCGCCCCTGCTCGCCGTGCCGCGGCAGACTCGTCTGCGACGGCCGCATCGACTGCATGCGCGACATCCCCGTCGAGCAGGTCTTCGCGGCGCTGGCTGCGGGCCTGGGCGCCCAGGTGCCGCGACGGCCACGCGACGCCGCGGTCCCGCCGAGGCCCATGCGGACGCGGCCCGCCACCACCGCGGCCACGGCCGGAGCATCCGCGTGAGCGTGATCCATGTCGAGACCGGCCGCCACCTCTACGGCGGCGCCCTCCAGGTGCTCTACCTCGCGCAGGGCCTGGAAGAGCGGGGCGTCAAGTCGGTCCTGATGGTGCCGCGCGGCTCCGAGATCGCGGAAGCGGCCCGGCAGCGGTGGCTGCGCGTGGAGGAGTTCCGCTACCGCGGAGAGGGTGACGTCCTCGCCCTCGGCAAGATGGCGTGGCGCTTCAGCCGGCCCGATGTCGAGGTGGTGCACCTGCACTCGCGCCGCGGCGCCGACACACTCGGCGGGGTAGCCGCGGCCGCGATCCGCGCGCCGGTCGTACTGACGCGCCGGGTGGACAACCGCGATGTGGGGTGGCTGGTCGGCGCGAAGTACCGGCTCTACCGGCGCATCGTCGCCATCTCGGGTGCCGTGCGCGACGTGCTGGCCGACCAGGGCGTGCCGCGTGAGAAGATCTCGCTGGTGCACTCCGCGGTCGACGCGAGCAAGTGGCTGACCCCGCGCGCAGCCGCCGAGCGCGACGAGGAATTCGCACTGGAGCCGGGCGCTCCGGCGGGCGCGATGGTCGCCCAGTTCGTCCCCCGCAAGGGTCACTGGGTCCTGGTGCACGCGCTGTCGATTCTGAAGGGCCGCGGCGTGAGGCCGTCGATCGTCCTCTTCGGACGGGGTCCGATGCGTGCCAACGTCGCCGCCCTGGCGGAAGCCGCGGGCGTCGCCGATCAGATCCGCTTCGCGGGTTTCCGTGACGACCTGCACGAGTGGCTGGGCTCCTTCGACTTCTCCGTGCACCCCGCGCTGCAGGAAGGCCTGGGCGTTGCCGCACTGCAAGCCGGTGCCGCAGGCGTCCCGGTCGTGGGTGGCAAGGCCGGAGGGATTCCCGAAGTCATCGAAGACGGCAGAACGGGGATCCTCTGTCCGCCCGGCGACGCGGGAGCCGTGGCGGACGCCATCGCACGGCTGCTGCAGGACTCCGATGCCGCCCGCGCAATGGGAAGGCGCGCCCGCGAGCGGATCGAATCCCACTTTTCCGTAGATGCGATGGTCGAGGGCAACCTGGATGTCTACCGCAGCGTCGTGCAGGCGCACAGACGAGGACGACACCGCAACCCGAACAGCCAATGAAACCACTGCACTCCTATCGGGACGAGTTCCCCGTCTCGCGCACCCACATCTTCCTGAACCACGCAGGTGTCGCGCCCACGTCGACGCGCACCGTCGAGGCCGTGCACGGCTTCATGGACATGCTGGCGAAGGTCGGCCGCCCCAGCTTCGACGACTGGGAGTCGCTGGCCGATGAGTGCCGGGAGCGGTTCGCGCGCCTGGTCGGGTGCGAGTGGGACGAGGTCGCCTTCGTCCGCAACACCTCGCACGGACTGTCGCTCTTCGCGGCGGGGCTGGACTGGCAGCCGGGCGACCGGGTCGCCGTCGGCGCCTCGGTCGAGTATCCCTCCAACGTCTACCCCTGGATCGACCTGGACCGGCGGGGCATCGCGGCGATGGACGTGATTCAAGCGGGGGAGTCCGGCACGGTGACCGTCGAGGCCGCCGCTCGTGTGCTCACAAGCGATACACGCGTCCTGGCGGTGAGTTCGGCCCAGTACGCCAGCGGAGCCGTCACCGACCTCACCGGCCTCGGCGCGCTGTGCCGCGAGCGCGGCGTGCTACTCTGCGTCGACGGCATCCAGACGGTCGGCGCGCTACCCACCGACGTGAAGGCGTCCGGCGTCCACTTCCTGTCGGCCGACAGCCACAAGTGGATGCTCGGGATCATGGGAATCGGCGCGGTCTTCGTCGATCGCTCGGTCGTCACGCGCATCCGCCCGCCGCTCGTGGGCTGGAGGAGCACGACCGACAACTTCAACTTCGACCGGGTGCACTTCGAGCTGCTCGACAACGCCGGCCGCTATGAGGAGGGCAGCCTGGCCTACCCGCTGATTGCGGGATTCTCGGCGATTCTCGCGTTGCTGGAAGAGGTGGGGATCGACACAATTGCCGCGCACGTGTGTTCGCTGATCGCCGATCTGGCCGACCGTCTGGAGGCCCTCGGCTGCGAGGTTGCGCCCGAGCCCGCGCTGCGCCGCCACATATTGACCTTCCGCCACCCCGACCTGGGCGATGAGGAGCTGCTCGACGGGCTGACGGAAGCCGGAGCGGTTGTGTCGCTGCGGAGAGGCCGCGTCCGGATCTCGCCGCACCTCTACAACACGCACGAAGAGATGGAACGCCTGGCCGACGCGGTGGCGGCCCTGCTGTCTGGGCCGCGGCCGGTGATGCGCCGAGAAAACGTAGACACTAAACAATAATGTTAAGTATCACCCCGAAGAGGACCGAAGACGATGAAGACCACCTGGATCCGGCCGATGCGAGCGACGGCCACCCCCCTCGCCCTCGCGGCGCTCACCGCCACCGCCACCGCGGCCACTCCCCTGGCCGCCCAGCGCGGCACGGGCGAACCCGCCCCCCTCCCCACCATAGAGGAGCGAACCGCCTCGATGGAGCTAATGGACGGCTTCCTCCCCATGTACTGGGACGACGCGGGCGGCCGCATCTGGCTTGAAATCGACCAGTGGGACACCGATGTCCTCCACGCGTCGGGGATCGGCGCGGGGCTCGGCTCCAACGACATCGGCATCGACCGCGGCCAGCTTGCCGGCTCACGCGTCGTCCGCTTCCAGCGCATCGGCCCCAAGGTCATGATGACGCAGCCGAACTACCGCTTCCGCGCGTCGAGCGACAACCCCGCCGAGCGCAAGGCGGTGGAGGACGCCTTCGCACCCTCGACGCTGTGGGGATTCGATGCCGCCGCCGCGACCGGTGACCGGGTGCTGATCGACTTCACCCCCTTCCTCATGCAGGACATCGCCGGGTTCGCCGGGCGCATGCGGCCAGGGACGTACCGCCTGGATGCCAGCCGCAGCGCGGTGTACCTGCCGATGGTGATGAACTTTCCCGAGAACACCGAGATGGAGGCCTCGCTGACGTTCGTGCGGCAGGGTGGGGGACAGGGCGGCGGCTTCTTCGGCGGGGGCGGCGGCGCGTTCGAAGGCGTGTCCAACGTCGCGGCTTCCGGTGCGGCGGCCACGGTCCGCATGCATCACTCCTTCATCAAGCTGCCCGAACTGGGCGAGTACACACCGCGCGCGTACGACTCCAGGGCGGGTTACGGCGGCATGACCTTCCAGGACTACTCGGCCCCGCTCGGTGCTCCGATGACCCAGCGCTTCATACGGCGCCACCGTCTGGAGAAGCGGGACCCGACGGCGGCGATGAGCGAACCCGTCGAGCCGATCGTCTACTATCTCGATCCGGGAACGCCCGAACCGGTGCGCTCCGCCCTGCTGGACGGCGCCCGCTGGTGGAACCAGGCCTTCGAGGCGGCGGGGTTCATCGACGCTTTCCAGGTCGAGATCCGTCCCGAGGACGTCAGCAGCCACGATGTCCGCTACAACGTCATCAACTGGGTCCACCGCTCGACCCGGGGCTGGAGCACGGGCGGCTCGATCACCGATCCCCGCACCGGTGAAATCCTCAAGGGCAACGTCACCCTGGGCTCGCTGCGGGTCCGCCAGGACTACCTGATCGCCGAGGGCCTGCTGGCTCCCTACGAGAACGGCGACGAAGACCCCGCCGGGCTCGCGGAGTGGGCGCTGGCGCGCATCCGTCAGCTCTCGGCGCACGAAGTCGGACACACCATCGGCCTGGGCCACAACTACTACGACAGCGACCTGGGCCGGATCTCGGTCCTCGACTACCCGCACCCGCTCATCACCCACGACGGCACCGACTTCGACTACTCGGAGGTCTACGACGTCGACATCGGCGAGTGGGACAAGGTCGCGGTCCGCTACGGGTACTCGCACTTCCCGCCCGGCACCGACGAGAAGGCGGAGCTGGACCGCATCCTCGAGGAGGCGTGGGAGGACGACATCCGCTACTTCTCCAACCAGGACGTGTCCGCGCACGCGCGAGTCGATCAGTGGTCCAACGGGACGGACGCGGGTGCGGAGCTGGACCGCATGCTCGACGTGCGCAGGGCCGCCCTCGATCGCTTCGGGGAGCGGGCGATCCGCACCGGGCGTCCGATGGCGCAGATGGAGGAGGTGCTGGTCCCGCTGTACCTGCACCACCGCTACCAGGTGACCGCCGCGGCCTCGGTGCTCGGCGGCGCTCACTACACGTACGCCACGCGCGGCGACGGGATGGACCCCGTGCGCCCGGCCTCGGCCGCGGAGCAGCAGCGCGCCCTCGATGGGCTGGTGCGTGCCATTCAGCCCGCCGAACTGACCATCCCGGCCACGGTGCTCGACCGGCTGCCGCCGCGGCCCGCCGGCTACGGCCGCACCCGGGAGCTCTTCCCGCGCTACACGGGATCCACGTTCGACGCGATCTCGCCGGCGGTGGTCGCGACGGGCCACGTGGTGGGCGAGGTGTTCAACCCGAGCCGCGCGGCGCGGCTGCTGGAGCAGAACACGCTCGACGCGTCGCTGCCGGGTCTAGAGGATGTGATCGGCGCCCTGGTGGCCGTGGGGGACCCGGCCGCCGGCGACACGCGCTACGAGGCGGAGGTGCGGCGCGCGGTCGGACGGGTGGTCGCGGACGGGCTGATGCGCCTGGCGGGCGGTGCGGCGATGCCCCAGGTGAGGGCGGTCGCGTCACAGCAGCTTGGGCAGCTGCGGGAGGCGGCGCGGGGCCGCGCGGCGGGCGGCGACGCGATCGCCGCGCACTTCGCGCTGCTCGCCGCCGACATCGCCCGCTTCGAGGACCGGCCCCACGAGGCCTGGGCGCCGATCGTCACCCAGCAGGCGCCGCCGGGCGCGCCCATCGGCACCCCGGCCCGCGACTGGATCGATACCTGGACCAGCTGGACGGGTCCGCTGTGCACCTTCGAGGAGCGGTGAGCCCTGCCGCGCGGCGCGATGGGGGTGGCGACTACCCGAAGCGGTCGATGACGACGACCCCGTCCACCGTGTAGTCGTCCATCCCGGTCAGCACGTCGATGCCCTCCTCGAGGGTCACCGTGCGGGTCACCAGCCTGTCGAGGTCGACGAAGCCGGAGGCGACCATTCGGAGCATCCTGTCGTACTCCCATGCCTGCAGGCCGTGGCTGCCCACCATTTCCAGCTCCCAGGCGATGACCCGGTCCATGGGGACGGGGGCGTTGCGGTGGTCGCCGGTCATCAGCCCCACCTGAACGTGCCGTCCGCGGCGGCGGAGGGAGGCCACCGAGTTGAAGCAGGTGTCCGGGTGGCCCAGGGCGTCGATGGAGGCGTGCGCGCCGCCGCCCGTGATGCTGTGGATCTCTTCGGGGACATCCGGTGAGTCGGCCGCATTGACGGCCGCGACCGCCCCGAGATCCCGCGCCATCGCGAGCGCCTCCTCGCGGATGTCCACCGCCACCACGTTGGCGCCCAGAGCGCGCGCAATCATTACGGCCGACAGACCGACCCCGCCGCACCCGTGAATCGCCACCCAGTCACCCGCGGTCACCCGTCCCTGCGCCTGCACAGCCCGGAAGGAAGTCGCGAAGCGACAACCCAGACTGGCGGCCGTGACGAATCCGAGGTCGTCCGGCAGGGGCGCGAGGGTGAGGTCGGCCTGACGGAGCGCCACCAGGTCGGCGAATCCGCCCCAGCCGTGGAACCCGGGCTGGAACTGATGGGCGCAAACCTGCTGGTTTCCGGCGCGGCACGGCCGGCACCGTCCGCACCCGGCAATGAAGGGCACCGAAACGCGGTCCCCCTTCCGCCAGCGCCTGACATCGCGCCCGACATCCACCACGACCCCCGCGATCTCGTGCCCTGGCACGTGAGGGAGCACGATGTCCGGGTCGTGACCCACCCAGCCGTGCCAGTCGCTCCGGCAGACCCCGTTGGCCTCCACGCGGAGGACGACTCCGTCCGGCGCCGGTTCCGGATCCGGAAAGGTCTCGATCACGATGGGGCCTCGGTACTCCCTGTAGATTGCAGCCTTCAAGGCGGTCCTCCCTTGTTGGGACAGGACCCGGGCAACGGTGCACCGGAATCCATGTCACGTTTCGACCCCTCACAATCAGCACCCTCGTGTCCCCGCTTTTGGCCTCAAACGCTTCCCTTTCGCCGCCTTTTGCTCCAGACTTTGGAGGCGGTGATGGTGGGGAACCGGGGAACGCATAGCCAGATTGACAGTATACAAGGCCCATTCAGCGCGCGTGGACCACGCGCATTACTCACGATCCGGGCTCGGCACGGAGTCCGGAGATGCAACCAACCAAGGAGTCTTGAATGAACAAGTCCGAGATGGCCAAGAGTCTCGCCAACAAATCCGGGCTGACTCAAGCGATGTCAGCGGAGGTGTTGGAGATGATCTTCAATCCCGTCTTCGGAATCATCGCCGACCAGCTCCAGGCGGGCGACAAGGTGTCGATCGGTGGATTCGGCACCTTCGAGGCGCGCCAGCGGGCGGCTCGTACGGGGCGCAACCCCAGGACCGGCGAATCGATCACCATCGCTGCAAAGAACTATCCCGCCTTCAAGGCCGCCAAGAGCCTGAATGACAGGATCGCCTAGCGTCAGTGCCCGAAGTAAGGAAGGACGAAATGAGGGGTGGCTCCGGATCGCCGGGGCCGCCCCTTTCTCGTGCCCCGCGGCTGAAGGCGGCCCGATGAACGAATCCATTCCGGTGCTGATCGGAGGTGCGCTGATCCTGCTCTTCGTGCTGGGGCTCGTCGTGCTGCTGCTCCGGGACTTCGTGCGAATCACGCTCAAGATCATCGCCCTGGTGGTGATCCTCGGAGGTGTGGCGATGTGGTTCGGATGGCTGGACAGCTCCCTGGCGGGGGACCTTCTGTCCGCGGTCGGCGAATGGGCGATGTCGGTCTACAACGCCGTCGCGGACCGTTTCCGCGGCCCGGCAGGCGCTCCGTGAGGCGGTGGATTGCCGCCGCCGGCGGTCGCGGATTGCTGACGCCGCTGCTTGCGATCGGTCTGGCGGCCGGCTGCACCGCTTCGAGTCCACCGGGTTCGGAAGACGGGCCCGCGCCCGGCGGGGTCTTCGATCCGGCCGGCGGATACGAAGTGACCATGTCCAGCGAGCGCATGGTCTCGGAGGGGACGATGGAGGTCCGCGGCATCCCCGACGAGCCGGGGTCCTACACGGGGGTGATCACCGTGGGTTCGGTCACGGCCCGCATCGTGAACGTGGATGCGGGCGACGACCACATGACGGTTCAGGCGATCGCATCGCAGGGCACCCTGATCCTCAGGCTCGCCTGGGACGGGGAGTACCTTTCCGGCAACTGGATCCTGGGGCCCCAGCGGGGCACCTTCCTGGGACGAAAGCAGCCCGGTCATCCATCCGGCGGTCCCGTGTCGACCGGCAGGTCCGCGCGTCCGCCCCACTCCGACCAGGAGCCGTCGTAGATCGCCACGTCGCCGTGGCCCGCCCGGGCCATGAGCCAGGCGAAGGCGCAGGCGCTGGTTCCCGATCCGCAGGTGCCCACCAGTTCCTTCGCGGGGTCGACGCCTGCCGCCTCCACCAGCCGCATGAAGGCTTCGGCGTCGATCGCGAGACCGGTCGCGCGGTCCACGAGGTCGACGTAGGGGACGTTCCGGCTCTCCGGCACATGGCCTCCGCGCAGCCCGGCGCGCGGCTCCGGCTCGGTCCCCGCGAAACGCCCGGGGGGGCGCATGTCCACGATCTGCGTGCCGTCCGCCCCGATCGCGTTCAGGATATCGTCGACATCGCGGATCAGGTGCGGCTGGGGGACGGGGGTGAAGGGCGCGGGGGCCTCGAGCGTGCGAAGCGCCGGTCCCGACTCGATGGGATGACCCGCGGCGACCCAGCGCCGGAGTCCTCCGTCCAGCACCGCCACGTCGTCGTGGCCGAAGTAGCGGAAGTTCCACCACACCCGCGCCGCGCTGAGGTTCACCCCCGAGCCGTCGTAGATGACCACCGCGGATGCGTCGGACACGCCGGCCTCCTCGGCGCAGGCGCGGAAGTGCTCCGGCGGCGCGACCGTGTGCGGCAACTGCGCGTCCGGGTCGCTGCACCTATCGATATCAAGGAAGCGGGCCCCGGGGATGCGCCGCTCGACGAACTCGGCGGCGGGATCGCGGCCGGACCCGGGGAGGTACCAGGATCCGTCGAGGACGACGACTTCGGGGCTGCCCAGATGCCCGGCCAGCCACTCGCAGGAGACCGATGGGCCCGGCAGCACGACTTTGCGGTTTTCCGATGACTTGTTCATGCTTGCGATTCTAACGGCGTGCCCGCCGCGACTGCCAGCGACGATGAGGAGCACTGGCCGATGACCCACTGGATGCGGTTTGCATGCTGCCTGCTGCCCGCCGCCTGCGGTCCGGTGCCGATGGAGGGTGGGGTGCCGGCGCCCGTGGCGCCCGGGTCCGCCGCCCCCGAGCGCGTGGCGCGCGAGCCCGTGGCGTCCGAACCCATCGCGCCCGCGCCCGTTGGAGGCGAGGCATGCCCGGAAAGCGCGGCGGGCGCCGGGTATGCGCATGCGCTCCTTCGGCTCGGATGCGGCGGCGAGGTGCTGCCGGGCAGGGCGGGCTGGTCGCGGGATGGGGACGAGGTGACCCTCGACTTCGCGGAGCCGACCGGCGGGCCCACCGGCGCCGAGCTTGTCGAGGCGTGGCCGCCGCTCACGGAGCCGCCCTGGCTGGGGCACCGGATCGAGGCGATCACGGTGCTCCCCGGCGGAAGCGTGGAGGTTCGCTTTGGAGGGCCGCCGCAGGCGCCGGGGACGGAGCCGGAACGGCTGTTCGCCGATCAGAGGCTGTCGGGGGTGCCGCTCGCGGTGCGGGAGGGAGATGCGCGCGACGCGATCGACGCCGGGCAGACTGTGCTGACGCGCCACGGCGCCTCGGTCGAGTATGCGCGGTCGATGGGCCGCCCGGTGCGGATGGTGGCGTTCGATCGGCTCTACATGGTGGTGTTCGCGGGCGATGCCGGGGATGCGGGGGGAGCGGCGGCGGTGGAACTCGGGCGAGCGGTTGCGGCGGACTGGGTGCAATGGGGTGCGGAGGGCGCCAGGAGGGCTGCCGCGTTCACCTGGGGCGAACTTGCCGGTCGGTGCGGCGCGTCCTCGCTGGCCGGCGACGCGGAAGGGGGGCGGGCCCGGCCCGCTCCGGCGGAGCCCACGGTGAGCTACCGGGAAGGCGATCTGCCGGGCCTTCAACTCGCCGAGAGAATCGTCTCCGCCATCATGCGCCGCGACCGGCACGGCTCCACGGCGCGCGCCCTGGCCGGGTCGGCTGCGAGGCCGTCGGTGCGTGCGGCGGGAGGAGCGCGGCCCGGGCGGGCGCAGTCCGATGTGGCCGCGGTCTTGAGGGTGGAGTCGGGTCCCGGTCATCCCTGTTCGCTGCACGCGGAGGTGCTGCGCGCGCTGGAGGCGTGGGGACCGATGCGCGCTGCCGGGGCTGCCACTGTCCTGGTCGGAGAGGCCGCCGTTTTCGAAATCGGCCCGCCTGCGCCTGCCATGCGACGGGAACGTGCCATACAACCGGAATCATACCATATCGCGGAATTGTGCCATGCCGCGAAATCGTGCCATGCAGCGGGACCTTCGGGATGGCCGCAATGACCTTTCGCGGCAGGCTGATCCTCGCCGGGATCGTGGTGGCGTGGATCCCGGTGCTCTGTCTCGGCCTGGTGGTCCGCTCGGCCGGCACCCGCCGCCTCGCCGACGCGAACGAGCAGCGGATGCGCGAGAGGGGAGACCGCATCGCCGAGGCGTGGCTGCAGGGTGCGGCCCGGCTGGAGGACCGCCTGGCCGCGCTCGGCGCCCTGCTCACCGGGGACAACACGGTACGGATCGCGGCGCGGTCGCGAAGCCGCCCGGGACTGCAGGCGGCGCTGGCGCGGTTCGCGTCGTCGAGCGGGCTGGATGTGGCGTTTCTGCTGGACACGACCGGCGAGATTCTGGCCGCCAGTCACTTCGCGGGCGACGCGGGCCGGCGCGATCCGGCGCTGGCCGCCCTCGCCGGCCGCGCGGGAGCCCCGATCGTCACCCGCGTTCCCTTCCCCACGCCGGATGGACTGGTCCTGACGCGCGGCGAACGGTTCGACATCGGAGGTGTCGAGATCATCGGGATCGTGGGAGGCAGCGTGTCCGGGCTGGGCCTGGCGCCGGCCGATGCCCGGGCAGCGCTCGTGGCGGAGGGGGGAGTCGGGGCCGAGAGCGTCCGGATTGCGGGGGCCGGGCGCGGTGGGGAGGGCGGTGGCGGGGACGCCCAGGACGGCGGCGGCTACGAGGGACGCCGCACGATCGGCCGCGTTCTCTGGCAGGACTGGCCGAGTGCGGTGCGGGCCGGTTCCGGTGGCGGCAGTGCCGTGGGCGAAGCTCCGGCGACCGCTGCGGAGATCGTGCCGGTAGACCTGGTCATCGTCTGGAACGACCCGCTCCTCGCGGCCATGGTGCGGTCTTTCGACCGGGTGCTCATCATCTCCCTCGTTGCGGCGGCACTGCTCGCGGTGATCCTGGGGCGCTTCATGGCCCGGCGGCTCTCCGATCCGGTCGAACGCCTCGCCGCCACCGCGAGGCGGGTACACCTGGGACGGCTCGACACGACCTTCGGGCGCGGGGGCGCGCGCGAGCTGGACCGGCTCGCCGTCTTCCTGAACGGGATGCTGCAACGCATCCGTGACGGCATCTCGCGCGTGAAGGACGCGGAGAAGCGCGCCACGCGGGGGGAATTCGCCCGCCAGGTAAATCACGATGTGCGCAACGGGCTGGTTCCCATCCGCAACGTCGTCAGACACCTCTCGGAGGCCCGCAACACCGGCCCCGGCGCCCTGGCGGGGGCCTTCGATGCCCGTGCCCCCACCCTCGACGCGAGCCTGGACTACCTCGGCGGCCTTGCCGAGCAGTATCGCGCCGTGGCCGTCCACGGAGCCCGGGACCGCTCGGAGCTGCGCGCGGTGGCGCGGTCGGTCGTCGAGGCCAACCAGGCACAGGCCGGGGTCCGGGTGACTCACGACCTCGGGCGCAATCCGGCATGGGTCGAGATGGACGCGCTCTCGCTGCGGCGCGTCGTCGAGAACATCGTCGCCAATGCGGTCGCGGCGGCCGGCGCGGACGGGCGAGAGGTTCGGGTGTCGGTCGATGCCGAGTGGAGTGACGGCCAGCCACGCTATCGTTTGACCGTCGCCGACGACGGCCCCGGCATCCCGCCCGAGGTCCGGAGCCGCGTCTTCGAGCCTTTCTTCACCACGCGCGCCGAAGGCACGGGACTCGGGCTGGCGATCACCCGACGGCTGGTGCGGGATGTGGGCGGGGAGATCCGGCTGGAGAGCGAGGAGGGGCGGGGCACCACCGTGCATGTGATTCTGAAGGCAGCCGGGGAGGCTTCCGCATGACGACCGCAGGCAGACGGATCCACCCGTCGGGGGCGATGGTGCTGATCGTCGACGACGTGCCCCCGCTGGCCGAGCAGTACGCATACGACATCCGGCGTCTCGGCGGATTCCGCACGCGCATCGCCCACGGGGGCGCCGAGGGGCTGGAGATTCTCGGGCGCGAAGTGGTCGACTGCGTCATCCTCGACCTCGAAATGCCCGGGCTCGACGGCTTCGACGTGCTCCGCGCCATGGAACACCGCTCGATCGACGTCCCGGTGATCGTCTACACGGGGACGGGCAGCTTCGACCGCTGCGTGGAGGCGGTGCGCCTCGGCGCCTTCAGCTTCATCGACAAGGCCGAGCCGATGGAGCGGGTCGTGCAGGAAGTGCGCCTGGCGCTGCGGCAGACCGACCTGCGCCAGCGGCTGGGCGAGCTGGAGCGGGGGGCCGCCGAATCGTCGCCGCTGATCGGCGAGAGCGCCGCGATGATCGAGGTGGGCGCGGCGATCGACAGGCTGGCCGACATCCCCAGCCCGGTCCTGGTGCTGGGCGAGAGCGGCACGGGCAAGGAGCTGGTGGCGAGGGAGCTGCACCGGCGGAGCCGGCGGCAGAGCGAGGCCTTCGTGGCGGTCAACTGCGGCGGCATCGCGGAAGGGCTGGTCGACAGCGACCTGTTCGGACATGACCGCGGCGCGTTCACCGGCGCCCTGAAGGCCAGGCGGGGCGCCTTCGAGCGCGCGACCTCGGGCACGCTCTTCCTCGACGAGATCGGCGAACTCCCGGGGGGTGTGCAGGCCAGGCTGCTGCGCGTGCTCGAGGGCGGCGAGATCGTCCGCCTGGGAGCCGAAGAGCCAATCACCGTGGGGGCGCGGATCGTGGCCGCCACCCACCGCGACCTCGATGCGGCCGCCGAAGCGGGCGATTTCCGCGACGACCTGCTCCATCGCGTCAACGTCCACGTCATCCGCGTGCCGCCGCTCCGCGACCGCCCTCGCGACATCCCCCTGCTGGCGGCGCACTTCGCTTCGACGCTCCCCGCCCGCCTGGGCCGCTCGCCCCGCCCCGTCACGGAGGCTGCCCTCGCCGAACTGCGCGCCCGCAGTTGGGAGCGCAACAACGTCCGCGAGCTCAGGAACACCATCGAGCGCATGATCATCGCCTCGGACGGCCCGGTGCTGGATCTGGCGCACCTGCCCCCGGACCTGGCGCGTCCCCGTCCGCGCGCCGCCGCGTCCTTCGCGCCCCCACCCCCTCGCGCCGACGCACCTGCTCCCAGCTACCAGGAGCAGAAGCGCGCCGCCGAACGCGCGATCATCGTGGCGGCGCTCCAGGCGAACGAATGGGTGATCAGCCGCACCGCCCGGTCGCTCGGGCTGTCCGACCATTCGAGCCTGATCAAGATCATGAACCGCCTGGGGGTGCGCCGCCCGGGGAAGTAGGCGCTTGCCGGCCGGACCGGATCGGCGCCACCGCGCCCCGCCAAAACCGGATCGGACACGCCCCGGTTGAGCGCCGCAGGACCGGGTACCTGTGGACCGCGCATCACATGACGCGCACGCACGCTGTGTAGCGACGGCCACATCCGCGGTCCGGCCTCGCCCAACCCCGACCTCCCCCGCACCCCCCAAACCGCGCAACCGCAACCGGTTAGGTCCACGCGCCGCACCCCTCCCCCGTTCTGGCCCGCCCGTTGCCCCTACTCCGGGCCAACCAAGACGCCCCGTCTGGCGCGGCCGGGACCGGCCCGCCGCGCCGCCAGGGGCACCAGGCTGGGAGGCCACGATGAACAGCAGGACAACAGGAGGGGACCGCTCGGAGAGGGTGTTGCGCTGGATCGCGGCGGCGCTGGCGATCATGATCTTCGTACTCGCCGCAGCGTGTCGGGAGGACGATGCCCTTGCGCGGCGCGGGGACATCTCCGCCGAGGCAATGACCGTGGCGGCCGCACCGGCGCTGCCACAGGCCCCCTCGGCGCACACCGCCTCGCTGCCGCCGCCGCCCGCCACTTCGCCGCCGCCCGGCACCACCCCGACCGGGACGGCGCTGTACGAATACGCGCCCGCCATGCCCCCCGCCGCAACGACATGGGACGAGGCCGCCCCCGTCACCTACGGCCATGCGGAGTCGGCCTATCGCGCGGGACGCTACGGCGAGGCCGTGGACCTGTTCATCCGCCATGTGGAGCGCGCGCCGACGAACCCCTGGGGCCACTACATGCTCGGGCTCGCCGCCTGGAAGGGGGGCTACCTCGAACTGGCCGAGGCGCACCTGGTCGAGTCGCTCATGATCGACCCCGACCATCTCAAGGGGCGGATCAACCTGGCCCGCGTGCTGATCGACCTCGGGCAGGGGGCGGCAGCTGCCGAGCACGCCGCCCTCGCCGAGTCCCTCGACCCGGAGTCCGTCGCCGCGAAGCGCACCCTCGCCCGCTCCCTGGCCGCGGCCGGCGACCACCACGAAGCCCTCGCCAAATACGACGAGGCGCTGTGGCTCGATCCCGAGGACACCTGGTCGCTGAACAACATGGGATACCTGCTCATCCAGCGCGGAGAGGCCGCCGAGGCCGTCGGGCCGCTGGCGCTGGCGGTCCACCTGGACAGCGCCAACGCGACCTTCCGGAACAACCTGGGCAGCGCGCTGGAGGGCGCGGGGTACCGGGTGGCGGCGCTGGAGGCGTACGGAGCCGCGGCCGCGCTCGACCCGGGGCATGCAAGGGCCGAGATGAGCGCCGGGCGGCTGCGCGCGTTTGTGGACGAGGGGGCGGTGAGCGAGGTGGACACCGACGCGATCGCCCAGAGGTTCCTCTCGGACCTGGCGGTGTGCGGGGGCGAGCCCGCCGACTCGGCCGCTCACCGTGAGCCGCCTGACGTGGACTGATGTGGACGCGCGGGTGGCGTCCGGGTCTCCCGGAGGCGCAGTTGTCCACGGGCAAGGGGGGACTCTCGAGGAGGGAGTTCCCCCACCTGCGTCGGCTTGGCCCTTTCCGGGGCCTCCGCTACCGTTCACGCGGAGAAACGCCCGGGCGGCGCCCGCCGCGGATCGCGCCGGAAGCCCCGCGGACCCGCCGCCCATCACGGAGGAACCGGTTGCCGGACAAGCAGAAGCAGAAACTCCAGCCGGGCAGGGTCTGGCGCGAAGCGCGGCAGATCATCTGGCGGTATCGCCGGCGCGTCGCCCTCGGCCTGGTCGTCATGACCATCGGACGGGTGGTGGGGATGGCGATCCCGGCGTCGTCGAAGTTCCTCATCGACGATGTCGTGGGCGGGGGACGAGCCGACCTGCTCCTCCCCCTCGCCCTCGGCGTCGCGCTGGCCGCCCTCCTCCAGGGCGGCAGCTCCTTCGCCCTCTCCCAGATCCTCGGCGTCACCGCCCAGCGGGCGATCACCGAGATGCGCAAGACGGTGCAGGCCCACGTCGCGCGCCTTCCCGTCAACTACTTCGACTCGACCAAGTCCGGCGTCCTCATCTCGCGCATCATGACCGACGCCGAGGGGATCCGGAACCTTGTCGGGACGGGGCTCGTGCAGCTGACGGGCGGCCTCCTCACGGCGGCGCTGTCGCTCGCCCTCCTGCTCTACCTCAACTTGTCGCTCACCCTGTACACGGTCGCGGTGCTGATCGTCTTCGGCGGCGCCATGGCCTTCGCCTTCCGGCGCCTGCGGCCCCTCTTCCGCGAGCGCGGCAAGATCAACGCCGACGTCACTGGCAGGCTCGGCGAAAGCCTCTCGGGCGTGCGCATCGTCAAGGCCTACACCTCCGAGCGGAAGGAGAACCTGGTCTTCGCGCGGGGGGCGCACCGGCTCCTTCGCAACGTCGCCCAGGCCGTCACCGGCGTGTCGGCGATCACGGCCTTCTCGTCGGTCATCACCGGCGCGATCGGCACCATGATAATCCTGATCGGGGGGCGCGCGGTGCTCGCCGGGGAGATGACCCTGGGCGACCTCATCATGTACGTCCTCGTCACCGGCTGGATGATCACTCCGCTTGTGCAGATGGCCAGCATCGGCACCCAGATCACGGAGGCGTTCGCGGGACTCGACCGCATCCGCGAGATCCGGGGGATGGTGACCGAAGCTGACGGAGACGTGGACAGGGCGGCGATGTCCGCGACCGACGGCCACATCGCCTTCGAGGACGTGTGGTTCGCCTACGATGAGGATACGCCGGTCCTCCAGGGCGTCTCGCTGGACGCGCCGCCGGGGTCGACCACGGCGCTCGTGGGGTCCTCGGGGTCGGGGAAGAGCACCCTGGTCAGCCTTGTCCTGTCCTTCAACGCGCCGGATTCGGGGCGCGTTCTCGTCGACGGGCGCGACCTGGCCGGAGTCCGACTCGCCGACTACCGGCGCCAGGTGGGGGTGGTGCTGCAGGACAACTTCCTCTTCGACGACACCGTCGAGTACAACATCCGCTACGGCCGTACGCGCGCGACCCGTGACGACGTGATCCGCGCCGCGAAGCTCGCGCACTGCCACGAGTTCGTCACCGCCTTTCCCGATGGCTACGACACCATCATCGGCGAGCGCGGCGTCAAGGTGTCGGGCGGCCAGCGCCAGCGCCTGGCGATTGCGCGCGCCATCCTCGCCGATCCGCGCATCCTGATCCTCGACGAAGCCACCTCCAGCCTCGACTCCGAGAGCGAAGCGCAGATCCAGGAGGGACTGCGCACGCTGCGCGCCGGACGCACGACCTTCGTCATCGCCCACCGCCTGTCGACGATCCGCAGCGCGGACCAGATCCTGGTGATCGAGGAGGGCAGGGTGGTGGAACGGGGGACTCACGCCGATCTGATGGAGCTCGACGGGCGCTACAGGGAACTTCACGATCGCCAGTACCGGATCGAAATGAACCGCTTCGTGAACCCGGGCGAGGAGCTGGGCCCGGGCGCGGTGGTCAGGATCCGTAGTCGATCCTGAGCGTCGGCCAGATTCACACCCTTTGTGGCCGACAAGAAACCTTGAAGCATGGTTGGCTTCCGGCTTCGCACCGTGCTGGCTTACAGGCCCCTGAGGCCGTCCCTTGCCCCAGTCATCCTTTCCTGGCGGACAAACGGGCGCCCCAGCAGTACATTGAATCCGATGGACGACGATCGCCCCACCCAATCCGGCCGCGCTCTCCCGCAGGCCGGACTCGCGACCGGAACGGCCACGCGCAGGCCGGCGCCCTCCGTCGGTCCGGCCCGCCCCGTTGCCGACGACCCTGCTGCCCCCGGCCCCGCCCCCACCGGCTCCGCCGCCGATCCCGCGCTCGCCGCCCTCGACCGCGAAGCCGGCTTCGAGATCGGCGGCGACTTCACCCGCTTCTCCCAGAAGGACGACATCTTCTGCCGCTCCTTCTGGGACCCCCGGGTGCGCTCCCACCGCTCCGACATGTTCTACGAGACGTACCGGACGCCGAAGCTGACCTGGCGGAAGGCGGACGGCTTCACGCAGCGCGACTACGCCCTGCGCAACGCATCGTGGCATGTCACGGACATCTTCGCGGAGATGCGCGACGGCGACGACCGGCGCGAGGGTTTCCTGGATCCGTACACAGCCGTGCGCGACGGCCCGGGCAGCGCCCTGCCGGTTTCGTCACCGGCGGAGATGGCCAGCGAGATCAAGTACGCGGCCAAAACGCTCGGGGCGGACCTGGTCGGCATCACCCGCAACGACCAGCGCTGGCTCTACACCCACGCCTACAGCCGTGAGAACGAGGCCGAAAAGCCGCAGGAAATCTCCACCGATCTCGGCAACGTGATCGTCATCGCGCAGTCCATGGACCGGGAACTCCTGCGTACGGCCCCTTCGGCCCTGAGCGGCACCGCGACCGGGGCCACCTACTCCCGCGACACGATCGTGCTGCTGGCGATCGCGCAGTACATCACCAACCTGGGCTACCGCGCCGTGGCGAGCATGAACGATTCGGCGCTCGCCATCCCCCTCGCCATCCAGGCGGGGCTCGGGGAATACGGTCGCCACGGCCTCCTGATCACCCGCGAATTCGGCCCGCGCGTCCGCCTCGGCAAGATCTTCACCGACATGCCGCTGGCCCACGACCGCCCGATCTCGTTCGGAGTGAAGGAGACCTGCGACATCTGCCGGGCCTGCACCGTGGGCTGTCCCGCCCGGGCGATCGCCGACGCCGAGCCGTCCGCCGAGGTCCACAACCGCTCCAACATCCGGGGCATCCGCAAATGGACCACCGACGCCGAGAAGTGCTTCCGCTTCTGGGCCAACCAGAACACCGACTGCTCGATCTGTGTGCGCGTCTGCCCCTATAACCGCGACTACACCGGCTGGTGGAGCCGCGCGTGGCGATGGATGGCGGGGACGCCGCTGCGGCGCCTGGCGCTGTGGCTGGACCGCCGCAGCGGGCGAGGAGAGCGCCTGAAGCCCTCTCGCTGGTGGCACGCGGCGACGTAGCACCGTCTATTCACAGTGGGAATGTCAAATACAGGAAGGGGCGGGGATCATTCCCGGCGGCGGCAAGCGCTCCGGGGTGAGGTGCTCACTCGCGCCGGCCCACTCCAAATCACAGGGAGCGATGACATGAATAGAGAATTCCTGACCGCCTTCGCCTCCGCCAGCGCACTCGCGATGGGCGCCTGCGCCCCCGCGGCGGAGACCGGCGACGCCGAAGCCGCCGGAGAGATGGCCGCGGAGGCAGAGACCGCGGCTCCTCAGTCCACGGTTCAGTCCGAACTCCTGGCCGACCTGGGCACCCTGCGCGAGAAGTACGTCGGCCTGGCCGAGTCGATGCCCGAATCCGCGTACGGCTGGCGCCCCGCAGAGGGCGTGCGGTCGGTCTCCGAGGTCTTCATGCACGTGGCATCCGCGAATTTCGGTCTGGTGTCGCGGGTTGCGGGTACCACTCCGCCCGAGGCTGCGGCGGCATGGTACGGCCAGGACGCCGAGTCGATCACCGACAAGGCGACGGTGGTCCAGGCGGTCGGAGCTTCGTTCGAATTCATGGCCGAAGCGATCGCGTCGACGGGCGACGACCGCTGGCCCGAGGGGATCGAACTCTTCGGCGCCACCAGCGTGCGCGGCGCGATGACCTTCACCCTCGCGCACTGCCACGAGCACCTGGGGCAGTCCATCGCGTACGCCCGCATGAACGGCGTCGTTCCGCCCTGGTCCATGTAGGGAGGCAAACCGATGAAGCGCATAGACCCGAGGATCAACCTGTGTCTGGCCGCGGTGCTGTCGGCGGCGGGGTGCGCCCAGCCGGAGCCTCCGGCGGCCGCAGGCACTGGAACCTACGAGGATCTCGTCCGGCTCTTTGCCGAATGGCGGGAGTTCGAGGCGCCCGACTACGTGAGCGGGGCGCCCGACTACTCCCGCGGAGCGATGGCTACCAAGCACGCCGAGCTTCCTGCGTGGCGGGCCCGGCTGGAGGCGCTGGACCCGACCGACTGGTCGGTATCTCGGCAAATCGACTGGCACCTGGTGCGAGCGGAGATGAACGGGTTCGACTTCGACCACCGGATCCGCCGTCCGTGGGCCCGCGACCCGGCCTTCTACGCCAATGTCCACGCGGCGCAGAGCGATGTGCCCGCCCACGAGGGCCCCACCATCCACGGCTGGATCGATCTGTGGACCTATGACTACCCGCTGTCTCCCGAGGATGCGGAAGAGCTGGCGTCGCGGATCGGGGCCATACCGGAGCTGTTGGCGCGGGCGCGCGACAACCTCGACGGTGACGCGTACGACCTCTGGGTCGCGGGCCTCCGTTCCTTCCGGGCCCAGGCGGCCGTCCTGGAGGACTTCGCCGGGCAGGTGGAGGGCACGAGCGCGGCTCTGGACGCGGCCATCTCAGGCGCCAGGATCGCGACCGACGAGTTCCACGACTGGGTCGAAGGGCTCGCCCTGTCCAGGACGGCGCCCTCCGGGATCGGCAGGGACAACTACACCTGGTACATGCACAACGTCCACCTCGTCCCGTACTCGTGGGAGGAGCAGGTCACGCTGATGCGGCGCGAGCTGGCCCGGGCCCACGCGTCGCTGCGGCTCGAGGAGCATCGCAACCGCAACCTGCCCGAGCTCGAGCGGATCCAGACCGCGGCGGAATACGACCGGCGGCTGAACGAGGCGGTGTCCGAGTACATGCGCTTCCTGGAGGAGGACGAGATCCAGAGCGTCCGCCCCTACATGGACCCCGCGCTGCGCGCGAAGAACGGCGCGTTCACTCCGGCCGGGCCCGGCGAGATCCGCAACTTCTTCAGCGAGGTCAACTACCGGGATCCGGTGGTGATGCGGACGCACCTGCACCACTGGATCGAGCTGGCCACGATGGTGGAAGCGCCCCACCCCAGCACGGTGCGCAGCGAGCCGCTCCTGTACAACATCTGGGATGCCCGCTCCGAGGGGCTGGCGACCGGCATGGAGGAGATGATGATGCACGCGGGGCTCTTCGACGAGAGTCCCAGATCACGTGAACTCGTCTGGATCATGCTTGCCCAGCGGGCGGCGCGCGCCCTGAGCGGCCTGTACCTGCACGGCAACGTCTTCGACATGGAGGAGGCGGTGGCCCACGCCACTACCTGGACGCCGCGCGGCTGGCTGCCCGACGCCGACCTTGTACGCAACGAGCAGCACCTCTACTTGCGACAGCCCGGGTACGGAACAAGTTACCTTACGGGCAAGATCCAGATCGAAGAGCTGATGGGGGAATGGGCGTTGCAGCAGGGCCCGGGCTTCTTCGTGAGCCGCTTCTTCGACGGCTTTTTCGCGGCGGGCGTGATCCCGGTGGTGCTCACGAGGTGGGAGATGACGGGGAACATGGACGAACTGTTGGTGAACCCATGACGGCGGACGGGTCGAGAAACCGCCCCGGAAGGCGTTTCAGCACACTATTGGCCTTGTCCCGGGGACCTGTTCCGGGCAGAATAAAAGTACTGTCGGTTTCCCGACTCTTGCGACGAAACCGTTTTGGAACTGCCACAGTGAAGGAGGCGATGCATGCGTCGGCGTGAATTCATCAGGGCAGGAACCCTGTCCGGGATCGTGGCCGGGACCGGTGCCCTGGGCGTTTCGGCGGACCCGCTTTCGGCTCTCGTCGCGGCGCCGGGAAGGCGGACCAGCAACGACAGCGTCCGTCTCAACTCGAACGAAAACCCGCTGGGCATCTCGCCGGCCGCGAAGGATGCGGTGATCGAGGCGATCACGGTGGCGAACCGGTATCCGTCGGACCAGCAGGCTGCGTTGGTGACGAAGCTGGCCGCGGCCCACGAGGTGAGCGAGAACCAGATCGTGGTCGGGACCGGGTCGGCGGAGGTGCTGCAGATGGTGGTGCAGGCCTACGCCGCGCCGCGCGCGAAGCTCGTCATGGCCGACCCCACCTACGAGGCCGTCACCAACTATCAGCGCACCGAGGCGTATGAGCTCATCAAGGTGCCGCTGACGACCAACTACGAGCACGATCTGGACCGAATGCGCGAGGCGGCGGAGAGTTCGGGGCATCCCGCGCTCGTCTACCTCTGCAACCCCAACAACCCGACCGCGACGATCACCCCCAGCGCGGCGATCGACGAGTGGATCGCGGATGCGCCGGAGCACGTCTTCTTCCTCTCCGACGAGGCGTACATCGAATACGTGGAAGACCAGCGCATGTGGAGTTCGCTGCCCTGGATCCACAAGAAGCGCAACATCGTCGTCGTGAAGACCTTCTCGAAGATCTACGGGATGGCCGGGCTTCGCCTGGGCTACGGGATCGCGCATCCCGACACCGCGGCCCGCCTGACCGACTTCGCCTCGCGGAACAACGCGAACCAGATTGCGATCGCCGCGGCCGGGGCATCGTTCCGGGACGACGAGCTGATCACGAAAAGCCGCGAGGTCAACCGGCAGTCCCGAGAAATGACCGAAGCGACGCTCGACGAGCTGGGGCTCGAGCGCATGCCCACTCAGGCCAACTTCCTGATGCACCGCATCAGCGGGGATCTGGCCACATACCGGAACCGCATGGCGGATGCGGGATTCCTGGTGGGAAGGGATTTTCCGCCGAAGCTTGATTGGAACCGCCTCTCCTTCGGACTGCCGGAGGACATGGGGCGCTTTTGTGACACCCTGCGGGATTTCCGCAAGAAAGGATGGATCTAAAATGCTGCGAAGAGTTGCGATTGCCGCCGTTATCGGTGCGCTGGCCCAGACGGGGTCGGTGGCGGCGCAAGGCACCCTCCGGGGGACGGTGACGGCCGCCGGCACGGGCGCCGCCCTCGGCGGGGCGCAAGTGAGCCTGCCGGACCTGAGCCTCGGCGCCAACGCCGGACCGGGGGGCGGTTACGAGATCACCGACATCCCCGCCGGCACCCACGAAGTGATGGTCGTGCTGCTCGGCTACGGGACGGAGCGCAGGCAAGTCACCATCACCTCTGGCCAGACCGCGGAGCTGAACTTCTCGCTCAGCGAGGCGGCGGTTGAACTGGAGGGCCTCGTCGCGGTGGGGAGCCGCGCGCGGCCCAGGACCGTCACGGAGTCTCCGGTCCCCGTCGACGTGATCCCCACGACGGACATCGTGCAGCAGGGCGACACCGACTTCGCCAACCTGCTGCGCAACGTCGTCCCGTCGTTCAACGTCAACATCCAGCCGATCTCCGACGCGGCGACCTTCGCGCGGCCCGCAAACCTGCGCGGCCTCGCCCCGGACCACACCCTGGTCCTGGTCAACGGAAAGCGCCGCCACCGCACCGCGGTAATCACCTGGTACGGCAACGGCCTCGCCGACGGCTCCCAGGGCCCCGACATCGCGCTCGTACCCGGATTGGCTCTTCTGCAGGCCGAGGTGCTGCGCGACGGCGCGTCGGCCCAGTACGGCTCCGACGCGATCGCCGGCGTCATGAACTTCGTGCTGAAGAACAACCGGTCCGGCGGCACGATCGAGCTCAAGACCGGCGGGCACCCCTTCGGCGAGACCAGCGAGCCGTTCGACGAGGGCTCGTTCCCGGGTGATGGCGAGATGTACACCCTGTCCGGGAACGTGGGTCTGCCGCTCGGCGAGACCGGATTCCTGAACCTGACCGGCGAATACGGCAACGCCAATCCCACCGACCGCAGCACCCAGCGCCTCGACGCGCTGGCGCTGCTCGGTGCCGGCAACACGGCCGTCCGGTCGCCAGCCCAGATCTGGGGATCGCCCCAGATCTCCAACGAGCTCAAGCTCTGGGCCAACACGGGCTACCTCTTCAGCGACAACACGCAGTTCTACGGCCACGGCAACTACGTGAGCAAGCAGGTCGAGGGCGGCTTCTACTTCCGTAATCCGGGCACTCGCAGCGGCGTCTTCGGAACGAGGAATGCCGATGGCGACAGGATCCTTCTGATCGGCGACATGCTCGACGCTTCGGACGGTGTGCTGGACGGATCGGCGATGTGCCCCGAAGTCCGGGTCACCGACGATGGTGTGGTGATCAACAACGCAGACAACATGGCTGCGTTCAACCGGATCATGGGCGATCCCAACTGCTTCACGTTCCGGAAGCTCTTTCCCGGCGGGTTTACCCCGCAGTTCGGCGCGAACGTCCAGGACGCATCCGCGGTGGCGGGCCTCAGGGGCACCAGCGGCGACCTGAGCTGGGATGCGAGCGCGGCCTGGGGCCAGTCCAACATGGACTTCTACATGTACAACACGGTCAACGCTTCACTGGGACCGAACCAGCCCTGCGCCGGATCCGACCGGACGCTGTCCTTCGTCGTGCCCGACCAGCCCTGCACCCCCTGGTTCCACCCGGGGATCTACGACCAGCAGGAAATCAACCTCAACGTCGATCTGTCATACGCACTGAACGATCGGGTCAACCTCGCCGGCGGCACCGAGTGGCGCAACGAAGGGTTCGAGATCGTCCAGGGCAGCACGGAGTCGTGGACCGAGGGTCCGCTCGCGACACAGGGATTCACCCCCGGGTCCAACGGGTTCACCGGGTTCGGACCGCTGACCGAGGGGAACTGGAACCGGAACAACTTCGCCGCCTACGGCGACCTGGAGGTCCGGGAGCCCGAGGGTGCCTGGACCCTGGGCGTGGCCGCGCGAGTCGAGCGGTTCTCGGACTTCGGAACGACAGTGAACGGCAAGGTCGCGGGACGCGTGAGCGCGTCGGAGAACCTGGGCCTGCGGGGCAGCTTCAGCACCGGCTTCCGTGCCCCCACGCCGGGACAGCAGAATGCCTTCAACATCTCGACGATCTATGATCCCGCGATCATGGATCTGACGAACAACGGCACGATCCCGTCGACCTCACCGCTGGCGGTGAACTTCGGTGGCGAGCCGCTGACCCCTGAGAAGTCCGTCAACCTGGCGCTTGGGGCCGTGTACGACGATGGGCCCTTCAGCCTTTCAATGGACTTCTTCCAGATCCGGGTTTCCGACCGCCTGACAACCAGCGCCGACAGGCAGCTCAGCCCGGAGGAAATCCAGCAGCTGATCGCCGAGGGCATCATCCGCCCCGGTGGCGTGCTCGCGCGGTTCCGCTTCTTCATCAACGATTTCGCTACCCGGACGGACGGCATCGACCTGGTGGGCGCGTACAGGATCGACGGAGCGGACGGTGCCACCACGACCTTCACCAGCGCGTGGAACTGGACCCGGACCACGGTAACGGATTTTGATCCCGTCACCCTCACCGATCACCGCATCCGGATCCTCGAGGAAGGACTTCCCGGCGTGCGCGGCAACCTCGCCATGAATCACGTCTTCGCCGGCGGCACCCGTTTCCTGGTGCGCGGCAGCCACTGGGGCGGCTATTTCGACGGCGAGCAGCCCTACTACGAGTCGAGCCCCGACAACACGATCGATTACCCGTCTCGCATCCTCTTCGACATGGAGGCGGCCCACACCTTCGCCGACCAGTGGACGCTCACGGTCGGTGCGCAGAACGTGCTGAACACCTTCCCGGAGGAGTATCCGGGCGCGGCAGCCGGCGTCGGCAACCGTTTCGGCCAGTTCACGCCGTTCGGCTTCAACGGCGGCTTCTACTACACGCGGATCGGCTACAGCTGGTAGGCTGACCCCGCGGGCAGTCCGGGCTCGACGCAGGTCGGCCCGACGATGGCCCCGGCTCGGCATCGCGCCGGGCCGGGGCCTCGTTTGGCCAGGGCAGGACCGTCCCGATGGTATCCGCAACCCGAGAATTCCCCCGCGGATCCCGCGTCGCAGGATCCTGTCGGTCGTTTGCATTCTCTTGTCGGTTGCAGGTTTGCCGACCAGCCGGTACGCTGCAACAGGGTGTCGGGGAAGTGTGTGGTGCAGGCCGCTTGAAAGCCCGTTAATGACAGACAAAGGGGACCCGCTCGCATGGCTGGACGGCGAGACCGGACGGTGTTTGAGGCGCGACCGGACGGGGGTACCGCTACCGCTGCGTCCTCCGCCGAAGCACTGCGAAGTTCGAACCCGCTGACGCGCAGATCGCTCCTGCGCTCGGGGCTCGCCGCGCTGGCCGCCGCGCCCTGGGCGAACCCGCTGGCCGCTTCCTCCCGGTCGAGTCGCCGGCGCCCGCGCATCGCTGCCACCCAGGACGATCAAATCGTGCTTGGCGTGTCGGCCGCGTTCTCTGGCCCTTCCCGCGGCCTGGGCACCGAGCTGTATCGCGGCGCGCAGGCATACTTCAGCTACGTCAACGACACCGGAGGAGTAAACGGCCGCCGGATCGTCCTGAAACTCTACGACGACGGCTACCAGCCCGACGCGTGCGTAGCGAACACCCTCCGGCTCATGCAGGAGGACAACGTCTTCCTCCTCTTCGGGTATGTCGGCACCCCGACCGTTACCCGGGTACTGCCTTTGCTGAAGAGATTCCGCGACCGGCGGGTCTACCTGTTCTTCCCCTTTACGGGGGCGGAACCGCAGCGCGAACCTCCCTACGGCGAGTTCGCCTTCAACCTGCGTGCTTCCTACCGGCAGGAGACGGCCGGGCTGGTCGACAATTTCGTCAGCATCGGACGCCGGCGAGTGGCGGTCTTCTATCAGATCGACGCGTATGGCCGCAGCGGATGGGCCGGAGTGCGCGAGGCGCTGGCACGGCACGGCGAGACGATCGTGGGCGAGGCCACCTACAGCCGCGGCACCCCGTTTGGCGCGAGCATGAGGCGCCAGGTGGATATCCTGAAGGCCGTGTCGCCCGACGCCGTCATCTGCATCGGCGCCTACGCCGCGTGTGCCGCATTCGCCCGCGACGCCGTCGATCTCGGGCTGCACGTTCCGGTGGCCAACCTGTCCTTCGTCGGGAGCGAAAACCTGCAGCGGACCGTACGCGAGCGACGCGGCAACCCGGATTCGTACACCCGGTTCCTGGTCAATTCACAGGTTGTGCCCGCCTACGACAACGCCTCGCTGCCTGCAGTGAACGAGTATCACCGCCTGATGTTCCGGTACGATCCCCAGCTGCCCGATGACCTTCAGTTGCTGACCGAGGGCGATTCGTATCAGCCCCTTGCCCGCGGCTTCGTCAGCCTGGAAGGGTTCCTCAACGCCAAGGTGATCACGGAAATCCTCCGGCGCCTGGGCGGACGTCCGGACAGGTCCCGGCTGGAGCAGGCGGTCTTCAGCGTGCGCAACTTCCCCCTGGGAATCGGCGAACCGGTGTCCTTCAGGCCCGACCGCCGGCAGGGGATGCAGAGAGTCTACTACACCGTTGCCGACGGCAGCCACTTCGCGCTCCTCCGCGACTGGGAGGCCAGGTTCGGCATGTCATGAGACGAGAAACACTGCTTACGGAACCACTATCGCAGGAGAGGGGGTTCAAATGGTGAGGAGAGCGGCGCTGATCGCTACACTCTTGGTGCTCACGCAGGCCGGTTCGGCCGCCGCGCAGGGGAGCCTGCGGGGAAGGGTGACCGCGGCCGGCACGGGGGGTGCCGTTGCAGGGGCACAGGTCAGCCTCGCGGACCTGGCGCTCGGGGCCATAACCGGCCCTGACGGCACCTACGAGGTCGGGAGCATTCCGGCTGGAACGCACGAAGTGGTGGTCGTGCTGATCGGATACCAGACAGAGCGGCGGCAGGTGACCGTGGTCGACGGCCAGCCCACCACGCTGAACGTCGCGATCAGCGAGACGACGCTTGAACTCGAAGGCCTGGTCGCGGTGGGCAGCCGCGCGCGGCCTCGCATCGTGACGGAGTCGCCGGTTCCCGTCGACGTGATCCCGACGCGTGAGATCGCGCAGCAGGGCGACACCGACTTTGCCAACCTGGTGCGCAACGTGGTGCCGTCGTTCAACGTCAACATCCAGCCGATCAGCGACGCTGCCACCTTCGTGCGGCCCGCCAACCTGCGCGGCCTCGCCCCCGACCACACCCTGGTGCTCATCAACGGGAAGCGGCGTCACCGCGCGGCGGTCATCACCTGGTACGGCAACGGTCTCGCCGACGGCTCCCAGGGCCCCGACATCGCGCTCATTCCCGGTATGGCGCTGGAGCAGATCGAGGTGCTCCGCGACGGCGCATCCGCGCAGTACGGCTCCGACGCGATCGCCGGCGTCATGAATATGGTGCTGAGGAACGACCGGTCGGGCGGCCTGATCGAGCTCAAGACCGGCGGATACCCCTTCGGCGCGACCAGCGAGCCCTTCGAGGAGGGCGTGTTTCCCGGGGATGGCGAGATGTACAACCTGTCCGGGAACTTCGGATTGCCGCTCGGCGAGACCGGCTTCCTGAACCTGACCGGCGAGTACGGAAACGCCAATCCCACGGACCGCAGCACGCAGCGCAACGACGCCCTGGCGCTGCTCGGCGCCGGCAACACGAGCGTCCGGTCGCCCGCGCAGATCTGGGGCTCCCCGCAGGTCTCGAACGAAATCAAGCTGTGGGCGAACATGGGCTACCTGTTCGACGCGGCAATGCAGTTCTATGGCCACGGCAACTACGTGAGCAAGCAGGTCGAGGGCGGCTTCTACTACCGCAATCCGGGCACGCGCAGCGGCGTGTTCGGGACCCGGAACGCCGACGGTGAGCGGGTTCTCCTGATCGGCGACATGCTGGCCGCGGCGGACCCCGACGTACCCGTCGGAGCGGCGATGTGCCCTGAAGTCCGGGTCACCGACGATGGTGTGGTGATCGACACTCCCGGGAACAAGGGTGCATACACCCAGGTCATGAACGATCCCGACTGCTTCACCTTCCAGAAGCTCTTCCCCGGCGGGTTCACCCCGCAGTTCGGCTCCTACCTGCTGGACGCATCTGCTGTGGCGGGCCTCAGGGGCGCCAGCGGAAACCTCGACTGGGATGCAAGCGCGGCGTGGGGCAAGTCCAACCTGGACTTCTACATGTACAACACGGTCAACGCCTCGCTGGGACCGAACCAGCCGTGCGCCGGGGATGACAGAACGCTCTCCTTCGTCGTGCCGGACCAGCCGTGCACCCCGTGGTTCAATCCGGGTGTGTACGACCAGCAGGAAGTCAATCTGAACGTCGATCTTTCGTACGCGTTGAACGAGCGGGTCAACCTCGCCGGCGGCGCCGAGTGGCGAAACGAGCGCTTCGAGATCATCCGGGGCAGCACGGAATCGTGGACCGAGGGGCCGCTCGCAACGCAGGGATTCACCCCCGGCTCCAATGGGTTCACCGGGTTCGGACCGCTGACCGAAGGAGTCTGGAACCGCAACAACTTCGCCGCCTACGGCGACATGGAGATCCGTGAACCCGCGGGTGCCTGGACATTCGGCATGGCGGGACGCGTCGAGCGGTTCTCGGACTTCGGGACCACGATCAACGGCAAGGTCGCGGGACGCGTGAGTGCGTCGGAGAGCCTCGGGCTTCGGGCCAGCGTCAGCACCGGCTTCCGCGCGCCCACCCCCGGGCAACAGAACGCCTTCAACATTTCGACGATTTACGATCCCGCGATCATGGACCTGACGAACAACGGGACAATCCCGTCCACGTCACCGCTGGCGGTGAATTTCGGCGGCGAGCCGCTCACGCCCGAGAAGTCCGTCAACCTGGCATTGGGGGCGGTGTACGACGATGGTCCCCTCAGTCTCTCGATGGACTTCTTCCAGATCCGCGTGTCCGACCGTCTGACGACGAGCGCCGACAGGTCGCTCAGCGCGACGGAGATCGAGCAGCTCATCGCCGAGGGGATCATCCGGCCGGGTGGCGTGCTCGCACGGTTCCGCTTCTTCATCAACGACTTCACGACCCGAACGGACGGGATCGACCTGGTGGGCGCCTACGATATCGAGGGAGCGGGCGGCTCCACCACGACGCTGAGCAGCGCGTGGAACTGGACCCGCACCACGGTGACGGACTTCAACGCGAACACCCTGACCGCGCACCGCATCCGGATTCTCGAAGAAGGCCTCCCGGGCGTGCGCGGCAATCTCGCGATGAATCACAGCTTCGCCAGCGGCACCCGCTTCCTGGTGCGCGCCAGCTACTGGGGCGGCTACTTCGACGGCGAACAGCCCTACTACGAGTCGAGCCCGGACAACACCATCGACTACCCGGCGCGCATCATCTTCGATGCGGAGGCGGGCCGGGCATTCGCCGACCGCTGGACACTTACGGTCGGCGCCCAGAACCTGCTCAATACCTACCCGGAGGAGTACCCGGGCGCGGCGGCCGGCGTCGGCAACCGCTTCGGCCAGTTCACACCGTTCGGGTTCAACGGGGGCTACTACTACACGCGGGTGGGGTACAGCTGGTAGGGTGACCGCCGGCGGGCTGACCGTGCGGGCTGGCCCGGGGATCGGATCCGGGGGTGCCTGAAGTGCGGCGTAGTGCGGCTCCGGGCCGGCGTGATGCCGGTCCGGGGCCGTTCGCTTATCTTGATGGCCGACCATGAGCGAACACTCCTCCTCCCCTCCGATCGGCCGGGTCATCGGGACCGATCCGGCCACGCCGCTCGAATTCTGGGTCGCCGTCAGCGAGGGCTGCTTCCTCCAGCTCGACGACGTGCTGGTGCTCGAACGGAAGCTGCCGGGGCGCGGCGAACCGGTGAGGATCTACGGGATGGTCGCCGATCTTCGCGCCCGGCACGAGGGCGCCCGCTTCGACAGCGACGTCTTTCTCATCGAGGACGGCGTCCTTCCCGCCCAGGTCACCGAGGCGGCCAGGGTGCTGGCAACGCGGTTCGAGCCGGAGGTATTCGTCGCGCCGGTGCCCGGTGAGGTCGTCCGCAAGGCGACCGGCGAGGCCCGCGACCAGGCGCTCTTCTTCGACGGGATGAAGCGCAAGGTTCCGGTGGGCCTTTCCCGCGACGGCGAAATCGTGCACGCCAATATCGAATTCATCGACGGCACCCGCGGCGCGCACGTGAACATCAGCGGCATCTCCGGCGTGGCCACCAAGACCAGCTACGCCGTCTTCCTGTTGCACAGCCTCTTTACCTCGGGACAGCTCGGCGAAGCGGCCGTCAACACCAAGGCGCTGATCTTCAACGTCAAGGGCGAGGACCTGCTCTTCCTCGACCGCGCGAACCGCAACCTCGACGGCGAGCAGCAAGCGCGCTACACCGCGCTGGGGCTTCCCGCCCAGCCGTTCACGAGCGTCGAACTCTGGGCCCCGCCGCGTCCCGGCGATCCGTCCGCCGCGCCCCGCACCGGAAGCCGTTCCGACGGAGTCACGTCGTTCTTCTGGACGCTCGAGGAGTTCTGCCGCGATGAGCTGCTCCCCTTCCTCTTCGCCGACGCGGACGACGAGCGGCAGCAGTACACGATCGTCGTGCACAACGTCACGGCGAAGCTGCGCCGCGAGGCAAGGCCGGTGGGCGACGGCGGAGTGCGGGTGGGCGGCGTGACCTGCCGCACCTTCGAGCAGCTGATCGAGGTGATCAGCGACCGGGTCGAGGGGGAAGAGGGGGATTGGGCAGGGCGGGCGATCGGCGGCGGCACGGTCAACGCTTTCGTGCGGCGCCTCCACGCGGCGCGGAAAGATGTGCAGCACCTGGTGCGCGGCGATGTCCCCAACCCCGGCAAGCACCGCCTCGACTTCCAGGCACAGCTGGCCGTGGTGGACATCGCCAAGCTGTCGCGGCGCGCCCAGCGCTTCGTGGTGGGGGTGGTGCTGCGCAGGACCTTCCAGCACAAGGAAGACACCGGCGCGCGCGAACCGCTCCTCTTCGTGGTGCTGGACGAGCTCAACAAGTACGCCCCGCGCGAGGGCCGCAGCCCGATCAAGGAGATCCTCCTCGACATCGCGGAGCGCGGGCGCTCCCTCGGGGTGATCCTGATCGGCGCCCAGCAAACGGCCAGCGAGGTCGAGCGGCGGATCATCGCCAACTCGTCGCTAAGGGTGGTGGGGCGGCTGGACAGCGCCGAAGCCGGGCGGCCCGAGTATGCCTTCCTGCCACCGGCCCACCGCCAGCGCGCGACCATCTCCAAACCCGGCACCATGATCCTGTCCCAGCCGGAGCTGCCGGTGCCGCTGGTGCTGGAGTTCCCGTTCCCGGCATGGGCGACGCGCCCGGACGAGGCGGCGGGCGCCGAGAGTGCCGGTGACGGCGACGGCCCGGGCGTCGGCTCGGGATCCTCGGTCGCCGACCTCTTCGAGGGCCTGGGTGAGTGAGGATCCTCCACACTGCGGACTGGCACGTCGGCCGGACCCTCCGCGGCCACAGCCGCGCCGACGAGCACCGGGCGATCCTCGACGAAATCGTCAAGATCGCCGAAGATGAACGGGCCGATCTGGTCCTCGTCGCGGGCGACCAGTTCGACCGCGCCGTGCCTACCCCCGAGTCCGAGCAGATCGTCTACGACGCGCTGCTGCGCCTGGCGCGGACCGGGGCCCAGGTCGTGGTCATCGCCGGCAATCACGACAATCCCCGCCGCCTGACCGCCATCCGTCCCCTGCTGGAGCTGGCCAGCGTCACGTCGGCCTCGTACGTGGCGCCGCCTGGCAAGGGGGGCGTCGTCCGCCTCACAACCCGCTCGGGCGAGACCGCCAGCGTTGCGCTCTTCCCCTTCCAGTCAAAGCGCGGGATCGTCAAGGCCGAAGCCCTGATGACAGGGGATCCCGACGACCATCAGAAGGAGTATGCCGACCGCTGCCGCGCCATCGCGGGCGTCCTGTGCAGCGACTTTGCGTCCGACACCGTCAATCTGGTCGTGGGACACCTGACCGTCGTCGGCGCGGCGGGTGACGGCAGCGAGCGCACGGCCCACATCTTCGATTACTACGTTCCCGCCGACATCTTCCCTGCGGCCGCACACTACGTCGCCCTGGGTCACATCCACAGGCCGCAGAAGATCCCGGGGCGCTGCCCGATCTGGTACGCCGGGTCGCCATTCGCCCTCGACTTCGGGGAGACCCACGGCGAGCACAGCGTGATGCTCATCGAGGCGGAAGCGGGAAGGCCGGCGCGGGTCGAGCTGGTCCCCCTCAAGTCGGGGCGCTCGCTCGCCACGATTCGCGGCTGCAGCCTCGAACTGGAGCAGTTGGCGGGCACGACCGGCGACGACTTCCTGCGCGTGTACATCGAGGAGGCGCCGTCGCCCGGACTGGCCGAGCGGGTGCGCGACATGTTCCCCAACGCCGTGGACGTGATCGTGGCCCGGCCGGATCAAACCGGGGCCGAGCGAAAGGCGATCGATCCGGGCGAACTGCGCGACCCCCGCACCCAGTTCCAGCGGTACCTGGAGGAGCGCGGAATCGAGGGCGATGCATTGACGAAGCTGTTCGCGGAGCTGCTGGAGGAGGAGTATGCGTCCGCTTCGGCTTGAGCTGGAAGGCTTCACCTCCTACCGCGAGCCAACGGCCGTGGACTTCGTCGATACCGACCTCCTCGTCTTCACCGGGGCCACCGGTTCAGGCAAGTCCAGCCTCATCGACGCGATGATCTTCGCGCTCTACGGCTCGGTCCCGCGCTACGACCACGCCAGCCTGATCGCGCCCGTCATCAGCCAGGGCAAGGTCCGCGCGCGAGTGCGGCTCGACTTCCAGGCGCGGGGCCGCACCTACACGGCGGTGCGGGTCGTGCAGCGCACCGCGGCCGGCGCGACCACGCGGGAAGCCCGCCTTGAGGAGCACGCCGACGGCAAGCCCGTGAAGACGCTGGCGGCTACCGAGTCCGAGTTGTCGGCGAGCGTCCAGAACGACGTGATCGGGCTCGGCCTCGACCACTTCACGAAGTGCGTGGTGCTCCCGCAGGGCCAGTTTGCCGCCTTCCTGCAAGCCAAACCCGCCGCACGCAGGCAGTTGCTGGAACAGTTGCTCGGGCTGGGGCTGTATGAACGGCTGCGCCGGGCAGCCACCATGCGGTGGAAGGTCGAGGAGGGCAGGGCGGATAACCTGCAGTGGCAGCTCGAATCGACGCTCGCCCACGTCACCCCGGAGGCCCTTCGGGCGGCCCAGGACCGGGTCGAGGCGCTGGACGCGCTCCGCGAAACCGTCGACGAGGTCGCGATTCAGCTCACCGGCCTCGGCGCGCGGGTCCGGGCCGCCGCCGATGGCGCAAAGACCGCCGCCGAGCAGCTCGACCGCCTGGCCAGGGTGAAGATCCCGGACGGAATCGCACAGCTGGCAACCCGCCACCGTGAGGCCGAGCAGCACCTGCAACGGTGCGCCGACGCCTGGACGGCCGCTGCCCGGCGGCTGCGCGACGTCCGAGCGGTGCGGGAGGGCCTGCCCGAGAAGGCGGCCATCGAGACGGTGGTGGCGAAGCGCGAGGATCTGGCGCGCCGCGAAACCGGGATCGCGCAGACCCGCCAGGGTCATGAGGTGGCGGCTCAGACCGCGGTGGAGGCGGTTCGGCACGAGGCATCCGCACGCGAGGAGTTCGAGCAGGCCAGACAGCGCTTGAAGGAGCTTCCCGAGCAGTCGAAGCTCGAGAGCCTCGCTCAAGGGCACGAGGAACTCCGGGCCCGTGAAGGCGATCTGGAGCGCGCGAATACCGACCTGGCTTCGGCCGGGCAGGCTTACGCCGAAGCCGCTCGCCGCAAGGCCGACGCGGACCTCGAACTCGATGCCGCGGCGCAGGCCTTCGAGTCACTGCGCGCCGCCCACAGCGCGGCCGACATGGCTCATCATCTTCAGCAAGGCGAGCCCTGCCCCGTCTGTCTCCAGACGGTCGCCCGCCTGCCCGACCACGCCGCCCCCGCCGACCTCGACGCGGCGCGCCAGCGGCACAACGCAGCCCGGGAAACCGCCGCGCAGTCGGGCGCGGACCGGGACCGTTGCGCCTCCACGCGCACCGCCCGTGCCACCGCCTTCGAACTGCAGACAAGGTCCGTCCAGTCGCTGCGGCATTCCCTGGCGGCGGCGCCCGCCCCGGCCGAGATCACCACGCTCATGGCCGAGGTCGCGAAGACGGCGGCACAGGTCCGCCTCCGTGAGAAGCGCCTCAACGCTGCGACCGCCGAGCGCACCGAGTGCGAACGCGAGGCGAACCGCGCAGCCGCCACGCTGAGGGAGCAGGAGAAATCCGCCGCCGCCCTGCGTGACGAACTCGCCAGGGCCCCGTCCCCGGAGGAGACCACCCGACTGCTCGACGAAATCATGGCCGCCGACGAAATGGTCCGCCGGGCCCGCACCGAAGAGGAAGCCTCGCGGAAGGCACACGAAGCTGCCAGCGAGGCGCAGGAGCGCTGGAAGTCCCGGCTCGGCGGAGCATGGCGCGCATACCACACCGCGCGCGACCGCGTCGCCGAAATGAGGCCGCCGGACGTCGCCGAGGGCGACCTCGCGGGCTCCTGGGAGGCGCTGTCGCAGTGGGCGGAGCACACCCGGACGACCACCGAAGCCGTTCGCGCCCAGGCCGACGCCGACCGGAATGCAGCCGCCCGCGAGAAGCAGCGACTCGAAGTCCGAATCCGGGAAAGGTGCGCGCGCGACGGCCTGCCTCTGGAGCCGGATCAGGACCCGGCGCAGAAGGTCTCGGAAGCGCTCGGAGCCGCCCGCAGGGAACTCGATCACCTCCGCGCCGCCGACGCCGACCGGAAGCGCATCGTTGCCGAGGCCGAAGAGACCCGCGCCCGCGCCCTCATCGCCAAGGATCTTGGCAACCACCTCGGCGCGAAGAAGTTCGGGGCCTGGATGCAGAACCAGATCCTCAACTGGCTCGTCGAAGGCGCGACCACCCGGCTGCACGAACTGTCGAGCGGCCAGTACTCGCTCGATCTCTCGGCTCGCAATGAGTTCCTGGTCATCGACCACCGCAACGCCGACGAGCCGAGGCTGGCCAAGACCCTCTCCGGCGGCGAGACCTTCCTCGCCTCCCTGGCCCTCGCGCTGTCGCTGGCCGAGCAGGTCGCCAACCTCGCCGCGCGCGGCAGCGCGAAGCTGGAAGCGCTCTTCCTGGACGAGGGCTTCGGCACCCTCGATGCGGAGACGCTCGATGTCGTGGCCGCCACCATCGAACAACTGGGCACGGAGCGCATGGTGGGGCTGGTGACCCACGTTCCCGAGCTGGCGGGCCGCATTCCGGTACAGTACCGGGTGACGAAGGTCGGCAACGCGTCGTCCGTGGAGCGCGTGGAGACATGAACCCCCGGCAAGTCGCGGGTCTGGCGATCGAGGGATGGTCGCCCGAGTACGGGACTCCGGTCGAAGGCGATCCGGACGAGGCTCCGGCGGCCCACGTCGACGCCGGAGCGGAGGTGCCGGAGGATGAGTGGCGGCCCCTCGGTCCAGGTCCCGACACATGGGTTCCCGGCTGCGTGGATTTCGTCGACGGGGTCCGGCGGATCGAAGCCAGAATCTGGATCACCGGCGCGGACGGCGACGCGCGCCTGGGAATCTGCGCGTCCTACGCGGCCGGCGTGGTCCGGTGCGACCGCAGGGCGGATATCCGGGCGGTCGATGTCGGCCGCGGCTTCTTCGGACTGGCTCCGGTGCCGGATCTGGTCACCCGCGCCGGCAACTTCGCCGGGTGTCCCGTGTCCGAGGACGACATTCAGCAGCTGGTGAACGGGCTGCAGGAGCGGATGGGCCAGCTGGAGGTCAAGGTGGCGGGAGCCGGCGGGCCGGTCGGCTCGGAGGCGCTGATCATCCTTGACGGACCCCTGAGGGGCGGGCAGCGCATCCCGGGCGCGATCGGCTACGTCAAGAGCCACCGGGTGCAGTACCTGGCCGCGGCTCCGCGCGCAGTCGTGGCGAGTCTCGCTCCCGGACAGCGCTCTCCGGTCTTCCTACTCCAGACGAAGTGGACGCGCTTTTCCTGGTACATGCGGCTCAGCGAGGCCGCGGGTCACCCCTGGGCCGGGATCGTCCGGTGCGAGGCCTGGTCCGAGAGCGGCCTGGAGAGGGTCAGGAAGCTTGCCGACGCGACGGCCGCCGCGCTACCGAAGTTCGCGTCGGAGCCGCACAAGGATGACCGCGCGCCGCAAAACCTGTATCCGATCGCGGGGCTCGAGCGGGAGTTGAGGCGCCGCCTGGGTGACCGGGGAATGGTATTGCGGGCTCTGCAGCGCGCGGTGGCGGGTTTTCGGCCTTAGGAACCGTCTGTCGAGCAGGAACCGACCGGCCAGCAAGTGCCGCCCGCCCGGCAGGCTCCGCCCGCCCGGCGTGTCGCGGTTCCAGAGGCTGTCCGGCGGTGTACCGCTACTGCTGGTGCTCCAACCGGTCCAGCGCCTCCCTCGCGTCCTCATTCCCGGCGGCCGCCGATCGCGAGTACCACTCCCACGCGGCATCAATGTCCTGCGTCACCCCCCGCCCGGCCTCGTAGGCCTCGCCCAGCCGGAGCTGGGTGATCGCGTCGCCCTTCTCCGCGGCCCGGGTCCACCACTCCACCGCCAGCGCCGGATCCACGGCTACCCCCCGGCCCTCGCTGTACTGGTTGCCGATGTTGTGGGCGCCGAGGACGTGTCCCCGCTCGGCTGCCCGCCGGTGCCACACCGCCGCCCGCTCGTGATCGAGGGTCTTGCCCAGCCCTTCGTCGAAGGCGGTACCCATCAGGAAGACCGCTTCCAGCACGCCCGACTCGGCCGCGCGCTGGACCCTGCCGATGACGCCGTCGGCGATCTCGCGGGCCTGGTCCAGGTCGTGGGCAAACCCCATGCGACCCGTCGAGTGGACCCGCGCCAGCCACATCGTCGCGAGCGGCCCGCCGCCGGCGATCGCCTCTTCCAGGAGTTCGCGGGCCCGGTCGTTATCCACTGCACCGGCGACGCCGGTGTACCAGTCGATGGCTTCGAGGAGGGTCGGATCGGGCTCCTGTGGGGCGGGGACGCACGCCGTGGCAGTGAGGAGCGAGGCAGCAACGAACGCGGGAAGGGGTCTGCCAGCGACGGATATGGATGAAGTCGGAATCATGGTCGGCACCGCACGGGTCGAGGAGAACCAGAAGGTCGGCTGGAGTTTGAGATACTCGGTGGACTGTCAGGTGCGCCAGTCATCCGCGCTGAATCGACCCGCTCACGTCAATCACAATCACCCTGATCTTGTGTCGATAGCGGCCGCTGAGTTGCTCTTCAAGTCGTTCGCGCAGCGCTCCAGGTGTCTTCGGACGGCGGCCCGTTGGTGGGACGGGCGTCCCGTCCGGTCCGAACCAGAGCACCAGATAGATGCCAAACCCGGAAGAGTCCGGAGCAACCGAGTACTTTGCCACGAGCTGGTCCATGACCGCGCTCCAGAGCCGCGGGTGGGAGTGCTTCTTGATCTCGATGGGAATCCCATGATTCCGGAACGAGACCCGGATATCTGCCCTGCTGCCGCGCGCATGGCGGGCTTCCGGCTGAGCGTCCACAGCCTCTGGCAAGCGGAGTCGCAGGTCCGACAGCAGGGCATCGCGGCACGATTCCTCGTGGTCGGGGTCGATGGGCTTGCGGTGGCTGTCCGTCTTCCAATACTGGCGCCAGTCGTCGGTGTTGTCGCGGCCCATATGCTCCCCGAGCTCCTCCAGCCGGTCTGCCACCAGTGCGGCCAGGTCCGCTGCGTTGGAGGGCTCTTTGTTCGCCAGGGTCCTCTGGACCGCGGCGAGGTCCGGTACCGCGAACGTGGCTGTGCGACGGGCGACCACCTGCCCGTCGCGCTTGTCACGGAGGATCTGGTGCCAAGCCTCCAGCCGGGAGTCTTCGGCCAGTGACTGGAGCACCTCACAAGCCTCGACGTCGGTGCGTGAAGCGAGGGTGTCCGCCCAGCCAGCAATCAGGATCTCCACCCTCTCACGGTCCTCGTCGACGACCGTCGCTACACCCACAGACTCAGGCCGCCACGGCGAATAGCGACTCCCCAGCAACTCGACCAGCGCCTTCAGCTCCCCCGTCCCCCAGCTCATGCGCCGCTGTTCCATGTGGTCCGGTGCCAGGAACCGGACGACATGCTGTGACCGGGCCTCCTCTCCCCTCTCCACGAATTCCGCCACCTGCGCCGCGTACTTCTCCGGCGACATGCATAGCCCCGCGACCAGCCAGAGCGCGCGCTGTGCAACGTCCAGATCGGTCTTCGCAAGCCTCTGCCGGATGAATTCCTCCACGCCATCCACCTCCCATCGAACGGCCGCCAACAGAACCTCGTGCAACGCCGACACCTGGGGCTCGGTGCACCGTGTGGGGAACGCGCGCAGGAGAGGAAACACGGCCAACCGAGCCACGGAAGCGTACACCGACTCCCGCGGGAGCGCCCACAGATAGAGGCATTCACGCTTCCCGCGAATCCGGGCGCGGGTCACCTTCACCAAACCTTCGGCCACCGCTTCCGGATGAACATCGAGCGCCCGCTGGTACCACGCCGGGTGGCTACTGCCGGTGAGCGTGGTCAGAAGGTAGACACCTGCCGCTCTCGAAATCTCGGCCGGACTCCGGTAGTCCAGCCATTCAGGCTCCGAAGCGTCGAGCCCCGCGAGCAAGGGGAGAGCAAGCAGCGACCTCATCTCCTGTTGGTTCAGGCGGATCAGATCCCGGAGGCTGGGAAGGTCCGCGCGGCCTGCCACTCGGCGGAACCCTGCGATGGCGGCGTCCGCCAGATCCGCGTCGCCCCCAAGGAGTATTGCGACTCTCTCACGGGGCGTATCCGCCCGGTTTTTCGGAAAGAGGCCGTGATACGCCTCGGCCACTTCATGCATCAGCCCGGGGGTGGCCATGCCCTCTCGGAATGCCTGGGCCTCGCCCCTCATCCAGCCGACGAACTGCGACTCCTTTCGTCTCTGTTCGTGCTGGTAATCGACCTGTCTCGCCTCCCGTACCTGTAGGCGTCTCTCGTGCTCCTTTTGCGCGTCGATCCTCTTCTCGGCCGCCCGCCGCAGTTCCGGGATCTGCCCCGTTGCCGCCAGAACGTCTTCAGTCGACAATCCTGCGCCGGTGTCCCCGTCGTGCCAAAGCCCACTCCAGTCCAGCAGCGCGACCGCCGTGTCCATCCGATTTCCAGCCGTCTCAATGGCCTGCTGCAGGCACCACTCCGGAAAGCCAGCCGGCCTGCCAGCCCGGAATACGAACTCCCAAACCTTCCATGTCCGGTACTGCGAATCCTCGTGACCCGAATGCCGCCCCAACCCCTCCAGCGCCACTTCCTTCTGCAGCGCCGGGCGCGCCGCGAGCCACCGGCACAACGCTGAATGTCCGCTCGCCCCACGGTGAAATCGCTGGGAGTTGACCAGTTCCAGCCAGTCGTACAGCGTCGGAACCGGAAAGTCCCCGCCAGGCTTCAGCATCTCTTGTATAAGCCGATCGGCAATATCTGGCAGGTGATTATATTCCAGATTGCCCCAAACCTCGGGTCCGCGAGCGACGAGCGATTGCATAAGTGGAAACAGGTTGGTCTTCCTCGACTTCTCGGGGAGACTCAGCCAGAAGAAGCCGTAATGTCCGTCCTTGCGGGCAGGCACCAGGTAATCCCAGATCTGTTCGGGTCCCACGTACTCTGGATAAAGCGCCTTGAGCAGCCTCCCGAGCAGCGTCCTGTCGCGATCATCGATGGTCCCATCGCGGAGATCGTCGAGCAGCGCGACGAGTGGCCGCATCCAGGAGTCGTGGTTCCGGGAGTGATGGAGCAGGGCGCGGAGCGCGGAGTCACGAACGGACTGTCCCCACGCGGCATCCCTTACGGCGCCTTCGAGGCTCTTCCGGCAAACACTGACTCCTTCGGCGCCCGACAGCGCATGCAACATCAGGCCAACGACGGCCCGCCGACCCTCACTCCGGTCCGCGTTCCCCAGGTATCGGTTCAGCAGACTGACAGTGTGGGGCCCGATCAATGAAGCCAGAGCGATGGGCGGCCACGACCATGGCCTGATCTCGTCGGTTTTCTGCGCCAACGCATCGAACAGGCCCTCCACCTCATCCTGCCGGAAACGGCCCACATCACCGTACAGCGTGATCCCGATCGGATCCGTTTCGATAAGCGCTTCTCGCGACGCGGGTTCGAAGGCAGCCAGCCAGGCGGACAGCCCGCGGAGCTCGGTTACAACCCCACCGTCCTCACCGGCAATGAGCGCGAGCACACGACTCGCGGGCAGCCCCGACTTGATGCGGTCGCGAAGGAAGCGTGCCCCGAGGAACTCCGCCAGCTGGCGGTGTACGGGGGCGAACCCGTCGCGCGTTCCGGCGAAGAGATTCGACTTCAGCGCCCGCAACAGCGCGTGCCGGTCACCCTCTTCGATGCTGCCAAGACAGAGGGCGTCGGGGTCATCCGTCTCGTCCAGCGATACGAAGTCCCGGTCCGAAAGCAGCAGCAGCGCCGACACGTGGCCCGCCGCAGAAAGGATCCGTTTTGTCGAGACACCTGGCGAAGCGCGATGCACGGCGCGGTGTTCCTCGTTCCGTTCCCGGGCCAGTGCGCGGCAGGCGGACTTCAGCAGGTCAAGGCGACCACGAGGCCGTGGGTCGGTCTGCCCAGCGCCCACGGGGGCCCCCATGGCCTTCACCGCCAGGCGCAGGAGATGCGGATTGCTCAGCAGTCCCCCCAATCCCCGGGCACTGGCCCCGCCCACGAATTGGCCGGGGTTCTCTTCTCCAAGGCTGGAGATGATTCTGGAGATGTCCGCATCGGTCAGTGGGTCAAGTTGCAGAACACACACATTCTCGTAGCCCGCCGTCGCCACGATTTCCCGCAGGTCGTTGGAACCGAGCCAGTCCGCTGCCCGGCAGGTCAGTCTGAAATCCGGCCTGCCGAGTTTCTCCAGCCGGTTCAGGATGTGGTCCAGCGGCGTCCGGCCATCCCGCCGCCCCGCCCTCACTTCGTCCAGTCCGTCAAGGAACAGGGTCTTGCCCCACCACTCGGGGTGGTGTTCGAGGCTGCGGCTGATGAACCGCCGCGCCGTGACGAATTCGCTCCCATCGCGATCCGCGCCCGCCTCCGCCTGAAACGCCGTCGTCTTCCCAGCCCCCGGATCCCCGAGCAGCACATAGGCCCGCGCAGATCGGCATTCCTCCAGCGGTGCGGAGCGCTGGCGCGGTTGCGGGCGGCGACCCATCGCGGGTGCACGACCGACCACCGTTACCGTGCGCGGCACAACCACGCTCACGACGAATCCTCCAACCACCACGACGCCGGCCGACTCAGGAACTCGTTTACCGGAACGACCCGCGCTCCCCGCAGCGCTCCTCGCCACTCGACCGCGTCCCCGCCAGCCACCACCAGGGTGCCTGCTCTGGGAAACCGCTTCCTGAACCCCTCCAGTCCCCGCAGGGAACGCGCTCGCGGACCGCTCTTGACCTCGATTCCGAGCACGCGCGGACCTTGCGAGATGACGAAGTCGGCCTCGTCGGGCTCGTCCCGCCAATAGGAGAGCCGCATCGAGGTGTCGAGGGTGTTGTGCAGGTGTGCGCCCACCGCGCTCTCGAACACGCGGCCCCAGAAGGTGCGGTCAGCGCGGGCCTCCTCGAACGAGTAGCCGGACAGCGCCGTCATCAGACCGGTGTTGAGCACGTTGAGCTTGGGAACGGATGCGGTCCGCTTGACGGCACTCCCCGAGTGCCTGGACAGCTGGCCCAGGATGCCCGCATCGGAGAGCATGTCGAGGTAGTGGGCGATCGTGGTCACGTGTCCTGCGCCCCGGAGTCGTCCCGCCAAGCGGTCGAGCTTGACGATCTGGCCCGAGTATTCCGGCACCAGGTCGACGAGTTGCCGCATGAGTGCGGGGCGGTCGACGCGTGTGAGGGCCAGGATGTCGCGTCCGAAGACCGGGGCGATGATCGAGTAGGCGACGTAACGGCGCCAGGTCCCCAGGTCCCGGATCAGGGGCGCCGCGCCGGGGTAGCCGCCGAAATACAGGTACTCGTCGACCGTGAAGTCGAAGGCGTCGACCATTTCCACCAGCGACCAGTGCCGGACGTCGAAAGGAATGAACCTCCCGGCGAGGCTTTCTCCCCGGCCTGTGAGGAGTGCCCAGGGCGCCGATCCCAGGATGATCACCCTGAGGGGGCATTCCATCTCCCGGTCCCGGTCCCAGAGCCCCTTGACCGCACGCGACCAATCCGGGATGTCCTGGATTTCGTCGAGCGCGAGCACGAATCCGCGCGGATGCTCCCACGCCCTCGCTCTGGCCGACTCCCATACCCCGATGAGCCAATCCACATTGCGCCGCCGAGGATCGGGGACGACCGTCTCTCCCGGCCGGCCGAGGGACAGGTCGTGCGGTGCCTGCGGATCGTCGACGGCGACAATGCGACCGTGCCGGCTGGCTGCACTCAGCTGGTGCAGCGCCTGCCGGACGATGGTGGTCTTGCCGGACTGGCGCGGTCCAGTGATGGCGACGATCCGAGGAGGGACAGCGTCGTTCAGGAGAAGGCGGACGAGTTCATCCACCTGGGGGCGTTGGTAAGGACTCATGAAAAGAATGATAACCAGCTGTATGAAATACTACAACGAGTAATATACAATGGCTATTCTGATTTCGCGCCCCAAGTCAGAATAGCGATCGCGCCTATTCCGAAAACCGAAATAGCCCCGTCTGCTTGCAAGCGGGAATGCTTCTCGAGGTTACCGGCAAGCGGCGTGGCCGACTGTTCCTTTACGACGAGTACGCATCTCCGCGGGGACCGCCCCTCAGACCAGATCCTCCCCCGCCAACCCCAACCGTTCCAGCACCTCCGGCGGCGGACCATCGAAACTCGGAAGCGGGGTATTCCCCACATAGCCGATGTCGCGCATCCCCTCCTCCGTGGTCCAGAAGCCGGTCGATACCATGTCGCGGAACTGGTCGAAGAAGCGCGCCTGCGGTTTGAGCGCGTCTGGCGCATCGGGCTCGAAGCAGATCTCGTCGCAGATCTCGTGCTTCCGGGCAGGGTCGAGGCTCGGGAAGTCGGCTGCGCCGAACCGCTCCCGCGCGGTGCGGTTGAGCCAGGCGAGCCCGCCCCGCAGCGAGATCAGGCTGTCCTCGTGTCCGGGCGCCGACACGAACTCGTTCACGTAGTCGGCCACGCCCACCGCGCTCGCCGCCGGGGACCGATCGTCGGCCGGGATGATCACGTCGGCCAGCGCCGCGACGAGCCGCATCTCCTCGTCGGTGAGGACCATGTCCCACGGGACCACGGGCGCCAGCATGTCCGGATCGGTCGGTGTGCCGGCGGCCATGGGGTTGCTCGGGGGCAGGGGATTGAAGCCGGAGAGGGCCTCGTGGGCGGAGTCTGCAGACTGGGCGGCATCCTCGGGCGCGCACGAGCCGGCCGCGCCGAGGGCCGCGCCCGCGGCGATCACCTTGAGCGCGCCGCGGCGGGAGATCGCGCCGGGCTCGATTGGCCGGGCAGCCGCGTCCGCCTCACCGGAAGCGCCGACTCCGGAATCCGGCCGACCCACGTTCCGATCCTTGCTCACCCGGTCCTCGCTTACCCGATCCCCGCTCACCCGATGCTCCTCTGTCCCAACTGCTCCACGATGTAGTCGCTGGCCCGCCACGCGATCGCCATGATCGACAGCGTCGGATTCTTGTCGGCATTCGACACGAACGGCGCCCCGTCGGTGACGAACAGATTGGGCACGTCCCACGACTGGCAGAACTCGTTCAGCACCGACGTGCGCCGGTCTTCACCCATCATCGCCCCGCCCACCTCGTGGATGATCTGCCCACCCTTCGAGATCGCCTGCGTGCCGTCGGTATGGATGGGCGACAGCACCTGCCCGCCCATCTCGTCCACGATCTCCGCGAAGGTCTGCTGCATGTGCACGGCCTGGCGCAGCTCGTGGTCGGCCCACTTCCAGTGGAACTTCAGCACCGGGATGCCGTAGCGGTCGACGCGGTCCGGGTCGATCTCGCAGTAGCAGTCCTCGTTGGGGATCATCTCGCCGCGGCCGTCGAAGCCGATGAAGCTGCCGTAGTAGCGTCGGCAGTCGTCCTTGAAGCGCTGGCCGTAGCTGCCGCCCGTGAGCGGTTCGAGCCCCGCGAAGGCGCCGAAGCCGGGCATGCGCCGTCCGCCGCCGAACTCGATGTGGTAGCCTCGGGGGAAGTCGAGCTGGCCCGCGAGCTGCTCACCGTAGAGCCACCACGGCATGTACATGTGGATCGCCGAGGCGCCGTCCTCGTTGTGCGGGGGCAGCGACTGCAGCGCGGGGATGTGCGCATAGGTGCTGGCGCCGACGGTGTCCATGACGTACTTGCCCACGAGGCCGCTGCTGTTCGCCAGCCCGTCCGGGAACAGCGAGCTGGTCGAGTTGAGGAGGATCCGCGCGGACTCGCACGCACTCGCGGCCACTACGACCACGCGCGCCGCGGCGAACTCGTCGAGCAGGGTGGCCTTGTCGACGTAGTGCACGCCGGTGGCGCGTCCCTGCGGGTCCACGGTGACTTCGCGCACCATGGCTCCAGTGCGGATCTCGAGGTTGCCGGTGGCGAGGGCAGGGGGCAGCAGGACGGTGGTGGACTGGAAGTTGGCCCGGATCGAGCAGCCGCGACCGCACGGTGTGGCCCAGTAACAGGCGGCGCGCCCGCGCATCGAATCGGCGGTGACGCGCCGGGCCAGGTCGTTGTCCGGGAACAGCGCGCCGGGCAGGCGGTCCGGATCCTGGGTCTCCGTCAGGATCGCAAGGTGGCAGGGAATCACGGGGATTCCCAGGCGGCGGCAGGCCTTCCGGGTCAGAAGCTCGTAGCCGCGCGGCTTCGGCGGCGGCTGCAACACGCCGGGGGACGAGTTCGGCGTGTTTTCCAACCCCTCGTTCGAGCCGTAGACGCCGATCAATTGCTCGGTTTTGTCGTAGTATGGTGCCAAATCATCGTATGACATGGGCCAGTCGAACCCCAGCCCGTCTCTGCTGCGGGGTTTGAAGTCGTACTCGCCCATGCGGAGCGAAATCCGCCCCCAGTGATTGGTGCGTCCGCCGAGCATCCGCGAGCGCCACCACATGAACTCCGAACCCTCCGCCACCGAGTAGGGCTCGCCCGGCACCTGCCACCCGCCGTCGACCGTCGCGTCGTAGAAGCCGAAGGGCTTGTCCTCGGTGCCGGCAGCGCGCAGCGGGGCGTCCTTCGGCAACTGGAACATCGGCGTCTCGCGGAGCGGATCGTAGTCGCGCCCGGCCTCGAGCAGCAGCACCCGCAGCCCGGAGGTGGCCAGGATGAACGCGGTCATGCCACCGCCGGCGCCCGAGCCGACCACGACGGCGTCGTACTGCGTCTGGGCGCTCACGAAGCCGCCTCGGAGCACCGGCGCGGGTGCGGCTGTCGGGGAGGCGGCGTCACGGTGGGTCTACCCTTCGTCGGGCGGAGCAGGGGCGACTCGGTCGGCGCGGAAGGTCGGCACCTGGAAGATGTACGGGCTCCGTGCCGAGAGCACGAGTACGTTCCCGTCGCCATCGGCCAGCGTCACGGAAGCGAGTGCGTTGCCATCAGCGTCGGCGGCCAGAACCGACCGCTCAGGCTCGTCGGGCATCTCGGTTCCCTCGGGGGCAAAGCCGCTCGCCCGCAGATTCGCGAGCTCCTGCAGGATGTTGCGCACGGTGACCGCGTCCGCCTCGGCGCCGTCGGCCGTCCAGCTCGAATCCTGCCGTTCGTACAACACGGTCCCGCCGTCGCGCGTCACCCGAATGCTCGCGACGACGGCGGTGTCCGTCTGCAGGATCACCTTGTTGCGCCAGTCCAGGAGCGGTCGCGCCGCGGCGGAGCGCAGGTCGCCCTCGACCAGGCTGACCACGTCGGCCTCCGGCAGGCGCGCGTAGGCGGTGCGGAAGCGGTTGCCGGTCTTGCCGAGCAACACGAGCGGGCCGTCTCCCGTCCCCAGCGACCAGGCGCTGTCGGCGGTGATGCCCAGGCGCCCGTGATTGTTCGGGTTGGTCGCGGCCACGGAAGCGATCTCGACCTCTTCGACGGCACGCAGGAAGCGCGCGACCGCGCCCGAATCCGCCTCGAAGCCGTTCACGGTCCAGCCGCCGTCGACCTTGTCCAGGAGGATCGTTTCGCGCGGGCCCGCGATCTCGAAGTGCGTGTGCGAAACCCGGCTCAGCTCCACAAAGGCCTCGTCCAGAGCGGTGTCGGCCGTCCGGGAGCCGTTGCCGCCCCCGCCCAGCATCGTCACGGCCAGATACAGCGCCGTGATCGCCAGCAGGCTGTACAGCGAAATGCGCAGGGTCTTCTCGCTCATCGGGCGCCCTCCCCACCCGCATCATCGTCGTCAGCCGCGCCATCGCCCGCCGCCGCCCCCTCATTCCAGCGGCGCTCCGCGCGCGTCGCGCGTCCTCGCACCCGAACGAACCCGAAGAGCATGAACGCCAAAGGCACTCCCACCAGCGAACCCCACTTGAGCGCGTCCCTGCCGTTATCGGACTCGAAGGCGAGCGCCGGCGGAGTCCTGTCCTTCGACCGGATGCCGATCAGCGCCTCGTCCTGCGCCAGCCAGTCGACGGCGTTGGCCGCGAAGATCACATTCTGCGAGTTGGCCTGCGCGAAGCGGTCCTCGAGGAAATCGCCGTCGCCGACCGCGATGATCCGGCCGCCCGGGAACGGGCCCCTGGGCGTCGCGACGTCCCCCGGGCCATCCTCGCCGCCGGCGTCCGACTGGCCCTCACCCTCACCCTCGCCGGCCTCGCCGCCTTCTTCGGCCTGGGCACCGGAGTCCGCTTCGTCATCGCCACGCCCCACACCCCCCTCCCCAGCCGCCGCCGGATCGATCGCCACAGCCAGCGTATGCACGCCCAGCTCCTCCGCCGAACTCGCGTACTGGTTGCGCGGGTCGATCATCCCGCCGGCAATCTGCGTGCCCCCGCCCTCGGAGGTGCTCCACAGCGGCGTCACGGCGGTGTTGTCCACCTCCCACGTAAAGGGTGCGGCCCATCCGAAGGTGGCGTTGCTCAGATCGCGGATGGTGGGGTGATCCTCGCCCGCGAAGGCGATCGGCCAGAGCGGATAGGGGCGGACCACCGTAAAGAACCCCTGCGGAACCTGCACCCGCTCCGAAGACGCCACGTCGAAGACCATCTCGTCGGAGGCATCGACCCCCCGCGCGGCCAACAGATCCTCCAGGCCCGAAGTCACAGGCATGGACATCGGCGACTGCGGATTGATCGCGTGCCGCTCGAGCAGCAGCAGAGCCGCACCGCCACCCTCCAGAAAGTCCTCCACAGCCCGCACTGCGCCGAACGAAAGCGGCTGGGCCGGCGCCGCCACCACCAGGACGTCCACCGTATCCGGCACCGACGGCGGCCCGAGCGAATCGGCGGCCAGGTTCACGGTCGTGATGTTGTAGCGGTCTGCCAGGCTCTCGCGGAAGGCCCGGTACTGGAACGACTCCCTGGCCTCGAACCCCGACATGAAAGCCAGAGTGGGGCGCTCGGTCATCGTCATGTTGGCGATCGTCGACACGAGCCGGAACTCGAGGTCGTCGGCGCGGTCGATCACCGGGATGATCTCCTGCTCGTCGGCGTAGGTGACCGCGAGCCCGAAGTACCCGCGCCTCACCTGCAGCTCGTCGTCGCGCAGGACGTTGAACTCGATCGGCATGATCCCCATCGACGACGCCTCGTCGGCCGCTTCCTCGCCGTCGTCCGGGTTCACCTCCGCGGTGTTCAGCATGTCGTTGGAAGCGCCGCGCAGATCGGCCACGAGGTCGCGCACGTCACGCTCGATCAGCTGGATCTCCTGGGGCAGGTCGTCGCTCACGAAAAACGTGAGGTTGACCACGTCGTCCAGCCCGCCGAGGATCTCGCGGCTGCCGTCCGAAAGGGTGAACAGGTCGTCGCGGGTCAGGTCGAGCCGCCCCCGCACGTTGCCGCCCAGCAGGTTGAGCACCAGTACGGCCAGCGCGATCACCCCGGTGCCCAGCCGCAGCCGCCGGAAGGCGCCGCCCTGGCTGCTCAGCCGCTCCTGGCTCAGAGACGCGACCGCGAGCAGGAGGAAGAGCCCGCAGGTAGACCCGAAGTAGAGCAGATCGCGCAGATCGACGACCCCGCGCGCAACGTTCTCGAAGTGGCTGATGACCGACAGCTGGGCCGCCCATCCCCCGATCAGCCGCGGCAGCCCGATCTGGACGATAGGAGTCCCGATCAGCACCAGCGCGAAGCAGATGAACGCGCCCAGAATGAACGCCGTGATCTGGTTCCGCGTCATCGACGAGGCCCACACGCCGATCGCGACCATCTGCGCGGCCAGCAGGGCGGCGCCGAAGTACTGCGCCACCATGATCCCCAGGTCGGCCTCGGACACCGCGAGCACCCCGATCGCCATCGGCAGCGTGCCGGCCAGCGTGATCATGACGAAGAGCCAGTTGCCCAGGAACTTGCCGAGCACGATCTCGATCTCGCCCAACGGCTGCGCCAGGAGCCACTCCAGCGTGCGCCCGCGCCGCTCCTCGGCCAGGCTCTTCATCGCCACGGCGGGTATGAAGACGACCAGCAGCCAGGGGAGCAGGTCGAAGAAGGGCCGCAGCGACGCGGCGGACATCGCGTAGAGCGAGCGGAAGGCCAGGAAGAGCCCGAGACCCAGGAACGCGACCGCCAGCACGTAGGCGGTCGGCTGGTCGAAGAACCCGCGGAGTTCGCGGCGGGCCACCAGAAGAAGCTGTCTGACGTTCATTCCGTCACCTCCCCGGCCGCCACGGCGTCAGATGCACCGGCCGAGCCGACCCCACCGGCCCCACCCGCCGCCGCATCATCCGCGTCCGCGCCCTCGGCGTCCGCCGCCGAGCCCTCCGCGCCCGCCCCGGAGTCATCCGTCGTCAACTCCCGGAACACCTGCTCCAGCGTCGCCCGCTCGCGCCGCAGCTCCCACAGCACCCAGCCCCGCTCCGTCGCCATCCGGAAGATGTCCGGCCGCAACTCGCCGTCGCCCGTCGCCTCCAGGTTCACGCGCACCCGCCCGTTGACCGCCGTAACCGTGTGGTCCGCAACCCCGGGAAGCCCGCACAGCGCCTCGGCCACCCCGTCCCCCGCCGCCTCGACCGTATACCGCGAAATCCCGCGCCCGGCGTCCATCAACTCCGCCACCGTCCCATCCGCCGCGATCGACCCCTTCGAGATGATCAGCAGCCGGTCGCAGGTCGCTTCGACCTCCTGCATGACGTGCGTGCTCAGGATGACCGTGCGCTCGCTCCCCAGCGAATTCACCAGCTTGCGGATCTCGACGCGCTGGTTGGGATCGAGTCCCTCGGTGGGCTCGTCGAGCACCAGGATTTCCGGTTGATGAAGGATCGCGCCGGCCATCCCGGTGCGCTGCCGGTACCCCTTCGAGATTTCGCTGATCGGCCGGAAGAAGACCTCCTCCAACCCCGTCTCGTCGACCGCGTCGGAGATCGCGGGCCGCGCCGCGCCCGGATCCATGCCACGCAGCCGGGCGACGTACTCCAGAAATTCGCAGACGAGCATGTCGTCGTAGAGCGGGTTCGCCTCCGGCAGATACCCAACCCGGGACTTGGCCTCGGTGAGATGGTCCGCGATGGGGGCACCGTCGAAGAGAATCGTGCCAGCGTCGGGCTGTAGCGTGCCGGTGAGCATGCGCATGGTGGTCGTCTTCCCGGCCCCGTTGGGCCCGAGGAACCCGACGACCTCGCCGCGGTTCACCTCGAAGCTGGCGTCGTCGACCGCCACGATGGGTCCATAGCGCTTCGTCACCCCTGCAACCGAAATCATCCTTCCTCCCGTAAGATGTCCTGGTGTAACCAAAGAACACCGCGCCGCCCGCACCGGGCTGACGCGGTGGGTGCCGACCGTGCGAAAGGATCGAAACAATTGTTCCCATCAGCGCTCGCGCAATCGGCCTTGCCGCCGGCAAAAATTCTAGGATGTACCGAAATGGGTGTCCAGTGTATCGGAGACTCTGTGGCGGCGGATTCGTCGCTTGTCCCCACCCACCCCGGACCCTACCTTGGCGGGGTCCAAACCGGTTTCCCCGCTCCCTCGAAGGCGGGGAGTTGCTCACGGGCTTCCGGCCCGCGGACTTGTTACCGTCAAGTGACTGAAATGCGGTCGGGTTCCGGCTACCCTTGCTCGGCGGCCGGGTCGAATCCTGCCGCTCGTGGCCAGTGATTCATCGCGCAAGGCGACAGACTGCCTGCGCAACAACACGAACAGGAGAAGAGCGAATGAAACGACTTTACCCGGTACTCGCATTGCTGATCGCGGCGATGCCCGTGACCGCCCAGGATGGCGGCACCGTGACGGGGAGCGTCACATCGGATGGCGCAGGCGTGGGGAGCGCCCAGGTGGTGCTGTCCCAGTCGGTGACCGGCGCCCAGTACGGCGGCCTCACCAACGACAACGGCCGCTTCAACATCTTGGGCGTGCCGGCCGGTTCCTACGCCGTCAGCGTCCAGCTGATCGGCTTCACCACCGAGGCCCAGCAGGTGAGCGTCGTCGCCGGCGGGACCGCGACGCTCGATTTCTCGCTGACCCCCACCGCGCTCGCGCTGGGCGGCATCGAGGTCCTCGCCGAGCGCGCCGAGGAGCGCCGGACGCCCGTGGCCTTCACCAACGTCACGAAGACGGAGATCCAGACGCAGCTGGGTTCCCGCGACCTGCCGCTGGTCCTCAACATCACCCCGTCGGTCTACGCGACCGCGCAGGGCGGCGGGGCCGGCGACGCCCGCGTCAACGTCCGCGGCTTCAACCAGCGCAACACCGCCGTGATGATGAACGGCGTCCCCGTCAACGACATGGAGAACGGCTGGGTCTACTGGTCCAACTGGGACGGAGTCGGCGACGCCGCCACCAGCATCCAGCTGCAGCGCGGCCTCAGCGCGGTCAACCTGGCCACGCCCTCGATCGGCGGCACCCTGAACGTCATCACCGACCCCAGCGCCCTCAGCCCCGGCTACACCCTCCTGCAGGAGTTCGGCTCGGGCAACTTCCTCAAGACGACCATGACCGCGTCCACCGGCCCGGTCGGGGACTTTTCCATGACCGCGTCCGGGATCCGCAAGACCGGCGACGGCCTCGTCGACGGGGTGTGGACCGACGCGTGGGCCTTCTACATCGCGTCGCAGTACAAGCTCGGCGACAACAACCGGCTCGAGTTCTACGCCCTCGGGGCGCCCCAGCGCCACGGCCAGCGGCTCTACAAGCTCAACATCGCAACGATCGACCGTGAATTCGCGATGTCCCTGGACGACTACGATCCGGCGGCGCTCAACCAGTTCTCGAACGAAGCCGGACGCTTCTGGAACCCGAACGTCGGCGGCGTGGACCCCAGCTACAACGGCCGCCAGTTCAACAGCACCGGCCCCGGCGCCGGCGTCTCGAGCCGATTCTCCAGCGACTTCCTCAACGAGCGTGAAAACTACTTCTACAAGCCCCAGGTCAACATGAACTGGTACTCGTACCTGGGCAGCGGCCTCACCGCCAACACCGTAGCCTACTACTCCGGCGGCAACGGCGGCGGGACCGGCACCTACGGGTCTCTGCGCTGGAACAGCACCTACGGCCAGCGCTACGCCGACTGGAACGCGACGATCGCGCGCAACCGCGGCAGCGACAACGGCGGATCCTTCGGCATCCTGCGCAACTCGGTGAACAACCAGGACACCTGGGGCGTCATCAGCAGCCTGCAGAAGGAATTCGACAACGGTCTGAACACCGTCTTCGGCATCGACTGGCGGACCGCGACCATCGAGCACTACCGCGAGGTCCGCGACCTGCTCGGCGGCGCGTTCTACAACGACTGCTTCCGGGGCTGCAGCTCGGACTTCTGGACCGAGGAGCAGGGCAACCGGCGCCTGGGCGACAAGATCAACTACCACAACGAGAACGACGTCAACTGGATCGGCGCCCACCTCCAGGCCGAGAAGTCGTCGCTCGCCGGGTCCTACTACGGAATGGTGGGCGTGTCGCGCATCTCGTACGACTTCACCGACTTCTTCACCCGGGGCTCCAGCGGCGGCTTCCACCAGCTCAGCAGCGGCGGCCTGACCGGCTATCAGCTGAAGGGCGGGGCGCAGCGCAATCTCAACCCCGAGTGGTCCGTCTACGGCAACGCCGGGCTGGTCTCGAAGGTGCCGATCTTCGATGGCGTCATCGACGACAACCGCGGCATTCTCAACCCGGATCCCACGAACGAGACCTTCACGTCGTTCGAGGCGGGGACGCGCTTCCGCTCCCTGAACCGACAGGTCTCCCTGGACGCCAACGTCTACTTCACGCAGTGGAACGACCGGACGCGCAACCTGTTCATCCGCAACCTCCTGGGCGACAACCAGGACGGTCTGGTGAACCTGCTCGGCGTCGACGCGCGCCACATGGGCTTCGAGCTCGAAGCCGCCTTCCAGCCCAGCGACTGGATGCGCTTCGACGGCGCTTTCTCGTACGGCGACTGGAAGTACACCAACGATCCCACCGGCACCTACAAGCCCGACGACCGGCAGGCCGAGTCGCTGGAGTACAACTTCTATCTGGACGGCCTCTACGTGGGCGACGCACCCCAGGTCCAGCTGGCCTACGCGTTTTCGGTGTTCCCGTCCGGCGGATTCTACGGGCGTGTGGTCGGCAAGACCTACGGCAAGCACTACGCGAACTTCGACCCCTTCGGCCGCACCAGCGACATCGACGCGGGCATCCAGTCCTGGCGCCCGCCGGGGTACACGGTCTTCGACATCCACACGTCGTACAGGCTCCCGTCCGACCTGGCCGCGGCCTTCGGCGGCAACGTGCAGATCTTCCTGCACGCCTTCAACGTCCTCGACGGGATTTACATCCAGGACGCCCAGGACAACTCGCGCTTCAACGGCTATCGTGATGCAGCCGAGCGCGAGCGCGGGCAGCTGAGCCACAAGGCCGACGACGCCGAGGTGTTCCTTGGCTATCCGCGGTCGATCAACTTCGGATTCCGGATCGCTCATTAGCTGATTCAGAGGGCGGCGATGGCCGGGCGGCGGCCCGGTCCTCGCCAGCCTGCAGGGGCCCCCGCGCCGATCCCGGTGCGGGGGCCTTCGCATTCAGGAGGGGATTACCCGCGGGGCGAAGGCTGGTCCAGCTCGCCGACCAGCAGCTCCAGCAACGCCTCCGGGTTCTCCGTATTCACCCAGTGCCCGCCCTCGACCTCGTGCAGCACGACCTGCCCCGCACCGCGCGCCGCCCCCCGGATGCGCCGCCCCGCCGCATCGTCCAGCACGCTCGACCCCAGCGCCCTGATGAAGTGCAGCGACGTGCCGGCGGGCGGACGCTCGACCACATCCCACGCATCGGTGCGGAAGTAGTCCCGCAGGTAGGCTTCCATCTCGTCGGGGTCGATGCGCCACTCGAGCCCGGTGTCGGTGCGCACCGCGTTGATGGCCATCCAGTTCGCCACCAGCGGCGAGAACCCCTCCGATGCGACCGCGTCGACCGCTTCGGCGCGGCTCCCGAACGGGCCCGGATGCCGCCGCAGCACGCCCAGCATCCGCCACGCGCCGCCACCGGGTCGGCCCGCGCTGGGTGAGGAGTCGACGATCCAGAGCTGCCACCGCGCCCGCACGCCGTCCCCGCCCCCCTCCGCCCGCAGCCGCCCATACAGCAGCGCCACCTTCCCCCCGAACGAATGCCCCAGCACGGCGTCGGCCGGGCGGCCGAGGTGCTCCTCCAGGTCCAGCAGGTCCGCGGCGCAGCAGTCGATCGTATGCGGCGCCAGCCGCGGCGACTTCCCGTGCGAGCGCAGATCCACCAGCACGACGCGCCACTCCGGCCGGGCCCGAACCAGGCGGCGCGCGATGCTGCCCCAGTTCCTGCCCGCGCCGTAGATCCCGTGCAGAAGGAACATCTGACGGGACGGCGCCGCCCCGGGCGCTTCAACGATTTCGTGGTGCAAGGTGGCCATGAAGTATGTTATCACCGGCGCGCGGCGCTCCCCGCTCCGGCACGTTACCCACTGAGATGACAAACATCGACTTGAAACGGACACCAGACATCCTCCTCGCCGGGACGGCCCTCGCGGCATTCCTGGCGATACCGGGCGCCCTGAGCGGCCAACTCCGCTCCATATCAGCCTCCCCCGACTCCCCGGTCACCATCCCCCGCCTCTCGGGCGAGGTCGTGATCGACGGCGTCGTCGACGCAGCGGCCTGGGACGAACTCGCGCCCTTCGAGATGACCATGCAGCAGCCCAACTTCGGGGGGCAGCTGACCGAAGTGACCGACGTGCGGATCGCGCACGACGACGAGTACCTGTACGTCGCGGGACGCATGTGGGACTCCGACCCCGACGGGATCCGCACCGGGACGTTCTACCGCGACCAGTACAGCGGCGACGACATCCTTTCCGTGGTCATCGACAGCTACAACGACTACGAGACCGCCGTCTGGTTCACCGTGAACCCGTCGGGCGTGCGGCAGGACCGGACCGTGTCGAACGACGCCGAGTTCACCAACGGCATGCCGATGAGCTGGGACTGGAACTAGTACTGGGACGCGGTCACCACGCAGACCGAAGAGGGGTGGTTCGCGGAGTTCAGGATTCCGTTCTCGACGCTCGGCTTCCAGGTCACCGGGAACGAGGTCACCATGGGCCTGATCCTCTACCGGGTCGTGGCCCGCAAGGACGAGCGTCAGACCTTCCCCCCGATCGAGCCCAGGTGGGGACGGCTCGCGTTCGCCAAGCCCTCGCGGGCGCAGCGGATCGTGTTGCGCGACGTTCAGCAGTCCGCTCCGGTGTACCTGACCCCGTTCACGCTCGGCGGCTTCAAGCAGAACCCCGTCCTCGCCGAGCCGCCCGAAGTGCCGCGGGCCGAATGGCGGAGCGAGCGCGACCCCACCACCGAGGCCGGACTCGACGTCAAGTTCTCGCCCACCTCCAATCTGGCGCTCGACCTGACCCTCAACACCGACTTCGCGCAGGTCGAGGCCGACGACCAGCAGATCAACCTGACGCGCTTCGCCCTGTTCTTTCCCGAGAAGCGGCAGTTCTTCCAGGAGCGCGCCTCGACCTTCGACTTCAACACGGGCGGCATGTTCAACCGGCTCTTCCACAGCCGCCGGATCGGTCTGGACCAGGGCGAAATCGTGCGCATCTACGGGGGTGCGCGCGCGGTCGGGCGCTGGGCCGGCACCGATTTCGGCTTCCTCAACATGCAGACCGCCCCGCACGGCGACCTTTCGTCCGAGAACGTCGGCGTGTTCCGGCTGCGCCAGCAGATCATCGACGAGTTCTCGAGGGTCGGCGCAATGCTGACCACGCGCCTGGGGTCGAGCGGCCGCAACAACACCGCCTACGGCCTGGACGCCGTAATCCGGTGGCTCGGCTACGAGTACCTGATCCTCCAGTGGGCCCACACCTTCGACGAAGCGGCCGATCAGGCGGGCGGACTGGAGTCGGGGCTCGGGAGGGTCCGGCTGGAGCGCCGCCACGACGAGGGCTTCTCCTACTACGCCGAGGGGATCCGGGCCGGCGAGGACTACCTGCCGGGCCTCGGGTTCCAGCTGCGGAGGGACTTCACCTACGGCGGCGCCCAGCTGCGCTACCGCCAGTTGCGGGACGACGCCTCGCCGCTGCTTGCACGCGCGCTGCAGGTCAGCACGGCCCAGTACTTCCGCAACGCCGACCGGACCGCCGAGTCGCGCGAGATCAAGCCCGAACTCGAGTTCCAGTTCCGGAACGGGTCGAATCTGACCGTGGGGAGCCTGTCGAGCTTCGAGAGCGTGCGCGAGCCGTTCAACATCTCGGACGTGGTCGTCCCCGCCGGCGAATACTGGTTCCACGAGGCGACCACGATGCTCCGGCTGCCCCGCAGCGACTTCTTCCGCGGCGAATTCGAGGCGTCTGTGGGGAGCTTCTACGACGGCAGCCGGATCCGCCTGCTGGTGGCCCCCGTCTGGGTCGCGTCGAAGTACCTGGAGCTGGAAGCCGGCTACGAGGTCAACCGTCTGGACTTCGCCGACCGGGGCGTCGGCACCACCGCCCAGCTGGGCCGCGTGAGGGTCAAGGCCGCGCTGAATCCCAAGGTGTCGATGAGCACCTTCGGCCAGTACAACAGCGCGACCGACCAGACGAGCCTCAACGTGCGCTTCCGGTATCACTTCCGTGAGGGCACCGACCTGTGGATCGTCTACAACGAGGGGTTGTACAACGACCGCGACAATTGGCTGGGGCCGAGGCGTCCGCTGTCGTCCGGGCGCGCGCTGCTGGTGAAGTACTCGCATACGTTTGCGAGGTGAGGGCGGCGAGGCTCGGGGACAGCTTTCCCGTTCGGGCAAAGTCAGGCTGCCTGGCGCCCGCTACCAGCATGATTGTCCCGATCGGGCAAACCCGGGTTCCGGACGGCTTTACCATCACCTGATTGTCCCGTTCGGGCAATTCGTGGGTTGACCATGGTCGCACGCCCTGTCATTTTTCCCGTTCGGGAATGTGCTTTGATTGAATTGAGGTTCCGAGGCACAAGTTCGGCAGATACGGTTTTCCCGATCGGTAAGGGACTATGCGAATGACCCCTGCGGAAATTGGACTCATCGTGCGGGCTGCCCGACGGGCACAGGGCCTCCGCCAGGACCAGCTGGCGGGGGCCGCGGGCGTCGGCATCCGCTTTCTGTCGGAACTCGAGCGGGGCAAGCCGACCGTTCGCCTGGAGAAGGTGCTCGCGGTGCTTGATGCCCTTGGATGCCGCATCGGAATCGAGATGCCCCCGGGGCTGGCAGTGTCGGAGCAGGATGCCGCGACGCGGCTGGAGGCTCCCGGCGTCGGCGGCCCGGCGCCGAACTGGTCCTCGGAATGATCCGCTCGCTGACCGTCTGGTGGGGCGGGGAGATCGCGGGCCGCCTTGCCCTGGACCGACACGGCGCGATGCGCTTCACCTACGACGGCGGGTGGGTCGAGAACGCGTCGGCGCCGCCCATCTCGTTTTCGCTGCCCAAGCGACAGCAGAGCTTCAGTCCGCGGCTCTGCGTTCCGTTCTTCGAGGGTCTGTTGCCGGAGGGCACCCAACGGGACGGCGCGGCCGCCGCCCTGGGTGTGTCGTCCTCCAACACCTTTCAGCTGCTGGTCGGACTGGGGGCGGAAGTAGCAGGTGCGCTGACCCTGTTGCCCGAGGGCGAGGGGGTCGGCGGCGGAGCGCCCACTGCACGGCCCGAGCCGTTGTCCGACGACGAGTTGGCGGGTCTCCTGGACACGCTTCGGACGCGCCCGTTGCTCGCGGGATCGGGGGAGCGTCTGCGCATGTCTCTCGCCGGCGCCCAGTCGAAGATCCCGGTGGTGCTGGTCGATGACCGGATCGCGCTGCCCCAACCCGGTGAGCCGACCACGCACATCCTCAAGCCGTCCATCGCCGACCTCGATGGCGCCACGGAAAACGAAGCCTTCGCGATGCGCTTTGCGGCCCGCCTGGGGCTCACGGTCGCGCCGGTGCGCGTGGAGGTCGTGGGCGGGAGGCCCTGCCTGCTGGTGGAACGCTATGACCGCCGGTCCGCAACGGACGGACATGTGGACCGCCTGCACCAGGAGGACTTCTGTCAGGCACTCCGGATCCCGCCGGAGCGGAAGTACACTTCGGACGGCGGGCCCGGGTTTCCTCAGTGCTTCGACCTGATTCGGCGCGTGTGTACACGCCCGGCCGTCGCCGTCCTCGGCCTGCTCGATGCGGCGATCGTCCAGGTCCTGCTCGGCAACGCGGACGCCCACGGCAAGAACTACAGCCTTCTTCGCCAGCCGGACGGGCAAGTGGGGCTCGCACCTCTCTATGACCTGCTCTCGACCGTCGTCTATCCCCGTTTCTCACCGAAGTTCGCGATGAGCATTGCGGGTCGCAGCAGGTTGAGAGACATCCGCCGCGGGGCCTGGGACCGGTTCGCACGCCGGTGCGGGCTGAGCCCGCCGTTCGTCCGGCGGCGCGTGGCTGAGCTGTGTGTCATGGTCGAAGAGGCGTCCCACGCAGTGACACGGGAACTCACCCTCCCGGGACTCGGCAAGAGCGCACTTGCCAACCAGTCGGAACTGGTCCGGGCCCGGGCTTCCCGGCTGTTGGCCGCGGTGTGACGGGCCACGTGAACCGCACCTCGATCCGGCCCTTCCGCGCACCAACCGTCATCGCCGTCCTCGTCGTTGTGACGGCGTTTGTCACCATTCCCGCCCTGCGCGACGCCGCCACCCATCAGCCCTTCCCCCCCGCCACACTCCACCACCCGCCCGGCTACCTGTTGGGCGCCCCCCTCTTCGGCCTCTGGGACACGCTGTCCCTCCTCACGGTGACGCAGCACTACGCGGTCGTTGCCACCCTGGGCCTGCTGTATGCGGCCTGGCGCGTCTTCGCGGCACGGATCCCCCACCGCCTCGCCCGCGAAGCCCTCTGCGCCGCCGCGGCCCTCGCCGCCCTGCTCGCCTTCTATGCCGCCGCCGCCCTCATCCCGCGCCCCATGGCCTCGATCCGGCTGGCGTCCCCCGATCTGCTCGCGGTCGACTTCCATTCGCACACCAACCACTCCCACGACGGCTGGTCCCTCTTCACGGCGGCCCGCAACCGCGCATGGCACGAAGCCGGCGGGTTCCACGCGGCCTACGTCACCGATCACTACACCTGGGCGGGCGTCGACGAGGCCCTGCCCGCGAACCCCGCGCGCGCCGGCGACCGCACCGTCCTGCTGAGCGGCATGGAGGTGCGGCTGCGCGACCGCCACACCAACATCCTGGGCGACCGCGCGCGCTACCGGTTCGCGCTGGACAGCACCTGGCACGACCTCGACCCGGACTCGCTCGCCGCCGCCCACGACCGCGGCGCGGCTCCCCCCACCATGCTCTACACGATCCCCGGCCCGCTCGACCGGATCGTCCCGCTTCGGCCCGACTTCCCTGCCGGCGTGATCGGCGTCGAGCTCAGCGACGGCGCGCCGCGCGGCCTCGAGCAGGTCCGTTCACAGCGCGGCGAGATCCTCGCCCTCGCCGATGACATGGATCTGGCGGTGGTAGCGGGTACCAACAACCACGGATGGGGGCGCACCGTTCCGGCCTGGAGCGTGATGCGGCTTCCCGGCTGGCGCGACATGTCGCCGGACGAGCTCGGCGGCGCGATCGAGGGCACCCTGCACCGGGAACGTCGCCGGGCGGTCACGGTGGTGGAACGGAGGGTGCCGTATCACCACGGGTCGGCCGTCCAACTGGCGGCCACCGTCCCGCTGCTGCTATGGTCGCACTTCCGCACCCTTACGCCCTGGGAGCGCGTATCCTGGCTGGCCTGGACCGCCGTGTGGGCCGCCGCGAGGCTACGCCGGACACGCCGCGACGCACGGAAGCCCACTGACCCATGACCACCTTCACCGTCTACCTCCGCCTCGGCTTCGAGCACCTGCTCGATCTGCAGGGCTACGACCACATCCTCTTCCTGGCGGCGCTCTGCGCGGCCTACACACTCACGCGGTGGCGTGAACTGCTCGTACTTGTGACGGCTTTCACAATCGGCCACTCCGTCTCGCTCGCGCTGGCCACCCTCCGGCTCGTGCGCGTCGACACCGGACTCGTCGAGTTCCTCATCCCGGTCACGATCGTCGCCACGGCGGTCGTCAACCTGATCGGAGCGCGCGGTCCCCGGCCCGGCGATTCCGCCGTTCGCCGCCCGATCCTCCACCCCGCCCGCCGCCCGCGCTACGCGGCCGCCCTCGTCTTCGGCATCATCCACGGCCTCGGCTTCTCCAGCTTCCTCCGCCTGATCCTCGGCGAGGAGCGCAACATCTTCCTCCCCCTGCTGTCCTTCAACATCGGGCTGGAGCTTGGCCAGATCGTGGTGGCGGGGGCGGTGCTGGCGCTGGCAATGGCGGCGACGCGCCGGCTGCCGCTCTCGCAGAAGGGCTGGAATGTCGCCGTGTCCGTTGCGGCTGGCGCGGTCGCCGGCTGGATGGCGGTGCAGCGGCTGCCGTTCTAGGCCGAGCCCACTCCGGGCTGGAGCCACGCTCACCAGGGCACGATGATAGGCCGCTGACGCGGCATCGGAAATTGTCTTGGAAGCTGTGGTTTTCAACCTGGATCAGGAGGATGATTCGCCGAAGGTCAGACACGCGACTTGGCTCCTGGAACCTGGAAGAGTATTGCCGCAGGCTCCTACGAAGACACGGAGCAGCTGATTCAGGAAGCGGTTGTCTTCCATCTGGATTCCCTGCGTGAACACGGTGATCCAATCCCCGAGCCCCGGACTGGTGTCGGGTCGGTTGAGGTAGAGTCGGGCTCATAAGCCGCCTCCCCGCTCGCCTTGTTCGCCGGGCACACTCTCCCATAGTTTTCGACCGAGTCACCCGATGCATAGCGACATCCAGTCACCCGGAGGTTTCGGTTATGTCCGTCCGCCCCTTGTATGCCCTGAGCACCGCCGCGTTTCTCCTCCTCCTCGCCGCCCCCGCCCACGCCCAGTGGACGGCCTCCAAGCCTGGCAGCGACAACATGGAGATCCTCGGCCACATCCCCCTGGGCCCGCGCCTCTCTGTGGCCGACATGGATCTCGAGCAGGAGCTCGACCGCCCCTACGCGTACGTCGCGCGGATGGTCTACGGCGACGTCGGTCCCAAGGGCCTCGACATCGTCTCGATCGCCGACCCCGAGCACCCGGAAGTGCTCTACGAATGGCGGATCGAGAACCAGGACCTCCACATGCGCACCGGCGGCATGGACGTGAAGCACTTCAAGATCGGTGACCGCTACTACGTGGTGCAGTCGCTGCAGTTCGGACAGGGCGGTCCCAACACCGACATGGGCGCCGTCGTGCTGGACGTGACCGGCCTCCCCGATCCCGCCACCGTCCGCGAAGTGGCGCGAATCCGCGAACCCGACCTGCCGGGCGGCTTCCACAACATCTTCATCTACAAGCACTCCGACGGCCGGGTGCTGCTCTTCTCGACCGTGAGCGGGCCCTTCGCGCACGTCTACGACCTGGCACGGGTCGTTGACGGCGACCTCGACAACGCCCTCGTCGGCCGCGTCCCCGTCCCGGAGACCGAGTTCAACCGCGGCGGCCGCGGCTACCACGACTTCTACGTCGGCTATCACCCCGACACCGGCGAGGACCGCTTCTACGGCGGCGGCTCCGGCGGCTACTACATCTACGACGTCACCGACCTCGAAAACCCCGAACTCCGCGTCACGCTGGTGGGCGTCAGTGGCGTGCGCGGCGGCCACACCTTCACCCCGAGCCCCGACGGCCGCTACGTGATCGCCGAGACCGAGTACCAGTACGCCCCCATCCGCATCTTCGACCTGCAGCCCGCGCTCGACGGCGAGGTCACCAACATCCGCACCCCGATTTCCGCCTGGACCGCCGACTGGCAGAACCTCGTCCACAACCACGAGGTCCGCTGGCCCTACGTGTTCGCTTCGGGCTACCTCGACGGCCTGCAGATCTTCTCGCTCATGGACCCCGAGAACCCGGTCACGGTCGGCTTCTACGACACCTACGTCGGCCCGCCCAACCGGGACCGCACGCCGGTCTTCAACGGCGCCTTCGGGGTCGACGTCCGCAACGCCGACGGCCTGATCGTCGTCAGCGACATGTCCACCGGCCTCTGGACCTTCCGCATGGACGGATTCAGCGGCTGGAACGGCGAAGACTGGGGCATGCCCAACATCTCGTCTGCACAGGACTGGGACCGCGGCCCGATCCGGCGCCCCGTAAGCTGAACGGCGGAGGCAGAGCAGGATGAGGATGACTGGATCCGGACGACCGGGAGGTTTCGCGGCGCTGGCCATGCTGCTGGTCGTCGCGGCGCCGATCCGGAACGCCGAGGGGGGCTGGCGGGTGGCCGACTTCCGCTCCGAGGTGGCCGGGGGCGTGGCCGCGTGCGGCGCGCTGCACAGAGCCGACTCCGGCCCCGAGTACTACCGGTTCCCCATGGTCTCGACGAAGCGCGTGCCTGGCACCGGCAACGCGACCGGCGTCGGCGAAGTCGCCTTCACGCAGTCGCCCTACGGCGTCGCGCTGGGCCCTGACGGCAGCTACCACTACGACTTCACGGTCCGCCTCGACCGCCTCGGACCCGCGCGCGGCGGCACCTACGTCGTCTGGACCACCACCCCCGAACTGGACCAGATCGCGCTCGCCGGCGAACTGACCGAGCCGGCCGTGTTCTCCGGCAAGGTCGCCTGGAACAAGTTCCTCGTGGTCGTCACCCTGGAGCCCGCCTTCGACCCGGACGCGACGATGTGGACGGGCCCGATCGTCATCCGCGGCATGTCGCGCAGCGGCATGATGCACACCATGGCCGGCCACGGCCCCTTCGAAGAGAAGAACTGCGCGGCCTACGGGTATGACTGACCGCCTGCGGGCTCCGACGGGGCTCGCGCTCACGGCCGGCGCCCTCATCGCTCCGGCGACCGCCCTCCTCTTCGCGGCGCCCCCCGCCTCCGCCCAGGACATGGACCACGCCGCCCACATGATGCACGACATGGGCGGCGGCTGGCGCATGCCCCCCATGGACCCGAACATGCCCATGATCCCGGGGCTGGAGATGGCGCTGCCCCCGGTCGAGCCCTTCCTCGCGGCGGCGGGGATCGATGTCATGACCCTGCCGGAGGCGCGCCCCAGCGAAGTCGTCCACCTCGCACCCGGCGACACCTTCGACGTCGATGTCTCCATCGTCCGCCGCACCCTGCACGGCCACACGGCGGCCATGTACGGCTACAACGGCCAGCACCCCGGCCCCCTCATCCAGGCGCCGCAGGGATCGACCGTCGTGGTGCGGGTCACGAACCGCATCGAGAGCCCCACGACCGTCCACTGGCACGGCCTGCGCCTCGAAAACCGCTTCGACGGCGTCGAGACGCTGACCCAGGACCCCATCGAGGTCGGCGAGTCGTTCACCTACGAGCTGCACGTGCCCGACGCGGGGATGTTCTGGTACCACCCCCACATGCGCGAGGACGTCCAGCAGGACTTGGGCCTCTACGGCAACCTCCTCGTCGACTCCCCCGACCCGGACTATTACAGCCCGGCGCACCGCGACGAGCTGCTCGTCCTGGACGACATCCTGATGGACGACCAGGGCTTCATCCCGTGGGGCAGGGAAGCGCCGACCCACGCGCTGATGGGGCGCTTCGGCAACGTGATGCTCGTGAACGGGGTGACCGGGCACGGGCTGGAGGTGCGCCCGGGCGAGGTGGTGCGCTTCTTCATGACCAACGTCGCCAACACCCGCACCTTCAACGTCACCTTCGGGCCGGCGCGGGTGAAGCTGGTCGCGTCGGACGTGGGCCGCTTCGAGCGCGAGACGTGGGTGTCGAGCGTGGTGATCGCGCCGGCCGAGCGCTATGTGGTCGACGTGGTCTTCCCGGAGGAAGGAGAGGTGGCGATCGCGAACACGATCCAGGCCATCAACCACTTCCGGGGCGAGTTCTACCCGCATGTGGACACCCTGGCGCGCGTCACCGTCGCCGGGCCGCCCCTCCGCGACGAGGTCACGGAGGCCCACGAGACGCTGCGCGGCGTCGCCGAGGTCGCGGCCGAGACAGGCGCGTTGCGCGCACATGCCGGCCGCGCCGCCGACTACACCCTCGAAGCCACCGTGCGGGTCCAGGGGCTTCCTCTCCCGATCATCCGCTCGATGGAGATGGACACCCTCTACATCCCTCCCATGGAGTGGAACGACGCGATGCCGATGATGAACTGGCTCTCATCGGGCACCCAGGTCACCTGGGTCCTGAAGGACCTCGGCACCGGCCGCGAGAACGAGGACATCCACTGGACCTTCCAGCGCGGCGATCTGGTGAAGATCCGCGTCTTCAACTCGCCCGACTCGTTTCACCCCATGAACCACCCCATCCACGTGCACGGCCAGCGCTTCGTGGTGCTCGCGCGCGACGACGTCCCCAACGACAACCTGGTCTGGAAGGACACTGCGATCGTGCCGGTCGGCTCGACCATGGACATCCTGGTCGAGATGTCGAACCCCGGCGACTGGATGCTGCACTGCCACATCGCCGAGCACCTCAGCGCAGGCATGATGTTCCACTTCACGGTGGAAGACTAGTCGATCGTTCAGGTCTCCCCGGAGGGGTTCCGGCCCGTCTTCTTCTTGAAGGACACCGCCGCGGCGATGATGAGCAGGACGATCAGGATCCTGGACCAGAGGGGCGAGAGCACCCACCACCACGACCAGTCGATGTGGCCGGTCAGCTTCAGGCCGATGAAGAGCAGCGCCAGGAGCGAGAGGAAGCTCGGGCCTCCGCGACCTTTCATGGGCGCTCGTTTCATGAACTTGATGTAACGGCGCATGACCCTTCTGGCCTTCTTCGTGGCTTCCTGGGAATCGGTGCAGTCGGTCATGCGAGTCTCCGCGGTTGTCCGTTTGGGCGCGGGCCCGTTTGGCGTCGGGCCGACCAGGTCGGGTGAAAGTCTGTAATACGCATGAGAGGCAGGGCGTCTTCCTTCAACCGGCTTCCGTTCCGTCTCCACCAGCGAGGACTTCCGACTTTGTCCGCCAAAAAAGGCCCGATTTGGCGGACAAACAACAGTTTTCTCCGGCGCACCCTTGAAACTGCGCCCGCACCCTTACAGCTTCCCATTAGCATTGCTTTTTTCAACATTCCGCCGGGCCGAAAGGCCGGGCTCATTTGAGCACTCCCACGCCCACCAAAGGACTGTCCAACGATGAGCACCCAGAGACGTTTTGATTCCGTCAGCGCCGCCAAAACCTGGAGCCGCAGGCAGGAATCCAGATCAGGCGACCGGGACTTCCTTCCCCGGGTCTTCGGGGAGGACACCTTCGGGATGAAGGAGATGCAGTCCCGCCTGCCGGACAACGTCTTCAAGCAGCTGACGAGGACGATCGCCCACGGTGAAGAGCTCGATCCCGGAGTTGCGGATACCGTGGCGGCGGCGATGAAGGACTGGGCGCTTTCGCGGGGCGCGACCCACTACACGCACTGGTTCCAGCCGCTCACCGGGAGCACGGCCGAAAAGCACGACTCCTTCCTCAAGGTCGGGCGTGACGGCCGCGCGATCACCGATTTCGGCGGCGACGAACTCGTCCAGGGCGAACCGGACGCGTCCTCGTTCCCGTCGGGCGGCCTGCGGGCGACCTTCGAGGCCCGCGGCTACACCGCCTGGGATCCGACCTCGCCGGCGTTCGTGCTCGGCGGTGAATCGGCGACCTACCTCTGCATTCCGACGGCGTTTTCCAGCTGGGCCGGTGAGAGCCTCGACGCCAAGATCCCGCTGCTGAAGTCGATCGATGCGCTCGATCGCGTCACCCGCAGGGCGCTGAAGCTCTTCGGCGAGGAGCCGAGCCGGGTGACGGCCAATCTCGGGCCCGAGCAGGAGTTCTTCCTCCTCGACCGCGAGTTCTACTACCGCCGTCCGGACCTGATGACCTCCGGCCGCACGCTCTTCGGGGCGAAGCCGCCGCGGGGACAGGAGCTGGACGACCACTACTTCGGGTCGATGCACGAGCGCGTGCTGGCCTACATCCAGTCCGTCGAGATGGACCTGTACCGCCTGGGCGTGCCGATGAAGACGCGCCACAACGAGGTGGCGCCGGGGCAGTACGAGATGGCGCCGGTCTACGAGAATGCGAACGTGGCGTCCGACCACCAGCAGCTGACGATGCGCGTGCTGGAGCGGAACGCGCGCCGCTACGGCCTCGTCTGCCTCCTGCACGAGAAGCCCTTCATGGGGATCAACGGGAGCGGCAAGCACGTCAACTGGTCGTTCGGCACGTCGACCCACAACCTGATGGAGCCGGGCGACACGCCTCACGACAACCTGATGTTCCTCTTCTTCTGCACGGCGGTGATGAGCGCGGTGGAGAAGCACCAGGATCTCTTGCTGGCCTGCGTCTCGACGGCCGGCAACGACCACCGTCTGGGCGCCAACGAGGCGCCGCCCTCGATCATCTCGGTGTTCCTGGGCAGCCAGCTGGAGGACATCTTCAACCAGCTGGAGGAATCCGGGAGAGCGAAGGAAAGAGAGCGCGAGGGGCTGCTCGGGCTGGGGGTCAACGTGCTTCCGGACCTGCCGCGGCACTCGGGAGACCGGAACCGCACATCGCCTTTCGCCTTCACCGGGAACAAGTTCGAGTTCCGCGCGGTCGGCTCATCCGCCAGCATCTCGCTGCCGGCCACCGTGCTCAACACGATCGTCGCCGAAGCGGTCGACGAGTGGACGGATGTGCTCGAGCCGATCGTCGAGGCCGGCACCTCCATCGAGGACGCGCTGTGGACGCTGCTCGCCAACGAGATCCCCTCCTTCAAGCGGATTATCTTCAACGGCGACAACTACTCCCAGGAGTGGGTGGAGGAAGCGGAGCGCCGCGGGCTGCTCAACACGGGGAACACCGTCACGGCGCTGCCGGCGCTCGGCGCCCACAAGAACGAGGAGCTCTTCGCCAAATACGGTGTCATGACGCCGCGCGAGCTGGATGCCCGGCTGGAGGTCCTGACCGAGCAGTACTTCATCAAGATCAACATCGAGGGCGAGACGGCGGCGCGCATCGCCCGCTGCATGATTCTGCCGGCCGCGGTCAACTACCTGAACCAGCTCGGGTCGGCTCGGAGCGGAGCGGCCGGGGCGGGCGGCTCGACGGTGGGCCTAGACAGCAACATCGCCCGAGTCTCCGGCCTCATCGACGAGCTGAGCGCCGCGCTAGACGAGCTCGACGCGCAGAACGAGGAGCTCGGCGGCGACGAGGTGTCGTCCAAGGTCGTCCACATGCGCAACAACGTGATCCCCGCGATGAACGCGGTGCGCGAGGTGGCGGACCGGATGGAGAAGGTGATTCCGGACGAGCTGTGGCCGCTGCCGACGTACCGCGACATGCTCTTCGTGAAGTAGGCGGGCCGCGGTTCGACCGATGCGCAGCAGAGTTCTGGCGGCGGTGGCCGGGGCGGTCGTCCTGGCCGCGGGCACGTGGCTGATCGTGCGGGGCGGTGGAGCACCGGGCGCGGGCGCCGACGCGGTCGAGGTCGTGGCGCTGGCCGAGGCGGACGCGGTCTACGGCGAGCCTTTCTCGGTCGTCTCCACGGTGCGCGAGCTGCCCGGCGGCGACGTGCTGGTGGCCGATCCTCTCGGCCAGGTCGTGGTGCGGCTCGATCTCGACGCCGGTACGGCCGACACGATCGGCGGCGTCGGCGAGGGCCCGACCGAGTACCGGCAGCCCGATGCGGTCTGGCCCCTGCCCGGCGGCCGCACGCTGCTGGTGGACCTCGGCAACGGACGCCTGACGGAGCTGGGCCCGGATCTGGAATTCGGCGAGACGCGGCCCTACAGCCTCGGCGACAGGTCGATGGGCCAGATCGTGATGGCGCTCCCGCAGGCGGTCGACGACCGCGGCAGGCTCTATTTTCGAGGCCTCGGCGGCATGGGGGGGATGAGATCCGACTCGGCCGATGTCCTCAGGCTCGACCTGGAAACCGGGCTCCTCGACACGGTCGCCACCTTCAAGCCTCCCGAGACGATCGTCGAGGTCAGCGGAGGGGCGGGGGAGCGCAACGAGCGGGTAAGCCAGGTTCCGCTGTCGCCGGCCGATGCCTGGGGCGTGGCTCCCGACGGGCGCGTGGTGATCGTCCGTGCCGGCGACTATCACGTCGACTGGATGAGTGACGACGGCTCGATCGTCAGCGGCGAGCCGGTTCCCTATACGCCGATCGGGCTGGGGCGCGCCGAAAGGGAAGAATGGGCGCAGGAGCGGATGGAAGCGGGCGGCGCGCTCGCCATCTCGGTGGAGGTCGAGAACGGTTCCATGAGCATGCAGGCCACCCGCGGCGGCTCGTCGGATGACGACGACAACCTCGACGACCGCCCCTGGCCCGATGTCAAACCCGCATTCTATGACCGGCCCGTACCGGTCGACGGGCGCGGACGCGCCTGGGTGCGGCGGCACCGCGAGGCCGGCGAGGTGCCCGGCTACGATGTATTCGGCTCGGGTGGCGAGCTGGCGATGTCCGTCGAGTTCCCGATGGGCCGCCGGGTCGTCGGCTTCGGCGACGGCGTGCTCTACGCGATCCACATGGACGACTTCGGGCTGCAGACGCTGGAGCGTTACGCGCTGCCCTGAGCGCCTCCGCCAACCTGCAGCGTCCCGTCCTGCACGCGGGCCCGGGCGCCGTCTCTTTCGTGAAGCCGGGCGATGTCGGGGGTGCCGACCTGCAGGACCGGGATCGTGCTGTAGCCCAGTTCCTGCGCGACGAGGATGCCGAGCACGAGGATCGCGTCCGTGCGGCCCACGACGATCACCGCCGGGGCCACCCGGTTGCGGAGAAGCTCCAGCATCACCGCGCTGGAAGAGCTCGACCCGATCGTACGCTCCATGACGAGGACGCGCCCGCCGAGCCGCTCTCCGTGACGCGGGTGGCGCGGGTCCATGATCGCGCCCGTGAGCGGATCGACCCCGCCCCAGAAGCTGATCGGCTTCTCAAGCACGAGGAGGCGGCCTTCGGCGGGCGCCCCCGGGTGGACGACGGTCCCCTTCAGCTCCACAGCGCTTCGTCCCGCATGACTCGCGCGCGCGTCGCCGACCGGACGCAGTCCTCGAGGCTGCCGTAGACCACCCCGTAGCCGGTGTTGGACGGCGTGTAGTGCGCGAACTTGCCGGAATTGGTCATCAGGACGCCGCCTGTCGGCGGGAGGATCGGGGTGACCACCACGCACGTGTCGACCACGATCTCGACGCCGGCGTCCGCGAAGCGCCGGAGGCGGCCGGCGGTCTCGAGCTGGCGGTACTCGGAACGGCCGGTGCAGACATAGAAAGGGACTGCGAACGGAGCGGAGGGCAGGAGCGCCTCGAGACGGGCGAACTCGGCCATGGAGAAGTGGGGGCTGCCCACGGCCACCGCGTCGATGCGGCCGGCTGCCGCCGTACTGAGGGTGTCGCGGGTGGCGCGGAGTTCGGCGGGCGTGGGGGCGATCACGGCTTCGGGGTTCGCGCCGCCGAGTGCGGTGCGCAGGTCGGGAGCCTCGGGCGTCACGCCCTCAATGTGAAAGAGTCCCACGGCGCCCGAGGACGCCGCCGCGGCTCCCATCGCCTTGAGCTGGTCTTCCGCGACGCTCTCGGGGAGCCCCGTCACCACCGCCACGCGGTCGTCCACGGCCGCGCCGAGCCAGGTCCCGAGCACGGGGTAGAAGACATCCCGCCGCTTCAGCTCGGGGGCGAGCGCACCGGTGTCGACCACGACGGTGGCGCGGCGCTGGTCGCGCAGGTGCAGACCCGTGCGCGGCGCCCGCCCCACGATCGCGCAGCAGATGTCCATGAAGTCGCCGTAGCGGTTCGTGCGGGCGCCCAGCACCGAGTTGGCGAAACACACCGCGTTGCTCTCGCCCCAGGCGACGTGTTCTCCGGGCGCGGGGCGGTGGCCGGCCTGGTAGGGCGCGCAGGTCCAGGTGGGCCGGCACCCCAGCGCCTCGTAGGCGCGCATCTGGCGCAGCGCCATCTCGCGGCGGCGGCCGTGCGCGCGCACCCGCGCCGGGTTGAGGAGGTCGAGGGCACCCACGTTGAGCGTCGCCGGAACCGTAACCGCGCCACCGAGATCCACCAGCCGCTCGGCGAACTCGACGCCGCCGTCGCCGTGGTAGAGGCACCCGTCGATGTGTGATGAGGTGATCTCGACGAGCGAGTCGGCGCCGAGGATCTCGCCCATGCGCACGACGATGGCCATCGCGAGGCGCGGGGCCGGGCCGGCTTCGCCCAGGAGGAGGGCGGTCTCTCCGGCGGTGAGGTGGAGTTGGCTCATGGCGTGTCCAGCCGACATCCCTCTTGCCAGTGGGATCATCGAAGTGCCAGAAGGGTACCAACTGTTCAAGATCCGCGACAGGTACGCCCGCGCATCATCCACCCCAGGGGAGATCGCCATGCCGAGAATGAAGCCGATGCTGGTTGCGCTGCTGCTTTCGGGAATCCTCGCCGCCTGCAAGGACAGCCCGACCGAGCCGGCCGAGCCTCTCAACGAGGAGGAGGCGAAGGCGCTCTATCTGGGTCTGATGGACGTTGCGAGCGACACCATGCCCGAGCTCGTCTCGCAGACGGGTGATGGTGGAGTCCTGCGGCACAAATGTCCACGGGGTGGCGAGATGGAGATCGAGTTCGGCGTTGACGAGGAGAGGGCGGGGGGCGCCGCGGGCGTGTCCGTCACAATGGTAATGGATCCGGCAGAGTGCGTGATCTGGAGCGAGGGCTACCAGTTTACGGTGGAGGGCAGTCCGAATGTCCGGATCGAAATGAGTCTCTCGTCGATGGGTCAACCCGAATCCTTCGACATGGACATGACGGCAACCGGCGCATTGGACTGGCAGCTGGACGACCGGTCGGGAAACTGCGTCTTCGACTTCTCCCTGAGCGCAGAATTGGATCTGTCGAACTTCCAGGAAGGACAGGCGGAAACAACCGGGACGATCTGCGGGCTGGAGGTGGAGTTGGACCCGGTTGCGCCCCCGGTGTAGGAATCGCCGCAGTACACCTTATCACCCGCGCGCGCAAGAAGCGGCTGGCTCCATAACTGCTCTGACGCGAGCTTTGACCATGTAGTAATACCCCGCCGATTGAGGAGGACGTATGAAGGACCTGCGAATGAGCCCGAAATCTCTGTGCGCGGTCCTCCTGGCCGCCGTTGTCACCGTCGGCTGCGAGGACAGCACCACCGAGCCCGCCGAACCGCTGACCATGCAGGAGACCGAGGCGCTCTACCTCGGCCTGCAGCACGTGGCCATGGACACGATGCCGGACATCATCTCGGCGGCTCCAGATGGCCTGGTGCTCGCCTGTCCACTGGGTGGACAGCTTACGTATAGCGGCGGCACCACCGACGAACAGGTGGCCGACACTGCCCGCTTGCTCACCAACGTCACGCTCGACCCGGACGGATGCATGCTGTCCAGCGACGGCCACGAGTTCACGCTGGACGGCAACCCGAATGTCCAATTGGATTTGAACGTCACGATCGTGGGGTCGACGTTCGAGTTCCTGGTCGACGGGTCGCTCACCGGCGGGGTGGACTGGCAGCTGGACGACCGCTCGGGAACCTGCATGATCGACCTGACGCTCGAGGTGGCAATCGCGGAGCCGCCCACAACCACATTCTCGGGGACGATGTGCGAACATGAGGTGGAATTCGTCGCAACGGGTGTGGTATCGACCCCAGGGGGCGGACAGCCTGCATTTTGACCGAATAGTGGCCTGCGAAGGCCCTCCGCCGAAGGGTGGCGAGATCGGCCGCTCGCGCGCGGGACGGCCGATTCTCGCGTACGCCATCGGGGAGGGGCCGGTGCGGGTGAGCCTGGTCGGCGGCTGTCACGCCGACGAACCGGTCGGGCCGCGGTTCCTGCTGCGGCTGCTGCGCCATCTGGCCAGCGAAGACGGCGAGCTGCTGCGCCGCGCGGCCACCTGGTCGATCATCCCGCACATCAACCCGGACGGCGCGGCGGCCAACGGGGCCTGGCAGACGCCGGGCGCGGCGCAGTACGACCTGGCGGCCTATCTGCGCTACCGCGTCCGGGAGCTTCCCGGGGACGACATCGAGTTCGGCTTCCCGCGCGGCGAAAGCGACCGGGGCGCCCGTCCCGAAAACCGTGCCGCGTGGGATTTCTGGCGCGCGGGTGCCCCGTACGATCTCCACGTCAGCATGCACGGGATGAGCGTCGCGGCGGGGCCGTACTTCCTGGTCGAGCGGTCGTGGTGGCCGCGGTTCGGGGAAATGGCCGCCGGACTCACGCGGGAGGTGGAGGCGGCCGGGTACGCCCTGCACGATGTTGAGCGCCACGGCGAAAAGGGGTTCCACCGCCTGGGGCGCGGCTTCTGCAGCCGCCCCGACTCGCGCGCGATGCGGCGGCACTTCCTCGATCTCGGCGACCGCGAAACGGCGGCGCGGTTCCGTCCCAGTTCGATGGAGGCGGTGCGCGCGTTGAGCGGCGACACCCTGACGCTGGTGACCGAGATGCCGCTCTTCATCACGCCCGGCGTCGGGGCGGAGTTGGGGCCGCCCGATCCGGTGCTGATGCGGTGGCGCGACCGGATCGCGGAGTGGGAGGCGCGGCTTCGAGGTGCGGAGGCTGCGGGCGGTCGCGCCGACCACGCGGAGGCGGAGGTACGTGCCGAATCCGCCGAAGCCGGGCTCGTTCCCATGCCCGTCCGGGATCAGATGCGATTTCAGTGGGCGTTCATCGAAGCGGGCCTGAAAGCGGTGGAGGCAGGCGCAATATGACCCATATACCGTCATATGGGTGATATGGGTCCACAATCCCATACCCGCTGTCCATCGGGCCCGTACTCCGGGCATCGTATGGCCCGGCACTTCGTGTCCACCTATCTTTCCCACAGTCGCCGGGGGCATCCCGTGTCGAGTCGGACCACGCACGACGCGGGATTGAGAGCGAACCCCAAGGACCTGATCCGGCTGATACCGGCGTAGGGAGCGCGGCTCCGGCGGATCCCCCGCCAGCGGCCGGATGCTTCCGTCCGGCGACGACGCGGCGGCCGGGGAATTCGACATCGCGATGATCAAACCGACCGGCACCCTCCCTGCACCCGGCACCCCTCCCGTGGCCTACGGTGACGCATTCCCCAATTCAGCCCGGGTCCACGTTGACGGCCCCGCCGGCATCCGCGTCCCCATGCGGGAGATTTCCCTCTCCGGCGGCGAGCCGCCCCTGCGCGTCTACGACACCAGCGGCCCGCCCGGCCAAGACGTCCGCGAAGGCCTGCCACCCCTCCGCGAGGCGTGGATCGCCGCCCGCGACGTCCGCGTCACCGGCCGCGGCGCCACCCTCACACCGGGTAAGCGCGACGACCCCCTCGCACTTCCCCCCGGCCTCCGCCGCACCACACGCCGCGGCAACGGCCCCGTCACCCAGCTTCACTACGCGCGCCGCGGCGAGGTCACCCCCGAGATGGAGTTCATCGCACTGCGCGAAGGACTCGACCCGCGCTTCGTGCGTGACGAGGTGGCGCGCGGCCGCGCGATCATCCCCGCGAACATCAACCACCCCGAACTCGAGCCCATGATCATCGGGCGCGGCTTCAAGGTGAAGATCAACGCCAACATCGGGAACTCGGTCGTGACGTCGTCCATCGACGAGGAGGTCGAGAAGCTGCGCTGGGCGACGCTGTGGGGGGCGGACACGGTCATGGACCTGTCCACCGGGAAGAACATCCACGCCACCCGCGAATGGATCATCCGCAATTCGCCCGTGCCGATCGGCACCGTGCCCATCTACCAGGCGCTGGAGAAGGTCGGGGGCGTGCCCGAGGAGCTGACGTGGGAGGTCTACCGCGACACGATCGTCGAGCAGTGCGAGCAGGGAGTGGACTACTTCACCGTGCATGCAGGGGTGCTGCTGCGCTACGTGCCCCTGACGGCCGACCGGGTCACGGGCATCGTGTCGCGAGGCGGCTCGATCCTGGCCAAGTGGTGCATGGCGCATCACCGCGAGAACTTCCTCTACACGAACTTCCGCGAGCTCTGCGAGATCATGCGCGAGTACGACGTCTCGTACTCGCTGGGCGACGGGCTGCGGCCCGGCTCGATCGCCGATGCCAACGACGAGGCCCAGTTCGCGGAGCTGCGCACCCAGGGCGAGCTGAACCGGATCGCCTGGGAGTACGACGTGCAGGTCATGAACGAGGGGCCCGGGCACATCCCCATGCACCTGATCAAGGAGAACATGACGAAGCAGCTCGAGTGGTGCGACGAGGCGCCCTTCTACACGCTCGGGCCGCTCACCACCGACATCGCGCCGGGATACGACCACATCACGAGCGCGATCGGCGCCGCGATGATCGGGTGGTACGGGACCGCCATGCTCTGCTACGTGACGCCCAAGGAGCACCTGGGCCTCCCCAACCGCGACGACGTCAAGGACGGCGTGATCGCGTACAAGATCGCGGCGCACGCGGCCGACCTGGCCCGCGGGCATCCGACCGCCCAGCAGTGGGACGACGCGATTTCAAAGGCGCGCTTCGAGTTCCGCTGGCGCGACCAGTTCAACCTGTCGCTCGACCCGGTCACCGCCCGCGAGTTCCACGACGAGACGCTCCCGGCCGAGGGAGCCAAGGTCGCCCACTTCTGCTCGATGTGCGGTCCGAAGTTCTGCTCGATGAAGATCAGCGACGACGTGCGGCGATTCGCGCGCGAACGGGGGCTCGACGAGGTCCGGGCGGTGGAGGAGGGGATGAGCGAAAAGGCGGAGGAGTTCCGGCGCGGGGGCAGCGAACTGTACGTGGCCACCGGGGACTGAGCCGTCTTGCGGGCCGCGGTCACCCTGCTCGCCTCCCTGGGGATTTGCGCGGGGTCAGGTGGCTGCGGCGACGGCGGTGCCGGACCAGCCGACCCGGACCGGTCGCCGGCCCCGCCTCCCACGCCCACGGTTGCATTCCTGAGCAAGACGGTGGGGGCTCCTGAGGGTGGCAGTGCTGTCCTGCGGCTCACGGTCGCCCCCCCGCCGGAATCACCGATCACGGTCGGCTACTCGATCGGCGTCGACGACGACGCAAGCACCTACGACGCGGACGCCGCGGACTATGCCTCGCAGCCCTCGGACACGCTGCGAGTCTCGGCCGGTGATACGATCGGCACCATCCAGCTGCACATCAACGACGACGAAGACATCGAGCCCGCGCGCGAAGTCATGACGGTGACACTCGACGCACCAGCCACGGGGGCCGGTTTCGTTATCGGCGCGCCCGAGACGGCGGTGGTCCTCATCGAGGAGGGTGTCTGCGACCGCACACCTCGAATACGGGACGAGATTCTTCTGGCCGCGGGCTACGGCCACTGTCTGGAGCCGGACCCAGCGGATCTGGCGGGGATTGCCGATCTGGAACTGTGCAATCGTGAGGACTGGCGTCGCTGCCGGCGTGAGGGAGCGATCATTCCGAAGTTGCGGCGCGGCGATTTCCAGGGTCTGTCACAACTCGAGCGCCTGACGCTGGCCGGCGTCGGGCTGACCGCTCTCCCGGAGGGCGTCTTCTCGGATCTTGCCGGACTGCAGAGCCTTGTGTTGGCGAACAACCGGTTGGCCCAGCTTCCCGAACGCGCGTTCTCCGGGTTGTCGACGCTGGGCAGCCTTGACCTTGCGGGCAATCGACTCTCGGGACTGCCCCCGGGACTTTTTTCGGGTCTGTCCGGCCTCTGGTGGTTGGAACTGTCCGGCAACCCGATAGAGGAGCTACCTCCGGCAATCTTCGCGGGCCTGTCCAATCTCTCCGGCCTGGTGATTGCAAACACCGAACTGAGCGACCTGCGAGCGGGTGTGTTCGTTGGACTGACCAAACTTCGCACCCTGGACCTGCGAGCCAATCCGGCAACCCCGTTCAGGCTGCCCCTGCGAATTGCCCGCATCGACAACGAGGACCTTCTGGCTCCTGGACCCGCGGAGATAACGGTGCAAGTGGCGCAGGGAGCGCCTTTCCCGACGGAAGTCGTCCTGCACATCGAGGGAGCCGCCCTCCACGTTGACACACTCGATATCGAGACTGGCAGTGCACTCGGCGAGAAGCGCACCATAGCACACGACTCAGGGAGCGTAGCGGGTACACGCATCACTGTCCGTTCCACAACAGTCGCGCCGGAGGATATCCGTGGCGTCGAGTTCGAGGTGGCGGACCCGATCGTGCTCTTCGCGGCTCCATCGCGGGTCCGGTCCGTGCCTCCGGCGTCAGGTGCGGGATCACTCCACCGGGCTACATTGTCATCCCCGGTATCCGGGACGGCGCTCGCCGCATCTCCCGCGCGCCGGGGCAGGACGCAGCACAGGGATTGGAGCAAGCGATGAGCAGGAAGCCGAGAGTACCGATGTGCACACGAAATGCCTGGCCCGCGCTGGCGGTGCTGCTGCCGTGTCTGTCCGCGTGCGGAACGGGGAGCATCGATCCGGATGCCGACCTGGTGATCCACGGTGCCCGCGTCTGGGACGGCACCGGGGCGCCGATGAGCGGACCGATGGTCGTGCAGGTCGGAGGAGGCCGGGTTCTTTCCGTCGACCCGCTGAGGGCAGGCGCCGATTTCGCCGGGTTGGCCAGTGCGGCCGGTGTCGCGGCGGTCGACGCAACCGGGCTCTACATGATTCCCGGGCTGATCAACACCCACGGACATGTGGGCGGCACCTGGAGCGTGGACCGTGGCGGCACCTTCGGCGCGTTTGCGGAGATGGAGCTGGCCCGCTACGCGCGCTTCGGCGTGACGAGCGTCAACAGCCTCGGCGGTGACCGCGAGGGGTCCTTCGCGCTGCGCGATGCGAGCTGGGACGAAGGGAGCCCGGGGCACGCGCGGATCCTGGTCTCGGGGCCGGTGGTGACGGGGTCGGCGCCCGAGGAACTGACGCTGACGGTCGACGCCGTCGCCAACATGGGTCCGGACTGGATCAAGATCCGCGTCGACGACAACCTCGGCGCGACCACCAAAATGAGCCCGGAATCGTACCGGGCGGTCATCGAGAGGGCCCGCGAGCACGGCCTGCGCGTGGCCACGCACCTCTTCTACCAGGAGGACGCGAAGGGCCTGCTCCGCGCCGGCACGGGCCTCGTCGCCCACAGCATCCGCGACGAAACGGTGGACGACGAGACCCTCCGGCTGTTCCTCGAGACCGGCGTCTGCTACGTGCCGACGCTCACCCGCGAGGTGTCCACATACGCTTACGGAGAGCGCCCTGCCTTCTTCGACGACCCGTTCCTCATCTCCGACGTGGATTCGGTGCAGGTGGAAGTCGTCAGCGACCCCGCGCGGCAGGACTGGGTCGCGGCGTCGGGAGCCGCCGAAGCCTACGGGCGCGCCCTCGAAGTCGCGCAGGCCAATCTGGCGCGGCTCGTCGAGGCCGGCGTGCCGATCGCGTTCGGCACCGACTCGGGGCCGATGGGACGCTTCCAGGGCTATTTCGAGCACATGGAGGCCGAGCTGATGGCCGAGGCGGGGCTGTCGGCCGAGCAGATCCTGCGTTCGGCGACGGGAGTCGCGGCGGACTGCCTGGGTCTGGACGACGTCGGGACGATTGAGGAGGGAAGCCGCGCGGATCTGGTCCTGCTGCGGGCCAATCCGCTGGAGAGGGTCGCGAATCTGCGCCAGATCCACGGTGTGTGGGTCGGCGGTGAGAGGGTTGAGGGATCGACGAAGTAGCGGTGGGTATGGCCCGTCACGACCGGCAGTCCGTGGATCATCCCGCGTGAGCATCCGGGGCGGCGAGGTGGCGCGTTCGCCAGCACCCGCGGTGCTGCGGCTGCACGATCTCACCCTCCGCTTCGGCGGGGTCACCGCCCTGGCGGGCCTGTCGATGGAGGTGCGGCGCGGCGAACTCCTGGCCCTGATCGGGCCGAACGGGGCAGGGAAGACCAGCGTCCTGAACTGCGTGTCGGGGTTGTACCGCGCGCAGGAGGGTACGATCACGCTCGCCGGCTCGGGCGGCGCCAACCGCGCCCTCCACCGGCTGCCGCCCCATCGCATCGCCGCGCTGGGCGTTGCGCGCACCTTCCAGAACATCGAGCTCTTCAAGCACATGACCGTGCTGGAAAACCTCATGCTGGGGCGCCATGTGCACATGCGCGGAGGCGTGCTGAGCGGAGGACTCTACCTGGGCCGCCAGCGCCGCCGCGAGATCGAGCACAGGCGCCTTGTCGAGGAGGTCATCGACTTCATGAACCTCGAGCCGCTGCGAAGCGCCGAGGTCGGCAACCTCGCGTACGGGAACCAGCGGCTCGTGGAGATGGCCCGCGCGCTCGCCCTCGACCCCGCGATCCTGCTGCTCGACGAGCCCACCGCCGGGATGAACGCCGAAGAAAAGGAGTCGATGGCGCGCTTCATCCTGGATGTGCACGAGGAGCGCGGGATTACGGTGGTGGTGATCGATCACGACATCGACGTGATCATGGACATCTCGGACCGCGTGGTGGTGCTCGACTTCGGGCGGAAGATCGCGGAGGGGACGCCGGATGAGGTGAGGAGCGATCCCGCCGTGATCGACGCGTATCTGGGGCACGCTCGCGGGGAGGCGGCGGTGGGGGCGGGGGCGTGAGCGCGACCCTGCCGGGCCTGCTGGCTCGCCGTGCAGCCGACACTCCGGACGGCGTCGCGCTCCGCGAGAAGGAGTTCGGCATCTGGCAGGAGACGACCTGGGCCGAGTACCTGGCCCGGGTGCGGTCGTTCGCGCTGGGGCTGGTCGAGTTGGGGATGGAGAAGGGCGACCGCATCGCGATCATCGGCGACAACCGCCCGGAGTGGGTGATCGCCGAGCTCGCGGCCCAGTCGATCGGGGCGCTGCCGCTGGGGCTCTACCAGGACTCGATCTCGGAGGAGCTGGCGAAGATGCTCGAGGCCGCCGAGGCGCGGGTGATCGTCGCCGAGGACCAGGAGCAGGTCGACAAGGTGCTCGAAGTGCGCGGCCGGGTGCCGGAGCTGCGGGCCATCGTCTACTACGACCCGCGCGGGATGTACGGCTACGAGGCGCCCGGGCTGATGGCCTTCGAGGAGGTGGAGGCGCTCGGTGAGCGGCGCAGTGACAGATTCCCGACAGAATTTGACAAAACGTTGGCTGAGGTCCGCTCCGAGGACACCGCGCTCCTCTGCACGACCTCCGGGACCACCAGCATCCCGAAGCTGGCCATGCTCTCGCACGCCAACCTTCTCGCCATGGCGGCGCAGATGCGCGGCGTGGACCCGATGGAGGCCGGCGACGAATTCGTCTCGTTCCTGCCGATGGCATGGATCGGCGAGCAGATGGTCGGGGTGGCGAGCGCGATGCTGGCGGGCTTCACCGTGAACTTCCCCGAAGAGACGGCCACCGTGCGCCAGGACATGCGCGAAATCGGCCCGGCCTTCCTGATGTCGCCGCCGCGCATCTGGGAGAACATGGTGTCGGATGTCCAGGTCATGGCCGAGGACACCACGCTGCTCAAGCGGTGGATCTACCGCCGGGCAATGAAGGTGGGCACTGCCGCCGCCGACCGCAGGTCCGACGGCAGGCGCCTCGGTGCGCTCGCCCGCCTCGGCCACCGCCTCGCCGACTGGACCGTCTTCCACCCGATCCGCGATCAGCTCGGCCTCAACCGGGTGCGGCGCGCCTACACCGGCGGCGCGGCACTCGGCCCCGACGTCTTCCGCTTCTTTCACGCCATCGGCGTCAACCTGAAGCAGCTGTACGGCCAGACCGAGGTGTCGGGCATCTCGGTGGTCCACCGCGACGGCGACATCCGCTTCCACACCGTCGGCACGCCCTTCCCGGAGACCGAAATCCGCATCTCCGACGCGGGCGAGATCCTCTGTCGCAGCCCCGCCGTCTTCCAGGGCTACTTCCGCAACCCGAAGGCGACGGCCGAGACGCTCTCAGGCGGTTGGCTGCACTCCGGCGACGCCGGCTACTTCGAGGAGGACGGTCACCTGGTCGTCATCGACCGCCTGGCCGACGTCATGAAGCTCGCCGACGGCACGAACTTCTCGCCCCAGTTCGTCGAGAACAAGCTCAAGTTCAGCCCGTACATCCGCGAGGCGGTGGTCTTCGGGGGCGGCGGCGCACCATTCGTCACCACGATGATCGCGATCGACATGGAGAACGCGGGCCAGTGGGCCGAGCGTCAGCGCATTCCCTACACCACCTTCACCGACCTGGCCCGCCGCGCCGAGGTCTACCGCCTTGTCCGCGAGCACGTGGGCACCGTCAACCAGGATCTGCCGGTGGCCGCCCGCGTCCGCCGCTTTCTCCTCCTCCACAAGGAGCTGCACGCCGACGACGCCGAGCTGACGCGCACGCGCAAGGTGCGCCGCCGCCATATCGCCGACCGCTTCGGTGACATCATCGCGGCGTTGCAGGGGAACGGCGAGTCGGTCACCGTGGCGACCGAGATCACCTACCAGGACGGGCGCACCGCCGAAGTGGCCCACGACCTCCGCATCGAGACGCTGGACTGAGCCATGGACGCGACAAGCACGCGACGCGGCCGGGGACGCGCCCGGCGACGCCAGCGCACCGCAGCCCGCTGAACCCATGGACGTCTTCCTCCAGCTCACGGTCTCCGGCCTCTGCACCGGCATGATCTACGCCCTGGCCGCCGCGGGCTTCGTGGTCATCTACAAGGCGAGCGACGTCATCAACTTCGCCCAGGGCGACCTGCTGCTCTTCGGCACCTACCTCATCTTCTTCGCGGTTGCCCAGACCGGGCTGCCGTGGAGCGTCGGCGTTCTCGTCACCCTGCTGCTGGCCGTGGCCGTGGCCCTCGTCATCGAGCGGCTGGTGCTGCGTCCGCTTATCGGCGAGCCCATCATCTCGATGATCATGGTGACGATCGGACTGTCCTCGATCCTGCGCGCCGCCGTCAACGCGATCTGGGGTCCGCAGCCGCGCTCGTTCCCTTCGTTCCTGCCGTCGGGGGACGTCGCTCTCGGTCCCGTCATCCTGTCGGCAGACCGCCTCCTGTCGATTCCGATCGCGCTGGGCGTTCTGGCCGCGCTGTGGCTCTTCTTCCGGCACACGCGCGACGGCATCGCCATGCGCGCCATCGCCGACGACCAGCAGGCGGCGCTCAGCATGGGGATCAGCATTCCGCGCGTCTTCGGGATCGCGTGGGGGCTGGCGGCGGCGTCCGCGGCGATCGGGGGGATCATGCTCGGCAACATCGTCGGGGTGAGCCCGAATGTGGCGTCGATCGGGCTGCGCGTCTTTCCTGTGGTGATCCTGGGAGGACTGGATTCGATCCGCGGGGCGGTGATCGGCGGCGCGATCATCGGGCTGCTGGAGGTCTACACCGGCGGATACGTGGGCCGCGGGCTGAGCCTCGTGGTGCCTTACGTCGTCCTGGTGCTGGTGCTGATGGTCCGTCCCTACGGGCTTTTCGGGCGGGAGATCATCGAACGCGTATGAAGACGTCACGGCGAGAGAGCGGGCGGGAGCGGTGCGGGCGCGCCGCGCACGATGGGAGCGCGCAATGAGCCTCGAGTGCGGCGTATTCCACACCCGCTACGAGGCCGACATGGGGCTGCGACCGTGGCCGATGCAGCGGATCCGGCTGGCGGTGTTTGCCGTCTTCGTGCTCGTCTTCCCCTTCTTCGCGAGTCCGTACTGGCTGGACCTGGCCAACCAGGTCGCCATCGCCACGGTCGGCGCGATCGGCCTGAACATTCTGGTGGGCTACACCGGCCAGATCTCGCTGGGGCAGGGCGCGTTCATGGCGATCGGGGCGTACAGCGCGGGGCTGCTCACCATGAACCTGGGGCTGCCGTGGGGGGTCAGCATCGCGCTTGCGTGCGTGATGACCTCCGTGGCGGGCACCTTCTTCGGGCTGCCGTCGCTGCGGCTGAAGGGGCTGTACCTGGCGATCGCGACGCTCGCCGCGCAGGAGATCGTGGAGTGGGGGATGACCCACTGGACGGCGGTGACCGGCGGCACCGAAGCCATCGTGCTGCCGGCCCCGCGCCTCTTCGGCGTGCGACTCAACAGCGGTTTCAACTTCTACTGGTTCGGGGTGCTGATGGCGGCGGGCACGGCGCTCTTCGCGGCCAACCTCTTCCGCACGCGCATGGGGCGCGCCTTCGTGGCGGTGCGGGACCAGGACATCGCGGCGAGCGTGATCGGCGTGAACCTCTTCCGCACCAAGCTGCTGGCCTTCGCCACCTCGTCGTTCTTCGTCGGCCTGGCCGGCGCGATGATCGCCTACTACCGCACGATCATCACCTGGGAGCGCTTCACGCTGGAGACGAGCATCGTCTACCTGGCGATGATCATCGTCGGGGGTCTCGGCTCGATCCGCGGGTCGTTCTTCGGCGCGGTGCTGATCACGCTGCTGCCGGCGCTGATCACCAACGCGGGGCGCGCGCTGCAGGACACCGCCCCGGCGGTCGCGGGTCTGCTTCCGTACGCGCAGCAGGCGGTCTTCGGCCTCGTCATCATCCTCTTCCTGATCTTCGAGCCCAAGGGGCTGTCGAAGCTGTGGGGGAATGTGAAGGACTACTTCCACGTGTGGCCGTTCGCGTACCGGCGGGGGTGATTCCCACTCCATTTGGGAGGCGAGAGAAGGGGTCCGGGGCGTTACCGTTGCAAGTCATATGCGACATAAATGACCTTACACACGGCAAAATGCGGAACGCCAATGACCCCAAAGGCCTTGTTCGGGCAGATAGTTGCATCATTGCAAGAGGCCGCGCTCGACCCTGGTCACTGGCCGACAGCGGCCGGCCTCATCGACATGGCGGTCGGTGCGAAGGGGAATTCCGTGCTCATCACGGGCGACGCCGGCCTGGCGCCCGAATCGATCGCCTGGTGGCGCATCTGTCTTGGCGGCCAGCGCTGCGAGGACCTTGAACGAGAGTACTTCCGTGCATACTGGTCGCACGACGAACGGGTTCCCCGCATGGGATGGCTTCCCAGCGGCGAACTGATGCCGGTCGCGGATCTGTACACGGAAGACGAGAAGAAGACCTCGTTGGCCTACAACGAGTTCCTGCCCAGGGTCGACATGCAGCATGGACTGCACGTGCGCCTGGACGGACCGAACCGGTTGCACACGATATGGACCTTCGGTGACAGCATCGAAACCCGGGGATGGTCCACGGCCCAGATCGCGGTGATCGAGCGTCTGCTGCCGCACCTGTGCCTCTTCGGGTCGATGTGGCCGGCACTGGCCGACGCCCGGGCGCTGAGCAATTCGCTCGCAGGACTGCTCGACGGTGGTAGCATCGGCCTGGTACAGCTGGACCGGCAGGGGCGGGTCGTGGTGACGAACGACGCGGCCACGAAGCTCCTGCGGCATCGCAACGGTGTGCTCGATTCGGGCGGCTACCTGCGTGCTCTGGCGCCGCGGGAAAACGATCAGCTGCGGCGACTGCTGGCGGAGGCGGTGCCGCCCTTCGGAGAGCAGGGGTCGGCGGGTACGATGACGATCCGCCGCTCCCGGTCGCGGACACGGCTGATGCTGCATGTCAGTCCCGTGGCCGGGCGGGCGTGGGATTTCCGACCGCTCCGGGTTGCCGCCGTCGTGCTGATCGTGGATCCCGAGAAGCGGTCCCGGATTGCCCCGGACCTGGCGGCCGAGGTCCTGGGTCTCACTCCGGCCGAGAGCCGCCTCGCGGTCATGCTGGCCGACGGTCATACGCTGCGCGAAATCGCCTCCCGGACGGACCGCACCGAGGGGACCGTACGCTGGCATCTGAAACAGATCTTCCGCAAGCAGGGCATTTCGAGGCAAACGGATCTGGTGCGGCGGGTGTTGTCCCTGGAGAGAGTGGCAGGGCAGCCCTGATCTCTCGCGTTGGGGCATCGGCGTTGTTTCAGAGCCATGCATCTTTCCGGCGCGGGCGGCCAGCCCCTATCTTCAGAAGTCCCTGATTCCCCAGTCCTTCCGACCCAGGTGCGTCAATGCCTAAACGAACGTTCACGACGGCGCTGGTCGCCCTTTTCGTCGCCCCCGGCGCAACCGCCGCCCAGAGCCTCTCGGACGGTGAGCTCGAGCCCCTGGTGGAACGCGTGGAAGCGGGCGTCCTGGAGCGGGCCAAGCTGGCCCAGGTCATGGTCGACAAGATCTTTTCCTTCTCCGAACTCGGACAGCAGGAGATCGAGACTTCGGCCTACATCACAGGGATTCTGGAAGAGAACGGCTTCAACATCGAGCGCGAGCCTTCGGGAATTCCGACGGCATGGTTTGCACGCTGGGGGAGCGGGAGTCCGGTCATTTCCTTCGGGTCGGACATCGACGGGATTCCGAAGGCGAACCAGAAGCCGGGCGTGGCCTACCACGACCCGCTGATCCCGGGGGCGCCCGGGCACGGCGAGGGGCACAACTCCGGGCAGGCCGTGAACGTGGTGGCGGCGCTGGCGCTCAAGGACGTCATGGAGGCCGAGGGCATCGGGGGCACGCTGGTGCTCTGGCCCGGAGTCGCCGAGGAGCAGCTGGCTTCGAAGGCGTGGTACGTGCGGGACGGGTATCTGGAGGACATCGACGTCACGCTGTTCACGCACGTCAGCAGCAACCTGTCGGTGAGCTGGGGGCAGGGCGGCGGGACGGGGCTCGTCTCCGTGGAGTTCAGCTTCGAGGGCGAGGCGGCGCACGGAGCGGGCGCTCCCTGGCGCGGCCGCAGCGCGCTGGACGCGGTCGAGCTGATGAACGTCGCCTGGAACTTCCGGCGCGAGCACCTGCGGCCCGACCAGCGCTCCCACTACGTCATCAGCGACGGCGGCGACCAGCCCAACGTGGTGCCGTCGCGGGCGTCGGTGTGGTACTTCATCCGCGAGATGGACTACGAGGACATCAAGCGCAACTTCGACACGGCCATCCGCATCGCCGAGGGCGCGGCCATGATGACCGACACCGAGATGTCGTACCGCATCATCGGCACCGCGTGGCCGCGGCACTTCAACAAGGTCGTGGCCGAAACGATGTACGAGCACATCGAGGACGTCGGGCTGCCGGAGTGGACCGACGACGATCACGACTTCGCGAGCGCGGTGCAGGAATCGGTGGGGAGCGTCCCGTCGGGGATGCCGACCGCGCTCTCGCAGCTCGGCACGCCGGGCCCGCGCCGGAGCGGCGGATCCGACGACATCGGCGACATCTCCTGGAACGTGCCCACGGTGACCCTGCGTTTCCCGTCGAACGTGCCGGGCCTCCCGGGCCACCACTGGTCGAGCGCCATGGCGATGGCCACCCCGATCGCACACAAGGGAGCGGTCGCGGGCGCCCGCGTCATGGCCCGCACCGCACTCCAGCTCTTCGCCCAGCCGGAGCTGGTCGATCAGGCCTGGACCTACTTCCGGGAAGACCAGACCGCGGGTGTCGAGTATATTCCATTCCTGGGACCCGACGATCCGCCGCCCATCGATCTCAACCGGGAAATCATGGAAGCGTTCCGCCCGCTCCTGCGGCAGTACTACTACGACGAGACCCGGTTCGACACGTATCTTGAACAGTTGGGGATCATTTATCCTACGCTCACGCGGCCGATCTCGGAGGATGACCAGGAATCCCGCTGAGGACCTGACAATCGGAGGTTTCTGATGAATACAGCCAGTCGCAGACTTCTTTCCGCGGCAGCCGCCATGCTGTTTGCGGCGACCCCCGCCGGTGCGGGCGGCCAGTTGGGGCCCGTCACGGAGCCCGCGGCCGTCGATGGGCCGGGCACCGTCCAGGGAGCCGGAACCGCCACCTGGCCCGTGGCCGTCATTCGGCCCGCGGCCGATCCATCCCCGGCCGCAACCGCCGACGATCCCACCGAGGTGGGCTGGCGGCTCCTGGCCAAGCTCAACTACCGGACCGGCGAAAAGACCGAGGAACTGGCCGCGCTGGAGGGGAAGCTCGTCAAGGTTCCCGGCTTCACCGTGCCGCTCGAGGACTTCGCGTCTTCGGCGACGGAATTCCTCCTCGTGCCGTACGTCGGCGCCTGCATCCACACGCCGCCTCCCCCGCCCAACCAGCTTGTCTACATCCAGATGGACGAAGGGAAGCGCGCGAAGATGGACGGGTGGAACCCGGTGTGGGTCGAGGGCGTGCTCAAGATCGAAATGACGGAGAGCGTCTACGGCTACGTGGGATTCACCATCGTCGGCGAGCGCGTGTATCCGTACGAGGCCTGAGCGGCGATCGGCCGCGCGTCTGCCCGGGCTTGGCCCCGAGATGAGGCATTGCCGAGCCGAGGATCCTGGATGAGCCTCGCAATCGACGTTCGCGGCCTCCGTTTTCGCTACGGCAGCGACCCGTGGGTGCTGGACATTCCCGAACTGACGCTAGAGCGGGGCGCGCGCGCGTTCCTCTTCGGTCCCAGCGGGAGCGGCAAGACGACGCTGCTCGGCGTGCTGGCGGGTGTGCTGAAGCCCGATGAGGGCGAGGTCAGGGTGCTGGACAGGGATCTCGCCTCGCTCTCGGGGGCGCAGCGCGACGCCTTTCGGGCGGAACACATCGGCTACGTGTTCCAGATGTTCAACCTCATCCCCTACCTCTCGGTTCTGGACAACATCGCGCTCCCGGTCCGCATGAATGCCGCGCGGAGGGCCCGGCTGGACGGCGCGGGCATCAAGGAGACCGCCGCGCTGCTCGCCGACCACCTTCACATCGGCGATCTGCTGAAAAAGCGGGTGACGGAGCTCTCGGTGGGCCAGCAGCAGCGGGTGGCGGCGTGCCGGGCGCTGATCGGCGCGCCGGAGATCGTCGTGGCCGACGAACCGACCTCATCGCTCGACTTCGACCGGCGGGAAGCGTTCCTCGAGCTGCTCTTCGCGGAGTGTGAGAGCGCCGGGGCCACGCTGGTGTTCGTCAGCCACGACCGCACCCTGGAGGGCATGTTCTCGCGCACGATCTCGCTTCCGGACGTCAACAAGGCGGCGCTCTGATGCTCGTTCTCGACCTCGCGCTCAAGTCGCTGCGCAACCGCGCATTCAGCACCTCGCTCACGGTCGGCTCGATCGCGCTCAGCGTCGCGCTCCTGATCGGCGTCGAGAACGTGCGCGTGGGGATGCGCGAGAGCTTCTCCAACACGATCAGCCAGACCGACCTCATCGTGGGCGCCAAGGGCGGCACCATCCAGCTGCTCCTGTACTCGGTCTTCGGCATGGGATCGCCCACGAACAACCTGTCCTGGGACACCTATCGCGAATGGGCCGAACACCCCGCGGTCGAGTGGACCATCCCCTACGGGCTGGGCGACAGCCACCGGGGATTCCGCGTGATCGGCACCAACGAGGACTTCTACCGCTACTACCGGTACCGCGGCGGACAGGAGATCGCGCTGGCCCGGGGCCGCGCCGGCTCGGAGGTCTTCGACGTCACACTGGGCGCGGACGTGGCGGCCGAGTTGGGCTACGGGCTCGGCGACCAGGTCGCGGTGACGCACGGGATCGGCGAGGTGGGGTTCCTGAACCACGACGAAATGCCCTTCACGGTGGTGGGCATCATCGAGAAGACGTTCACGCCGGTCGACCGGGCGGTATACGTCACGCTCGAGGGCATCGAGGCCATCCACTTCGGGTGGGAGGACGGCGCGCCCCCGATGCCCGGCGAGGAGCACACGCTCGAGGAAGTGCTCGCGATGGAGGAGATCGAGATCACCCAGGTGACGTCGTTCTTCGTGGGCGCGACCAACCGGCGGGACGTGCTCCGGCTGCAGCGCGATGTCAACGACTACCAGGGCGAGCCGATGATGGCGGTCATCCCCGGGCTGGCGCTGAACGAGATGTGGCAGGGGATCGGCTACGCGGAGACCGGGCTGCGGGTGGTGACGATCTTCGTCGTGCTGGTTGGGCTGCTCGGCATGCTGGTCTCGCTCTACACATCGCTCAACGAGCGGCGCCGTGAGATGGCGATCCTGCGGGCCGTCGGCGCGGGGCCGAAGAGGATCGTCGCGCTGCTGGTGCTCGAGTCGGTGTGTCTTTCCGCGGCGGGCGCCATAGCAGGACTGGCGCTGGTGTACGTGCTGCTTTCGGCCGGCCAGCCGATCGTCGAGGCGCAGGCGGGGCTCTTCATCCCGATCCGGCCCCCCGGCTCGATCGAGTTGCTTTTCCTGGGCGCGGTGGTGGCGGCCGGATTCCTGATGGGGTTCGTGCCCGCGCTCAAGGCCTACCGCACAGCGCTCCACGACGGGCTGGCTGTACGGGTGTAGAGGCGCTCCCGCTTCGCCCGGTCGGTACAATGGTCAGGGTGACGGGGACATCAGGCGCTGAAGCGGCACGGCGAACATGCGGGTCCGGCCCCGACCGTTCCAGCACGATGTCGACCTCGCGCTTCCGCTTGTCCCGGAAGTGATAGAGCCCGACTTCCTCATCCGCCCACTCGGCGTGGAGGTGCGCCCACCCATTGATCTGACAGACTAATCATGTAATGGCATATTATGTATACATAATCAGAGGCAAATACCTGATTATGTAGACATTATCACAGAAATAAATTGGCATGATCCTTGTGCCTCTTTTGTCCCACCAGATGACTACTTATCTTTGCTCCGTAGCCACCAATCGCAGATCGACCCTGGAAGTGGAGCCGGGCGTTGGCAACGATAGACGAACTCCGACACCTCCTGGCCCGAGCCGGCTGGTGGACCGAACCGCGGACCTGGATCCTGAGGGATCCGGATTTGATGCAGGCGCGCAAGGCCCCGTTCGAGTATTCAGCCGGGGTGCTTGGGGATCTGGTGCCTGGGGGCCTGTACCTGCTTCGCGGCCCAAGACGGGTGGGAAAATCAGTCGAGCTCAAGAAGACCATCGCGCGAGTCATCGCGTCGGGCACGGATCCTCGCCGTATCCTGCATGTCGCCGCAGACAGGCTGCAGGCGTCAGACCTTCGTCGACTCGTGGACGCCGCAGCCCTGGTGACCCCCGAGGCGGGCCCTCGATTCTGGTTCATTGACGAAATCACCGCGATCACCGATGGCTGGCCCGCCGCCATCAAGTGGTTGCGAGACAACGACGCTCGCTTCGCCCAGGATACAGTCGTGCTCACAGGTTCCTCGGCCGTCAACCTGGACGAAGCGGTCAAGGCGCTCGCCGGGAGACGCGGGGGAGCGGAGCACTCGGACCGCGTTCTTCTTCCGATGCCCTTCCGGGCGTTTGTCCATGCATGTTCCGAGAATCCTCCTCCGCAGGATCCGCACCCCGTGCCGGTCGGCGAACTGACGCCGGCGTTGTTGAAGGAAGCCGTGGCGACCCTCGCACCGTGGCAGAACCAGCTCGTTCAACTGTGGGATATCTACCTGGCCGTGGGTGGCTTTCCGCAGGCCGTCGCGGCGCACATCACCGATGACCATCGCGCACGGCACACGCTCCGTCAGGCGCTGCTGGACGTGATCCACGGTGAGTCATTCGTCCAGTCGAGATGGTCCAAGACCCAGTCGGGCGCGTTCCTGATGCGGCTTGCCCGAGGTCTCGCTTCTCCCACCAACCTCCATGACGTCGCTACGGATCTGGGCACATCGACACATACCGTTCGCCGCCGCATCGATGCGCTGCGCGACGCCCTGGCAGTTTGGCCCTGTCATCCGTGCCAGCCCAAGGGGGTGCTCCGTCCGGCGCTCCGGTCGCAAGAGAAGACATACTTCACGGATCCCATCTACGCCCTTGCCCCGCCGCATGCCGAAATGCCCTCCAACCTGGGCGCCCTCTCGGAACAGCAGTTGGGCGTTGCCCTGATCCGATCCTTCGCCCGCGCGGATCCGGCAGCCTATCTCGACTTCGACTCCGTTCTCTTCCACCGCACGCCGGCACGAAAGGAGATCGATTTCGTCGGGTCAGGATTCGGAGGTCTCGCGATCGAATCCAAGTACGTTGGCCAGCGCCGATGGAGAAGGAACGCACGCACGCTGGCCGCGTCGCGATGGCGAGGAGTCGTCGCGACGCGAAGCGCGCTGGACCTGGAAAACCCCGAACTCGTCGCGGTCCCCACCAGCCTGCTGGCCTGGCTGATCGGAGGCTGAGGATGGTCAGGGACCCGCTGTATGCCAGCATCGAAAAGGGCCTGGGCGAGCGGCTTGACCCGGATCTCTTCGAGCGATGCGCCGTGGAGCTGCTGCGAGAAGTCTATCCGGGAATCGTGCCGGTCAGCGGAGGGGACGATGGTGGCATGGACGGTTCGATTTCGATTGGGGCGGGACCGCCCCTTCCCCTGATCGTCACAACCGCCGAGAACGTCTCGGTCAATCTCAAGCGAAACCTGGACTCGTATCGGCGGACCGGGGGCTCGGCACGCGAGGCGGTCCTGGCCACATCTCGGGTACTCACGTCTCGCAGGCGCCGCAATCTCGAGAAGCGCGCCCGCGAACTAGGCTTCACGCTTCGCAACATCCATGACCGCGACGACTTCGCAGGTCGGTTGTATCGGAACTCGATGTGGAGAAAGGAACTCCTCGGCCTTACCGGCGATCCGCCGGCCCTCTCCGCTCTGCCAGGCAATGCCGGATCACGCCTGACGCTCGACCTGGTGGGCCGAGAGCGGGAAATGGACTGGCTCCGCCGAGCCTGCGGAGACGTCGTCGTCGTCGGACAACCTGGAGTCGGCAAGACGGCGCTCCTCGAAGCGCTCGCGAGGGAGGGCGGGGGCCTGTTTCCGATCGTGAGCTGGACAGGAGGCGCGACGGTCGTGACCTCCGGTGACAAGAGGCGGCTCGCCGACGCGTATCGAGCGCAGCGCCCGCCGCGAATCTTCATCGACGATGCCCACCTGACGGACTCGATCGTCCCATGGCTGATGCGGATGCGCGACGACATCGGCGCGGAGCTTTCGATCGTCGCCACGACCTGGCCCAGCCGTGAAGAAGAAACAAGGCGGGAACTTCATTGCCCGTCGCAGCGAGTCCTGCATGTGGGAGGACTCGACCGAGAGACGGCAAGCGAAATCGTTCGAGAGGTGCACGCCGGATTCTCCGACGAACTGGTTGGCGAGATACTGGACCAGAGCGTCGACAACGTGCCTGCCCATGATCCACTAACCGCGGAGTATCACTCGGGTGGGCACGTCCGGCCGGGACTGGCAGTGACTTTGGCCCGGTACGCCAGCCTGGGCGACCTTGTCGACCTGGTGACAGGGAGACTCCTGCTTTCCGAATTAAGGAAGGACGCACGGCTGGCCGGATCACAACTCGATCATCTGGCGGCGTTTGCCCTCGGTGGGTCCGCCGGCATGGGACTCGCCATGGCGGCTCAAGCCCTGGACACGGCTGAAACGAGCGTGCGGGAAACACTGCGGCGAGTATCCGGCACCGGTATCCTGCGCGACATTCGCGGGGGCGCTGCCGCGATCCATCCCGGGCATCTCCGGCATGCCCTCGTGAAGCGCACTTTCTTCTCGGGTGCATCCAGCCTGACACTCCAACCGGCGCTTGACCGCGTGGAGGATTCCACGGCGTGTAGCGAGACTCTGATCGGCGTGCTCGCGATGGAGGGGCCATCGCTGGACCATGAGACTCGGAGGCAACTGCATGAACTGACAAGAACGCAGCTGGAGAAGCTGGACAGCCCCTACGCCGGGAGCACCCTGTGGTCATCGTACGCACGCACGGGCGCGGAAGCAGCAAGCTGGATTCTGGAGAAGCATCCGGACCGGACGGTTCTGATATCCGGTGCCGCGCTCAGACATGCGCCGGACCGGTTTCTTCTGGGACTCGTTTCCAGGGCTCTCGACTGTCCACGGGAGGCCGATGCTCTGACCCATTCGATTGACGCCTGGGTCCAGGCCGGCCAGCCAGGCGGGAACGCCGTGGAGCGCCGCGTGTGTCTTGTACACGCATTGGCCGAACGAACCGCGTGCGCTGAATTGAACAAGGCAGGTCGAGAAGTGGCAAAAGCACTCCTCGCTGCCGCCTTCTCGCTGTCCTTCAAGGCGTGGCGCGATGATCCGATAAAGATCGTCGTGATTTCGCTCACTTTCGGTTCGCTTCCAGCGTCCGACATTCGGAAGATTGGAGATCTCTGGGCCATCGCGATGCCAGTCTTTCGCGGTTTGGGCCGGCCCGGGTTGTCTTGTGCACGGAACCTGGTCCACGATTGGCTCATCGGACCCGGCACAGGCAACGAGTCGGACGAGGCCCGAGTCGCGGCGCGCGAACAAGTCGAGCGATTGTTGCCCTCGGTCTTCGACCTGGCCGGAAACGAACCCGGCATCGTGCTCTGGGCGCACAGGCTGGCGGACGAGCATCGATTGGACGTGAGTCTGCCTGAGGTCGGTGATTCCACTCTGAACCCGCTTTTTCCCGACCCGTCGGAACTCGAGTCAATGGATGGTTCCGGAGGTTCGCTCGATGCGACGGCCGCAAAGTTCGCCGGAGAGTGGCTATCCGAAGGACCGGACACGGTCGCCAACCGAATGATGTACTACGAACGCCAACGGAAACTGATGGGTTACGAGTGGCCCAACGCGCTGGACGAAGTGCCGCTCCATCTCGCTCAGCGTGTAGACGACCCCGGCGAGTGGCTCGAGGAGCTGGTGGATCGTGAAGCGCCGCCCAGGTGGGTCAGTCCGTTTCTGGAAGCTGCGAGCGTGATCCCGGAGGCGAACGAACGTGCCTGGGAGGCCGTTGCAGGCCATGACCGATACGCAGTGCCGTGTGTGCGGGTTGGTTTGCGCGTTGCCGGGCTGCCTGGGGCGGTCGTCGATCGCATCATGCAGCAGGTGTCGAGCTGGACCGAGTTTGAGCTGACTCGCTTGATCGACTGGAACGCCGTCGCCCGCGAGTGGAAGCACCGCCTCCTGCGGCATCTGGAGCCGACCGTCCGCGGGGCTGTCGCAGGTGGCATCTGGATGGCCAACGGAAAGCGCGGACCGGGTGGACGGCTTGGCCCTGCCTGGGAGGACGCCGTTGTGACCTGGCGCGACGGCCGGTTGATGCCAGAAGTGTTGCGCGCGGATGCGGGCATTGCGCGTGCCTGGATCCTGGCGGAGGCCCGGGCGAGTTCCGTCCGCAGCAGAATGCGGCATTCGGCTTCCGACCCCGACTCTTCCACCCCGAACTTTGCGGAATGGGAGGCTCGCCTGGAGCAGAGCCTCAAGGAACCTCGTCTGGATGAAGGACTGCTCGCCACCGCGAGGGACAGTCTCGACCTGGAAGATCGCCGAGAGTTGATCAGCGCGATCCCGGAGGACGCCAACCCGGTGTTTTTTCGGTATCTCGTCGGCGACGATCCTGATCTATATGACGTGCTCCTGCGCCGTCGTTCAGCCAGGGCCGCGCATCTGGCCCCTCTCCGACGGGCAACGTCCGAAGCGCGGGAAGCCCTGGTTCGGGAAGCCGTCAAACACGGCTACTCCCGGCGCGATGCCGACGACCGCCGGCTGCGGGCCCCGAGTAAGGGCTGGCGGCAGGACAGACCGTCTGCGTAGTGTCCAACGTCCCATCGAATCGAACAGGAACGACGCCATGACCACACGCCGACACGCCCCGCCGATCCGACTGCTGGCGGCCGCCGCCCTCGCCTTCGCCGCGGCCTGCGGCGGTGACGGCGGCGGTGACGGAGCGGCCCACAACGCCATCAAGGTCGGCGCCATCTTCGACCTCACCGGGCCCACCGCCGACGTAGGCACCGACTACGCCGACGGCATGCGCGGATTCGCCGACTGGGTGAACATGCAGGGCGGGATCGAGGGGCGGCCGATCGACCTCATCTACCAGGACTACGCCTACCAGGTCGACCGCGCCGAGCAGCTCTACAGCCAGTTCGTGAGCGAGGGAGCGGTCGTCTTCATGGGGTGGGGCACGGGCGACACCGAGGCGCTCAGGCTGCGCGTGACCGAGGACGAGATCCCCTTCAGTTCGGCCTCGCTCTCCCACGTCCTGGGCGATCCGGCCGAGGCGCCGTACAACTTCCTCGTCGCTCCCACCTACACCGACCAGTTCCGCATCGCACTGGACTGGATTGCGGCCAACCACGGCGATGGCACGCCGACCGTCGCGCTCATGCACAACGCGAGTCCCTTCGGACTGTCTCCGTCGCGCTACGGCGGCGTCGAGTACGCCGAGGCGATCGGCATCGACCTGAGCCTGTACGAGATGCCGCGAGCGGCCGTTGACTTCACGGGCGAGTTCACCCGCATCCGCCAGAGCGGCGCGCAGTACGTCATCTTCCAGAACACCTCCGGGCCGGCCTCCGTGGCGATCCAGAACGCCCGCAGCCTGGGGATGGACCCGACCTTCATCTGCCTGAACTGGTGCGCCAACGCGCAACTGGTGGACCTGGCCGGCGAGGGGGCCGAAGGGGTGATGGGGACGATCCCCTACGCCCCGCTGAGCGTCGACGTGCCGGGCACGCGCGTCATCCGCGAATATCTGGAGTCGAAGGGCGAGTCGGTCGAGGGGAGGACAAACGCGTACACCCAGGCGTGGTGGACCTTCTCCGTCTTCGCCGAAGCGATGAGGCGGGTGCTCGCGTCGGGGCAGGAGCTCACCGGCGCCAACATCAAGGCCGCCCTCGAGACCTTCACCGACATGGACATGGGCGGCGTGACGGTGCCGATCAGCTTCACCCCCACCGACCATCTCGGGGCCAAGGGCGTCAGGATCTTCCGGGTCGAGGGCGGCGAGTGGGTGCCCTTCACCGAGTTCATCCAGGCGCCAGCGGGGTCGTGAGGCGGTGACCGCGCAGCCCGCCCGCAACGGCGGATCCGGGAACGGCGCCCGCCCCCTGCTGTGCCTCAACAACATCGAAGTCCTCTACGACGATGTGATCCTCGTTCTGCGGGGACTCTCGCTGGAGGTCGGCGAGGGCAGAATCGCGGCGCTCCTGGGCTCGAACGGCGCCGGCAAGACCACCACCCTGAAGGCGATCTCGGGGCTCCTCCATGTTGAGGACGGCGAGGTCACCGATGGCGAAATCGTCTTCGACGGCGAGGAAATCCAGGGCACTGACGCGCACCGAATCGTCGAGAAGGGCATCTTCCAGGTCCTTGAGGGGCGCCGCGTCTTCGAACACCTGACCGTTCGCGAAAACCTGTCGGCCGGAGCCTACACGCGCAGCGACCGGGGCGCCGCCAGTGCCGACCTCGACAAGGTCTTCCACTACTTCCCGGCGCTCGCCGAACGTCGCCGCCAGACTGCGGGCCACCTCTCGGGCGGCGAGCAGCAGATGCTCGCACTCGGCCGCGCCCTCATGGCCCGCCCGCGCATGATGCTCCTCGACGAGCCGTCGCTCGGCCTCGCTCCGATCCTGGTCGAGAGCATCTTCGAGATCATCCAGCGGATCAACCGCGACGAGGGGACCACCATCCTTCTCGTCGAGCAGAACGCGCGCCTGGCGCTTTCGGTCGCCGATTACGGGTATGTGATGGAGGGGGGACGGGTGGTGTTGGAAGGCACGGCCGACGAACTCCGCACGAACGAGGACGTAAAGGAGTTCTATCTGGGATTGGGAGACGCGGGCCGCCGGTCCTACAGGGACGTCAAGCATTACCGTCGCAGGAAGCGATGGCTGTCGTGAGCGGCGCACCCGGCGGAGTCGCCGCGTCCAGAGCACCCCTCTATGACCCCGACTGCGAGGCCCCACGCTACTGGGCCTCCGTGCAGGACCGGCTCGCGGTGCTGGCGGTTCGGTACGGCGCGCAGCACAGCCGCGAGATCGGGAAGCGATTGGCGGCGGCCGGCGTGTCGGCGGCCGAGATTCAGAGCGTCGCCGATCTGGACTGGATCCCCGTCCTCGCCAAGGACGACCTGCCGGCGATGCAGGCGGCCGACCCGCCCTTCGCGGGCATGCTCGCGGTGCCGCCGGGATCGCTCCGCCGGATCTTTCGCTCGCCCGGACCGATCAACGACCCCGAGGGCGACCGCGAGGACTTCTGGCGCCTGGCGCCCGCCGTGTGGGCCGCCGGATTCCGCCCGGATGACGTGGTCCTCAACACCTTCTCCTACCACCTGACGCCGGGCGGGCTGATGCTCGACGCCGGGCTGCGCGCGGTGGGCTGCGCGGTGATCCCGGGCGGGGTCGGCAACACGGCCGCGCAGATCGACGCCGCGTGCGAATCCGGAGCGACGGGGTACACGGGAACGCCCCAGTTCCTGCTCACCATGCTCGAACGCGCTCGCGACTCCGGCCGCGACCTCCCCTTCCGGCGCGCCCTGGTCACCGGCGCTCCGCTCCCGCCCTCGCTCCGCACCCGGCTCCAGGACGAATTCGGCGTAGACGTCTACCAGTCGTACGGGACGGCCGACGCCGGTACCCTGGGCTACGAGTGCGATGTCCGGGACGGGTGGCACATCGCGACCGAGATCGTGGTCGAGGTGCTCGTCCCTGGGAGCGACCGCCCCGCGGCGGAGGGCGAGACCGGCCAGGTCGTGGTGACGAGCCCGAACGAGGTCTACCCACTGGTGCGGTTCGGGACCGGGGACCTGTCGGCGTGGAACCTGGAGCCGTGCCGATGCGGCCGCACCAGCCCGCGGCTGACCGGGTTCCTGGGACGTGTGGGCGAGGGCGTGAAGGTGAAGGGGATGTTCGTGCACCCGCGCGAGCTCGCCGCGGTGCTGGGGCCGGAGCCGTCGGTGGGCCGCTACCAGGCTGTGGTGATTGAGGACGCCGGCGGGCAGGATGTGCTCACCGTGCGGGTCGAGGCCGCGCCGGGGTGTGCTCTCGATGCCGTCGCGGTTGGCGGGCTGGAGGCGCGGATCAGGGAGGCCGTGAAGGTGCGGGCGGGAGTGGCGGTGGTGGGGGCGGGATCGATCCCTGCCGATGCGCGGCCGCTGGTGGACGCGAGGGGCTGACACGAGGCAGCGCTCGCACGGGCTCGGACCAACCCTCACGTAACGTTAGGGTCGTCAGCCCGGGCCGGAACCAAGCCGTGCTAACGCAGCGGCCGAATCACCCGCACCACGTTGCCGTCCCGGTCGATGACCGCGATCGGAGTCCGGAGGATGTCGTCGCTGAGGTCGATGGCGCCCGCCGGGGTGCCCGCCCGTCCTGCGGCGGACGGGGGGGGCGGTGCCTCGTCCGCTGCCCACGCGCTCTCAACGGCCGCGTATGCCGGCGGCGGCAACATGTACTCGTCCGCCACGCTGAAGTCGACGCCCTCGTAGCCGATATCGACCAGCGAAGCAAGGCTGACGACGCTCAGCGGGTTTACGCCGCGGTCGGGGAAGGGGGTCATCAGCTCGGAATAGAAGACCAGTTCACGCCAGTGCCCGTTCCAGACGCCCTCGCCGCCCTGGTGCTGCACCGGCACGCGACTGCCGCCGGTGTAGCTGCCGCCGCCGACTTCGCGGAACGCCCTGAGCGTTGCTTCCCCGGTGAAGTGGGTATCCTGTCCGCCGAATCCCGACGCACGGTTCTCCAGGAGGCCCATGTGATCCCAGAGCGTCCCGAACCCGACTACGTGCGCCATCTCGTGCAGGATGGTGCCCTCGAGGTGGCCGTTGGTCTCGAGCCCGTCCATGTCGCCCAGGTCGAAGTACATCACGCCCACGACCGGCAGCGAGTTGTCCGCGCGGATCTGACAGGGCCCGGCGCCGCCGAACACCCCGGCCGGTCCGTCGATCTCCCTGATCTGCACGTAGATCAACAGATCGTCGACCACTCGATCGCCGGGAATCTCCCCGGTGATGTCGTTCTTCGACAGACAGTCCTCCAGGGCGGGCTTGCGCACCGTGCTCCAGTCGAGGTTGCCCCTGATTGCCGTCTCCCAGTACTCCTCGGCGCGCTCGAATGCCTCGCGCTGGGAGTCGGTGAGCAGCGAAGAGCTGACGTGCACGATCTCGATGTCGTAAACGGCCTCGATCGCCAACGCCGTGAAGGACGCCGTGGCCGACGGGTTGTCCTTCACCGTTGCGGCAAGTCTGTAGGTAGCACCGGCGGCGGTGCCGAGGATCCACTTGCCCACCGACGAGAAGCCGAGCGAGTCGGTCCGGGTCTCGGTCGGAACGACCTCGCTGTCCCCGCTCGCGGCAAACGTCACGAGCACGTCGGACACCCCGTTTCCGTGCTCGTCCGTGATCTGGATCCGCGGCGTGACCGGAACCGGGAGCTTCGTCTCGGACTCCTGGCCGTCTCCCTCCACCAGCACGACCTGTCGCGCGGGCCCGGCCAACGCCACGGCCTCGAAGGTGATTGGATTGCCGGTCACGCCCTCGCCGTCGATGCTGGCCACCAGACTGTAGGTCCCCGCGGCGGATCCCAACGTCCAGCTGCCGGGGCCGGCATGGCCCTGTGCGTTTGTAGTCGCCCGCGGGCTGCCCACCGAGGCGTCGCGCTCCGTCGTAAAGAACACGACGATGTCCGCGAGCGGTCGGCCCCGGGAGTCGGTGACGAGCACCAGGGGCGCAACGGGAACCGCCATCCCGGCTGCGGCCTCCTGCTCAGCCCCCGCCGCGATGGCGATCTCGGCCGGGACGTCCAGCGCGGCGGCGTGGAAGACGACCGGCTCCAGCCCGGGCACGCTCGCGCGCAACTCCTGCGGACCGGGCGCGCCCATGGTCCACCGGCCCGGCGACGCAATGCCGTTGGCGTCGCTCACCGCGCTGGACGAAGGCACCGAACCGCCGCCCGCCGTGACCTCGAAGCCCACCACGACGCCGCTGAGCCCGGCACCGGACTGTGCCGTCACCCGGACGCGGACAGGCTCGGCCGCCGCCATCCCGGTGCGCGCCTTCTGGTCGTTACCGGAGTGAATGACCAGGGCCGCGGGGGAATCCGGACTGACCTGGCCGCCGCCGTCGCAGGCCGCGAGAACGAGTGTGGCGCAGGCTGTGAGGACGGCAAGGCGCGCGCCGGTGCGGAGGGGAGTTGGCCGTGGCCGCGGTTGTGAACCCATGGTGGATTCCTAAAGGCGGGCGTCACCGCCCGCAAGTGTGGCGTGTCGCGGCAGTCAGGTCCCGGTATCGGGCAGGCCGTCGAACGAAAGCACGCAGCGCACGAGATCGGCCTGGCGCGAAAACCCCCGTTTTCGAAAAATCTGCTTCAGGTGCCAACGGACGGTTCCCTCGGTCCGGCTGGTCGCTTCGGCGATCTCGCGCAGGGATCGGCCGGTGGCCAGCATCACCGCCAGCCGACTCTCGGCCGGCGTCAGGTCGAGGGCGCTCGCGACATGGTCGGGATCGATCCGCGGGCGGCGCTCCGGATCGACGACCAGCACAAGAACAGCGACCTTTTGCGATCGAACGTCCCACTCCCGCTCGGCCACGGGGTTTACGTGCACCATCAGCTTCGGAGCGGGAGGGGCGCGCCTGATCGTCATCGAACCGGCCGCCGCCGGCGTGCCGAACGGCGGTACCGCACGCGCCAACAGCCGCTGCAGCCTGGCATCCACCGTCGGCATCCGGCATCGAAGGAATCCGCCCGAGTCGAACAGCGCGTCTCTGTCCCGAAGGTGACCCTGGGCCTGGTCGTTCGCGGCCACGATCCGCCCCTGCCCGTCCAGCTGGATGACACCGAAGCGGGCGTTGTCGAGCAACGCCGCGAGCGGGCTGCCGAGTGCCCCGGCATCGGCCAGGGCCTGCCGTACACAGACGAATTGCCGCACATGCGGCAGCAGAAAGCCAATCGTCTCGATCTGGGTCGCAGACCAGCCTCCGGGCTCGATGGAGTCGGCGAGGTTCCACACGACATGCGATCCTCTGGGGCCCGTCAGGCGTACAGTGAGGCCCTTCTGCATTCGGGCCTCGCGCCTCGCCTCGTTGTAGGCGCGGGAACTCTTCTTCTCCTGATCCGTGTACAGATCCGCGGTGTGGATCAACTCGCCGTAGGGAAGAAAGGCGATGCGCGGGATACTCTCGTCCTCGAGCCAGTGCTCTTCAAAGTACCGTCGCTGCCATTCCTCGCTTCGCTGTTCGCGAAAGAACAGGCGGACGAAGAAAAGGTCCGCTTCGGCCTGGAATCGTCCCGCGCCGCAGACGATGGCGTTGCCTTCCGTGCCGCTCGCTTCAATGACCAGACGTGCCGCCACCGGCCAATGCACGTCGTCGAGCGCGGCCTCGTGGAGCGACACCAGGGTACGTTGGATCAGGGAGTCCATCACTCAGGTGTCGACCGCGGCCTCGTTCAGCGACGCCAGAATCCGGCCGAACGGATTCAGGCGGTTCGCGAGGCCTCCCTTTCGGTGTCTGATACCCATCGGCGCTGGTCCGCCCTTTGCCCCGAGTCGTGACAGAATCGTCAGTCAAGCATTACACCAACCAGAATAGGGGGGTCCATCCAACAGTACACCTCCCAAATTGGGGGTATCATTACTCATGTCGAAGTGACCCCTGTACTGCGTCTGTCGAGGCCCGTGACTCAACCAGCCACTTCGCCGTTCATGATCGCCCTACGGGTCCTGCGCACATAGCGCTTTACCTGCCCGTAGCCTCCGGGGTAGCCATCGTCCCGGATTTCCCTGAACAGTCGGGCAGCGCTGAGCTGCGGATAGTCGCCCAGCCGGGCGGCGATATGGTTCTTGTATGGGTCGATCTTCGTGGGTCTGGGGGCTCTGGGTCCGTAGGTCACGGTCGTGTCCGCGGGGTCGCGCTCGAGCTCTCCCGCTTCGATCCAGTTGTAGAGAGTCCTTCTGCTGATCCCAAGGAGCCGGGCGGTCGCAGCCTTGCTCAGCCCCTGCTCCAGGTAGTTCCGCATCTGAACCCGTGTTTCGATTCCGAACATCTTTCATCCAATTCCAGGTGCCAAGAAAGTGAATTGCGTCGGTCCCGACGGACGCCCGGCCCCCATGTGCCTGTTGTCCTCGTTCGATCCTGATCCAAAGTCCGGTCACAGTCCTCGGGGTGCCGACCCGCGCACCGATATGCGCCGACGGATGAACCGTCGCGGTCCTGTCGATCTTGTCTTTCACCTGGCGCTTCTCTGGTGAGTCTGCCGCCGCGGGATTCCCGGTCTGTCGCCGCGGCGGATCCGTCGATGGCGAAACGGTACAGCGAGAGCGGGGCCGGTCGCGCCTCTCAAACGGGAGGTATGGTGGAATCGCCCTGGTGGACACGGTTGCCTGGCCGGGCCGCCGCGGGCATCTTCCCGCTCCCGTCCACCGAACGGAGGCCCCCATGCACGGCGACCGCACCGAACGGCTCACGCCGCCCTTCATCCCCCTCCTCCCGGCGTTTCTGCTGGCGAGCTCCCAGCTCCTCGGGGCTGCCCTCGCCGCGCAGGACGCCCCCTCCCGTCCCGGCGTCGACATCGAGGCCTACCGCTTCGAGCTCGCGCTGCGCGACGACACGGACGAGATCGCGGGGCGGGCCACCGTCACCCTGCGCTTCACGGCGGACGGCGTGACCGAGGTGCCGCTCGATCTGATCGGGCGCGGCGCCGGTGCTGCGGGCGGCGAGACTCCTGCTCCCGGCATGCATGTCACCACGGTCACCTCCGGGGGCGGCGGCCGGCGGCTCGCCTTCACCCACGAGGACGACCTCCTCACCGTCCACCTTCCCGAGCCCGGCCGCGCCGGCGCCCGCGCGACATTTGCAGTCGACTACGGCGGCGTCCCCGCCTCCGGCCTGCGGATCGGGCCCAACAAATACGGCGAGCGCACCTTCTTCAGCGACAACTGGCCGAATCGCGCGCGCAACTGGCTGCCGACCGTGGACCATATCGGCGACAAGGCGACGTGCGAGTTCGTGATCACCGCGCCGGCGCACTACCAGGTGGTGTCGAACGGGCGCCTGGTCGAGGAGACGGATCTGGAGGGCGGGATGCGGCTGACGCACTGGCGGCAGTCGGTACCGATCTCGCCGTGGCTGTACGTGGTGGGCGTGGCGCGGTTCGCGGTGCAGCACCTGGGCGAGTTCAAGGGGCTGCCGGTGCAGACGTGGGTGTACGCGCGCGATCGCGACGCGGGGTTCTACGACTTCGCGGTGCCGACGATCGAGGCGCTGCACTTCTACGACGAGTACGTGGGGCCGTTCGCCTACGAGAAGCTGGCCAACATCACCTCGCCGGCAACCGGCGGGGGCATGGAGGCGGCGACCGCGCTCATGTACGGCGAGAACTCGGTGACGGGGGAGCGGTCGGTGCGCTGGCGCAATGTGATCATCCACGAGATCGCGCACCAATGGTTCGGCAATGCGGTCACCGAGTCCGAGTGGGACGACGTGTGGCTGAGCGAGGGGTTCGCGACCTACTTCACCTTGTTGTTCCGGGAGCACGCGTACGGGCGCGACGACTTCGTGGCGGGGCTGCGGGAGGCTGCGGAGCGGGTGTGGCGCTGGTACGTCGATAACCCGGACTACCGGATCGTGCACGACGGGCTCGACGACATGCGCCGCGTGACGAGCGTGGCGACGTACCAGAAGGGCGCCTGGGTGCTGCACATGCTGCGCGAGCGGCTGGGCGACGAGGCGTTCTGGCGCGGGATCCGGCTGTACTACGCGCGCTATTTGAACGGGACGGCGACGACGGACGACTTCATGCGGGCGATGGAGGAGGTGTCGGGGGACGATCTGCAGGGGTTCTTCGACCAGTGGCTGCGGCAGGGGGGGAATCCGCGGGTGGCGGGGTCGTGGCGGTATGACGCGGGGGCGGGGGTGGTGGAGGTCGAGTTGCGGCAGGTGCAGGAGGTGGGGCGGTTCGAGCTGTGGCTGGATGTGGGGGTGTATGTGGACGGGGAGGCGCTGCCGGTGGAGGTGCGGGGGGTGGAGGTGGGCGAGGAGGTGAGCCGATTGGTCATTCCAGTGTCGGAAGAGCCGTCGGATGTGCGGCTGGATCCGGGGACGCGGGCGCTGTTCAGGGCGGAATTCGGGCGGGAGGGGTCTGGCGGGTAGGGGCTTGCCCCGGCGGCGATTGCGATTCCTGTCGTGAGTGGGTTGCAAGGTCTGCATCGCAAGCGTTGTAAAGCCAGTCATGACGACGTTGCAAATTCAGTCATAGCCTCGTTGCAAATCCTGCTGTAGTGGTATTACACTAGGTGAAACCGCCCCATGTGACCCTGCCCGTACACACCCTCGACCATGCCACGCTATCGACCTCGTCTCGCCGACCAAGAACTGGTTGCACGCCTCGCGTCGGCCGGGGCCGTCGTAATCGAGGGTCCGCGGGCAAGCGGCAAGACGTGGACCGCGCGCCAGTTTGCGGGCAGCGAGGTGCTTCTGGACGTGGATGACCAGGCTCGGCGTCTTGCCAGGCTCGAACCGCCGGAACTGCTGATCGGCGAGACACCGCGCCTGATCGACGAATGGCAGTTGGAGCCCCAGGTCTGGAACCATGTCCGCAGGGCGGTCGACGACCGGCAGTCGAAGGGTCAGTTCATTCTGACGGGATCCGCGGTGCCGCGCGACGACTTCACGCGACACTCGGGCGCGGGACGCTTCAGCCGCCTTCGACTTCGGCCGATGTCGCTATTCGAGCTTGGGCACTCGACGGGTGCGGTCTCGCTCCGAAGCGTGCTGGGGTGCGAAGGCATACACGGTTGCGAGGCCCGTCTCGCAGTTCGCGATCTGGCCCGATTCGTTTGCGTGGGCGGCTGGCCCGGCCACCTGGGCAGTTCAGGCGCCGAGGCCATGCGCACCAACCGCGACTACCTGGCCGAGGTCTGCCGTGTCGATGTCGGGCGCGTCAACGGAGTCAAGCACGATCCGGGGCGGGTGCAGCGGCTGATTCAGTCGCTGGCCCGCAATGTGGCGACCTGCGCGTCACTCGCGACGATCGCCGCGGACCTGGCCGGACCGGAGCCACCGCCCACGGGCCGCACCGCGCGCAACTACATGACCGCGCTCGAGCGCCTCATGCTTGTCGAGGACCAGCCGCCCTGGGCACCGCACCTGCGGTCGCGCTCACGGCTCAGGATGTCGCCCAGGCGGCACTTCGTCGACCCTTCGCTGGCCGCGGCGGCTCTGGGGGCGGATCCCGAGCGCCTCATCCACGACGTGGCGTGGTTCGGCTTGCTGTTCGAGTCGATGGTGGTGCGAGACCTGCGGGTGTACGCCCAGGCGACGGATGCGGACGTCTACCACTACCGGGACAACACCGGCCTCGAAGTCGATGCGATCGTGGATGCGGGCTTCAACCGCTGGGCCGCCTTCGAGGTGAAGCTGGGCACCCACCGGATCGACGACGCCGCCAGGTCGCTCCTCAAGTTCGCGGACCGTGTGGACACGGAGCGGTGCGGTGAGCCATCGGCGCTCGCCGTGATCGTCCACGACGGCTACGGGTACATGCGCCCCGACGGCGTGGGCGTGATCCCGATCGGGGCGCTGGGGCCGTAGGGACAACGCGTCATGTGAACGGATTCACAATCTCGACATCCGCCGGTTCGAAGTCCCTGCGGTTGCGCGTCACGACCACGAGTCCATGGGCCAGGGCCGTCGCCGCGATCAGGCTGTCCCTGACCGGCATCGATCTTCCCCGGGCGCGGAGCGTGGCCAGCAGTTCTCCCCAGCGGATTCCGGTGTCTGCATCGAGCGGCACGCAATGGATCCGGCGCACGACCTCGCCGAACCAGCGTTCAAGAGCGTCCCGGCGGCGTCCCGGTGGCAACAGCCGGATTCCGAACCGGGTTTCCCCCAGCACCAGCGAATTCACCGCCAGCTCCGGCTCGTGGGTGCGCAGCCAGTGGACCACCTTCGGCGAGGGGCTCGGCCTCGTTGTCTCCGACAGAACGTTGGTGTCAACCAGGTATCTGATCGGTCGGCTCCTCGAACCCGGGATCCTTCAGATCCCCGGTCGACTCGGAGTAAACAGGGACGAACCAGTCCTTCTCGGGACAGGCCAGCAAGAGGTCCACCAACCCGAGGTTTGCCGGCGCCCCGCTGCGTTCGAGGCGATACACCCCCGGCGCCAGCCGCTCGATCTCGAATTCCTGGCCGGCCGCTACCCCGTCGCGCTTTCGCAACTCGGCCGGCAACACGAGCTGGCCCTTGGTTGAGATCGTGGTCTTCATGTTGGGGTAAGATAACGGACTTACTCAGGTGCGCAACGTGGTGCCCGCGAAATCCCTCGCGTACCTTGCCATCCAGCCATTTCTCAACACCAGGCCGGAAGAGACACCATGCGCAATTCCCCCGTCCCCTTCGCGTTTCTGCTCGCCCTCGGCGCGGCCCTGCTCGCCCCGTCCGGGATCTCCGCCCTCTCCTCCCCCCTCCTCCCCCAGGAACAGGAAGAAGAGGAGGAACAGGACACGACGACCTCGTACTCCGACATCATCACCGAGGACGCCGTCACCAGCGAGGGCCTCTTCGACACGCACATGATCGACGGCGACCTCTTCTACGAGATCCCGCTCGACATGATCGGCCGCGAGATGCTGCTGCTGACCCGCATCGCGCGCACCCCGGACGGCGCCGGCTACGGCGGCTCGAAGGCCAACACCTCGACCGTGCGCTGGGAGCGTGACGGCGACCGGGTCCGCCTGCGGCTGGTGAGCTTCCAGAACTTCGCCGACGACACCACGGCGATTGCGGCGGCGGTCCGCAACTCCAACTTCGAGCCCATCATCATGGCCTTCGATGTGGAGGTAATGAACGACGACTCGACCGCGGTGGTCGTGGAGGTCACCGACCTCTTCACCGAGGACATCGCGCTCATCGGCCTGCAGAGCTTCCGCCGCCAGGCATACGGCGTGCGGCGGGTGGACGGCGACCGCACCTACGTGGTGCGCGCGACCGCCTACCCCACGAATGTCGAGGTGAGGCGCGTCCTCACATACGACGCCACCGAAGCCCCCTCCAACGCAGCCAGCAACACGCTGTCGATGGAGATGCATCACTCGATGCTGCTGCTCCCCGACGACCCCATGGAGCCCCGCCTCTGCGACGAGCGCGTCGGGTACTTCTCGACCAGCCACATCGACTACGGGCTGGACGAGCAGCGCGCGGTCACCCGCTGCCTCATCACGCGCTGGCGCCTGGAGCCGAGCGACCCCGAGGCCCACGCGCGCGGGGAGCTGGTGGATCCGGTGAAGCCGATCGTGTACTACATCGACCCGGCGACCCCCCCAAAATGGGTGCCCTACCTCAAGCAGGGCGTCGTGGACTGGCAGCCCGCCTTCGAGCAGGCCGGCTTCAGCAACGCGATCATCGCCGCCGACGCGCCCACCGACGACCCCAACTGGAGCCCCGAGGACGCGCGCTACTCGGTGATCCGCTACCTGGCGTCACCGATCCAGAACGCGTCGGGCCCGCACGTGCACGACCCGCGCACCGGGGAGATCCTCGAGAGCGACATCCAGTGGTACCACAACGTGATGAACCTGCTGCGCAACTGGTTCTTCATACAGACCGCGCCGGCCAACGAGGACGCCCGCGGGATCGAGTTCGACGACGAGGTCATGGGCGAGCTCATCCGCTTCGTCTCGGCCCATGAGGTAGGGCACACGATCGGGCTCCCCCACAACATGCAGTCGTCCGCGTACTACGCGGTCGAGGACCTGCGCACCCGGTTCGTGTGCGAGATGGGCGTCGCGCCGTCGATCATGGACTACGCGCGCTTCAACTACGTCGCGCAGCCCGGGGACGACACCTGCTACATGCCGCTCGTCGGCCCCTACGACAAGTTCTCCGTCGAGTGGGGTTACACCTACTTCCCCGGCAAGGACCGCCTCACGGAGCGCGAGGATCTGCGCGCAATGGTCGTCGAGATGCAGGAGGATCCCATCTACCGCTTCTCGAGCCCGACCGGTTCCGACCCTACGGCGCTCACCGAGGCGATCGGCGACGACGCGATGCGCGCGTCCGACTACGGCATCGAGAACCTCAAGCGCATTGTCGACAACCTGACCGACTGGACCCGTCAGGACGGCGAGGACTACTCGCAGCTCCAGGAGCTGTACAACAAAGTCGTCGGCCAGTGGGGCCGCTACACCGGGCACGTGGTCGCCAACCTGGGCGGTGTGGTGCACACCCGGAAGCACCAGGGGCAGGACGGCGTCCCCTACGCGATGGTCGACCGCGACCGTCAACAGCGGGCGCTCGCATACTTGAATCGGCAGGTCTTCGCGACCCCCGGGTGGCTGCTTGAAGCCGACATCCTGCACCGTTTCCAGGGCACCGGCGCCGTCGAACTCGTGCGCACCCGCCAGACGCAGGCCCTGAACCAGGTGCTCAACGTGCCCCGCATGAAGCGCGTCGTCGAGCAGGAGGCTTTCCACGGCTCGGACGCCTATTCGCTCGGCGAAATGCTCGACGACCTGCGGGCGGGCGTCTGGTCGGAGGTCTCGTCAGGCGATGCGACCGACGCCTACCGGCGCAACCTGCAGCGTGCCTGGCTCGCGCGGATGTCTGAGTTGATGGAGGATGAAGAGGCGATGCAGTCCGACGTGGTCCCGTTCGCGCGCGGCCAGCTTGGCGCTCTGCGCGGTGAGCTTGCGGCCGCCTCCGGCGGCTCGTCCCACCGGGCCACGCGGCTGCATTTCGAGGACGCAATCGCGCGGATCGACGCGGTGCTGGATCCGGGGGGGTGAGCTGGCCCCGGCCGCCCGGATCAGCCCTGTGTCCCTTCGCGGGGGCGGTCAGGCGGCCGGCAACACCCTGATATCGGGACACTGGAGCAGGGACCTGTCCGCCGTCACCAGCGTGAGACCGTGAACCATGGCGGTCGCCGCGATGAAGCGGTCGGCCGGGTCGTCATGAGAAAGGCGGACGCTGCGACTGCGGAGGGCGACCTCGTGGGTAAGAGGGACTTCCTTCAACGGCCTGGTCGCGAGGGCGGTGCGGATCCAGTACCACGGGTCGGGGGCCAGGTCCAACCAGCCCTTGTCCGCGAGCAGCAGCGTCTCCCAGACGCTCACGGAGGAAAGCGCCAGGGTGTTTGCCGGGTCGGTCACGGTATCGCGTGCCCGGGTGGACAGCCGTTCCGGCTCCAGCTGGCTCCAGATCCAGACGTGCGTGTCGAGCAGCAGGTTCACGGCGCCTCGTCACCCTCTTCGCTGGATGCCGCGTCGGAACGGTACACCTTCCAGTCGGACAGCTCGGATACGGGAGAGATAATGTCGCCCGTGATCTCGCCCATATCCCGCATCATACCCAGCCATTCCACGCGTTCAGCCTCGGCGTCCGGACGTAGATCGGTAGCCTCGGGAGGGGAGTCGGTCATGGTGTGCTGCGCGCCGGGAGCCGGGCCGTAGGCGGCGCGAACCCGCTCACGCACCAGTCCGAGGTTGTAGTCAGGGACCGCATAACGGCTCAGCAGGCAGCGAAGTTCGCCCTCCAGCGAGCGGTGATTGGCCTTCGCCCGCGCCTTGAGTGCTGCGATGACCTCGTCGTCCACGTTCCTGATGGTGAGTACGCCCACTGTTCCGTACCTCCGTGTTCAAACAATGACGGCATAGTGTAGCTAATACGCAGGCATTATGCCAGCGCGATGGTGCATCAGGCGCTTCGGGCCGCGTTCACGGCATCCGCCAATGCCGCAGGGACGAAATGCCTCCGGCTCCCGCGGCGCGTCGCACGTAGCGTTCATCCGCGGTGACGAACACCCCGGCCAGGCCGAGTGCCACGGCATGGTACGCCGCATCGTAGAAAGTGACTCCGTACGTCACTGACAGAGACACGGCACGGCTTCTCCATCTGGAACCCGGCTTCGCCTCGGTCAGGCCGAAGTCAATCAGAGAAGCCAGCAGTTCCTCCGCGTCATCGGGAAAGCGCTTCGCCAGCGTATTGCCCACCTCGTAGATCCACAGTTGGGGAACGACCAGATCGAGGGTGCCGGCCACGGCCTGGTCACGCAGCGCGAGCGCCGCGTCCGTGTCCTGACCGTCGTCGCCCGGAAGAACCCACTTGAGAAGGACCGACGCATCCGGTGTGACGATCACGGCAGCCGGCGCTCCCGGTCCTCCCTTATCCACCGGACTATCTGCCCGGTCCTGACGGCGGGCAGCCGTTCCCGAAGCGCATTCCATCAGCCTGAGACAGGTGGCCTTGAATTCGGATGCCTTGATTGTGCGGGATCCGATCAGTTGTTCATCATTGACTGCCATTTGTTGTTTCTTCCATGGGTACGACTATGGTCATGACCATGGTCATATAGTCCCTTGTATCAAGATGATTCCGCAACCTGAAACCCGCCCTTGTGACTTGAACCGCACGCTACTCCAGTTCGTCGAAGCCGAATTCGTGCGGTACAAGCTCCTGGCGGAGCGCGCCATGGGGCAGGTGCGGCCCGACGAACTGCTCGTGCGCGGCGAAGACGGCAACTCGGTGGCGATCATCGTGTGGCATGTCTCCGGCAACCTGGAGTCCAAGTTCACCGACCTGCTCACCACGGACGGCGAGAAGTCCTGGCGCAACCGTGACTCCGAGTTCGAGCTGCGCGATGTGTCGCCCGCGGAGGTCGCCGGGAAGTGGGAACGCGGGTGGCGCGTGCTCTTCGGCGCGCTGGCGGAGCTGACGGACGACGACCTTGCCGCGCCGATCACCATCCGGGGCGTGCCGTTCCGGGTCGACGAGGCGCTACTGCGCTCGCTGGCCCATCTCGCCTACCACGTGGGGCAGATCGTCCTGCTGGCGAAGTCCTTCCGCGGGGACGAGTGGGAGTATCTCAGCATCCCGCCGGGGCAGTCCGAGGCCTACAACCGGAACCCGGTGCTGGAAAAGTCGTCGATGTACGCGGAGAACGTGGCGAAGGGGAAGAGAGGCTGATCGGCGGTCGCGCGGTTGTGGTCCCGCACGGGCACTCATGAGTCGTCGGTCACTGATTGCCGATAGCCAACGAACCAACCGCCCACGCCTGTCGGCCTCGAAGCCCACTACGTACTCCAGCGGCACCTCGGCAGTGTCCGAGGCAGTCGTGCCGGGAACAAACTCGAAGTCGGTCGCGATCGCCGCGATGGCCTCATCCATGACTTGCAGTCCAGAACTTCCCACGACACGCGGGTTGCGGGCGACTCCGTCGCCGGTCAGATCGAAGCGCACCGTCGTCACTCCGCCAATCCCCGAGTCAAGAGCGCGCACACGGGGGTGCAGTGTTCGCAAGGCGTGGGCCGGGTCATTGATCAGGCGGGGGCGAACCGACGATTCCAGGGTGCCGGGGTCCGCGACGTATGGGTCGTCGCATGCCTCCGCTTCCTTTTTCGAACGCCTGGCAGTGTTGCGGAGCACGCTTGCGCCTCGCCACTGCATCGGGTCAATTCCGCTTTCCGCCACGTTACCGGGCAACCCCGCAACCGCACAGTACCATGAGACATTCTGGAGTTTCTGTCGCAATCCTGGCCCTTGCCGCCCTCACCCCACCCAGCCCTGCCGCAGCGCAGATGCACGGCGGCGGCATGTACGACGGCCCGACCGTGCTGCGCGCCGCGCGCCTACTGGATGTCGAGACGGGCGAGATGCACACCGGCGGGGTGGTCGTGGTCGAGGACGGGGTGATCACGGCCGTGAACCCGGTCGATGTCCCCGGCTCGATGCACGACATGGACCTGGGCGACGTGACGCTGCTGCCCGGCTTCATCGATGCGCACACGCACCTGAGCATGGAGATCAGCGCGGCCTCGTTCACCGCGGCGGTCACGATGACCGAGGCCCACGCGGCCTACAACGCGGTGCTGTACGGCGGGCGCACCGTGCGCGCGGGCTTCACCACCGTACGCGACTACGGCGGCGATGTGACGGTCGAGCTGGGCCACGCGGTCGAGCGCGGCGACATCGTCGGGCCGCGGGTCGTGCCGTCGCGCAACCCGCTGGGGATCACGGGCGGCCACTGCGACGTGACGGGGTTCGCGCCGGGGATCCTCGAGGGCGGGCCTGAGGATGGTGTCGCGGACGGGCCCTGGGAGGTGGTCGAGGCGGTGCGGTACCAGATCAAGCACGGGGCGAAGGTGATCAAGACCTGTGCGACGGCGGGCGTGCTGTCGATGGAGGGCCCGGTGGGCGCGCAGCAGTACTCGCTGGAGGAGCTGACGGCGATGGTCGACGAGGCCGCGCGGCATGGGATCAAGGTCGCCGCCCACGCGCACGGCGCCGAGGGGATCCTGGCGGCGGTGCAGGCCGGGGTGGCCTCGATCGAGCACGGGTCGATCCTCACCGACGAGATCATCGACCTCATGATCGAGAAGGGGACGTACCTGGTTCCGACGACGTACCTTGCCGACGTGATCGACATGGACGCGCTGCCGCCGCTGGTACGGAGCAAGGCCGAACAGATCCTGCCGGTGATGCGCGTCAGCCTGCAAAGCGCGATCAACCGCGGCGTCCCGATCGCCTTCGGGACCGACGCGGGCGTGTTTCCGCACGGCGAGAACGCGGGCGAGTTCGGGATCTACGTGCAGCTCGGGATGAGCGAGCTCGACGCGCTACGCACCGCGACGATCCACGCCGCCGACCTGCTCGACACGCCCGACCGGGGCCGCCTGGCCGAGGGGATGCTGGCGGACATCATCGCCGTGCCGGGCAACCCGCTCGACGACATCGAGGTGACGAAGGATGTGCGCTTCGTGATGCAGGGCGGCCGCGTGATCAAGCACGTGATGGGCGGCCGCGACATGCACTCGATGGGGCACTGAGCGGCCGCGGCACATTGGGCGACCCCTTCCACGACGACCTCCGAGGTGCCGTCCGGGCCCTCTGCGCCGACTTCGGCAACGACTACTGGCAGGCCGCGGACGATGCGGGCGCGTACCCGCACGAATTCGTCGACGCGCTGACCGACGCGGGCTACCTGGCCTGCCTGATCCCCGAGGAGTACGGCGGGATGGGGCTCGGCGTGCGGGAAGCCTGCGTGATCCTCGAGGAGATCAACCGCTCGGGCGCGAACTCCGGTGCCTGCCACGCCCAGATGTACACCATGGGCACGCTGCTGCGGCACGGGTCGGACGAGCAGAAACAGCGCTACCTGCCCGGGATCGCGACGGGCGAGCTGCGGCTTCAGGCCTTCGCCGTGACCGAACCCGACGCCGGCTCCGACACGACCCGCATCCGCACCTACGCCGAGCGCCGGGGCGACAGCTACGTCGTCCGCGGGCAGAAGGTCTTCATCTCGCGAGTGCTCCAGTCGGACCTGATGATCCTGCTCGCGCGCACCACCCCGCGCTCCGAGGTCGAGAAGCGCACCGGCGGGCTGTCGGTGTTCATCGTCGACCTGCGCGAGGCGCGCGACGCGATCCGGGTGAACCCGATCGACACGATGATCAACCACGAGAGCTGCGAGGTCTTCTTCGACGGACTCGAAGTCCCGGCCGCGAACCGGATCGGGGAAGAGGGCAGGGGCTTCCGCTACATCATGTCGGGGATGAACGCCGAGCGGATCCTGCTGGCGTCGGAGTCGATCGGCGACGGGCTGTACTTCGTCGGACGGGCGGCCGACTACGCCAGCGCGCGCAAGGTCTTCGGACGCCCCATCGGCGAGAACCAGGGCGTCCAGTTCCCGATCGCGGACGCCTACATGGACATCCGCGCGGCGGCGGCGGTCAGGGACGAGGCGGCGCGCGCCTTCGACGGCGGCGAGACTCGGGGCGACGGCCCCAACATGGCCAAGTACCTGGCCTCGCGGGCCGCGTGGAAGGCCGCGAACGTGGCCATGGACACCTTCGGTGGCTGGGGGATGGCGTCAGAGTACGGTATCGAGCGCAAGTTCCGCGAGGCGAGGCTGTACATGGTGGCGCCGGTGGCCAACAACCTCGTCCTCAGCCATGTTGCGACGCATGTGCTGGGGATGCCGCGGTCGTTTTGAAATGGGGAGTTGCCGTCAACCGATGAGGACGCGAAACACATGCACCCGGCCTGGAGCCCGAGCATGAACGAGCCCGGACGATGAGTGACCGATTCCCCCCCATCCGCTCCATCCTCTTCGTCCCGGGCGACCGCTCGGAGCGCTTCGAAAAGGCCGTCGCGGCCGGTGCCGATGCGATCTGCATCGACCTCGAGGACGCGGTGCCGCGCGGGCGCCGGGCGGGTGCGCGGGTCTCGGCGGGCCGCTTCCTGAAGGAGTGGGCGGAGGCGTCCGCGGGCCGTGGCGGGGAGGCGGGGCGGCCTCGGGTCATCGTGCGCGTGAACGACCCGGGCTCGAGGGCGGGCCAGCGGGACGCCGCAACCCTGGCCGACTGTCCGCCGCCGGACGCCTTCATGATCCCCAAGGTGACGACCGACGCGGGGGTGTGGAACGCCCGGGCGTTTCTGGGGGACGACGTGCCGCTGATCCCGATTGTCGAGACCGCCCTCGGACTCGAGAACGCGTCGCACATCGCCGCCGCGCTGCCGACCGTCGCCGCGCTCGTCTTCGGCGGCTTCGACCTCTCGGTGGAACTGGGGGCCGAACCGGGCTGGGAGCCGCTGCTGTACGCCCGTTCGCGCGTCGTGCACGCGGCGGCACTGGCCCAACTCGATGCCATCGACATGCCTTCCCGCGAACTGCGCGACATGGCCACGGTGCGCGCCGAGGCCAGGAAGGCCCGCCGGCTGGGGTTCGCCGGCAAGGTCGCGATCCACCCCGCGCAGATCCCGGCGATCCACGAGGTCTTCACCCCCTCGCGCGACGAGGTGCGCCGAGCCCGCCGGATCGTCGAGGCGGACCGCGCCGCGGGTGGGGCCGCGGTGGCCGTCAAGGGGAGAATGGTCGACCGGCCTTTAGTCGAAGCGGCCCGCCGCATGCTCGAACGGGCGGGGGACGGGGGCGCATGACCGGCACCGCCTCGCCGGGCCGGAAGCGCGTGCGCACCGATCACCTCTCGCCCTGGCCGGCGCAGGCCATGCAGGCGCTCCTGGACCGCGACCCCGCGGGCATTCGCGACGGCGACCCGCTGCCGCTGGGATGGCACTGGCTCTACTTCAGGCAGCCCGTGCGCGCCTCGCACCTTGGCCCCGACGGACACGCACGCCGCGGCGCGTTCATGCCCGATGTGGGCCTGCCGCGGCGCATGTGGGCGGGCGGTGAGCTCCGCGCGCGCTCACCGGTGCGCATCGGCGAGCCGGCCGAACTGAGATCGGAGATCCGCGAGGTCGAGCGGAAGCGGGGGAAGAGCGGCCGGCTGGTGTTCGTCACGGTGGGCCACGCGGTGCACCAGGGCGGTCGGACGTGCGTGGAGGAGGAGCAGGTGATCGTGTACCGGGAGGCGCAGCAACCCCGGGACGTGCGCGGCCACGCGCAGTCCACCCCGCCGCCGGACCCACAACCCGCCGACCACGCGACCAACCCCGCCGCGGACTGGACGCGAACCTTCACCCCCACCACCGTCACCCTATTCCAGTTCTCGGCGCTGACGTACAACGGCCATCGGATTCACTACGATCACCCCTACGCGACCGAAATCGAAGGCTACCCGGGGCTCCTCGTGCACGGCCCCCTCACCGCTCTGCTGCTGCTCGATGCGGCCCGGCGACACGGCGGCGCGCCGTCCCGCTTCCGCTATCGCGCGCTGGCACCGCTGTTCGCCGATGAGTCGATCACGCTTGCCGTGCGGCCGGAATCCCGGCGAGTCGAAGCCCTGGGTCCCGCCGGCACTATCGCGATGCGCGGCTGGGTGGGGTAGGACGTCAGAAAGTTCCGTCGGCTACCCCGACCTGTATGATCCGCGGCTTATCCACCCCAGCGACTCCCACATACTGGAAGACCCTGCCATCGAGTTCGCGCGGTTGCGGATCCTGGATCACCACGTCCGTGGTTCCCCGCAGGAGTGCCGCGAAAGGCGCTCCCTGGCTGTCGCCGTCAGGGTCGCTCGGAAACACGAAGTCCATGGGTGCCGAGCCCAGGATGATGCGGCCGGTTTCGTCCGTGATCCAGAACTCCGACATGCCGGATCGGCGCACCACGGCCGCCAGCACGGTCTCGATCTGCTTTCGCGGCACTCCGGCCTTGATGGCGGCGTCGAGATAGTGCGCAGCCGTCATCGCGGCGGCCACCATCGCCCTCTCCTGACGGTTGCGGCCCCAATTGCTGGTCGTCATTCGGATCGGCCTCCCGCCCCGGCCAGACCGATCTGCACGATCCTCGGCTGGTCCACTCCGGCGACGCCCACGTACTGGAAGGGCGCTCCGTCCTCCTCGCGCGGCTGGGGTTCCTGGATCACGGTTGTCTCGCTGCCCCGGAGGAGTGCGGTGAAGACCGCTGCCTGGGTGCGGGCATCCGAATCGCTAGGGAACACGAAGTCCGTCTTGTGAGAGCCGAACACGATGTGGCCGTGTTCATCGGAGATCCAGCACTCCGACAAGCCGTATTGGCGCACGACACCGGCCAGCGCACCGTCGATCTCCTCCTTGGCGGTGCCCGCGTTCAAGGCCGCGTCGAGGTAATGCGCCGCCGCCGTCGCGGCTGCGACCATGACTTTCTCCCGACCCTTGCCGCTTCTACTCATAGATGGTCTCCAGAACGAAAGGCTCCCCAAGCCCAGCCGAAGGTGAATACCATGAAAGACCCCGGACAATATCGCATAGTCAGGCACGGTCTGTCCTGCCGCAACCCGATCCATGCCCTTGCAGGTCGAAGAGGCTTGCCGAAGCGCCCGCAAAAAAGGGAATCGGCGACGTTGCCGTCGATTGCCGCCTCCATCCTGCTCATCTGCACAGTGGTTCCCGCTTCCGGCCAGAAGCCCCGGGCCCGCGACCTTGGCATCCCCTTCGAGGGCACACCCGGCGCGCTGAACGCGATCACCGATGTCGACGGGGTCGAGGTGGGGCACGCGACGATCGTGCGCGGGTCCGGCCAGCTGCGGATCGGCGAGGGACCGGTGCGTACCGGGGTCACGGCCGTGTGGCCGCGCGGGCGCGAGGTGCCGGATCCGGTATACGCGGCCTGGTTCACGCTGAACGGCGACGGCGAGATGACCGGCACGACCTGGGTGCGCGATTCGGGCATCATGGAGGGCCCGGTGATGATCACCAACACGCTGAGCGTGGGCGTCGTGCACCACGCGGTGATTCGCTGGGGGGTGGCAAGGGGCGTCGAACGGGGAGGGGGCGCGTGGCTTGCCGCTCTGCCGGTCGTCGGTGAGACGTGGGACGGCACCCTGAACGACATCCGCGGCCAGCACGTCACCGAGGCCGACGCGATTTCGGCGATGGACACGGCGCGCGGCGGGCCGGTTGCCGAGGGGAATGTGGGTGGCGGCACCGGAATGATCTGTCACCGCTTCAAGGGCGGTATCGGGACGTCGTCGCGGGTGGTCGACGTCGCGGGCGAGGACTACACGGTGGGCGTGCTGGTGCAGTGCAACTACGGCAGCCGCGCGCCGTTCCGGGTGGCGGGCGTGCCGGTGGGCCGGGAGATCGCCGACCTCATGCCGGAGCGGCCGGGCGGGGCGCAGCTCGAGGGGGTGGAGGGGGAGGCCGACCGCGACGGTTCCATCATCGTCGTCGTCGCGACAGATGCACCCGTTCTGTCCCATCAGCTGGAACGAATTGCCCGCCGGGTCTCGCTGGGACTCGCCCGCAACGGGAGTACCTCCTCGAACGGCTCCGGCGACATCTTCGTCGCCTTCTCGACGGCGAACCGGAAGGCGGCTTCCGAGCGGGCCGCCGCCGCGGAGGCGCGGGTACTGGCCAACGGGCGACTGAACCCGCTCTTCGCGGCCACCGTCGAGGCGACGGAGGAGGCGATCATCAACGCGCTCGTCGCGGCCGAGACCATGACCGGCGCGAACGATGTGACGGTGCACGCCCTGCCGCACGAACGATTGCGGGAAGTGCTGCGGAGGTATAATCGGCTGGAGGGTTGAGCGCGCGGGGCTACCTCCGATCCCAGTAATCCACCGGCCGGTTGTCCATCAGCCACGCGTTCGGATCCACCCACCAGTGCTCGCCGTAGGGCACCTGGTTGGGCCACACCTCGTCCAGCGTGAGTCCGTCGCGCACGATGCCGCCCTGCACGACGTACATGATGTCGGTCGTGTTGCGGATGTTGTCGAGCGGATTCGAGTTCAACACCAGCACGTCCGCGAGCTTGCCGACTTCAATCGAGCCGATGTCCTCCTGGGCACCCAGGAAGACGGCGCCGTGGAGGCTGGCCACCTCGAGCGCGGCCATCGGCCCGGCGGCGGCTTCGATCATCCAGACCTCCCAGTGGGAGGCGATGGCGTGGGCCTGCCCGTGCGAGCCGATCGCGCCCCAGCCACCGGCTTCGATTACGTCCATCATGCCCAGCGCAATGAGCGGATAGGTGTAGTCGGTGTCGGGGCGCTCCCAGCGTCGGCGCATGTGCGGGATGACCTGGCGCCACGGCAGCCATTCCCGCTGTTTGGGATCCAGCCAGACGTCGTCCTCGGCGAAGAAGTACTCCTCGTTCCAGGGACCGATGCCGCCGACCACGAAGGTGGGTGAGTAGGCCGACTCGGCCTGTCCCAGGAAGGTGCTCAGGTCGCGGTACATGGGCAGGTATGTCATCGGGTGCTCGAAGCCGGTCTGCCCGTCCATCATCATCCCGATCGTGTACGGGGTATCGTTGTTCTCGGATGTGACCATGAGGTTCTTCCGCCGGGCTATGTCCGAGATCCACTGCCGCTGGTCCCGGCGAGGCTGCAGGTACTGCTTGAGCGCGGTGGCGCCCCACGATGCCAGCCGGTTGATGTTCTGCTCGGCGACTTCGTAGCTGGAGATATCGTTCTGGCGCATGGCGTCGCCGCGGTACATCGGATCACCCGTCGAGTACGTCCGCGGGCCCACGACCGCACCACCGCGGATCATCTCGGCGCTGGCGAACACGTTCTGCGACCACATCGAGTTGTCCAGGTTCGCGGTGACTCCGTAGGCAAGGTAGATGGCCGACTCGAAGTCGCGCTTCGGGATCAGCCCCTTGTGCTCGCGGTAGTGGTGGGCGTGCATGTCGATGAAGCCGGGGATGATCGTCTTGCCGGTCATGTCCATGGTCCGGTCGGCGCCGGAGGTGTCGCAGTCGCCGACGCAGGCGATCCGGCTGCCGTCGATGAGCAGGGTCGCGTTCTCGTGCACCGCGCGGTCGTCGAGGGTGACGATGCGTGCGTTCGTGAGCGCGAGCGTGCCTTCGGGGATGACGCGGTCGACGCTGAGCCGGATGGTCGTGGTGTCGGTCTCGCCCGTGCTCGCGTCGTGGATGAAGAAGCTCTGCCCGCTCCCGAATTCGAGGCGGTCGTTGTCGAGCCAGCGGGGGTAGAGGCCGCCCTCGGTGGTGAGTTGCGTGACCGGTACCGGGGCGCCGCGTTTTCTGAGCGCGACGGGGTCGCCGCCCGTCCCGCCCGGCGGCAGCGGCGCCCAGAAGACGTTGTCACCCTCCTGGAAGGCGACGCGGTTGCCGTTTGGCGAGATCACGAACTCGTCCCCCCAGGGGATGGTTGCGTGCACCTGTGCGTCGGAACCGTCTCCGCGCACCGACATCAGCGCGATCGCGCCCTGTCCCTCGCCCGCTTCGTGGCCCGCGGGCAGGTAGATGCGCCCACCGGGGCCGAACGACACCCGCGTGATCTGGCGCCGGTAGCCTAGCAGCCCACCAGGTCCCCCGGCGGGGATCGTCATGATGCGCTCCTGCGAGCCGCCTTCGGTGGGGACCCGCCACAGCTCCCAGAAGGGGTTCTGCGTGGCCGACCGGGCGCGGGCCGCCGCGCCGCTGCCGCGCGTGACCACGATCTCGGAGCCGTCGAGCGACCACACGGGGTGCGCGTACTCGGACGGCGATGTGGTGAGCTGCCGGGGCGTGCCGCCTCCCGAGGGAATCTTCCACACGTGCCCGCCGTCTTCGCCGCCCCAGGTCGTGTAGGCGATCCACTGCCCGTCGGGGGACCACGACGGCGAGAACTCGTGCGGACCGTCGCCGCTGGTCAGGCGGGTGGGAGCGCCGCCGTCCGCGGGTGCGATCCACACCCTGCCGACCGCCTGGAAGGCGATCCGCGATGCGTCCGGCGAGGCGGCGTACCAGCGCAGCATCTTCGCCTCGAAGGGGCCGTCGTCGATGCGGAAGTCGGCGCGGGCGAGTTCCGATATCGTGCGCTGCACGCGTGCCGAGAAGGGGACGGTGGTGACCTCGCCGCTGGAGACGTCGAGCATGCGGATCTTCCCGCCCTGCGTGATCACGATGCTGGACCCGTCGGCGCTCCAGCTGTAGCCGGGGAGGATGCGCATCGTCTTGATCCCCTCGGCGTTGTCGATGGTGATCGGGTCCATCGCGACGCGCTCGCTTCCCGTCTCAAGGTCGCGGATCCAGAGCGCGGCGCGCGGACCGAAGGTGTGGCCGCGGTACGAGATCGTGCCGCCCGCGATCCTGCGGGCGAAGGCGAGGTGGCGGCCGTCGGGGGAGATCTCGGCCGCGTAGGCGCTGCCGCTCGAGGCGCGCACCTGCTGGGAGGCGGTCCCGGCCGTGATGTTGAGGACCTCACCCGTGCGCAGATCCTTCCTGCGCACCTGCCAGTGCCCGGCCAGCGCATCGCGGCCCTGCAGCCCGGGCGGGCCCGTGTAGACGTGGAAGTACAGATAGCGCCCGTCGTCCGACGGGGAGGGCCACGCGGCCTGCGGCTGGTCGCCTACGACCTGGATCCCGTCGCCGCCGTCGACGTGGTACATCCAGATCCCGCTGCGGCCCGTCTGCCCCCGCCCCGCTGCCACATCCTGCAGCTTGACGAAGATGTAGTCGCCGTCGGCGGACCAGGCCGGCGAGACTGCGCGCGTCGCCATGTCGCTGAAGACCTCGCGCGGATTGGAGCCGTCCGCGTCCATCAGCCACAGGTTGTTCTGCCCCTCCCGGTCGCTGATGAAGGCGATGGTCGACCCGTCGGGCGAATAGCGGGGGTGATAGTTCGTCGCGACGCCCGTTCCGCCGGTCAGCAGTTCGGCCTCGCCGCCGCCGTCGGCGGGAACCCGATAGACGTGCGCGAGCAGATCGAAGATGACCCAGCGCCCGTCCGGTGAGACGTCCATCGACATCCACGTGCCCTCTTCGGTGGTGAAGTCGATCTCGCGGGTCTCGCCGCGGGCGAGGGTCACGTCCCAGTCGTCGGTGGCGTCGTCCTGGGCGGTGAGGGGGGAGGTGAGGGCGAGCGCCAGGGCGGCGGCGAATGAGGTGGTGATGGAGGGGGCGGAGAAGCGCATGGGGTCCTCCCGGGAGTGCTTGCTGGGCGTGGGATCCGGTCTTGAGATTGGGGCCGGGCCCAGGTGCGAGCAAGATTCGGGGGAGGTGGCCGGGAGGGGGGCTCGCGGCCGAGCATCGGCCGGGCGACGAAGGCCCGGCTCTCCGGCTCAGAACCGGAACGACGCGTCGGGCACAACGCGGCCTGCCGCCTCGCCGGCCGCCGTGAACACCGTCAGGTCCACCTGCACCACATCGGGCAGGAGGTCCGCGAACCGCAGGCTCGCCGGTCCGATGGGCTCACGGGAACAGGTAAGGGAAGCGAGGAGGCGAACGTCTTCGTGTACGATGCCCTCGTCCTCCTCGTGAGCATGCTCGTCCTCGTGAACATGCTCGTCGTCGTGAGCATGCTCGTCGTAGTGGGCATGATCACCTTCTACGCCTTCGGGCGCCTGCACCTCAGCCGAATCCAGCGCACAGGCCGCCCCGTCCGGAAAGGCGATGAGACGCGCGCCACCGGTTCGGAGTCTGTCGAGGGCCTCCGCTGCAGTGGCCCGCTCCTCCGCCGAGCGGGGGGCGTGCTCGAAGCCGAACACGGATTCCGCGGGGAGTTCCAGGTCGATGGTGACGCGGGCGCCATCCACGGCCAGACCCAGGCGAGCGATGCCGTGTTCGTGGGCCCCGGCCGTCCCCAACCGTTCGCCCTCGACCACGGGAGGACCAGGACCCGGGGAGGGTGAATCGCCGCATGCGGCCAAGATCAGGAGACACGGGATGGTCCAACTGACGAAAGCGGCGCGGACCTGGGGTCGGTCGAGTGTGGGGCAGGTCATCGTAAGGGAACCGGTGGGGGTTGCGTGCGCACTGGCACATGAATGATAGTGTATTCTCGTTATCATCGCACGGTTCCCGGAAGGGCGAGGATCCAGTCAAATGCCAAAACCGCGCCGCCGATTTCGGATTCCGTACACTCCCCTCCCAATCGCCCTGGTCATCGTGGGCGGATGGCTTGCGCTCACGTCGGGCCCCCGCTCCGTCCTGGCTGATCCGAGCGATGGGGCGAGGACCCGCGCGGCCAGCGTCCCGCGGGACTCCACCGAGGTGGGTTGGCACCTGCTGGCCACCCTGGATTACCGCACGGGCGAGATGTCCGGGGAACTCGAGTCGGTGGTGGGGCGAGGGGTCAGGGTGCCCGGATACATGGTCCCCCTGGAGGACTGGGCCGGCGAGGTCTCGGAGTTCCTCCTGGTCCCGTACGTCGGGGCCTGCGTGCACACCCCGCCCCCGCCTCCCAACCAATTGGTCTACGTCAGGATGGAGAAGGGTCAGCGCGTGCCGGTCTCCTTCTGGGAACCCGTCTGGATCCACGGCACCCTGACCGTGGAGGAGACGACGAACCTGTACGGGTCGGTGTCCTTCATGATGGCCGGCACCTCGATTACGCCCTACGAGTGGTGACAGACCGCAGCCCTGCTGACATGCTCTGGAGTGCCCTGCTCTGTCGTGCCAATCGGTGCTCGAACAGCCGAGGAACTTCCGGGACGGGATACTAGGACACCATGCACCCCCAACGAGATACCCGGCAGCGACGGGCCATCCGCGCCGTCTTCGTCGATGGTGCGGGCGCGCTCACACCAGACGAAGTGCTCGAACGCGCTCAGGCGCTCGCGCCCACGCTCGGGCTGGCCACCGTGTACCGAAACGTCAAGATCCTGGCTGAGAAGGGCTGGCTCGCTGAAGTGCAACTCCCGGGGGGTGGCATGCGCTACGAGCTGGCGGCTCGGCCTCACCATCACCATTTCGTGTGCCGCGGCTGCGACAAGGCGTTCGATATCCACCGTTGCCCCGAGGCAGTTGAGGATCTGGCTCCGGAAGGCTTCGAGGTCGATGACCACGAGGTGATCCTCTTCGGACGTTGCCCGGCCTGCACCTGATCGCAGGACGCTGCGAGAGGATCTCGCCGGCCTCACAGCCCCCTCGTCCAGAGGCGGTTCCACCAATCCGATATCCAGGCGCTTTTCCGTCCTGCCCCTCCTCTTCGTGATGATCTGGTGACCCCGGATCACCCCAACGCTCCCTAGCGTTTCCGCTCGAAGATCGACACCCTCATGGCCAGGGTCTTCTGTCCAGCGTACCCGGCGACCGGCGTACCCGACATGCGCGCGTCGATGTCGTGGTACACCGCCGGCTTACCCTCGAGCGTCGCGCACTCCTCGAGAACGATACGCGTCCCGTAGGTGACGAAGCTGTCTTTCGGGAGCACCCCACCCTCCCCGACGGTCCACTCCGGTCTGCCAAGGCCATCGATCGGCCCGTCGGACCAGGGCACGCCTATCTGAGAGAACATCTGCTCGACCTTCACCGTGAGGGGGAGGTCCAGGGGCTCGCTCCATCGGTTGAGCAGGTCCACGCTCACATCGAAGCTGCAGGAGGCGGCGTCGAACGTGCTCCTGTTGACGAGAACCGCGACCGAGTCGGAAACGTTGCGTCCGAGATCCGCGTTCCACTCAGCCCGGGTCCTGGCCGTTCCCGCGACCTCCACGGGCGCGGTGTACAGCTGCGCGACCCCGGTCCGGTTGTCGACCCATACGGGGTGGAATCGACCGTCTGCCGCAACCATCGTTCCGACGTAGTGTCCCACCTCCTCGTAGGTGCCGACCGCTCCGCCTGTGATGATCGCGATCCAGCTGCTGCCGTCACCCGATTCGGGGACGGCGCCCAGGCCCGCATACCCTTCCCGTTCTCCCTCCCCTCGCGCGTAGGTGTGTGCGGCCTCGCTCACCGCAACGCTGGGCAGCACGCTTTCGCCCCCGTCCAGAGAGGCCGTGAATCGCTGACGGAACTCCTGATTGAGGGGGTCTTCACGACGGTCGAGCCAGGTGATCCCAACAACCCCGTCGCGGTTGACCGCGATGTCGGGCATGAACGCGTTCGGGCCTGCGGAATCGAGGGGAATGCGGGGGTCGTCGACTGGAAGGGGGTTGGCCCATTGCTCACCGTCGTCCGACCAGCTCAACATGATCTGACAGCGTCCGTAGGTGCGGTCCGTGAACGCAACGTAGGCCCGCCCGTGGAATGGGCCGTCGGAATGATCGACCGCGATCTCCGGAGGACCGCCATCGGGCGTACACGGCGTGGTCTTTGCAACGTGGTGCGGTTGGCGGATGGCCCTCCCCCCTTCGGTGACCGTCACGACGGAGGTGAAGTTCTTCGTGGTCGTGTCCCGGGGGGATCGTTCCCACCAGGTCGTCGGCGGGGGAGGGGGGGGCGTGGGCCGAAACGGGGGACGGGCAGCCACGGGAACGAGGACCCGCCCATCCGGGTGCACGACCGGTGCACCGACATGGTCCTGATACCAGTCCTTCGGGACGAACATGTCGACGGGACCTTCGTAGGTCCGGCCGGAGTCGGCCGAGACCACGAGCGACATATGCCGCTGCGGAAGCTCGCCCTCTACCTCCCTGACCCGCACGCCCACCGCGTAGACGCGCCCGTGATACGGCCCGCCCGTCCAGTCGACGACCAGATCCGCGTTGGCCACGAACGGTGCGAGCACGGGTTCGCTCCACGTGAGGCCCCCGTCCGTCGAGCGGAAGGAGTGGATGATAACCTTTGACTCGTACGCGATCCTCGGGTCCCCGCGGGTCGGTATTGACGCGAAGTAGACCATACCTCCCGGCCCGAAGGCGCAGGCGGGGTCCCATGTCTCGCCCCAACGCGAGATCGTGTCGTTCAGCGCCATGCCCCAGGTCGCACCCGCGTCATGGGACACATAGATGCCCGTCGACAGTCGGCTTCGGGTGGGGTCGACGATCATCGAGCACACCACCATGCGGGTCGAGTCCGAGGGGTCGGCATGGGCGAAGTACTCCGAGTGCGCCGCCGCCGCATGATCGCCACTGACGAGCACATTCCGTCCCACCTGGATCAAGGAGTGCCCGCGGCGGGGCTGTTCAGGCGGCGCGCACCCCGCGGTCGTGAGGATGAATGCGGGGGCGAGGACGAACACGGCCGCCAGGCGGGGCACCGTGCGGGCGAATCCCGGTTTGGAGATCATTTGATCCGGTCCCTTCATACTGTCGTTCACAACGTACCCCCGGATCGGGCCCCGGCCAACCGCGCCGTCACTCGTCGATTGCGTCGGCGAGCGAGCGCCAGGCCTTGGGAAGCGTTTGCGGCGGCTGTTGCCCGGAAGGCCGGTTCCATTGGCGGAGGACGGCGCGACGATATTCGAGACCGCAATGCGCGAGAGCCCACTCCTCGTAGTCTGCGACGTGCCGAATGGCGGCGACAGTCAGATCAACCGGCATGCGGAGCGACGGGGGCGACTGTCCTGTCGGGATCATGTTGGGCTTCCAAATCGGCCCCTGGATCGTCTCTGACTGGAGCCAGACGGGTCGAAACTGGTAGCGGTTGAGGTAGACGCCACCGTTCTGCGGCGTTCCGTACAGGAGCCCGAAACCCCACAACATGAGACTGTCGCCGTTGGGTAGCGCGAGCGTATAGCAGCTGGATCCTGTTTCTCCCTCGGGCGGCCGTCGTTTGAGGAAGCCCGCTTCAAGCAGGAGGTTGCCTTCCGGGCGCACGATATCCCGGCCCCAGTTCCAGCACTGCTGGTGTAGCAACTCCTGCCCCTTGCGTCGGTGCGGGCCGGAGACCGGGCTCACAGCCATGCTCCGCCCCAGGCCAGCAGAGCACTGAACGCGGTGGCCGCCACAGCCTGCCGACCCACCAACCGTAGCGCGAACGCGCGGCCCTGCTCGCGCGCAACCGTCAGGCAGGTGACCATGCAAGGCAGCAGCACGCCGGCCAGGTAGACGGCCGTCAATAGTTGGACGGCGCTGAGGCTTGCGGCGACTCCCGGCTCCGCCAGCAACAGGATGCCGTCCTTGCGCACGCTCGCCATGACCACCGCCGTGGCCGCCTCCGAGGGCAATCGGAAGATGGCCATCGCCGGCTCGACGACGGTCGACGCGGCTTGCAGCGCACCCAGCCAATGCAACAGAGATGCTGCGGCCGTGATGAGAAAGAAGACCGGCAAGGCCCTGCGAAAGAACTCCAGAATCACGCCCTGCGCCTCCAGCCAGACGGCCCTCGGGCGCGGCCAGCCCAGGAAGACCCGGCCCGTCGTCGACAGCACATTGAGAGAAGAACGAGCCGCTCGCGGCGCGGTGAGGCGGGCGTAGGCGACAGTCGTGGCGCCAAGGAACAGCAGGTAGGCCACGACCAACTCGGTTCGTCCCGCCACTGCGAAGACCGCCAGCGTGGCTCCCAGCTGATACGAACAGGCCGAACCGAAGGCAATGGCCGAAACGCATGCGCCACGCGAGCAAGCCGGCGAAGAGCGTGCGCTGATGACGGCGGGCACGTTGCAGCCGAGACCCATCACGACCCGCGCCAACTCCCGGCCCGTCATGCCGAACGGCCGCAGCCACGGATTCATGGCGGTCGTCAGGCGGTGGAGCAGGCCGCTCGACTTGTACGCACCCATCAGCAGCGCATGGAGCACGACGACCGGAGTCGCCCACACCAGCAGCAGCGGTCCCATCGTGACAAAGCCGTAGTCGCCAGCCAGGATCTCCGCAAACGGCTGCGGCCAACTCGTCAGCAACCCGGTCAGCGGCTCGGTCCGGGCGCGGACCCAGGGGTCGATTCGATCCGCGAGACGGTTGGCGGTGTCAACCGCGACCCAGACGGGCGCCAGCAACAGCAGCAGCGCCCAGAAAGGCCCAAGGGCGGACCCGGACCTATTCAACAAGCGCAGGCATCTTCGCAGCACGACAGATCGTCGAGGTACATCCCGTGGCGGCGGTACCACTTCAGCGGCTCCGTGCTCACTCGCAGGCGGCGGGCGATCTGGTTGGCCACCACGGCGAAGCGTTGGCGGAACTTGTAGATGAAGCAGAAGATGAGGTTGCCCTGGCGCACCTGAGGGCCGACCAGGAAGAGCCCTCTCGTCACGGTGGATTCGTCGTTTTCCGTCAGCAACGGAAAGTTCTCATGTTGCCAATCGAACAAAGAGCGAACGAGGCTTGCCGAACCGACGAATCCGGTGGCCAGGATCGGCTTCTCGGCGCAGTCCATGACCTCACCGTCCTCGAACGCCAACTGATAGCCGTTGCCGTTGCGGCGAACGCCGGTAACGGCACAGCCGCCGCACAACGTCACCCGGCCGGATTCAACGGCCGAATGCAGGCGCGCCCGCGAAAACGGTGACAAGAGTTGGCTGGGGTCCGAGCCTCTTCGATTCCACGGTTCCTCGCGGTCGAAGACGAGGGCTTGCCTACCGGCGGCGGCCAGCGCGACGGCGGCGTCGACGCCGCTCTCGGCACCGCCGATGATGCATCTTTCACCGCCGGCAAGATCATCCCATGAGGTCACCTCGGAGTAGTGCAGGCAAAGCTCGGCGCCGCGGAAGCCGCCGGTCTGCGGATACTGCATTTCGCCGCCCGCCCATACCACGAACCGCGCACGGATCTCGCCGCGACTCGTCTCCAGCCGAAACGGCTGGTGCCGCGTTTTCCTGGTGATCGAGAGAACGTCGGCCCCGGTCGCTATGGGCAATTCGAAATGCTCGGCTATCCCCTGCAGATAAGCGGCGTACTCCGTCCCCGTGGGGTGCTCGGTGCCGACCGAGTAGGCCGGCGAGGTTTCCAGACAGACGGCGTTCAGATCCAGCAGGCCGAACTGGTTACTGGTGAACGACGGCGTGATAAAGCGCGTTTGTCGGGGCCAACGCAGAAACGAGGCACCAACCGCGGCGCGGTCGAGGATCCCGAAGTTCTCGATTCCCAGGTGGCGCAACGTCACGGCAAAGCCGAGACCCGCAGCCCCGGCGCCGACGATGACAACGTCGAGTGTCCGGGTGCCGTTCGTCATCGGCCCACCCGAACCGTTTCGCTCCATGTCCTCATTTCATGCCCCTTGCCGTCTCGGCAAAACGTCGAGCTGGATCACGTTTCCTAGAATACGACCCGGTAGGTAGCACCCACGCCCCTTGCGGCCTCGGGCATGATCTCCTTCACGCGGGAGAGGTGGTTGCGGTATTCGGTATCGCCGATGTTGTCGAGGTGGAGCGTCACGACGTGCAGTCGCCCGGCGAAGGTGAGGCGCACGCCGCCCGAGAGGCCAAGGACCGCGTATCCGTCGGTTGGTTGCTCGAACCGCCCGGTCCGTTCCTGGCTCCCGGCCATCCGGGCCTCGGCCTCCACGAACCAGTCCACCGGCGAATAGCCGATCGCAATGCGGCCCTGGAGCGGGGGCATGAACGGAAGAGGTTCGTCGTTGGCGCGGATCGTGCCCTGCACGAACGACGCGGCGGCCTCCAGCTTGAATCCGGCGGGCATCGACCACTCGAGCAGGCTCTCGAAACCGGTCAGAAGTGCGTCCTCGCCCACGTACTGATAGATGGGGAGCAGTACACGGCTGAGCTTCCCGGTCGCCTGCGGAAAGATGTAGCCCGCGATCGTGTTTCGAAACCACGTCACCTCAGCGCTGAGGCGCTGCCCTGTGATACGCCCGAACACGTCAATTCCGAGCCCCGTTTCCGTCTCGAGCGAGGGATTGCCAACGTCGAATGAATTGGCCGCGAGGTGCGGCCCCTCCGAGTAGAGTTCGTGTACATCCGGGGTGCGAAAGGCCCGGCCCACGCTTGCTCCCACGGTGAACTGCCCCGTCAACCGCAGAAGTGCGCCCAGAGATCCGGAGACCGCGCCAAAGGAACGTGCGCGGATGTGCCCGATGTCGGACATCTCCTCCCTGTTTGGCTCCAGGTCGACCCGATCGTAGCGGAGCCCGGCCTCGATCAGGACCGGATCGAGCTGGATCTCCTCAAGGACATACGCGGCCTGCGTCCTTCGCCGTGTATTCGGGGAGTACAGCGCACCACCGAATCCGAATTGCTCCCACGAGACTCTCGCTCCGACGGCGCCCGATGCGAACGGCCCCCACTCGGCGTGCCGCGCCCGCGCCTCCCCGCTCGCGATCTGCCGCTCGAAGAGCGTTCCCAGGATGTTCGGGGGTTCCCACTCATTGTGTCGGTACCACGTGTAGCCGGCATCGAGTTCAATCGCCTCGAAGCCTCGCCCGGGCCGGATGACGCTGCGAAATCGACCTGCGGCTCTCTCCTGCTCCGTGCGCACCGGATTCGTGTGGCCGCCGAGGAATCCTCCGGGGATCCCGTAGTCGTTCGAGTAGAAGCGAAACGAACCGCCCGCGTAGCCCCAGTCGTCCACCCACGATGACCCGCCGGCCACGCTCCACGTGTCGGTCTGGGTTCCGGCAAGTGTCCCGATGGGCGTCCGCAAGTCTCCCCCCCCGTGTCTCGACACCTCGACGCGAAGGGGGACGTGCTCGGTGATCCCGACCGTCAACTGGCTGCTCCCCCCGATGGCCCGAGTCGCCGTCTCCGTCTGGAGCGAGGTGAAGCCGGTCGCGCGGTACGGCACCGCGAGGGGCACCTCGTCCCGAACCACGTTGATCACCCCGCCGAGTGCGCTGCTACCGTAGAGAATCGCGCTTGGTCCCCGAATCACGTCGATCCGCCGGGCCGAGGAAGGGGCGAGCGCCGTGGCGTGGTCTGCGCCGCTGTTGACGACGTCACCCACCCGCTGGCCGTCTTCGAGCATGAGGATCCTGTCTCCTCCCAGGCCGCGGATGACCGGCTGGGAGGTGCCCGGCCCCATGCTGGTCACGGCCACCCCAGGAACCGATGCAACCGTCTGCGCAACGGTTCCCGCCAGGTGCCGCTGCAGCTTCTCCTGCGCGAAGACGGAGGAAGGCCGAGTCGTCTCGTTGGCTGCCTTGGGACTCAGGACGGCCGTGACGACGACGTCCGGCAATGGGATGGCAGCCACCTCAAGGTCGACTGTGGCCCGCTCCCCGTGTCCGACCTCGACGGTAGCCACCGCGTACCCCAGACGATCGGTCCGGAGCCGATACCGCTCCGCATCCGGCACGGCGATACGGAACGACCCGTCGCTGTGCGTAATTGCGCTGCCGCCCGTGCTGACGACCACCACCACCGCGCCCGCGAGAGGGGTCCCGCTGTCTGCCGACCGGACGATCCCCGCTACGTAGTCAATGGTGTCTGCGGCCTGCTGCTCGACAGGTGTCGAGCCCGCGGAGGGTGCCGGAACGCCTGCGAGGATCATCCCGAGGAGGAAAACGGGGACGGGCAAGCGCGTGGGTATCGTTATGGAAATACCGGGTGACGACATGATTTGTCTCCTGCTGGTTGCGCCGTCGGCGGCGCAAACCGTGGACAAGTCTTCGGCTGACCGGGGGTCGGCCAAGGGAACTTCTCGCTACAGAGAGACCGAGAGGGGGGGAGCGCGGCTCCGGTGGGGGGAGAATTGAAGGGCCGCGGGGCGCGGGCCATGTGCCGCGATGGCCGGAGCCCGAAACAGGCTCGGGAAGGTGAGACCCGGCGCATACGACCCGGTCGTGTGACTCGGCGTCTTCCCCACCTGGCATACGGAACACTCTGCAGCGGACTCGGCCTCGTCTTCGTGCGAATGGGAGGCCTCCACGACAGAGACGAACAGAAGCGAGAGGGCGGCAGCGATTCCGGTGAGCGAGCGCATGCGCCCCCGTATCCGTGCCGGGTCAACCCGGCGGGTCATCAAGACTCCGGTTTGTTTGCATCCGCTCTTCTGCGTGCAGCCGATGGTGTCACGCTCCCGACAGGAGCTGGAAGAGCAGGCGAGTGCCTGGACCGTAATGATAGTGTATTATTGATAACGGACAAGGGGGAGTAGCCCACGGCCCTCTGGCGACAGTGGCCACCAGGCCGCTGTGGAGAAGCGCCTGGGTCGTGAGGCCGTCAGGTACACGCCGCGCAGCGACCGAAGAGAATCAGCTCGTGGCCGTCAACCTCGAAGCCGTCGGGCGCCAGCGCCTCGACTTCGACCGGGCACTGATAGACGTCGAACGCCTGGTCGCAGGAGTGGCACAGGAAGTGATGATGATGCGGACGGTCGGCCAACTCGTACCGCAGACCGCCGCCCGGGAGCTCTACTTCCGACAGCCACCCTTCGCCAGCCAGGATCTTCACGTTCCGGTAGACGGTCGCCACTCCGAGTGACGGCACGATTCGTTGGCCGTACCGGAGGACCTCCTCACACGTGAGAGGGCGCCCGGCGTTCATGAACACGCGGCGGATCGCCCGGCGTTGACGGGTGTCTCGTTGCATCTAGTGTCCCGTCCCGGAAGTTCGTGTGCTAACGAGAGCGGCGAGGCGCCGGGCTGGAAAGGCGCCCTGAGAGGCGAATGGCACCGCTATTGGTCCGCAGAGCAACGCAGAGCGGAGCCCCGAAGATAAGAATGTAAAGACAACATGACATATTGTAATATAAACATGACAGTCGATTCGGCGAGCACAGCGGTTTAGCGCGGACGCATCGGTGCTCGAATCAGCCGAGAAAGTTCCGGGACAGGACACTTGGTAGGGGCGATGGGGGTGAACACGTTCCGTGACGACGATAACACCGGTAGGCCCCGAGCGTACCCTCACCGTCAACGGCGGCGGGCGGTCATCGTCAGCCCTTCCGGGTCCGGCGGCCGATTTCACGGGTCTCGGCGAGCGGAGCGCGTGACCAACCGGGGATCCCTGGGCGGGCACCCACTTGAAGGGGACCTCGGATGCGCCGGCCGGGTCAGGGTTGCCGGGGGGCCTTCTTCGCGCTCAGTCGATCAACCACAGAGGCAGCCGTCATGTGGCCGAGCACATTCGTGGCGCTGCGGAACATGTCGGGGATCCGGTCCACTCCGAGGAGGATCGCGAGGCCCGCCTGCGGAACGCCGACCGTGGCCAGCGTCGGGACGAGCGACACGATGCTCGAGCTCGGGACCGGGGCGACGGTCATCGAGGCGAGGAAGGTAGCGAACACGGCGGCTGCCATCGCTGCAGCGGGCAGGGGGACGTCGTAGAGCGAGGCGAGAAAGACGACCGCGGCGCCCTGGAAGAGTGCGCTGCCGGCGCGGTTGAGCGATGCGGCGAGAGGCAGGACCAGGCGCGCGGTGGTCGGGGAGACGCCGAGCCGGGCCTCCGCGTCGGCGAGCATGACGGGGAAGGTGGCGACGGAGCTGGTGGCGCTGAAGCCGACGGTGCAGGAGCCGGCGGTGCCGCGCAGGTAGGTGCGGAGCGGCAGGCCGCCCAGGAATCGCGCGGCGGGGATGTAGACGATCCCGATGAATGCGAAGAGGCCGACGATCACGGTGAGGATGAAGACGCCGAGGCTGGCCAGAAGCGACCAGCCGAGTTCGGCGGTGACGGGCGCGGTGAGCCCGAAAAGCCCGATGGGCCCGATCCACAGGATCCAGTAGACGATCGTGACCAGGGTCTCGGTGACCGTGTCGGCCAGGTCGAGGAGGCTGGCGCGGCGTTCGGCCGGGAGGGTGCCCGCGGCGGCGGCGAAAATGGCGGCGAAGACGATCAGCGGCAGCAGCGCGCCGTCGGCCGCAGCCTGGAAGGGGTTGCGTGGGACGACGGTGACGAGGAACTCGAGCAGCCCGGGGAACTCACGGACGGCTGTGTCCTGAACGGCCGGGGCAGCGACTTCGGGGCTGAAGCGGAGCGCGAACACCATCAGACCCATGCCGATGAGGATCGCGGGGACGGTGGTCAGCCAGAAGAAGAGGATCGATGATCCGCCCAGCCGGCCCGCCTTGCGCAGGTCGCCGAGGCGCGCGATGCCGGTGAAGATGACACACACCACCAGCGGGATGACGACCATCTGGATGGCGTTGACGAAGAGCGTGCCGAGGGGGCGGACCCCGGTGGCCAGCGAGGTGAGCGCCGGGCTGCCGGTGCCGGTGGCGAGGAGGCCGAAGGCGATTCCGGCGGCGAGGCCGGCGGCCAGGGCGGCGTGGTTGACCTTGCGGGTGAGGGTGGGATCCGCCTGCGTCATCGCACCTCCCCGCTCACGGCTCCCGTCTCGGCATCACAACCGCCTCACCCGTCTTCGGCCGCAGCCCCTCCGCGTACACCCTGGCGTTGAGCGCGGGGAGCCGGTCCGTGAGAAGTTCGTTCAGCCGCTCGATCACGGCGGGCAGCTCCTCCCATGAACGGTCGATTTGCCAGAGCTGGTCGGCGGTGGGAGCGTGGGTCGCGCGCTCGATGGTCCCCCACACGGAGGCGCCTGCCGCGGGACCGCTGCCGCCCCCGCCGAAGCCGCCCCCGCCGCCGATGTCGTCCTGCAGCGCTTCCAGGTCATCGCGGAACGCGGCGAGCGCTTCGGTGAGGTCCTTGGGCGCTTCCGCGGCGGCTGCGACGTGCTCGTCGATCTGGCCGAGCTGGTCGCGCATCTCGCCCATGCGCTCCCGCGCGCCGCTCACCGCGCCAGACAGGCGGTACGAGTCCATCATCGCCGCGTGCCGCGCCATCAGGTCGCTGCGCGAGATCTGCACGCGCGGATCGAGGCGCACCACGACGGGCGTGTCCATCGTGGCGTCGCCCGCAGCCAGCGCCACGGCGTAGCCGCCGGGCAGGACGCGCGGGCCCGGGTCCATCGCCACGCCATCCGCTCCGTCGGTTGCGAGCCGCAGGTCCCAGATCACCTCGTTGAGGCCGGCGTCGCCGGTGCCGTCGAGTTCCCGCAGGACCGCGCCGCCGCTGTCGGTGATCGTCAGCGTGACGCTGTCGGTGGCCGCGCCGAGGTGGTAGCGGATGCGGGCGCCGGCGGGTGGATTGGGGGCCTCGTAGATGCCGGGGGTCCAGCCCTGCGGGGTGTACAGGTTGTAGGACGTGGCACGGCGCACCGGGTAGAGGTGGGCGGCCGCGGCCATGACATCGGCGCTCAGGTGCTCGATCGGCGCGATGTCGTCCATGATCCAGATGCCGAGCCCGTGCGTGCCGATCACGAGGTCGTTGTCACGCGGGTGCACCACGATGTCGTCGACGGGTACGGTGGGGAGGCCGTTCCCGAGGTCGTGCCAGCTCGCGCCCCGGTCGATGGAGAAGTGGACGCCGACTTCGCTCCCCGCGAAGAGGAGGTTGTGGGCGCGGGGGTGCTGCGCGAGCGCGTTCAGGGAGGTGGCGGGAAGGCCGTCGGTGATCCGTGTCCAGCTCTCGCCGAAGTCGGTGCTGGCGTAGACGTACGGCTCGAAGTCGTCGCTGCGGTGCCCGTCGAAGGCCGCGAAGACCTCGCCTGCCGTGCCCTGAGACGCGACGATGCGCGTCACGTAGGTGTAGGGCGGCAGCCCGGGCACGTTCCCCGTGATTTCGGTCCAGCTGCCGCCGCCGTCGCGCGTGACGTGCAGCCGCCCGTCGTCGCTCCCTGTGTAGAGGACGGCCGCGTCCAGCGGCGACTCGGCGACCGCGGTCAGGTTGCCGTAGTTGGACTGCCCGTCGTTGCGCGACATCTGGGGCTCGCCGCCGGCGACGCCCATCAGCTGCAGGGTGTCGCGGTCGATCGCATGCGTCAGGTCGCCGCTGATCTCCGCCCAGCTCTGGCCCAGGTCCGGCGAGCGGAAGAGGATGTTCGAGCCCGCGTACACGACTTCGTCGTCGTGCGCCGAAAGGAGCATGGGCGTGTCCCAGTTCCAGCGCAGACTGCGGTCATCATCCTCTCCCGACGGGCGGGGCAGGGGGCGGATGCGTGCGCGCTCTCCCGTGGAGAGATGGACGCGCATCAGGTTACCCCCCTGAGACTCCGCAAACATCAGTTCCGGGTTCGTGGGGTGCATGACGGTGAAGAAGCCGTCGCCCGAGCCCACGTTGTACCAGTCGCGCGTGCGGATCCCCTGGTTGGAGAGGGTGTTCGAGGGCGCGCACCACGAGCCGTTGTCCTGCAGGCCGCCGCAGACGTGATAGGGATCGCGCATGTCGACGCCGATCTCGTAGAACTGGCCGAGAGGCAGGTTGCGAAGCTGAACCCAGTTGTCGGAGCGGTCCCAGCTGATCGAGACGCCGCCGTCGCCGGCAAGGATCAGGTGGTCCGAGTCGGCAGGGTTGATCCAGAGGGCGTGGTGGTCGAGGTGCACCTCGGCCGCGGCATCGGGGGTGAAGTTGCGCCCGCCGTCCGACGAGCGGTAGAGGTTGGCGCCGCCCAGATAGAGCCGCTCGGGGTCGTTGGGGTCGACGCGGACCTGGCTGTAGTACATGGGGCGGTTGTTGGTGGTGCTGATCTGCTCCCAGGTCTCGCCCCGGTCGGTGGAGCGGTAGACGCCGTTCTTCGCGTCGGCGCCGGCCCCACCGCCGAAGCCCTGGCCCGGCACGCGGGCGTCCGCCTCGACCAGCGCGAAGACGACGTTGCCGTCGCGCCGGTAGATGTCCAGCCCGATCCGGCCCTTGTCGCCCTCCGGCAGCCCCTCGGTCAGCTCGGTCCAGGTGTCGCCGCCGTCGGTGGTGCGGTAGATCCCGCTGCCGGGCCCGCCGCCGTTGAACCCCCACGCCCGCCGCCGGCGCTGATAGGTGGCCGCGAAGAGGGTGCGGGGGTCGCCGGGATCCATGACCAGCTCGGTCGCGCCGGTGTCGTCGTCGATGAACAGCACGCGCTCCCACGTGCGCCCCCCGTCGGTGGTACGGTACACGCCGCGCTCGGGGTTGGGCCCCCACAGATGCCCGACCGCCGCCACGTACGCCACGTCCGGATCCCGGGGATGCACCTGGATGCGAGCGATATGGTGGGTGTTCTCCAGCCCCAGATGCGTCCACGTCCGCCCGGCGTCCGTCGAACGATACACCCCGTTGCCCCACGGAGAACTCTGCCGGTTGTTGGGCTCGCCGGTCCCCACCCACACCACGTTCGGGTTCGAAGGCGCCACGGTCACGTCGCCGACGGACGCGGTCGCCTCGTCCCTGAAGACGTGCGTGAAGGTGATCCCGGCGTTCTCGGTCTTCCACACGCCGCCGGTCGCCACCCCGACATAGAAGATCCGCGGGTCCGACTCGACAACCGCCAGATCCGCGACCCGCCCGCCCATGATCGTGGGCCCGATCGTGCGGAACTCGAGCGCGGCCGTGGCCTGGGCCACTGCGTCGGCCGGGGCGTTCTGAGCAAGCAAGCGCCCGAAAGAGACGGACGCGAGAAGAAGGCCGGCCAGCACGGCGCCAGCGGCGGTCAGCGAGCGGTTGGGGAAAGGGCGAAGGCGTTCGGTGCGGTCCACGTTGGTCTCCGGAATCGAGGTCTGCGGCGGGGCTGGTTTCGCTTCAATCAATAACGACCGGCCGGTTGACCCGACAGCACAGGTATGCAACACCGGCCGGCGGGAGTATTGTGTGGGAGCCTGGGCAGGGCTTAACCGCAACGCGAACCGACAGGGAGCAACCACGAATGAAGACACGGCGCGAGTTCATTGGGCACGTGGGCATCGCGGCAGGGGCCGCGGCACTTGGCCTCGGGTCCGCGCGGCGGGCGGCGGCCCGGCCAGACCGCGGGGGCGACGCGCGACCGGCCGCGGGCGACCACCCAGCCCCGTCCCACAGCCCCGGTCAGCAGGGCATGAGCATCCTCATCCTCGGCGGCACCGGCTTCATCGGCCCCCACGTCGTGCGCCACGCACTCGACCGCGGCCACGAGATCACCCTCTTCAACCGCGGCCGCACCAACACCCACCTCTTCCCCGAGGTGGAGAAGCTCGTCGGAGACCGCAACAGCGACCTCACGGCGCTGGAGGGCCGCCGCTGGGACGCCGTCCTCGACAACTCGGGCTACACGCCGCATCAGGTCGGCCTTTCCGTCGACCTCCTCAAGGGCGCCACCGACCAGTACCTCTTCACCTCGACGCGCGCGGTCTACACCGACTTCACCGCCTCCGTCATGGACGAGGACGCCCCGATCGGCCCCACCGGCCTCCCCGAGAGCGAGTGGACCGCCTACGGCCCCGCCAAGGTCCTGGCCGAGCGGGCGGTCGAGGAGGGCTTCGGCGCACGCACCCTGATTGTGCGGCCCCCCGTCATCGTCGGCCCCGGCGACCGCAGCGACCGCTTCACCTACTGGCCCGGCCGCATCGACGCCGGCGGCGACGTCCTGGTGCAGGGCGATCCTACCGACCCCGTCCAGTTCATCGATGTCCGCGACCTCTCCGAGTTCTACATCCACCTCCTCGAGCAGCAGACGGTGGGCATCTTCAACAGCACCGGTCCCGGCGCTCCGCTGTCCGCCGCCGAACTCGTGTACGGGATCCGCGCGATCACCTCGTCCGCCGTCTCGTTTACCTGGGTCGATTGGGACTTCCTCGCCGAGCGCGGCCAGATGCCCCAGCAGCAGCTTCCATTCTGGCAGCCCCCGCGCGGCCGCTATCTCAACTACGGACGGATCGACAGCAGCCGCGGGATCGCCGCGGGGCTCACCTTCCGGCCACTGGCCGTGATCGCGAAGGACACGCTGGACTGGCACCGCAGCCGGGAGGCGGGAGGCGAGTTCCAGCTGCGCACGGGGCTGGACCGGGCGACCGAGGCGAGGTTGCTGGCCGAGTGGCGGGAGGCGGGCGGGTAAACGAACCGGACGCTCGCGCCGTCGTCTGTAGCGCAGGCCGGAGCCCGCCTGCCGCAACCTTGCCCGGACTGTGGCGTGTCCCCAGGGCAACCCGGTTGGTCGGCACACGCACGCGCACCAGGGGGGTGTTCATGATTGGCGACGCTTTCGGGCCCGGAGCGGCCCGTGCATTCCCGCTCGTGTTTTTCGCCGCCATTGCGGCAGCTGGGTGCACCACCGACGGGCTACCTGCCGCGGCCGGCGACCTGACAACCACGATAGACACCGCGGGCGGCGTCGTCAGGGTCGTGAATTCGGGCGAACCGCCCCGGTGGCAGCTAACCCTCGAGGCCTCGATCGGACCGCGTTCGCTGGCGGTGGGTGACGGCGGCCCGGAAGAATTCGGCCGGGCCACGACCGCCGTCCTGGGACCCGGCGGCGAAGTGTACGTGGGCGATTCGCAATACCTGGAGGTTCGGGTCTTCGGCCTCGACGGCGAACACCGCCGCACTTTCGGCCGCGAGGGCGAAGGCCCCGGCGAGTTCCCCGCCCACATCAACTCGCTGGCGTGGGTGGGCGATCGCCTGCTCGCGCTCGACCTCATCGGTGGGCGCATCAACGAGTACTCGGCAGAGGGGGAACCCATCGGCCAACGAGTCGCGCCTGGCCGCTGGGGCGGCTCCGGCCCCGGCGAGGGATTCCATCCGGCAGGTGGCGACGAGGTCTATTCACAGAGCCTGATCACCGAGGCCACCGGGCTTGCGACCGCCTTTGTCGGCCAGAACGCCGCGGGCGAAACGGGCGATACGATCCGCCGTCTCGATGATCCAACGTCCGATACAGAGTATGTATCTGTATGTGATTGTTGAGCTTGTGCGGTTTTGCGGTCGATTTCCAGCTGTTTGGTTCCCGCCGAACGGGATCAGGTCCGCGCTCGCCGGCGGTTTGCGAGTGCCTGCCTGAGCTGTCCCTCGTCGGCTCTCTGATAGCACTGGAGGACGGTCTTGGCCGACTTCCAGCCGCCCAGCTCGCAGAGCACCTTGAGGGGCTGGTCCATGAGGTCCGAAGCGAATTTCCGCCTCAGCGAATGCCAACCGCGCCCGCGCTTGGGCTCCAACCCCGCGAGCCTCTCGGCCCTCTCCCACCAATGGCGGGCCATCCAGACGCCCACGTTCACCGAGGGGTTCCTCGACGAGGGCAGCACCGGCGCGTCACCCGTCACCGGGTTCCGCTCCCGTGCCTCTTCCAAGACCGCGACCGCCTCGTCGGTCAGGGGCGTGACGTGTTCGTAGCCCGTCTTCTCGTTCTCGCTACGCCAGCGGATGGTTTCGCGTGCGAGGTCGATGTCCCCCCAGTGGAGCTTGCGGATGGCTCCGATGCGGTGTCCCGTTTCGTGCGCGAGCACGAGCGCGACCCGGAACCGCCAGTCCACCTGCTGGGACACCTCGAGAAGCGCGTGGTATTCTTCCTCGGAGAGAACGACCCGGGTGGGGTTCTTCTCCATGGGCACCTTCAGACCCCTCAGCGGGTTCGACTCGAGGAGCCGGTTGCCCCACTCGTCCCTCGACCTCGAGGCCCAGTTGAGGACCGAGATCAGGAATCTGAGGTCGTGCTCGACCATCCGGTCCGACACGGGCCTCCCGCTGGGACCGACGGTCCCGGCCCGGCGCATCCGAATGAACCGGTCCCAGTCGCGCTGCGACAAGGTCGCCGGGTGGCGATGCCGCCCGAGGAACCCGAGGAACATCTTCGTCGCGGTTGCGTCGTGCTGCCGCGAACTCAGTCCCTTCGTGGGCGTCACCTCTTCGCCGTAGATTTCAAAAAGCGTTCCCAGGGTGAGCGGCTCGGGCTCGGCATCCTTCCGGCCGTTCAGCTCGGGCTTTTCGAACCCCGCGGCGAACTCGTCGGCCTGATTCTTGGCCCGGGTCCAATCGCGGTGCTTGAGGGATCGGGTGAGCCTGCGCCCGTTCTCTCGCCACTCAATCTGGTACAGGCCGGTTTTCGGGTCGGGGAAGACCCTGACCCGGTTCCGGCCCCATTCGCCGGCGCTGTATCCGCGCCGACTACGTTTCGTGCGTGCCATCATTCGATTCCTTTTCGGATGATGGACTGCACGATCTGCGTGTTTGAACGCTCGCGCGGGCGGGGGTCCTCCGCAAGTGGCACTTCGGCGGGAGCCTTCCGGGGCAGGTGCCTGCGGGCGATCCTGGGCGCGTTGGGCCGTCCGGCGTTGGGGATCTTGCCGTCGCGGACCAGACGACCGAGATGGTCGCGCGAGTATCCGCTCTCACGCGCCGCCTCGACGAGCGACAGGGTCGTTTCGTCGCGCTCTGCGAGGGTGGCTTCGAGGTCGTCGGCACAGCGCTCGATCGCCACGGCCGGTGTATCGCCACCGTAGTGGCGAAGCGACTTGGCCTGTTTGCGCCAGTCGGCGGGCAGTCCTTCCACGGATGCGGGCTTGGTCTTCCGTGCAGCTCTACGGGTCATTTCCAGTCTCCTTCCTCATCCTGCCGTAGCGCGTCTTCGAGGCCCGCGTCCCCCTCGCCGCGCCGCACGGACCGTTCCGCGAGATCGACGCGGCTTCCGAGGTCGGCGAGTCCGGTGGTGCGCGCGACGGCGTAGATCGCGGCAGCCACGGCGGTGAGCGCGAGCACGGCGTGAAGCGCGAGTCGAACGCCGTCCTCGGCGATGATGGCGGGCCAGTGGGGTGCGAGGTAGCCGAGCCGGGATCCGCCGATCAGGAACGCCGATCCCGCGAGGGCGGCGGTGAGTCCCGCGCTGATCTTCCAAGGTTGCATGTTGGATTCTCCCTGTGTGTCAGAGTTCGAGGGCGGCCGGGTCGCGGTCGGTGGGTCCCCTGAGCCATGACCCCTTCTCGCTTCCCAGGCCGAGCCTGCGGAGGAGCCTCGCCGCGGCTGGTCCGTTGGCGTGCATGGCGAACCCGGCGGCCGCCTTCGCCTTGACGGCCGGTTCGCGGTAGTTGCCCGAGACGGCCTCGATGTTGACGCGGCCGGTCCGGCCGGCCGCATCGGTGTACTCGATCTGGGCGTCCGGGTGGAGCACCCGCCCCTCGTCGTCGATGGGGAGGCCGAGTTCGCGGGCGATGCGGCGGCGCTCGGTGTCCGCGGCTCGCCTGCCGTTCTTGAGCCGCGCGGACTCGCTCCCGCGCGCGACGGCGCCCTTGAGTTCGGCGTCGAGCCGGATGCGCCGGACCGCCGCGCCCTCGGCTTCGAGTCGTTTCCGCTCCCTTCGGCAGGCGCGGTAGAGGGTGGTGTCGTGGCTGGCTTCGGAGGCCCGGATCCGGGTCGGCCGGATCGTTTGTCGTGGATCCATCCCGCGCTTGGCGGCCAATTTCCGGGCCTTGGCGACGCCCTTGCGCGTGAGCGAGAGAACCTTGAAAGGGTTGCCTTTGGGGCCGGCGGCCCGGGTCTCGGTGACGAGACCCTCGCGGATCCAGTCGTTCACGGCGTGCCGCGTGGTGTGGGGATGGCCGCCGAAGCGGGCCTCGCAGAGGTCGCGGTAGGAGACCGCGCCGAAGACGCCGATGTCGACGAGCGCCCGGGCTCGGCGTTCGGAGAAGGAGATGGACCCGCGCGCCCGGTCCGCGGCGTATTCTCGGCGGTGGCCTTTCCGCATCGGTGAGCGATTGCGGCTGGGTGGCGCGGCGGGGCGCGGGTCCGGTTCGGCCTCGCGGCCGAACATCTCTCTCCCTCTCACTGGTCAGCGGCTCGGCCCAAAGCCGCGTTCGGGGACCGGGATCCGGGGCACCGGAACGACAATCCGCTGGGGTCCCTGCGCGGGCGTTCGGACCGCCGCGACCGCGACGGGATCGCGCGCGGCGACGCGCTCGCGGTGCCGGACGAGCACGAAGTCGGAGATCTTCTGCGCGTCGGCGGCGGCGCGCCGGATCTCGCGCGGATCCTCTTCGAGCGACTGGATCCAGCCCTCGACGTAGGCCGCGCCCCGCGCCGGGTCGTGCCCGACCCCGACGCGCTCGCCGGTCATCATCGCGCTGATCTCGGCCCGGAGCTCCTCCCGGGCGTACTCGGGCGAGCCGAACCCGTTGTTGATCCCCTCGATGAGGGTGTCGCGGTTCATCCGGTCCTTGTGGCCGGTGCTGTGGCCCAACTCGTGGAGCGCCGTCTGGTAGTAGTGGTTGGCCGACGGGAACTGGCCCCGCTCGGGCAGCACGATCTCGTCGCGCTTCATGTGGTAGTAGGCGCGGTCGCCCTGGACGTGACGGACTGGGACGCCGCGGTCCTCCATGACCCGCTCGGCCTCCTGGTGGACCTTCCAGAGCGGTTCGGGCGTCGGGTTCGCGCGCTCGGGCAGCCCGTCGGCCTGCTCGGCGTTGAACACGGTGTACTGGCGGACGAACGGCGCCTTGAGCTTCTCGTAGCGGTAGACGCGCTTGCCCTCGGCGTCCCTCCTGGGCCGACCGCGCTCGTCGGTGACGGCGATCCGCTTCTTGTCCTGGAAGGAGAGGATGCGCGTGCCGCGCTCGCCCTTCCTGACCTGTCCGCCCTGGGCCTGGATCTGGCGGTAGGTGCCCCAGCGCACGTCGCCGTAGCCCTGCTCCTGCTGGACGGCGGCGAGGTGGAGGCTGTTGCCGCCCCGGTAGGAGCGGTCGGTGTCCACGTTCATGGGGAGCACACGCTCGCCCGGCGCCCACGGCTTCTGCCAGGGTGCGATGCCCTTCCTGATCTGCTCGATGATCGCGTCGGCGAATTTGCGGTGATACTCGTCGTGTTTCATCGGTCGTCGTCCTCCTCCCCGCCGTCGCCGTGCGGATCGTCCCAGGCGGCCGCGATCTCCTCCTCCGTCCCGACCTCCTCGGGGAAGAGGCCGTACTCCTCGGCCAGTTGGGCCTCGACTTCGAGCGTCTCGCCGCCGTCGCGGGCGAGTTCGCGGTCGAAGTCCTCGAACGTCTCGATTGGGATGGTCCTGCTGTGCCAGGTCATGCGTTCACCTCCTTTGGTGGGTGGGTTTGTGGGTCTTCGCGGGGTCTTGCGTCGCCGCCCCAAACGGGTGCGGTGGTCCAGCGGCCTGTGGCCGCCTCGTAGCCCTGTACTTCGAGCGCCTCCTCGACGAACCGGCGGCCATCCCGGCGGGTCACGTGCAGCACGAGCGAGATTCCGTCGACGACGCCCCGGCAGGTGACCTCCCAGGGCAGCGCGTCCCCGGCCTGCATGGCGCAACTCGCGAGCCGCGAGAGCGCGGAGCGGGCGTTGTTGGCGTGCACGGTGGTCAGCGATCCGCCGTGGCCGGTGTTGAGGGCCTGCAGCAGATCGGCGGCCTCCGCGCCCCTCACCTCGCCGACGACGATGTGGTCGGGGCGGTGGCGGAGCGCGTGGCGCACGAGGTCGCGGATCTCGACCGGCGTCTCCGACTGAGTGGCCCCGGCCTCGAACCTGAGGCAGTTGGCGCGGTCGATCCGGAGTTCGAGCGTGTCCTCGATGGCCACGATCCGCTCGTCCTCGGGCAGCAATTCGATCAGCGCGTTCAGGAGCGTGGTCTTGCCCGAGCCCGTGCCGCCGGAGACGAGGACGTTGCGTCGGGACCTGAGAGTCGTTCGGGCGACTTCGAGGACCGGCTTCGGCAGCGAGCCCAGGCGTACGAGATCCTCTGCGGAGAACGCGCGGCCGCCGAACCGACGTATGGTGATCGCGACCTCGGGACTCGCGGGCGGTGTGCAGATGGCGACCCGCGACCCGTCTTCGAGCCGGGCGTCCAGCACCGGCCTTGCGGCGGGATCGAGTCCAAGCGGCCGTGCGATGTGTATGGCCGCCCGGTGGAGCCACGCTGCGGTGAGCTCGGGCGCCTCGTGGGGCTCCAACCGCCCTGCGCGCTCGACCCAGACGTTGCCGGGACCATTGATCATGACCTCGGAGACCTCCGGGTCTTCGAGCAGGTCGCCAAGGCCAGGGAGGAACGGGGTCAGGTGGCCGACACCGCTGGCGCGCTTCATACCCGGCCCTCCTCGCGGAGCCGCCAGTAGCCCGTCTCCGTCGGCAGGTAGTGGGGCTTCAGATAGACGCGCCGCGCGGGGAGCGACTTGACCCCGTCGTAGGGCAGGCAGATCGCCTGGTAGTTGGCGAGCAGCGAGAACTCGCGCGGCGTGAACACCGGCTCGCGGGACTGCCGGAACGACTTGCTCGCTCCTATGGTGCCGCGCCCGCCTCCGGCGCGGCCTGACAGGAGCGAGAACTCGGGCCTGCCCGTGTTCTCGGTGAAGGTGTAGGAGGCTTGCGTCTTCATGACGGAGCCGCACATCTCCGATGCGATCTTCGCGGACCCCTCGTCGGACAGCGACAGGAAGATCCGGGTGCGGAGCGTCTGGACGAGCGTGCGCCATGCCTCGCCCGAGGGGAGCACCGAACGGAGCGAGGAGAGCGACTGCGTGGCCACGATCGGGATGCAGCGGCACTGCCGCGTGAGCGCGAACGCCTTCTCGTCGCCGGAGGGATCATCCTGCCCGACGGTGGCGAAGGCTTGGTATTCATCACAGATGAACACGGCGGGCCGCATGTAGCGGTCCGGCCGTCGCGCGGCCTCGGCGGGCCGACGGAGCAGCGCCTGCATCCAGGCATTCTTGAGCAGCACGCCGATGGCGCGTGCCAAGGCTGGGTTCGCCCCGGCGGGCATGTTGAGCGCCAGCACCTTCCCTTCGTCGATCAGTTGGGCGAGGGGCGGCAGCCGTCGCCGTAGCCCCGGCAGAGGTTGAACGTCCGGGGCGTCTTCGTCCGGTTCATTATCGGCGGCTTCTCCGGGCGGAGGCGGACAGAACACGCTCGCGACCTCCGGTTGGTCGAAGAGCGACAGGAACACGCTGATTCCCTCGACGATCGAGGTGCGGAGCTTGGCGTCCAACTGGGACCAGTCCTTGGCGTACCACCGCTCGACGGCCTCGACGCGCTCCCGGTATTCGAGGCCCGCCCCGCCCGTGGCCGGCTCGACCTCGCATGCGATTTCGAGCTTCGCGAGTGCCGCCCGGAGTTCCCCGTCCAAGCGGGCGCGCACCCGTTCGGTCCCGGGCACCGGCTCCCCGTCCCACTTCCCGAGCGCCTTTGCGTGCTCGATCATGGCGTCGGCGGGGATGAGGACGTTGACCGGAGAGATCCGGTCTGCCTCATCCCGGGCTTCCTCGATCCTTTGGGCCAGAAGCTCCGCATCGACCGTGCAGCGGTAGACGTCCCGGAGCGTGACCCAGCCCCCCGGCAAGAGCCGGAACAGTTCAATGATCCAGCGTGTGAGGTTGGTATAGGCTTGCTGCCAGAACGGGTCTCGACTCTTGCCGAAGAGCTGGTTGATGAGGGATGCCACGCCGTAGGCCATCGAGTAGGAGTCCAAGAGCGGATCGTCGAGCGGGTTCCACTGCCACGATCCGCCCAGCCCGATCTCGATGTAGTCGTCGGCGCGCCCGGCGTCTTCGAGGATGCTTCGGACCCGATGACAGAAGTCCCCTTTGACTTCGAGCACGAGCGCGCCCGCGCGACGGTCGGGATCGTCGGCCCGCCAGGTGAGGAGCTGGCGGGCGAACGGATATATGCAGCCGCTGGTCTTGCCGGTGCCGACGGCTCCCACGATGAGCGTGCCGGTGTAGAGTCCCTTCTCCGGGATGACGAGCCACGACGGCTCCGCGCTCTCTCTCGACACGGTCGGATGGTGCAGTTCGCCGATCACGAGCGAGGGCGTCTCGTCGGTCGGCGAGGCGGGCCAGGCGGGGAGCCTGCCGCGCCGCCGGACCCGGAAGAGCGGGTGCAACCAGACCCGCCAGACCGAGAGGCAGAGGCTCCCGGCGAGCACGACCGCGACGGCGGGCCATGCGTAGTGCCACAGGCGCAGCGCGGCCCAGAGGCGTGGATCGTGCCAAGCGATCAGATCGAGCGCGGCGTTGTCGCCGACGCCGGGGAACGGCGCCTTGAGCGCGTGGCCGCTCACGGCCCCGACAGCCGCCCCGATGATGGCGAGGGTACCGGACTTCATCGGCCGAACCCTCTTCCTGGAAGGACTGCTGGATGGGAGCGACCCCTTGGCGGAGGGGTGGATGGGGATGTACATCGCCATCCCGCCCGACGCCGATCGAGGCATGCCGAGATGGGGGGTCGCTCCCATCCACGGCCAGAGAGCGCGGATCGGCATCGGCGCTCAGCTGGCCGTGGCGCAACGGCAAGCGCGCCAGCGACATGCGGAATCGGAGGCGTGTCCATCGCAGTCGCGATTTCGTGTCCGGCCACCCCCGAAGCGCCATGTACACTCGCGGATCGGCACCGGGACGGGCGTCCGGCGCTCAAAACAGCCCTCCCGACAGCCGCGATGAACGCCACACCGTGAAGCCGTCGATCATCGCCTCCGAAGGCGCGGTCGGGAGCGCCGCCCGGAGCTCGACGAGCCGCGCCAAGCATCCCCGGAGGCTGCCGTGGATCTGGATCACGCGCTGGTCCGCGCCGCGGATCGCCCGCTCGATCCGGTCGATCTCGCGGCGGATCTCCCGCCCGGTCCCCGATGCCGGCGAGCGGCCGGGGGACCGGACCGGCGCGTTCCAGTTGCCGAGAACCTTCTCCGCCCGCTCGAACTCCCCGTCGCCGAGCACGACGGCGATGGCCTCGACCCGGCGGCCTCCATCCCTGATCGCTTCCCAGAGCACGCGGTGCGCGCGGCCCCAGGAGTGGAGGCCTGTGGCGGTCTCGTGACCCGGATCGGCGTAGACGAACACTGCGGCCTCGGTGCCGAGCGCGACGGGCAGCTTGAGGGGGAAGTACCGCCGCGTCTCGCCGGCGGCGCCGCGGTACACCCGGACGGGAAGGATCTCGCGATCCACCCCGAGCGCCTCGAACGCACCGACCTTCTCGGGCTCGGTCGGGAGCCACGGCTGGCCGGTGTGACCGATCACGTAGTCGAGCGAGAGCAACCTGCGAAGAAGCACCTCGGTGGACGCGATCCGGCGGTGCCGGATGTCCTCGGCTCCGAGCGCACGGTAGATGGCGCGCGCGGAGATCCGGCACACCTTGCGGCCTTCAAGCGCGTCCTCGGCCCCCAGCCTCCGGTCCACGATGTCCCGGACGAAGCGGCGCGCGGTGTGGCGGTGGATCCCGAGCCAGTCGCAGATCTGATCACGGGTGAACACCCCGCTGTGGAGACAGACCAGGGCGACCCACTCCGCCTGCCGGCCCGTCCAGCCGAAAGCTTCCAGCGCACGCGAGCGGCCCTTGAGATGGGCGATCACGGTGAGTCCCCGGTCACGAGCGCCAGGTCGGCCCGCATGTAGGTGACGAGGAGTCCCATGGGGTTGTGCACGACGAGTTCGTTCGGAATCGAGTCGAGGAACTCGAACCGGAGCGTGAGCGACCAGCGCTCGCGCCTCATCTCCCGTTCGCCGTCCAGATGCACGAGATCGAAGTCGGCCGTCGCGCCGTGCGGCGGCTCGGGCGCGGGATGGATGCGGAGCACGACCTGCTCGACTTCGAATTCGGTCTCGGATGTCCCTGCCGCAGTGGCCGCGACCTCGGCACCTTCCCTCTGGAACGCGGCGTTGGCGAGGTCCGTGCTCAGAAACCGAAGACTCCGCGTCCAGTGCTCTTGGACCGTCGCCCGCCGCCGCGAGTGGAAGTCGTGGACGAACCGGTTCAGGAAGTATTTTGTCGTGGGATCGAGCGGATCGGCCTGCGCGGTCGCGGCCTCGTAGGCCAGTGCCTCGGCGCGCCCGATTTCGTCCACCCGCACGACGATGGGCTTGGGCGGCTCCGCGCCCGCGATCCGCAGCAGCACGAAGACGCCGAGCACGATGCTCGCCGAGAGAAAGATCAGGATCGTCCGGAGCTTCCGGTTGGCCTGCACGGCCTCGCCCCAGATCTCGGCGTACTCGCGGCCCGCGTCACGGTCTCGTTTCATCATTGGGTCTCCTTCGGTTCAGACGGGGGGCTTGGCGGCGGATGCGGGCGCGACCGCGCCCCCGGCTCCGCGCATGACGAGGGCCATGAACCCGGACCCGGACGAGCCGGAGCCGGACACCAGCATCGAGGCGAGTTCGCCGACCTTGAGCCCGGCCATGAGGCCGCAGACGACGAGCGGCATCAGCACGACGGCCCAGAGCCAGAGTTCGAGCGGATCGGCGGTGCCGGTGCCCATGAGCGCATCGGCGTAGGTCGTGACGTAGCCCATGCCGACGCCCATGAAGACCCGGAGGATGGCCCCGGCCACGACGCCGTAGAGCGTGTAGACCATCATGGTCCGGAACCATCCCCAGAACAGGAACGCGAGCGGCTCGAAGAGCAGGAACGGGATCAGCACGGGACCGAGCAGGATCGCGATGGCGAGCGCGACCTGCGCCCATATCACCTGCGCGTAGGTGACGCAGAACAGAGCCAGCAGGCTGGCGACGAGCGAGGCGCCCATCACGAGCGACACGAGCGAGGAGAAGAGCACGGTGACGCCCGCCGTCACGACCGACAGGATGTTGCCGCTCGACCACGCCGCGCTCAGGTGCGCGCCGTAGGCCTGGACGAGCGCCGTCATCTCGGCGTAGCCCGCCGAGACCACGTCGGAGAGGAACAGGTTCTGGAGCCAGATCCCGCCTCCGGCGATCATCGCCGGGAACGTGAACCCGACGCCGGGGATCGGGACGGCGTAGTAGTGGAGGATCGTGCGGGGGATGGCGATCCCGATCACGAGCCTGATGATCTCCCAAGGATGGAACGTACCGCTGAACGCGATCTTGAGCCCCGTCCAGGCGACCATGACGGCGGCGAGGCCGCCCCAGAGCTGGAGCCCGACGGCCTGTATGTCGGGTGCCGCGCCTCCGACGACGGAGTCGAGCACGATGTCCAGGAAGCTCTTGAAGTCCTGGAGCTGATCCGGCGGGATCTGCGTGGGGACGTTCGGGTCGATGGACTGCGGAGGAAGTTGCATGGCCGGCGCGCCCCTACCGATAGAAGGACGGGATGCGGAACAGCAGCCCGTCCCGGAGCGCGGTCCGGTTCAGCAAAGCCGCGTCCCGCATCGTCGTCGCCAGCGTGTTCGCGCGCGTCCGGCCGTCGGCCCAACGCCCAAGCCATTCGAGGCGGGCGAGTTCGGTCTGCTGTGCCCGGCTCGCCTCCAGGGCGGTTTGGTGAGCGAGCACTTGGCCCGCGGCCGCGTTGATGCGGCCCTGGCTCAGAGCCGCCGCAACGCCTGCCTGTTGGAGCGCGGTGTTCGAGACGTTCGAGTTCGCGGTGAGGCCGCCGAACGAGCCCCGCGCGCTCTCGACGGTCTTGGCGAGCGCCGCCGCCGCATCCAGCGCGGCGTAGTCGAGCACGCGCTGCCGGTCGGCGGCCTCGCGGGCGCGGCGGTAGTCTTGGGCAGCCCGCGTGGCCATCTGCGGTGGCAGGGTCCGGTACAGAGCGAGGATGTCGGCCTCGCTCACGCGGTCGGCAGTCCCGTGTGCAGCGCGCCAGAGGTCGGTGAACGAGCCGCCTGTCCCGAAGCGCCGGACGGCATCAACGGTGTTCCGTGCTGGGCCGGTGAAGTCGGACCGCCACGAAAGGCCGTTTCGCACCAGACCGACCGGGTCGGCGGCAAGGTCCGAGAACGGTCGGAGCAGCGCGTCGATCTCGCCCTTGGCGGCGCGCTCCATGTGGTCGAGCTGGTCTTCGAGTTCCGTAAGCTGGCGGGCCAGCGACCGGATCTGGGTGACCTGGTGCGAGATCTGCGTGATCTGGTTCGCGATGATCGTGGCCCGCTGGAACCAGCTGCCGAAGTCGAACTGCGCGCTCGCGGGAGCGGGGTCCGCGAGCGTCAGGAGCGGAACGAGAAGAGCGGGGACGAGGATGCGGTGGCGCATGGAGGAATCCTTTCGTGTCATCGGTGCGTGGTGCGGGCGGGGGTCGGGACCAGGACATCGGCGGTGAACCAGATGCGCAGCCGGTGGCCCGCGCGGATCGTGATCTCGGGCAGACGGTTCAGATACCGGTCCAGCATCGAGGTGGCGCTGCCCCCGAGTCCCTGGCCGACGCCCGCCTGAAGCCCATAAGGGGAGGCGCCGGCGAGCGTGAGCCCGCTCAGCGCCCCGACCGCTCCGGCGGCGGCGAAGGTCGAGAGGTAACGGCGGTTCACTTGGTCCCTGAGCGCGCTCTCGCCCACTTGGTTGAGGCCGGCGAACTCAAGGTCCACCCAGCTTCCGTCCGGCAGCAGCAGCCGGTGGAACGCAACGGCGAGGCGGCTCTGGTCGCGGTTCTGGACGGCGCGGGCCGTGCCGACGACGCGGGAGCCTCGGGGAATGAGCACCCGCTGGCGGTCGGTCGAATAGAGCGGTGCCGATACCATGGCGAGCACCGGGCCGGGGAACTCGCCCGACAACTGGGTGACCAGCACGGCTTCGAGGAACGAGCCCTCGTGGATCCGCTCCCAGCCCGGCGGGTCATGCGGCCGGACCAGCCGGGCGGGCTCGGATGTGCCGGACGCGGGCAGACCGGCCTGCGCCGCCGGATCGCCCACGCCGGGCGGCAGCCCCGCGCCCGCCAGTCCGACCGCCATCTCGGCCTCGAGGGCGGCCAAGGACTGCCCAAGGGAGGCGAGCGCCCCATCGAGTGCCGCATCGGGAGACTCGGGCGGCAAGGGAGACGCCGCGGCCGCATCCGAAGCCCGGCTCGGATCCCGGTGGGACTCCGCGATGGGAAACGAGCGCAGCGAGCGCGTCCGGCGCTCGACCTCCTCCAGCCGGAGCACTTCGCGAAGCTCGAACTCGGCTTGGCCCATTCCGGTGGCTCGACCGCCCCCGCCGACATCGGCCTCGGCGGACTCTCCAACGCCGGAAGCTCCGGCTTCCCGGTCCGCCGGGTCGCGTCCAGAGTTGGCGGCGGCCTGTTGCGTCTGGCGTTCCGTTTCGTCGCGGAGCTGCCCGTCCAAAGACCGGCCCGTGCGGTCATCCATCGCCCGCGCCTCGTTCGGCGCTCCCGTGGCGGTGGCGTCTTCACCGGGACCGGCCAGCGACGACGAGAACAGCAGCCCGGCGACGAGCACGGCGATCAGGGCGATCCCCACCTTCGTGACGATGCCGCCCGGCAGCGCGCCCGCCGGCTGCTTCACCCACTGCTTCCAGCGGCTCATCTCGAGCCCTCCCGGGGCTCGAACCGCCAACCGGCCCGCCGCTCGCCGATCTGGAGCCAGCCATCGCCCATCACATGATGCACGATGTAGAGACCATCTCCGGCGAGCTGCACCAGCACCGCAGCCGGCTCGCCATCCTTGAGTTCGTATACGGCGGGCGACTCCTGGCCGCGCGAGCGGATGTAGGTGAACCTGCCGTCGTGCCACATCGCCTCGACCAGGAACGGACGCCGCGTCGCGGCCCGATCCAAGCGGTACTCGAACGCAATCCGTGCGGGGTATTCGGCGCGGAGCGCCTCGATCTCTGCTTCAGCCCGCCGCCGGGCCTCAAGGATCCCCGCCTCGGCATGTTCCTGTGCGCGGCGGGCGGCTGCGGCCGCCTCGGCCGCCATCTCCCGGTAGGCGGTGACCTCGCTTCGGGCAACGAAGCCGGGGGCGTCCGCGCCGCCGGCTGCCATGCCCGCCGCTTCCGCTCCCTCCTCGACCCGGAAGACCAGATGGGTCGGGTCCTCGGCGTGCTCGGAGACGAGGAACGAGTAGATGCGCCCGGACTCGCAGACGAGCGCGACGTTGGTCGCGGCCTTCTCGGCCAATGGCTTCAGGTACGCGACGTTCGCCGCGCCGGTCAGGTGCCAGTACTCGGAGTCGCCGACCACGAAGTCGAGGATTCGCTCCCCGGTCGGAAGCACGATCAGAGTTGTATGGCGCACGCGCGCGCGAAGCCGGTGGATGCGGTCCTCGCTTTCGTCCGGCACCACGGCTGCATGGTGGGTGTCGTCTCCGCTCTTTTGCTGCGCGGCTGCGTCGCAGGGGAGCGCCGTCAGCAGCACCGTCAGCAGGACGACGACGATCCCCAGCAGGATCGCTGCGGTTGGATGTGTTCTCATGGTGTTCACGTCCTCTCGGTGGGTGGGGTGGGGTGGGTTCGGCCCGCGAGTACTTCGAGTCCGCGGGCCAGGCCGTGCTTCTCGACGGCGCGGGCGCGTCGCTCGGCGTCCGTCGCCGACGACGTGTAGAGCCAGTAGCTCTCGGGATCGACTTCGAGGCGGAGGACCGCCGCCTCGTCGGGGCGGCGCAGGTAGAGTTCGCGCTTCGGCGTGAGTTCCCGGATCCGGGCGACCTCCGACTCGTTCAGCCGGAACAGTGCACCGGCCTCTTTCGGCAACTCGGGGTTGGCGAGGAACAGCTTGGTCGGTATGGATTCGAGGAGTGCGGAAGCGCCCGGCGTCCCGGTCACGTCCACGGCGGACTGCGTGGCGAGCACGAGCGCGGCGTTCTTCTTCCGCCACGTCTTCGCAGCCTCGGCGAGGTAGTTCAGCACGGCGGGGTCCTGCATGTAGCGCCACGCCTCGTCCACGACCATCAGCTTGAGCCGCGCGGTCTCGGCCGGATCCTCGATCTCGAGGCGCATGCGTTCGAGCAGGTAGGCGAGCGCCGCTTCGCAGAGGTCCGCGTGCTCTGCCGCGCCCGCCAGGTCGATCACCTGCCAGTCGCGGAACTCGATGTCGGGCTCGGCAGACGGGGCGTTGTCAAAGAACGCGCCCCATGCGCCGCCCTCCGTCCAGCGGCTTAAGGCGGGCCACATCGCGACCGGGAGCGAACCGGCCAGCACGCTCAGGGTTCGGCGCTCGGCCCCGAGCGCATACAAATCCTCAATCCGCGCGCGGACCTCGCTCGTGTCCGCGCCGCCCGCCTCGAAGCCGCCCAGCTTCAGGAGCCGGAGCACCCAGCCCGTCAGGAACTGGAACGTCCTCGTCGTCGGGGGCAGCGCGAACGGCTGGAGCCTGAGCGTGGGCTCCGTCTCGCCGGGTGCGAGCTCCAGGTACCGGCCACCCAGGAACCGGGTCAGCCAGCGGTAGGAGCCGCCTAGGTCCAGGATCAGGACGCGCGGGTCGTACTTGAGCGCCTCGACCAGCAGGAAGTTGAGCGAAAAGCTCTTGCCCGATCCCGTCGCGCCAAGGATCAGCGTGTGGCCGACATCGCCCGCGAACAGGTCGTAGCGGTACGCCGTGCGCCACGGCGTCTCGAACACCGCCAACGGCTCGCGGTCCAGATGGCGGCTCTTCCTCTCTCCCCTCGGTGGCCCGAACAAGGGCGCGAGGCACGCCGCGACACCTGCCGAGACAAACACCTTGCGCACCTGCCGCCGCCTCGGCTGGGCCGGGAGCCGGGCAAACCAGACAGGAAGCTGGCCGTAGCCCTCCCGGATCACCTTGGCGTCGTGCGCGGCGAAGAGGCGGCGCACGTCTCCGTCCAGCCGCCCGATTTCGTCCAAGTCGCCGTGGAGCGCCACGGTCAGCGACGCCTCGCCGTAGGCCACCCCGTCGGCTTCGAGCTCGACCAGAGCCGCGCCCAGCCGGTCGGACTCGGCGGCCGCGGCCGAATCGACCATCGCCGCCGCCGTGCCCTGGGCGTCCTGCGCGTGCGCCATCATCGAGTAGCGGCGCGAGAAGTAGTGGCGCTGAGCGCTCCGGATCCGCCTCCGCGCCGCTTCCACCGTATAGGGCCGCCATTCGAGCGACACGGTCAGCGACGCGTCTAGGCAGTACAGATCCTTGAGGAGGTTCGCGTGCGCCTTGCCCGGCGGCGACAGCAGCGAGTAGAGCACCACCGGCTCGCCGTCGAGCCGGAGGTGGGAGCGCTCCGCTTCGAGTTCGGAAAGCGCGAGCCGCCAGTTCATGCCGCTGCCCGTCGCGCCGTCCCAGAACGTGCCGGGCTTGTTTGTCAGTTTGGAGAGGAGGCGGGAGCCATCGGCGGCCTCCAGCACCTCGACCGGCGTGTGCTCGGCCACGAGCGCACGGCCCGCCTCGATCATCGCCCGGAACCGGTCCGCCGCTGCCTCGATCTCCGCGACCAGGTAGGTCGGCGCGCTCCGGCGGCTCTTCCTCCAGCCGGCGAGCCGCGAAAGCAGTCCCCGCCGCGAACCCCCGGACACCGGGCGCAAGCCCGGATCATGCGACCAGACGACATAGGCTTCGAGCCGCTGCACGCGTCCGGCCAGGAACGCGCGCCGCTTCCTCGCCGAGACCGCCGCAACGCCGGAATCGTCCGCATCGGCTCGGCGGGGAGACCCGAGCGGACGGCGAAGCAGGTGGAATTGCAGGCGCGCGCCGGGACCGAGCCCGGACAGCAGCCGCTGCCAGAGCCCCAGCACGCGGTCGATCTGTTCCGGCGTGAGGCCGTCCAAGGCGGCGGGCCGGATCCGGCCCGCCGCCACCAGCTCGCCCGAACGGGTCAGACAGGTGCGTCCATCGTCGAGCCAGCCCCAGTAGGGCAACTCCTCGGCCAGCGATCCCGCCGCCTCGTACGCCCGAAGCTCGTCGGCGGCCCTCACTCGCCCCGCCCTCGGATCTTCAGGTGCCACGGCTCGTTCGCCCACTTGCCCGGATCGAACCGCGCCGGATACCGCGCTGCGGCCCGGAGCACCGCGAGCATCGCCGGGTCCCTGCGGCCCGCGAGCCAGCCCCCGCCGTAGCAACCGCGAAGACTGCGCCGCCCGCCACGAGCGAAGCCGTCGCGTTCCATACCGCGACGGCGAGCGTCGCGCCCAGCAGGAACAGCCGCCGCTCCACGCCCAGCACCGTCAGCGGACGGTTGAGCGCCGCGTACCCCGGCCAGCGTTCGAGACCACGCATCAGAACAGCCAGCCGAGGAAGTTCACCGCGCCCACCGCCATGCCGATCCCGAAGATGATGCCGGCCAGCGTGCGCTTGCTCCCGCCCTCGCCGAACGCGAACATCAGCCCGCCAACCACGATCGCGATCAGCGACAGCCCCCGCGCGATCGGCCCCGTGAACTGCGTCTGTAGCTCGTTCACCGCGTCCACCCACGGACTTGTGCCCTGCGCGTGGAGCGCACCGGGCGTCAGCATCAGCAGCACGGCCCACGCGGTTCCCCGCATCGTCGTCAGCAACGTTCTCATCATCTCTTTCCTTTCCCTGAAGGGGTCAGTGGGCGACGGTCTCTCCGACGCCCCGGCTTGCCACGATCCGTTCGCGGATCCACTGGTCGATCTCGGCCTCGATCCAGCCCACCACCCGCTCGCCCAGCCTGATCGGCCGAGGAAAAAGCCCTCGTTTGACCCACCTTCGGATCGTGCTTCGCGAGAGACCGGTCCGAGCCTGTACTTCCGACATCCGCAGGAAGCGGGTCGGCGGTCCCATTTGCTGTTCGGGGTTCCCGGTCATGGTTCTCCTCCTGGTCATGCTCCCCGTTCGCGTTGATAGCGTCCGCTGCGAAGGGCGAGGGGGAGGATCCCGGGCACCGCCCGTTCCCCGGTCGTGGCTGCCGATGAACGCCGGAACCCGGTTCGCCGTCCCGAGCGACGGCGAACATGCGACCTGGATCCGGCGTGGCAGACCCGGATTGCCCAGTGCCCGCACGCCCAGCGTCGTGGGGTTCACACCCGTGCGTTCGAGAAACGCGTTCACCCGCGAGTTGAATGGCTCCTCCAGCGTTGCCATGACCGCCGTTCCATCTGCCTCGATGCCCATAACGGTGAAGGCGTGTTTCCAAGAGCGTCAACTGCTGGCAAATCAGCTAAGTGGTTATGATGTATCATGATGGGTCATGTTGGGTCAGCCTTTCCGGAAGGCTCCGCCAATGGCATGGAAAAACACCCCCGTTGGAACTCCCGAGGCGGCGATGCGAGGCTCGGCCACACGGGTCGGCCCCGTGGGGCGGAACACGGTCGGAGTGGCCGGAACGGAGGACCGGAGAAGCGGGTCCTCGGACAAGGTCCGTCGTAAATCGCGGGCACGGACACACGGCGGCGGGCGGCGGGTGGACCTTTCGCCACGGAGAGTCGCTACCGCGCGGCCTCACCCTATATTGATTGGACCGACCGCCTCGCCATGGAGGACACAGACGCGATGAACAGCCTGCCCGAGCGGGTTATGGATTACTCCGAGTCCACTCCGATACGGGCGGACGACTTCCCGTGCACCGGAATCGGGGTCCCTCCTGATCGGTTCGGAGTGCGATCAGCTTTTCGTCGCGCCTGGAGCAGTGATAACCGGAGCATGAACCCGGAGCCTGGACAGTGACACAACCGCAGACCGTGACACCCGGCGACGTGCTCGGACCGCTCAACGGGTTCGAGTTGAAGGCCGCCCCGCGCCAACTATTCCTCCAAGGCGATGCGTCGCTGCTGGAGGGTGGCCCTCGCGTCGCCGTGGTGGGATCCCGGCGGGCGTCGGCCGAGGGCCTGGAACTGGCCAAGCGGATCACCGAGATGCTGGTCTTGCACGGCGTCACGGTGGTGAGCGGGCTGGCGTCGGGAATCGACACCGTGGCCCACGAGACGGCGATGAACAATGGTGGGAGGACGGTGGGCGTCCTGGGCACATCGCTGGACCGGTACGCGGTGATGCGAAACCGGAACCTCCAAGACGCGATCGGGGCGAAGCATCTGCTTGTGTCTCAGTTCCCGCGCGGTCAGCCCACGCACCGGTCGAACTTCCCCCTGCGCAACAAGACAATGGCGTTGCTGTCGGATGCCACGCTGATCGTCGAGGCGGCCACCAACAGCGGGACGAGGCACCAGGGATGGGAGGCGATCAGGCTTGGGCGGCCCGTGCTCTTCCCCAAACGGTCGCTCGAAAGACAGTCGCCCGAATGGGCCGACGAGATGATTCGGTACGGAGCCTTCAGCTTCGATGCCAGGACGCTGCCGCTGGTCCTCGACGATCTCCCCTCCCGCTGCGTCGGGTCGGCGGCGCGCGCGGATGACCTACCGTTCTGAAGGTGTTCCGTTCGGGTCGGTGGCCGCGTACCGTCCCGGTCGGCCGCGTTCCGGCGACACGGCCATGACCCGCCAGGGCTGGGAACTCGTCATGGACCTCAAGTTCTCCGATCCCGACAGGATCAAGAACATCGCTTCGTGGATGGCGTCCGATCACGGTCGAGACCTGTTCTCCACCTACTTCGGTTCCGATGTCGCGCTCGTTCCGGCGCCCGGTCATGCCCCTCGGGCGAAGGGAGGCAAACCGCGGTCAACAACCGTCGAACTCGTGCGGTCCATGGAAGCGGAAGGGCTGGGAGTACGAAGGGAGTGGCTTCGTCGGCGGCGGAAGGTGCCGAAGTCAGCATGGTCCCGTGGAGACCGGCCGACGGCGGAACGCCACCACGCGACGATTGCCCTCTCCGCACCGCCTGATCTTGGGTTCGATCCCATTGGGAGAATCACGGTGGTGGACGATGTGATCACCAGCGGCGCAACCCTTCACGCTTGCGTTCGCCGACTGGCGGAAGCCTTCCCATTGGCAGAGGTCGCGGCCTTCGCCGTCGTCCGCACCATCACCGGCGCGGCCCAACTCTCGAAGGCCTTTGATCCCGTGCCGGAAGGCAGGGGACATATCGTCCTCAACGCCGATGGCGGCACGCAGCGTACACCATGAGCACCTTGCCCCGCCCAAAGGAAGTGTGGCTCACAGGCGCATGTCTCCTACTCCTGAAGCCGGGACTGACCCGGAGCCCGCAGAGACCGACCCACCGCCAAGACCGTGCAAGACCATGATCACAGGAGAACTCAAGGCCAAGGTGGACAACATCTGGAACACGATGTGGTCCGGGGGCGTTTCGAACCCACTCTCGGTCATCGAACAGCTGACCTACCTGCTCTTCATCAAACGGCTCGACGAGCTGCACACGCTGAAGGAAAACAAGGCTGCGCGCACCGGGAAGCCCATCGAGGGGCCGATCTTTGCTCCCGGTCAGGACGCCATTCGCTGGTCTCGCTTCCGGGAGACCGCTCCCGAGCAGATGTTCGCGACCGTGCGCGACGAGGTATTCCCCTTCATGAAAGCCCTTGGACAGAGGGGGGAAGCCGATGGCGAACGAGGCTCGACGTACGCAAGCCACATGAGGGATGCCCTCTTCATGATGCCGACGCCCCGCGTGCTGGCGAACGTGGTGGATCAGCTCGACGGCATCGACATGGCCGACAGCGACACCAAGGGCGACCTTTACGAGTACATGCTCGGCAAGATCGCGACCGCCGGGCAGAACGGGCAGTTCCGGACCCCGCGTCATATCATCAAGCTGATGGTGGACATGGCCGCGCCGACGCCGAAGGACGTCATCTGCGACCCGGCCTGCGGCACGGCGGGCTTCCTGATCGCCGCTGCCGAGTATCTGGTCGAGCACTATAGCGAGACCATCTACAGGGACGCTGCGACCCGCCGCCGCTTCAACGAAGGCACGTTCCACGGCTACGACTTCGACAGCACCATGCTGCGCATCGGCAGCATGAACATGCTGCTGCACGGCGCGGCGAATCCGGACATCCGCTACCGGGATTCCCTGGCGCAGGCCGACGACGACGATGCGGAGAAGTACTCGCTCGTCCTCGCCAATCCACCCTTCGCCGGAAGCCTCGACTACGAGTCCACCGCCAAGGATCTGCAGCAAACCGTGAAGACCAAGAAGACCGAGTTGTTGTTCCTTGCACTCTTCCTCCGCCTCCTTTCGACAGGAGGGCGCGCCGCCGTCATCGTGCCCGACGGCGTGCTTTTCGGGTCGACCAAGGCGCACAATACCCTGCGCGCGATCTTGGTCGAGGACCAGAAGCTCGATGCCGTCATCTCCATGCCCTCGGGGGTCTTCAAGCCCTACGCCGGGGTCTCGACGGCGATCCTGCTCTTCACCAAGACCAACTCCGGCGGCACGGACCACGTCTGGTTCTACGACATGCAGGCGGACGGCTACTCGCTGGATGACAAGCGCACGCCGCAGCCGAAAAAGAGCGACCTTGGCGATGTTCTCGCCCGCTGGCGGAACCGCGAGGTCGAGCGCAAGCGGGCGCGGACGGACCAGAGTTTCTCGGTGCCGAAGGCCGAGATTGCGGGCAACGGCTACGACCTGTCCATCAACCGCTACAAGGAGTTCCAGTACGAGGCCGTGGAGTACGACCCGCCGCAGGTGATTCTGGAACGGCTGGCCTTGATGGAGGAGGAAATCGCAAAGGGGCGTACGGAGCTGCAGGAGATGCTGGAATGACTTGGCCTATCTCCACGATTGGTGAGGTCTGCGTGGTCGTGTCAGGAGCGACGCCCAGGACCAGCAATCCAGACTTTTGGGATGGCGATATCCCTTGGGTCACTCCCAAGGATCTGAGCGAACTTCGTCACAAGCACCTGAGCGACACCTCCCGGAGGATCACGGAGGCTGGCCTCCAGAGTTGCTCGGCGAGGATGCTGCCCGCACAGTCCGTCCTGTTGAGCTCACGGGCACCCATCGGCCTAGTCGCGATGAACACGCTGCCGGTCTGTACCAACCAAGGATTCAAGAGCCTGGTTCCGCGGGACGGCTGCATAACCCCCGACTATCTCTACTGGTGGCTGAAGATCCATCGAGAAGCCGTCGAATACAGGGGGCGCGGCGCAACGTTCAAAGAGGTTTCCAAGAAGATCGTTGAAGAGATTCCGATTCCTCTCCCGCCCATCGCTGATCAGAAGCGTATTGCGGCGATTCTGGATGCGGCGGACGCCCTTCGCGCGAAGCGCCGCGAGACCCTCGCCCAGCTCGATACTCTTCTCCAATCCACCTTCCTCGACATGTTTGGCGACCCGGTCGCCAATCCTATGGGATGGGAGAGGCGCCCTATTGACAGTGTTTTTGAGGTGGCGCGTGGTGGATCGCCTCGCCCGATCCGATCTTACCTGACAGAGTCGGAGGATGGTCTTAATTGGATCATGATCGGCGACGCTGTTGAGGGTTCGAGATACATCACCTCAACGAATAGGCGCATCCGGCCAGAAGGGCTTAGAAAGTCTCGAAAGGTCCACGAAGGCGACCTTCTTCTGACGAACTCGATGAGTTTCGGGAAGCCTTATCTTCTCAAGGTCGAAGGTTGCATCCACGATGGTTGGTTAGTGCTGAGTCCAAAAGACAAGCGCATGTCGGCCGACTTTTTCCACAGCCTTTTGGGTACGGAAGCACTCTATCGAGAATTCAAAAAAAAGGCGGCCGGAGCCGTCGTGAAGAACTTGAACACCAAGCTGGTGGGGCAAGTCTCCGTGCCAGTACCTCCCCTTGACCTTCAACACCGCTACGCCGCCATCGTTGAGTCCGCTGAGCAACAGAAAGCTTGTCAACACGCCCACCTGGCGGAATTGGATGCCCTCTTTGCCTCCCTGCAGTCTCGCGCCTTCAAGGGCGATCTGTGAGCCCCGATGGATATCTCCGCGAACTTCGATTTTCTGAAGCAGGAGTTCCACTATGTCGCGGAGAGCGCGAGCTACGCTGAGCGACACGTATACCTTGACCCTCGGGCTTCTTGCTTCCACGCCCGGCATGCCTTGGAGCGGCTGGTCAAGCGCGTCTACAGGATCGACAGAAGCCTCAGCCCGCCGAGAGTCCAAAACCTGGACAACTACCTCCACGAACCCGCGTTTCGGGAACTGGTTCCCAAGGTCGTCTGGCAGAAGGCAGAGTTCGTGCGGCAAGCGGGCAACGTCGCAGTACACGGCAAGAGGACGCCTGCACCGGAGACCGCCTTGGATGTGCTGCGCGAACTGTCGCATGTCCTGTATTGGGCGGGTCGCACGTACCTGCGGAAGGGAGCCGAGAACCTGCGGGGAAGGATTTTTGATAAGTCGCTGATTCCCAGGCCGGACGCCCCACCCGCTCGCGTCAGTCTCGCCGAATTGGAGGCCGTCGCAGCCCAGCGGGACGCAGCCGAGGACGCGCGTACCGAGCTGGAAGGCGAGGTGGAGGCGTTGCGCGAACAGCTCTCGGCCATCAAGGCGGAAAACGATGCCGTCCCCGAAACCCACGATTGGAACGAGGACAGGACCCGGCGCTTGTTGATCGACTTGGCACTCCGCCGGGCGGGCTGGCGGCTCGACCGAAAACGCGACCGTGAATACGAAGTCACAGGGATGCCAAACGAGTCGGGGACCGGCTACGCGGATTACGTCCTGTGGGGAGACGACGGCAAGCCGCTGAGCGTGGTCGAGGCGAAGAAAACCACGGTGGATCCGGATAAGGGACGGCAGCAGGCGAAGCTCTACGCAGACCGCTTGGAGGCGATGCACGGGCAGCGACCGGTCATCTTCTACACCAACGGCTACAAGACCCGCTTGTGGGACGACCTCTTCTATCCACCGCGCTCGGTCGCCGGATTCTACACGAGGGACGAGCTGGCATCCCTGATCGTGCGACGAGTCCAGCGAAAGGCATTGGATGTGGCGCAGGTGAAGGACCGGATCGTGGACCGCTACTACCAGAAGCGGGCGATCGGCAGCATCGCCGAGCAGTTCGCACATGCGCGGCGCAAGGCGCTCTTGGTGATGGCCACCGGCAGCGGCAAGACCAGGACGGCGATCGCTCTGGTGGACCTCCTGCAGCGGGCGGGGTGGGTAAAACGAACGTTGTTCCTGGCAGATCGGCGGTCACTGGTGAAACAGGCCGTGAGCGCGTTCAAGACGCATCTGCCGGAATCGAGCCCGGTGAACCTGGTGACCGAGAAGGACAAGGTCGGTCGGGTCTATGCCTCCACATATCCGACGATGATGGGAATGATCGACGAGACGGAGGGCGAGAAGGCCCGGTTCAGCGTCGGGCATTTCGACCTCGTAATCATCGACGAGGCGCACCGGTCCGTCTACCAGAAATACGGAGCGATCTTCCGCTACTTCGACTCGCTGCTCGTCGGGCTGACCGCGACACCACGAGAGCAGGTGGATCGGAACACCTACGAACTCTTCGATCTGGAGCCGGGCGCCCCCACGGATGCATATGAGTTGGAAACCGCTGTCGCGGACGGCTTCCTCGTGCCGCCTCGCGTACAGCAGGTGGATCTGAGGTTTCCGGGTGAGGGCATCGACTACGACACCCTGAGCGAGGAGGAGAAGGAGCAGTGGGAGAGCCTCGACTGGGGCGACGATGTGGCCCCCCACGTGCTGCCGGACAGAGTCAACGCGTCCGCCATCAACAACTGGCTCTTCAATGAGGACACGGTGGACAAGGTGCTCCGGCACCTCATGGAGCATGGCCACAAGGTCCATGGCGGCGACCGGCTGGCCAAGACGATCCTGTTCGCCCGCAATCACGAACACGCGGAGTTCGTCGAGGAACGGTTCAACAGGCACTACCCGCAGCACGCGGGACACTTCGCCCGCGTCATCGACCACCACGCGACGTACGCGCAGAGCCTTATCGACGACTTCTCGCAGGAGAGCAAGGCTCCGCATCTCGCGATTTCGGTGGACATGCTCGACACCGGTGTCGACGTTCCCGAGGTGGCCAATCTGGTTTTCTTCAAGCCGGTCTACTCGAAGATCAAGTTCTGGCAGATGATCGGACGTGGAACGCGGCTCTGTCCCGACCTCTTCGGACCGGATGAGGACAAGCAGGATTTTCTCGTCTTCGATTTCTGCTTCAACTTCGACTTCTTCCGCGAGAACCCGGACGGGATCGAGCCGAGTGGCGGAGTGCCGCTCGGCGCCCGGCTCTTCCGCTCTCGCGTCCAGCTCCTATCCCATGTCCAAGCGACGCCTGCCTTGGATCCGGACATGAAGATGGCGGGCTCGCTGACCGATGAACTTCACGGCGCCGTGGCCGCGATGAACCGCGAGAACTTCATCGTGAGGATGCACCTTGAGGCGGTGAACCGATTCCGTGAGCGGGAGGCGTGGGGGCACCTCAGCGACTCCGACGTTGAGGTGCTGCAGCTGGAGGTCGCTGGACTTCCGAACGAGATCGAGGTGGAAGACATCGAGTCACGGATGTTCGACCACACCGCGCTTCGCATGCAGCTCGCCCTAGTCGAGGGCAACCAGACAGTCTTCGAGCGTCGTCGGCGACGGGTCGTCGAGATCGCCGTGCTGCTCGAAGAGAAGAGTGCGATTCCCGCGGTGAAGGCTCAGCTCGGCTATTTGGCTGCCCTGCAGGAGGCCGGTTTCTGGGAAGGAATCGCGCTCGATGGCCTCGAGGATCTGCGGTTACGGTTGCGGGGGATTGTCCCCTTCCTCGACAAGCAGAAGCGGAAGCTCGTCTACACGGACTTCCAGGACGAGGTTGTGGACATCCGAGACGAGAAGACGCTCAACTTCCCGAAGATGACTGGCGCTCAGTACGAGAAGAAGGTCAAGGCATATCTCCGCAATCACCTCGATCACTTGGTCGTCCACCGGCTGAAGAACCAACCAACCGCTCACGGAGGCCGACCTGAAAGGGCTGGAATCAACCTTGGTGGAGATCGGCGCAGAAGACGGGGAAACGCTGTTTTCTCAGCTTCTTGCGCGTAGCGGGTCGCCATCGCTTGCTTATTTCGTGAGGAGCCTCGTGGGGTTGGATCGAACGGCTGCGCAGGCTGCGTTCTCGGGTTTTCTGGCCGACAGGAGCCTCACACCGCCGCAAATCCGCTTTATCGAAATGGTGATTGACCAGCTCAGCGCCCGAGGGGTTATCGAAGCTTCGGCGCTCTATGAGCCACCCTTCAGCAACCTGCACGCGGAGGGACCGGACGCGCTCTTCGGCGGCAACGTGGAGGTGATTGAGGGGGTTTTCGAGGTGCTTCGGCAGGTCAATTCAGGACTGGTTGCTTAGTTGGCTTCTCCAACATTTGCAGCTTCAATGAGGCCGGGCGAATCCATCGTGTCTTTTCTCGCCCTCCTCACGCCGGTCGTCTTCGACGTTCAGAGTCGCGCCGAACCGGCTCGCGTTCTCACTGAACGAGATGAGTAGGGCGAAGGGGTTTAGACGGCGTCTACGGAGGGTTTTCCGGGGCTCTGGAGGTCGGCTTGGCTCGAAGGCGGGCCCGTTTGTCCCGGATTCGGGGGATTCGGAGGAATCCGGATGGCCGCGATGGACGCTTGGGCGGTCAGCAGTTGCCTGGTTGCGACCTCCACCGCAAGGCGAAAGCTCGAGGTGAAGGCTTCCGGGCATGGCTCTGTAGATGGCCGACGACGAGCGTTGGGGCCAAGACCACTCCCCGGAACCGTCAAGTTCCGAGGGTGGCGGCGCGAGAGACTTGGCGCGTGGAGTACCTCTAGATATGTTGGGAAGGTGATGATGTGCCGCGCCCCCGGACTTCTGGCTGCGGGAGGAACAGCGAAAGGAGAGATGCCCCAACCGGAACCCTGTCAGTGCGATTCGATGACTGGAGCACGCCCCAACCGAGCCAGAAGACTCGTCGGCTAGGCCGACCAACTCGATTTGAGGGGCGACTCTTGGACCCGCTTCCACCCTGGCCGCCCGACGCGCGAGAAGGGTAGGCACACCTCAAGTTGAAGAACTTCGCCGAATACGTCGATTCGATCCGCGAGTTGGTTCAGTCTCGCCGATCAATCTCCCCGTCCGAATGGCGCGAGAGACTCGCCGTCTGTCTCGACGGTGAGCCCCACCGTGTACTTCGCGAACGAGTGCCACAACCCGAGCTGAGACAGCAAGGTGCCTATTTCACCGGGCCCAAGCTTGCTCGGCGAGTGGCGACCACCGCAACTGGCGGTTCCGAAATCGCACCGGTCTATCATGATCCGGCCTGCGGCGCGGGCGACCTGCTTCTCGCGATTGCGCGGAGATTGATCTGTCAACGCAATCTCGCGGCCACACTGAACGCATGGGGCGCCCAGCTCAGCGGATGCGACCTGTCCGCCGATTTCGTCCGGTTGGCGAAAGCGCGACTGACCCTCTTGGCAGCTCAACGTTGCCGAGTTCGTCCACCGCTAGACCCTGTGGCGTCCGACGATGTGTTCCCCAACATCGTAGTTGCCGACTCCTTGGCTTCCTCGCAACGCTGGGCGAGCGGCGATGTCATCGTCATGAACCCGCCCTTCGGATACACATCTGCTCCCAGGGACTGCACTTGGGCAGCAGGCCGCGTCAACACCGCCGCTCTCTTCGTGGATCGTGCCATCCATGATGTGTCCGATGGTGGACGAATAGTGGCTCTACTCCCAGACGTCCTTCGATCAGGAAGCCGCTACGTCGCGTGGCGCGAAGCGACGCGAGCGTTGGGATGCGTGATCCGTGAGACTCCTCTAGGTCTTTTCGATCCCTGCGCCGATGTCGATGTCTATCTTTTCCACTTCGAAAAGAACACGTGCCAGCCCACATCCGGCGAGGCCCGGTCGAGGAAACCAACTTTCGGCGTGGGGAAGCGCTTCCAAGTGCACGTCGGTCCGGTCGTGCCACATCGACACGCGGAAGAGGGTCCAGCGGTCCCATACATCCACGCTCGGTCGCTCCCGCCGTGGGGAGAGTGCGCCGATCTCCAGGAAACCCGCCGATTCTCCGGGCGGGTTTTCAATCCACCGTTCGTCACCGTCAGGAGGACTTCAAGGCCCAACGCCGGTCGTCGGGCCGTGGCGACTTTGGTGCTCGGGACCGATCCCGTTGCTGTCGAGAACCACCTGATCGTGCTGCTGCCCAAGGACGGCAACGTCCAGACTTGCCGTCAGTTGGTGCGCCGCCTGCGCTCTGCGAAGACAGACACTTGGCTCGATTCGCGGTTGCGTTGCAGGCACCTTACCACGGCAGCGCTGGCGGAAATGCCTTGGTGGTACAAACCGTGAGCAAAGATCAGCGGACCAGTGCGCAACTGAAGTTCTCCACGGAGATCGTGAGGCGCCTCGGCGAGGAACTCAACCCGACTCTCGACAAGGGCGTGTTGGAACTTGTCAAGAACGCCTACGATGCGGATGCAACCGAGTGCCGGATTGAACTCCGCGGTACAGATCGGCCCGGCGGCAAGATTATTGTCCACGACAACGGGGACGGCATGACCGCTGACCAGATCGCCAATGGTTGGCTAGTGCTAGGACGATCGTCCAAGATGCCAAACCGGAAGACCCGCCTCGGCCGGATTCCGGCCGGCAGCAAAGGGCTCGGGAGGCTAGCCGCGCTGCGAATGGGTCGAACAGCTCTCCTGTCTACCTCGTCAAGGGACGACCGGAATCTTCGCCACAAGATCCTGATCGACTGGGACGAGTTCGACAAAGCAAAAATCGTGGAAGATGTTGCTCTGGAAATCAAGACCCGTGTCCGCGATAAGCTATTGTCTCCCGGCACTAGGGTTGTGATCGACGATCTACACGCAGGCTTCGGTCGGGTCCCAGTCAAGCGTCTTGCACGTGAGATACTTCTCCTCGCTGACCCCTTCGAGGACAACCCCAAGGGATTCCAGCCGGAGCTTCTTGTCCCCGAGTACGAGGATCTTGAGTCGCTGGTCCGGAATCGGTACTTCGACGATGCTGAATACCACCTCATTGCCGAAGTGCGGACCGGTGGCCAGGGCGTTGCGCAGGTATTTGACTGGAAGGGAAAGCAACTCTATCGGGCGGAACACAAGGACATCGCTTCCCGTGGACGGAACCGGACTTATGACTGCCCTCCGGCCAAGTTCGAACTGTGGGTGTTCATCCTGAACCAACAGACGTTCTCGTTGCGCCAGTCTTCGGTGGGTGAGGTGCGTCGCTGGCTGCGCGAATTCGGCGGAGTCCACTTCTATTACAACGGCCTGAGGGTGAGCCCGTACGGAGGCCCTGAGGACGACTGGCTCGGCATGAACCTTCAGCGTGTGCGAAGTCCCGAAGAACGTCCCGGCACAAACACGTCCATCGGTCGCATCGATATCCTTGATCAACAGAGTCAATTGGTCGAGAAGACCGATAGGTCGGGTTTCATTGAAGACGGCCCTTTCCGCGAGCTCCGTACATTTGCGCGCGACGCCATGGATTGGATGGCCACCCGTAGACTCCGCGAGGCCGAGCAACGCCGCAGCCGCACACGGGTGCAAGCGCCGCAGCGCTCTGGCAAAGCCAAGGAGCGCATCCAAAGCACGATCGCGGCGACACCGAAGAAGACACGAAAGAACCTGGAGCGAGCGTTTGAGTCCTACGAGTCGTTCCGCGACCGCGAAGTAGACGTGCTCAAGAAGGAAGTGCAGCTGTATCGTACCCTCAGCACCGCAGGGATCACCGCAGCGACATTTGCCCACGAATCCAACGCCAACCCAGTCAAGATCATTGCGCAGTCACTCGGCGCTATCCGGCGCCGCGCAAAACAGCACTTCGGTGAGCTGTACAGCAGCAGATTCGAACGTCCGATCAAAGGGATCACGCGTGCAGTCGAGAGCCTCAGCGTGCTGAGTAGAGCCACATTGGACCTGTTGGACCACGAAAAGCGTCGGCCTGCCCGGATCGACCTGCACGAAGTTCTGAACGATGTGCTGCTTACGTATGCCCCGTTCTTCACGGGTCGCGACGTTGTGGTCATCAAGTCGTTTGCATCCGGTACACCCTTCCTACGTGGGCAGCGCGCCTCCGTAGAGTCAATCATCACGAACCTGCTTACCAATAGCCTCGCCGCTTTTGAGGCTGCGGCAACGCGAGATCGAGTTGTAGAAATCTCTACACAGATCGCCAATGAGCAGTGGTCCCTTTCCGTCAGCGACAGCGGTCCTGGGATCGTCGGAATCCATAGGTCCGAGATCTGGCTCCCCGGCCGTACGACACGCAAGCGCGGAACAGGCCTGGGTCTAACCATCGTTCGCGATGCTGTGCACGACCTAGGCGGGTCCGTCCGCGCCCTCGAGAATGGGCCACGCGGCGGGGCCGTCATCACCGTACACCTACCGATCATCGGAACCTAAAGCATGATTATCATTGAAGACCTGCGGATAGAACGTGCGTTGATCGTGGATGACGAACCCGATGCGCGAGACGCCTACGAGTACGCTGTCGAGGATATGGACGTCTTACCGTACAAGGTCGCAGACGGTCTTCGCGACAGCATGGACGCTTTCGTCTCCACAATTCAAGCTGGTGACGTAGTTCTGTGTGATTTCCACCTGAAGAAGCGAAACTACGCTTCATGTAATGGCGATGAGGTTTTGGCCAAGTGTTTTCGAGCCAAGGTCCCCGGCGTGCTTTGCACGAGCATCGCTGAACCCTGGATTCGGCGCGACTGCTTGAGGTACATCCCCGGAATCGTCAGAACGGGCAATCCGCAGCCAGCAGACTTGATTGGTGCATTGGCGCGGTGTCTGCGGGAGTTGGAGGGAGAGTTCGAACCCGACCGTCGCCCATGGCGAAGTCTCGTGCGCGTTGATGACATCGATCAGGAGCGGCATTGTTTTTACGCGGTTGTTCCTGCCTGGGACGTACGCACAAAGGTCCGCATCTACAATGACAACGTGCCAGCGAACATCCAGGCACTTATTGAGCCCGATCGTCGCTTTCACGCCCTTGTCAACACCGGGGCCGACAGTGCTCGCGACCTGTTTTTTGACAGTTGGGAGGAAGAGTGAAGTGAAATCTTCTGTAGCTTTGCGACGGCATCTTTGCTTCCTCGATGTGGGCCACGGGAACTGCACCGTGCTAATCGCCGGAGAGCAGAATGTCGTGGTCGTTGATGTTGGGCAACGGAGTGCATTGTCAGAATTCCTCCTACAGCAGGGAATAACGCACATTGACACCATCTACTTGTCACACGCCGACGCCGACCACATCGGCGCTCTCACCGGCATTATTACGAACCGACAAGTTTCCATCGGTCGTGTGTTGCTAAACGGTGACGCTTCGAAGAACACCAGGACTTGGGAGGACCTAGTGTACGTGCTTGATCGGGCCCACCGAGTGGGTTCGCTTGAGGCAGGCCTCGGCCTAGTCGCAGGCGAGACCGAGGATCTGTCGGGCGACGTATGTCTTCGGGTGCTGGGTCCCAGCCTGTACATGGCTGCCAAAGGGGTGGGTAGCATGCATCGCTCAGGGGAGAGGATCCGAACTAACTCAATCAGTGCCGTCATATCCATCGCCGTTGCAGGCACCACGCTGGCTTTGTTGCCGGGGGACGTCGACGGTGTTGGACTCGGCGATCTACTGGAGAACGACATCGATCTTCGTGCTTCCGTCCTAGTCTATCCGCACCACGGAGGCCGTCTCGGAAGGTCGTCGGAACCAGGTTTGTATGCAAGAATACTGCTAGGCGCCGTGAACCCCAAGCTCGTGGTCTTGTCGATCGGTCGTGGGCAATACGCTACTCCGAACCCTGAAACAGTTCTCGCTATCCGCGAGACGGTCCCCGACGCGCGCATCGTCTGTACGCAGTTGTCCGAGCACTGCGCGAAAGAGCTTCCAGATCAGCCTGCGACGCATTTGTCTCAAATCTTCGCGCGTGGGCGTGCGAAGAACGCCTGCTGCGGCGGAACTGTCGTGTTTCCGTTGGACGACTTGGCTGCTGTTTTGCCGAAGGCGACCCCACATGGCGAATTCATTCGCAAGAACGCGCCGTCCGCACTGTGTTCTGGAGCGGATCTGGAGCCCCTTTCGAGCTGAGAAGCAGCCACGGTTGTCGTTTGAGCCCGTGCCTGCGCTAGCTGACAAGCGTGAGGCCGGCAGTTCCTCTTCAAGTCGGGCAAAGGGCCATTGCCTTACATGCACCGGGCACCTGAAAGCCCCGCGCACGGACACGACCGGAGCGGCATCCAAGGATTCATGGACGGCCGCTCGTTCCAGCGCGTGGCTCCTGCCGGCGCGCACGGCCAACAGTGGTGGCTCCTCTCGGTGGGCGCGGACGCACGGTCACTGTCGCCAGGAACCGGATCCCGGGTGGGACAGATGCTAAGGATCGGCGTCGAGGGTGCCGGCACCGAGAGTCCCGGACAGCCGGGCGGCCTCGGACTCAGGCTCGCACTCGACCTTACGTTCTGGGTGCTCGAACGAATACGACGAAATGCCGATTCTCCTACGAAAACGGCGAGCGGGAGTCCCGCCTATAGTGCCCCCGATTTCCCTGGACAGTAGTTTAGCCATCCATCCGGGGTCCAAGGGAGAGGAGGCACAGGATGTCTCGGAGTACGGAAGAGCAGAACGGCGCGGGCCTCTTGGGGAGGCCGGCCGGCCTCCCCAAGA
>JAJDUP010000012.1 GCA_022826565.1 Gemmatimonadota bacterium | reverse complement strand
GGACGGCTGGACGGCTGGACGGCTGGACGGCTGGACGGCTGGACGGCTGGACGGCTGGACGGCTGGACGGCTGGACGGCTGGACGGCTGGACGGCTGGACGGCTGGACGGCTGGACGGCTGGACGGCTGGACGGCTCCCTGCCGCGAGCCTACGGTACCCACCGACCCGGCGCAATAGCTTGCGCGGACCCTCAACTTTTCGCACAGGCCCTCAACCTTTCCGTGCCGATTGACACCGATTGACCCACGGTGCCTTTTCGCGACCTGCGTGTCGCCAGACGCTCATGGTAGCCGCCCCGGTTGGCAGTTGCAATGAAGCGAGGCTCGATTTCGGCACGCCCAACAATCCGGTCGGCCACTCTGTCGCCGACGCGCGCGATGACGGTGCTCCGCCGCCTCGAAGCGGCGCTGAACGGCCTTGCGGCACGGATCGTTGGTGCCATGGGCGACCCGGTCCCTCAACCGCAAGCAGGACCGACTGGAGCGCGAGGCTGTCTCCACTGTCAACCGGTAAGGGAGCCGTGCCGGTCGGGTTTTCGCCGGATGCCGGGGACGAATTGCGTGGACGGTGGACAACCCAGGCGACACGGGATTGCGGAGGCCGCCATGCCGGACCTCCGGCAGACCGTGGACCTGAACCTTCCGTTGGCCCCCCCAACCGTCTTCCCCTTTGGTGGTGAGAAGCCTCCGCAGTGGTGTCGAGCAGCGTTGGTACCCAAGCCAACCAACTGAAGCTTGCTCACGGTGGTCGGCGGCATCGTATGGATTCGTTCCCCGGGACACACAACCGACTGTTGGTCATGGTCTTGGAGCAACAGCGCCGGGCTTCCCCCGTCCGGTGAAGACGCGCTCCATCCTCTTGCAGCCGCCACATGGTGGTCTTACATCATGGTAGGGTATGGCACTCTGGAAACGCCCCCCGAAAACGGAAGCCATGCGGTCGGCACTCCGCGGAAGGAGGTGGAAATGAGAAAGTTCTTCGAGGCGTCCAGCGCAGCGTGGGCGCTTTGCGCCACCTTGGTCTCCGCTCTGATTCTCCTTGTGGTGGTGTTTCCGGCCCTGCCGGTAGGCGGCGAAATGCTCGACGTCATGGGCGGCTACACGCACTCGGAGGCTATCGCCGCGCTGGAGGGCTACGGCGAAGCGGGGCGGCGGGTCTACGCATTGGCCAGCTTGACCCTGGACACGTTGTTCCCGGTCGTTTACGCCAGCTTGCTGGCCGGCCTCATCTATCGCTTCCGGCCAACGGAATGGATGTGGAGGCTGGCATGGCTGCCTCCTGCGGCGGGAGTGATCGATCTCGGCGAGAACGTCCAGATCGTCCTCATGCTGACCCGGTATCCCGACATCTCGGCGGGGCAGGTGGCCGTCGCCTCGCTGTTCACGACGCTCAAGGGATACGCGTTCTCGATCTGCCTGGCGCTGGCGGTCTCGCTCGCGGTGCTCGCGGCGGGCCGACGTGTTCGCGCGCGGATTCGAGGTCGCACGTCGTAACCGAGGCTGGCGGGTGGCGGCTACAAAACGGGAAGCCGGTGGTGGGCCGGCAGCGTCCGACGGTACGATTCAGTCGACCTCAGCGAGCGGCCACCCCTCGTTTCCGCGTTCAGTTGAGCGTCAGCGTCACGAGGACAGGTTCCATGCCGCGATGTCCAAAAGGGCACGAGGACACTATCAGATCAAAACCTGGACGACCAAGATTGGCTGCACGTGAGCAGATCCGCTTCCGCGACCTGCGGCCGAAAGACGAATTGGTGGGCGAAAGTCCCGCCATTCAAGTGCTTGTTTCCCGCTTTCGCGGCACGGTCCAGCAGAATCCAGTACGAAGGCAAGAAACGCAGATCGTGCAGCCCTGTAAGACTTTAGACGATTCCCTGCCGTGATTCAGGCCCTCGGCGATCCGCCGTAACGTTAGGGTTTGGCGGTCAGTTGTAACGAGAATTGTAACAGAGGCTTGCTCTTCGGGCTTGCGGACTTCGGCCCGCCCTCGATCATCGATGATGACGAGTGACCGGTCGTTGAACCCATTGGCTGGCTCGGCGGAGGCGGACGTTGCTCCCCCTTTGCCGGGCCCATAGGCTACAGGACTTCCTGGCTCTCCACCGGTCGACATGCCCATGGCCCCACCACAAGCCGACACCGCCGACATCCGCGACAACCCGGTCTACACCGTCTCGGCCACCGCCCGGCACCTCGGCATGTCGAGTGGGATGCTCCGTCATTGGGTGGTCGGCCGGTCCTACAGTCGCAGGCGACGGTCCGCCGCCGTCGAGCCCCTGATTCGGGCTACGGCGACAAGCGGCCTCATCTCCTTTAACAACGTGGTCGAGGCACACATCCTGCAGGCCTTTCGCTCGCGCGACCTGACCAGGATGGCCGCGGTTGGCCGGGCGATCGCGTCCGCCGAGACGGCGCTCGGGATCGACCGTCTTCTGTTGCGGCCTGAACTGTCCGATTCCGGCCAGGACATCTTCTTCGACCGCGTCGCGCAGCTGCTCAAGCTGTCCCGCTCTGTCGAGTTGGCGATGCGGCACAGGCTTTCCGCCAGCCTGAACCGGCTCGATCGGGACGACGAGGGGTTCCCGGTCAGACTCTATCCGCTCATGCCCCTTGGCTCCGCGGACCGCAGGGGCATCGTGATCGACCCGTACGTCGCGTTGGGCCGCCCGACGGTGGCCGGGTCGGAAGTCGAGACGGCCTCCGTGGCCGGCCGGATCGATTCGGGAGAGGGTCTGCAGGCGGTGGCGGATGACTGTGGGCTCGATGTCGCCCAGGTCATGGACGCCATCGTGTACGAACGGGCGGTGTAAGGCGAGCACGCGCGTCCGGGGCTGCGTTCCCGTGGTGGCGCAGAACTGATCACCTCTGACGAATCCGCATGGCCTCCGTCAGCCACAGCTCGAAGGGCGCCCGGTTCGGCCTCGACACCGTCCCCGCCAGATTCCGCTCGTATTCGTGCGAGACCAACAGCCTGGTCTCGGGGTCCCACAGGATGACACCGGTCGACGATCCCTTCATGGACTTTCGCGATGCCCGCCACGGTGTTCGCGATCTCGTAGGCGACGTGCGGCGGGGCCGGAAAACCGTAGCTGAGCCAGCCAGGGGGGTATGGGCCGGCCGGACCCGTGCAACCCGCGAGGGCTGTGGCCGCAACGAGCGCGGCAAGCGTTGACAGGGCTCTCACTTGTTCCTGGCTCCGGGGGATGGGATTCGGTATCGGTATCGCCGCTATCAACTACGCATTTAGGAGTAATCGGTTACGCTTCGCAAGTGCCCAATCCCGGCTCGCGGGGGCGCCGCTGCCGGCGGGCGGGGGCTCCCATTCGTCTACTGACGCCTGACGCCGCTTCGGCCACCGCATGTCGCCGCGCACGAGGAGAGGGCACGGCAGGCTTCCCTTGTCATTGTGTTGGATACATATCTATGATACTTCCGTCCATCTTCTTACAACCTTCCGATCCGGTTGCCGTGGAGGATGACAACAAGCTATTCATGACGATTCGCCCCCAGCCCCCGCTACGCCCCACGCGCCCAACCAGTGAACATCCCCAGCGCCTATGCAGCAGGATACGAAGCGGCCCGGGCGCTTGATCCCGAGCTGGCGGAGGCATACATCCGCCATACCACCCTCGGCGATCCGCTCGCGGACGCTGTGATCCGCGATCTGGGCTCGCTGACCCCAGAGGAGATCCACGAAACCCTGGCCAGGGTGCTGGAAGGCCCCGGCACGTCGCGCGACGGCGTTCCCGAGTCCCTTTTTGCGTTTGTCGAGGAAGCCAGGAAGGTGCCGGAGTGGTTCGACAGGAAGCGCGCCAGGGTCGCCTCACAGGCATTCCTCCGCAATTCGGACATCGTCCTGGCGGCACTCGTGGGCGGCAGCATCGTGGAGGGGTTCTCCACTCTGATCAGCAAGTCGTTTCGCATTCGGGGGCGGCTCGTCGTCGCGGCCATCCGGCGTCTCAAGCACAACGGCATGCAGTTGGTCGAGCAATACCTCCCGGGTGGAATGGAGCCCGGAGGGGACGGATGGAGGCTGACGCTACGGGCCCGGCTCGTGCACGCGCAGTCGAGGCATCTTCTCAACGGCTCGGACGAGTGGGACCGGGAGCGGTACGGCATGCCGCCCAGCGCCTCGCATGTGTTGCTGGCCGGGGCCGCCTTCTCGGGGCGCCTGATGCAACACGTCGCCGCACTGGGGGGTGACTTCACGCTGGATGAACGTGAAGCCTTCGTCCACGTCTGGCGCTACGCCGGACTGCTCTTCGGCATCCCCGAGGAGATCCTCTTCCACGACGAAGCCTCGGCGCTGCGAACCTTCGAGATCGGCCGGATGTGCGAGCCGCCGACCGACCACGACGGAATCATCATGGCCAACAGCGTGGTGAACAGCGCGCCCATTATCGTTGGCGTGAAGAAGCCCCCGGAGCGCCGGAAGATGGCCCGCACCGTGACGCAGGTCTCGCGGGAGTTGATCGGCGACGAGCTTGCCGATTCGCTCAGATTCCCGCAGCGGAAACGGAAGCTGGTGCCGTGGCTGCGGTTCAGGCACCGCGCCCGCAAATTCGTGGGCAAGGTGCTTCCCGGACTGGCGGCGAAGCAGGATCAGGATCGATTCGAGGCGCTTATGGAGTTCGCGAGCTTCGACGAGTTCGAGCACTCGTACAAACTGCCGACCGCCCTCCACGACGAGCGCTCGTCGGACTGGTAGACCTGCTGGCAGACGGCGCCTGTTGCCGAGTTGATGGCGGGCGCGTAGGGTCGGAGTCACTGATCCGGACGAGTTGCAGCCAGTCGCTGGACGATAGCGGAGGCACGATGTACGACAGCATTTCCTGGCCGGTCATCCTGCGACCGGGGAATCGCCGGACGCCGGTGTTCGCGGTCCTGTTGCTCGCCGTGGCGGGATTGGCCGCGATGCCGTCGGCGCTTGTCGCCCAGGACCATCTCTCTCTTCTCCCGCCCATGGAGTGGCGCTCGATCGGGCCCGACCGCGGCGGACGCTCGATCGCGGTGGCGGGCCACGCCGAGCGGCCCTTCGAGTACTACTTCGGAGCGACGGGCGGCGGCCTCTTCAAGACCACCGACGGCGGGAACACCTGGCGCCCGGTTACCGACGGGCAGGTCGGCAGCGCCTCGGTGGGCGCGGTGGCGATGGCGCCGTCGGACGCCGACATCGTCTACATCGGGATGGGCGAGGTGCAGCTGCGCGCCAACGTGCTACAGGGCGATGGGGTCTACCGGTCAGGCGACGCCGGGAAGACGTGGCGGCACGCGGGATTGGCCGACACCCACGCGATCGGGCGGATCCGCATTCATCCGGCAGACCCGGACCGGGTCTACGTGGCGGCGCTCGGCCATCCGTTCGGGGCCAACGCCGAGCGGGGCGTCTTCCGCACCACCGACGGGGGCAAGACGTGGGAGAGAGTGCTCTTTCGCGACGAGCACACGGGCGCGGTCGACCTCGTCATGGATCCGGGCGATCCGGACGTGCTGTACGCGACGCTCTGGCAGGTCTACCGAAAGCCGTGGCGTCTGTGGAGCGGCGGCGAGGGATCGGGGATCTTCAAGTCGACCGACGGCGGCGACACGTGGACCGAGCTTACGCGCAACCCGGGGCTGCCGGACGGGGTGCTCGGCAAGATCACGGTAACCGTCTCGGGCGCGGATCCGCTGCGGGTGTGGGCGAACATCGAGGCGGAGGAGGGCGGGCTGTACCGGTCCGACGACGGCGGCGAGACGTGGGAACTCGTCAACAACCACCGCGACATCTGGCAGCGCGCGTTCTACTTCCAGCGGCTGGAGGCGGACCCGGCCGACCGCGACGCGCTCTACATCCTGAACTTCCGGCTGATGCGCTCGACCGACGGCGGCCGGACCCTGGAGAGCGTGCCGGAGACCCACGCCGACCATCACGACCTCTGGATCGACCCCACGAACCCGCTTCGCATGATCAACGGCAACGACGGGGGCGGCGTGGTGACGGTGAACGGCGGCCGCACCTGGACCTCGATGCGGTATCCAACGGCCCAGATCTACCGGCTGGCGACGACCGCGGATTTCCCCTACCACGTCTGCGGGGCGCAGCAGGACAACTCGACCGTGTGCGTGTCGTCCGAGCGGGGACATCTGCGCGACCCTCGCGGTCCGAGCACGGAGTGGATGTACGCGGTGGGCGGAGGCGAGAGCGGCTACATCGCGCCGCACCCGGCCGACCCCGACGCCTTCTACGCGGGCGCGACCAACACGCTGACGCGCTACGACCGCGCGACCGGAATGGCGACGGACATCCAGCCGTGGCCGCGCATCGTCATGGGCGAGCCCGCGCGGGACATGCCCGAGCGCTGGAACTGGACCTATCCGATCGCGGTGGCGCCGCAGCCGCCGCACGCGCTGTACGTCGGATCTCAGCACCTTTGGCGGTCGGACGACGAGGGTGCCTCGTGGGCCAGGATCAGCCCGGACCTGACCCGCGCCGACCCCGAGACGCTGGGCGATTCCGGCGGCCCGGTCGTGCTCGACCAGGACGGGCCCGAGATCTACGCCACGCTGTACTCGATCGGCCTTTCGGCGCACGATCCCGGGACGATCTGGACCGGGTCCGACGACGGTCTGGTTCACCTGACTCGCGACGGCGGCGGCGAATGGCGCGACGTGACGCCCCCGGACATGCCCGCGCACACGCGCGTGATGACGATAGACGTGTCCGCCCACGATCCTGCGCGCGCGCACCTGGCCGGAGTCCGCTACGAGATGGACGACCGGGCGCCGTATGCGTGGACGACCGACGACTACGGCACGACCTGGACCCGGATCAGCGACGGCATCCCCGCCGGCGCCTTCGTGCGTGTGGTGCGGGAAGACCCGAAGCGGGCCCGGCTTCTGTACGCCGGCACCGAGCACGGCGTGTTCGTCTCCTTCGACGGCGGCGGCGCCTGGAGCGACCTGTCGTCCCGGCTCCCCCGCACGCCCGTCACCGGCATCTCGGTCGAGGAGCGCGACCTGGTTATCAGCACCCACGGCCGCTCCTTCTGGGTCCTCGACGACATCGAGACGCTGCGGCAACTCGACGCGGACATCGTCGCCGCCTCCGACATCCACCTTTTCGACCCTGCCGACGCCGTCCGGCGCTCGATCCCCGCCGTGATCGACTTCCGCGTGAGCCGGCCGGGGCGCGTGCAACTCGATGTCCTGACGGACGGCGGCGCCCACGTGACCACCCTCTTCACCGCCGACTCGGCTGCGGGCACTCACCGCGCCCGCTGGGACCTCCGCTACCCCGGCGCCGTGTCGTTCGCCGGAATCGTGCTGGAAGGCGGCAATCCGGCGGTGGGTCCCTGGGCGCCGCCGGGACGCTACCGCGCGCGGCTGACCGTCGGCGACGTCACCCGCGAGGCCACCTTCGACGTACACCTCGACCCGAGGCTCGGGGCCGTCTCCGCCGCGGCGCTCACCGGCCAGTTCCGCCTGGCCATGGCGATCAGGGACGCCGAGAGCCTGGCGAACGGCACCGTTATGACGGCGCGGGAGCTGCTCGACCGGATCGATCACCTCGGGCCGCGGATCGGAGACGCCGCCCTCCGTGACGACGTCGGGGGCTTCGCCAACGACATCGAAGCGGTCGCGGGCGAACTCTACCAGCTCCGCAACCAGAGCCCGAAGGACAAGATCGCCTTCCCCATCAAGCTGAACGACCGCCTGACCGGGCTCCGCAGCCACCTGGAGCGGGGCGACGGCACACCGCTCGATGCCTACCAGGCGGTGTTCGAGGAGCTGTCCGCGGAACTCGGTTCGCTGATGGACCGGTTTCGAGGGATGATCGACGAAGACCTGCCCCGCTTGAACCGTCGGCTCGAAGCGGCGGGACTTCCGCTACTGGAGGCCCGGGGGCCGAGTCACTGACGGTTGGCGGGGCCATGACCGGGCCATTTCGAGCCGCGAAGGCGTTTCAGCTGGAACGCCCCGCGCTCGCCGTCAACCCCTACCCGAACCGCACCCCCTGCGCCAGCGGCAGCTCCGGGCTCCAGTTCACCGTATTCGTCTGCCGGCGCATGTAGGCCTTCCACGCGTCCGATCCCGACTCGCGCCCGCCGCCGGTCTCCTTCTCGCCGCCGAACGCGCCGCCGATCTCCGCGCCGCTGGTGCCGATGTTGACGTTGGCGATGCCGCAGTCGCTGCCGCGGTGCGAGAGGAAGAGCTCCGCCTCGCGCATGTGATCGGTGAAGATCGCCGACGACAGCCCCTGGGGGACATCGTTGTGGAGCGCGATGGCCTGGCCGAGTTCGTCGACGGCCTGCGCCGGGGTCGCGTCCGCGCTCCCGTAACCGATGATGTAGAGGATCGGGGCGAAGGTCTCCTCCTGGACGATGTCGAATTCGTTGCGCGCCGAGGCGATGCAGGGGGTGACGTAGTGGCCGCCGGGGAAGTCGGCGCCGTCCAGCCGCTCGCCGCCGCAGAGAATCGTGCCGCCTTCGGCCTGGACGCGGCGCACGGCACCTTCGAGGTCGAGGACCGCCTGGTGGTTCACGACCGGGCCCATCAGGGTGGACGGGTCGAGGGGGTCGCCGATGCGCACGTCCCCGTAGGCTGTGACGAGGCGGCGCTCGAGTTCGCCGCGGATGGACTCGTGGACGATGATGCGCCGGGTGCTGGTGCAGCGCTGCCCCGCCGTGCCGACCGAGCCGAAGAGGATCGCCGGGAGAACCAGCTCCATGTTGGCGTCGGGCGTCACGATGATCGCGTTGTTGCCGCCGAGTTCGAGTATGGTGCGGCCCAGGCGCTCGCCCACGACCCGCGCGACCCGGTACCCCATTCTGCAGCTCCCTGTAGCCGACACCAGCGGAATGCGCCGGTCATGCAGGAGCTTGTCCCCAACCGTGGACCCTCTTCCCACCACCAGCGAGAAGATTGCGGGATCGTGCCCGTTCTCGCGCGCCACCTCGGCCGCGATGCGGGTGCAGGCGATTGCGGTGAGCGGCGTCTGGCTCGACGGCTTCCAGAGGGTGGCGTCCCCGCAGACGGCGGCGATGGCGGCGTTCCAGCTCCACACCGCGACGGGGAAGTTGAAGGCGGTGATGACCCCGACCACGCCGAGCGGGTGCCACTGCTCGAACATGCGGTGATCCGGGCGCTCGGAGTGCATCGACAGGCCGTAGAGCTGACGCGAGAGGCCGGTCGCGAAGTCGCAGATGTCGATCATCTCCTGCACTTCGCCCTCGCCCTCGGTGAGGATCTTGCCCATCTCGAGGGTGACGAGCTGGCCCAGCGCGGCCTTGTGCTCGCGCAGCCGCTCGCCGATCTGGCGGACGACCTCGCCGCGTTTCGGGGCCGGGACGGTGCGCCAATCCAGGAACGCCTCGTGCGCGCGCGCGACTATATGATCGTACTCGTCCTCGGTGACCTGGCGGACGGTCGCGATGCGGGAGCCGTCGATCGGCGTGTGGACATCGAGTTCGGGGCCGGAGCCGATCCACTCGCCGCCGAAGCCGCCGGGGTTGAGGTCGGTGATGCCGAGGGAGGCGAGGAGGCGGGTGGTGCGGCTATCAGTGTAAAGTGCAGTTGTCATTTTGTAATGTCGGGTTGTCAGTCTAGCGAATCATCAGGGCACCAGGACCGTGCACCCATGCGTCTGGCGCGACTCGAGCGCGCGGTGGGCCTGGGCCGCCTCGGCGAGGGGGAAGCGCTGGCCGATGGTGAGACGGATGCGGCCGGCCTCGATGTGGCCGAGCAGCTCGCCGGCGGCCTCTTCCAGATCCGCGCGGCGCTCGATGTAGGGCGCGAGCGAGGGACGGGCGACGGTGATCCCCTTCGCACTCAGGCGCAGCAGGTTGAGTGGGGGGACCGCGCCGGAGGCGTTGCCGAAGGTGATCATCATGCCGAAGCGGGCGAGGCACTCCATCGAGCCGTCGAAGGTGGCCTTGCCGACGCCGTCGAAGACCACCGGGACGCCTTCGCCGCCCGTGATCTCGCGCACGCGCTCCACGAAGTCCTCTTCCTTGTAGAGGATGACGTGATCGCAGCCGTGCTCACGCGCGACCTCCCCCTTCTCCGCGCTGCCGGCGGTGCCGATGACGGTCGCGCCCAGCGCCTTGCACCACTGGGACAGGATCGTCCCGACGCCCCCGGCGGCGGCGTGCACGAGCACGGTTTCGCCTGCGCTCAGGCGGTAGGTGCGGCGGCACAGGTACCACGAGGTCATCCCCTTCAGCATGGCCGCCGCAGCCGTCTCCGCGTCGACCCCGTCCGGGATCGGCACCAGCTGGCCGGTCGGCATCACGCGCCGCTCGCAGTAGCTGCCGAGGCCGAACCCGTACGCGACGCGGTCGCCGACCTGGAACGATGGGGCGGCGCCGGCCGGGCCGACCGCCTCGACCACGCCCGCGCCCTCCATCCCGATCGCGGTGGGCAGCGACGGCACGGGGTAGAGGCCGCTGCGATGATAGGTGTCGATGAAGTTCAGGCCGATGGCCTCGTGCCTCACCAGCACCTCGCCCGGGCCCGGTTCCGGCAGTGCGACCTCTTCCCGGCGGAGCACCTCGGGTCCGCCGAGTTCGTGAATGCGAATTGCGTTTGTCGTGTTCATTTCAGTCGATTCCGGCGTGGCGGCCGGGTCAAAGTGGATGTCAGCGCGGTCCGCGCCGCTACGTCAGTTCCGCAGGCGCACCCGCACCGGTCCCTCGAACCCCATGTTGAACGGCGCCATGCCCGGCATGGCCATGCTTCCCTCCAGCTCGCGCTCGAAGAACGCCTCGGCCAGGAGTCCGCGTTCGGTGTCCCACAGCACGAACCCGGTCGCCGTCCCGGTCAGGCTCTGCGTGATCGTGGTGCCGGCCTGGATGATCTCCGCGTCGTTGGTGACGTCGCCCGCGACCACGATCTGCCGCAGAGTCCGCCCGTCCACGACCGTGTCGCCGACCAGTGTGTGCGTGTAGACGGTGGTGGAATTCGTCTCGATCGTCCCGTCGTCGATCGTCCAGGTGACGGTGTCGACCCAGGTGGCCCCGGGATCGACCGCGCCGGCAGGCAGCCGCGGGAAGAGATCGTTGGCGATGTGATGGAAGGGCGCCAGCTGCGCGGCCGGGCCCGCCACGGCCGGGACGGAGACGACCTCCTCGACCCCCCTGCGCCCGAACACCATCTCCAGGTGCCCGGTCACGTCGCCGAGGTCCGCGGAGAGAGTGCCCTGCATGGGGTTCGACATCGACGCGGCGAAGCGCTCCACGCTGCCGGTCGCGCGGACGCCGCGCGGGTCCATCTCGAACGTCATGCTCAGCGTGGTGGCCGAATTGGTCGGGATGTCCAGCGCGCCCACGGGCGAGTTGACGTAGACCGCGGCCGTATCGACGATCTCGTAGACTGCGGTCGCCGGGGATGGGACCACGTAGGCCAGGGTATCTTCGGGGGACGAGCCGCCGGTTGTGGCGCAGGCGATCGTTAGAACGCAACTGATGGTCAGACCACCACTTATGGTCCGCTGGCGACCCCTCATCGGGCTGAGAACCCGCTGTCGCGGTGAGACCCGTCGCAGAACGGTTTCGTCGTCGAAATCCCGCAGCGGCACAGCGCGCCCTTCGTCCCTGACACGGTTGTGCCGTCCGCCGCAACCACCGTAAGCGGCCCGCGCACCAGGAGGGGGCCGTCCGTGGCGCACACGATCACGACCGGATCGTCCTCGGCCGGTTCGTCGGCTCCCGGCACCAGGCGTCCGCCCTGGATCACTCCGGGGTCGTCGAATCCGACCTCGTTGTGCGTTCCGTCGCAGTACGGCTTGTTGGCCGAGTGCCCGCAGCGGCACAGCGCGACATCGTCGGTGTCGTCGATTTGCTCGCCGCCGGCCTCGATCCGGATCCGCCCGGCAAGACACAGGGGTCCGCCGGGAGGTACATCGGCCACGTTTCCACTCGGTCGGTCGGTCATCGTCCTCACATTCTCCGGTACTGTGGACCGCTGCCGCCCTCCCGCGGAGCCCACCTCGGACCCAGCACGTCGGTGGCCTTGCAGTCCACGCAATTCGGCGCATTTACGCGCAGTCGATCGCCCTCGCGCTCGTACACTCCGGCGGGGCACATGTGAACGTACATCTCCGCAACTTCGGGTGGAACGTCCTCGCCCACGGCCAGGTGCGACGGGATGTCGTCGCGGGTCTGATTCCCGCTCTTGAAGACGGCGTCCACCTTCGACACCGCCAGCGGCCCGGCGACTTCCGGCGCTGTGCCGAGGACTTTCGCTTCTTCCGCATCGAGCTTCGAGGCGATCGCCGCCCCGGGAATCCTTCCACCGGTCGCCGTGGCCAGCGAAGCCTTCGCGCCGCCGAGGAAAAACCCGCTCTTGAAGGCCAGGCGCATGTTCCGGTTGCGCTTGAGGTCGCGCACGATGAAGGACTCGTCCACGGACCTCGTGTAGGGGGCCAGTCCGGCCTCCGAGGTGTCGCCCGATTTCAGCGCCGAAAAGATCGCCCGGGCCGCCAGAACGCCTGAGTGCATCGCGTAGTGAATCCCCTTTAAGGAGGCCACGTCGACGTACCCCGCGGCGTCCCCCACGATGCAGATTCCGCCCCCGTGACGCCGCTCCGGCAGGGAATGATACCCGCCTTCCGGGATCGTCTTGGCCCCCCACTCCACCATCTCGCCCCCCTCGAGGATGCGGCGGAAGAGGGGATGGTGCTTGACGCGCTGGAGGAGTCCGTGGACGTCGAGCCGGGCGTTCGAATAGTCGAGGCTGACAACGAGGCCGAGGGCGACGAGGTCGTCGGCGAGGGGGTATGCGAAGGTTCCGCCGAACCCGTCCCTGATGAGCGGCCATCCCATGGTGTGGATGATCCGGTCGAGCGGGCGCGGAACCTCCCACAGTTCCTTCACTCCCAGCGAGTAGATCTGCGGATTGGTGGACCCGATGCCCTGCCACTCCAGGTACGCCTGCGAGAGCGTGCCGCGCGTGCCCTCGGAGAGGACGGTCACGCGGGCGGTCAGGTCCATGGGCGGCATGTAGCTCCCGCCAGCCGGACGGCCGTCCCGATCGAGGCCCCGCGCCGCGGTTCTGACGCCGAGCACGTCGTCCCCGTCCACGAGGAGGGCGTCGGCGGGGAAGCCCGGCAGGATCATCACTCCCAGCTCCTCTGCGCGCTCGCCCAGCCACCGCACCAGTTCGCAGATGGAGGCGATGTGGTTGCCGTGGTTGCGCATCGTGGGCGGCGCGGGGATGCGGATGTGGTTCTTCTCCGTGAGGAAGTACACCGCCTCGCGCTCGACGGGACGCCGTAACGGCAAGTCGGACCATGACATACCGGGAAACAGCGCGCGGAGCGAACGGGGATTCACGACCGCCCCGGAGAGGTTGTGGTCCCCCAGCGCCTCGGCCTTCTCCAGCACGCCGATCATGATATCGCCGACGCCGTCGCCGTTCTCGTTCCCCTCCGCCACCAGGCGGGACAGCTCGATCGCGCCCGCGAGTCCGGCGGGGCCGGCGCCCACGAAGAGCACATCGAGCGGCTCCGCGTCGGGACCCGGCGGTTCCTGGAGGATGAGGTGCTCGGCGGGCAGCCGGGGCTGGTGCCGATTCGGATATATGCGGCCCTCGGGCCCGTTTTGCGTCACCTGGACTCCTGTTGCGCTGCGTGGAGCCTCGCCGGCCCCTCGGGATTCGTCGGGTCGCCCGCCCGGCCGGTGGCTCGTGCGGCCATGCCGTGGTTAACTTACCCACATGAGCCGATCTGCACCCACTACCCTGGGCGCGCTGAAGGCGGCGGGCTACCGCTCGCAGCCCGTGAAGGACGAAATGCGCGCCAACCTGATTCGCAAGCTCGAGACCGGCAGGGCGCTTTTTCCGGGCATTCGCGGCTACGAGGATTCGGTCCTCCCACAGCTCGTGAACGCGGTTCTGGCCCGCCACGACTTCATTCTGCTGGGGCTCCGGGGACAGGCCAAGTCACGTATTCTCAGGCAGTTGGTGGATCTGCTCGACGAGCGCATCCCGGTCGTCGCGGGGAGCGAGGTGAACGACGATCCCCTCGCACCGATCTCGAAGCAAGGCCGCCGGATGATCGCCGAGCACGGCGACGACACCCCGATCGAGTGGCTCGCGCGCGAACAGCGCTACCTGGAGAAGCTCGCGACCCCCGACGTGACCATCGCCGACATCATCGGCGACCTGGATCCGATCAAGGCGGCGCGCGGCGGCCACATCCTTTCCGACGAGCTCACCATCCACTACGGCATGCTCCCGCGCGCGAACCGCGGCATCTTCGCCATGAACGAGTTGCCGGACCTGTCGCCGCGCATCCAGGTGGGCCTCTTCAACATCCTCGAAGAGGGCGACGTCCAGATCAAGGGCTACCCGATCCGCCTCCGCCTCGACCTGCTGATCGCGTTCACCGCGAATCCGGAGGACTACACCGCGCGCGGCAAGATCATCACGCCGCTCAAGGACCGCATCGCGTCGGAAGTGCGGACGCACTACCCGAAGGATGTCGCGACGGGCATGGCGATCACCGAGCAGGAGGCGTGGACCCGGCGCAACGGACGCCCGCTGCAGATCCCCCCGTTCGTGCGCGAAGTGGTCGAGCGGATGGCCTTCCTGGCGCGCATGGAAGCGCGCGTCGATCAGCGCAGCGGGGTGAGCCAGCGCATGCCGATCGCGGTCCTCGAGACCCTCGTGTCGAGCGCCGAACAGCGCGCGATCAGGCAGGACGAGAGCGACGTGGTGCCCCGCATCGGCGACATCTACGCCTCGCTCCCCGCGGTCACCGGCAAGATGGAGCTGGAGTACGAGGGCGAGCTTCACGGCGCGGGGCGCATCGCCCGCGAGCTGGTCTCGGCGGCGGCCGGTGCGACTTTCGACAGCTGCGGCGGCGGCGCGGACGTGGACTCGATCGTCGAGTACTTCGAGGCGGGCGGCGTGATGCAGGTGTCGGAGGACGCCGCGGCTTCGGCGTGCGTGGTGGGATTCAGCCAGGTCCCGGGCCTGCTGGCACTTGCGGATCTGCTGGGGCTGGCGCCTGAGGACGGTTCAGATGGACTGAAGGCGGCCGCCTGCGAGCTGATTCTCGAGGGGCTGGTGGCCGACCAGAAGATCAGCCGGACGCGCGGGGGCGGTTACCGGCGATCCAGGCCGTAAGGAGCGCGCCGATCCTCTGCTGGGCGACCGGAAGAGCGTACCCGTCGAGGTGGGCGGGGTTGATCCAGGTTTTGGTCGGGCCAGGGTGGTCCCGGGTATCTCGCCCTTCGTTTTCGCAGATGATGACGATGGGGTGGTAGGTCGCGCGGAGGTGCGTGAAGGCGTGGCGGACGGGGGTGAGGGAGGCGGTTGGTTGGCCGTGGTAGCCGAGGGCGGCGAGGTGGGCCAGGGCGGCGGGGGTGGGCGCGGCGCGCTCGCGCTGGGTCGTGCGTGTTTCCGAGGGGCTGCGTCGATCGGCGGGTGAGGCAGGCGGGGGCGTGAGGCGTGCCGACGGGAATTCCCACATGCCCGCGAGGAGGCCGGTCTCGGGCCGCTTCGCCAGCAGGATTCGGCCCGCCGGGTCGAGGGCGACGACGGTCGCGTAGTCGGCTCGCGGTACCTGGCGGGGTGGGCTGGGGGCGGGGCGCCGGCTCACGGAGCCGGCCGCGAGCGCAGCGCAGGAGGCCGTGACGGGGCATTCGCCGCAGCGGGGGGCGCGTGGGGTGCAGATGGTCGCGCCCAGCTCCATCATGGCTTCGTTGTGGTCGCCGGGGCGGTCGGGATCGAGCAGCCGGGCCGCCGCGCGGCGGAGCTGGGCGGGGGTGGGGTGGGGGAGGTCGAGCAGGCGGGCGAGGACGCGCCGGACGTTGCCGTCCACAGCCGCCACCCGCCTGCCGAAGGCGATGCTCGCGACCGCGCCCGCCGTGTATTCGCCGATCCCTGGCAGCGTCCTGAGCGCGGCCGGGTCCTCCGGAAGTTCGCCGCCGTGGTTGTCGCGCACCATTTGCGCCGTCCGGTGGAGATTTCGGGCGCGCGAATAGTACCCGAGGCCCTTCCACGCGAGCATCACTTCGTCCGGCGTCGCTTCGGCAAGCGCGGCGAAACCCGGGAACCGTTTGAGCCATTTCTCGTAGTAGGAAGCGACGGTCTCGACCCGGGTCTGCTGCAGCATGAACTCGGAGACCAGCACTCGGTACGGATTCCGGTGGGTGCGCCACGGCAGAGGGCGGTGGTGGTGGTTGAAGTGAGCCTGGAGTGCCTGCCGGAATCCCGCCGGGTCGAGCGCTTCACCCGTCGTGGCGTCCCGTCCTCCCGGTCCGTAGTCTTCATCCATGCGCTTCACCACCTACACGAAGTACCGGAAGGGGCTGCTCGACGCCCTCAACCTCGAGGGCCTCATGGAGATGCTCTCCGAGTTCCTCCTCGATGGCGGCTTCGCCGGCGGGCCCCACTTCCACCCGTACTGGGGATGGTCCGGGATTGAGGATACATCCTCGCTAGACGCGCTCAAACAGGCGCTGCTGCGCGCCCTCATGCAGAGCGGGCAGCTGACGCAGGAGATGGTGGACGAACTGCGGGGTGACGGCCCCGGCAATCCCGAGGTGCAGCAGGAGATCGCCGATCTCCTCGATGAGCTGATCCGGAAGATGGTCGACGAGGGCTACATCACCCTCGACGGCAACCCGTCACCCTCCGGAGGGGCCACGGGAGAAGCCGTGGGCGAGGGATTCGTCGACGACGCGCGGGAGGCCGCGGGCCAGGTGCACTTCAACCTGACGCGGCAGGGGCTCGACTTCCTCGGCTACCGCGCGCTGAGGAACCTGCTGGGCTCGCTGGGGCGCTCGAGCATCGGGGCGCACGAGACGCAGGAGTTCGCGACCGGGGTCGAGGCCGACGCGGGCAGCAAGCCCTACGACTTCGGCGATACCCTCAACCTCGACATCCCCGAGACGCTCAAGAACGCGATCGCGCGGGACGGGCTGCAGGTCCCCATCGACCTCGACTACAAGGACCTGATGGTCCACCAGACCGACTACCGCTCGTCGTGCGCGACGGTGGTGATGCTGGACATCTCGCACTCGATGATCCTCTACGGCGAGGACCGGTTTTCGCCCGCCAAGAAGGTGGCGCTGGCGCTCTCGCACCTGATTCGCACCGAGTTTCCGGGTGATTCGCTGCGCGTCGTGACCTTCGGCGACCGCGCCGAGGAGATCCCGCTCGCGCGTCTGGCGAAGGCCCAGGTCGGCCCGTTCCACACCAACACCGCCGAGGGGCTGGAGGTCGCGCGGCGCCTGCTGCGGGCGCAGAAGAAGGACATGCGGCAGATCATCATGATCACCGACGGCAAACCCAGCGCGATCACCCTGCCCCGCGGCAAGATCTACAAGAATTCGGCCGGCCTCGACCGCAACATCCTGCGGGCGACCTACCGGGAAGCGTCGGCGTGTCGCCGCGCGGGCATCCCCATCAACACCTTCATGCTCGCCAACGACGCCTACCTGGTCCGATTCGTCCGCCAGATCACGAAGATCGCCCGCGGCAAGGCGTACTTCACGTCGACGATGACGCTGGGCCAGTACATCATGCTCGACTTCCTGAAGCGGAAGCGGCGCGTCGCCTGAAGGGCGGCCACGGCCCGCCCGCCGCGGAGGCCGCGTTGCCCGGCTGTCGCCCGACGCCCTACGAGACTCCCTCGAACGCCTCCGGATTCACCGCGGCCGCCCGCCGCGCGCGCAATTCGGGCATCACGTCCTTCTGTGAGCAGCGCACGAGGAACAGCCCCTCGATCGCCAGGCCCATCACCGCCAGGCCGACGCCGAGGACGGCGCCTCCGACGGCCGCATCGTTGAAGATCAGTGCGGCCACGATGATGCTGGCGACCCGCAGCACCGCCCCCGTGCCCACCACATTCGGCCGTCCCGAGCGCACGAACAGACCCTGGTAGTACTGGCGGATGCCGTAGAGCAGCGGATAGGCGGCCGCGATCGGCAGCGCGGGGCCCGCCAGGGCGATCAGGTCGCCGCCGAGGGCGAAGAGGTAGCCGAGAAGGGGCTCGCGCACCGCCGGAATCGCGGTCAGGAGCAGGACGCCCATCATGGAAAACGCGACCACGCCGCCCCACGACCGCACGCGGCGGTGAGTCTCCGAACACTGCACCAGCGCAATGCTGGCGTGCTGGAGCTGGCCGACCGGGGCGGCGATGAACCACGCCACCGCCTCGACCACCGCGAACGCCGCCAGCGCCGGGGCCGGGTTGGCGGTGCGCGCCAGCACCGCATTGATGATCAGCGGTGTGGCCCACCAAAGCAGCACATTCAGCATCAGGGGCGCCGAGAAGCGCGCCACGTTCTCGTTGTCGACCTCGCAGTCCTCTTTCTCGAGCTCGATCCCCGGCGTGCGCGCGATCATGACCACGGCCGTCTCGACGATCATCCCCACCGTAAAGGCCGCGGCGCCGAGCCAGGCCCCTCCGCCCGTCGCCAGCAGCCCGAAGGCCACAATGGCCAGGATCCCCGTACGGCCGCCCGTCGCCCCCGCGATGGGAACGGTGCGATGCCCCGCCACCAGCCGCCCCTGGTGCGACGCCCGAACCGCGGTGAGGAACGGCACCGGCCACAGGAACTGCATCGCCCGCACGGCTTCGTCCAGCACGCCGGGACCGACGCCGACCACCCCCGCAAAGACGACATCGCCGAACGAGGTGTAGGCGATGAGCGCGCCCACGAGCGACAGGAGGGCACCCGTCAGGTACGCGAAACGAATCACCGGCGAGAAGGATCCCCCCGCCAGCAGCCGCGCGGCCGCGACCTGCTGCACGACCAGGAGCGGCGCGTAGAGCACGCCGCAGACCGCGAATGCGACCTGGTATCCGGCGAGTGCCGTGATCGGGTCGGTTGAGCGCGCGAGGGCGGCGGCCAGAATGGGATTCGTGGCCGTCAGCAGGAGACTGGTTGCCGCCAGCGGCGTGTAGAAACGGGCGAAGCCGCCCGCCGAGATCAGCGAAACGCCTTCCTTCACCCGGGACAGGCCCGCGCGGGATCTACGGATGCGGTCCGGAATGTAGATTCTATCATGAGTAGCCGGCCTTCCGGCCTTGTTCTTCCACCCAACCGTAACCGCGAGAAACGATGACCGGTCAAGGGATTCCATTCTATACCGTAGACGCGTTCACGGATACCCCGTTCTCCGGCAACCCGGCGGCGGTCTGCCTGGGGATCGACGCGCTGCCCGATTCCACGATGGCGAGCATTGCCGCAGAGATGAATCTGTCCGAGACCGCCTTCGTGTACGAGCCGGACAGGGCCGGCGTGCGCCGCTTGCGCTGGTTCACGCCGACCGTCGAGGTGCCGCTGTGCGGTCACGCCACCCTCGCCAGCGCCCACGCACTGCTGCGCGAGGCCGGCCTTGCCGCGCCGGTGCGTTTTCATTCCCTCTCGGGCCCGCTGACCGTCCATTCCGACGGGAATCGGTTGCGGATGGATTTCCCCGCGAATCCCGCTCTCGAAGCCCCCATGCCGGCGGGTCTGGCCGAGGCGCTGGGCGTCGACGCCGCAGCAGCAGCCTTCGCGGCCTCCGGAACGGTCGACCTCGTCATTCTGGGTACGGAAGAAGAGGTGCTGGCCGTGCGTCCCGACTTCGGCGCTCTCGGCGCCCTGTCGCTGACGGGCGATCCCATATGCGTCGCGGTCACTGCACCGGGCGCCGACGATGCCGTGGACTTCGTGTCCAGGGTCTTCGGCCCCTGGGTCGGGGTCGACGAGGATCCTGTTACGGGTGTGGCTCATACCACACTGACACCCTACTGGGCGCGTGTGCTGGACAAGAGCGAAATGTCCGCGCGGCAACGCTCGGCGCGGGGCGGCGCGCTCACCGTCAGGGACCTCGGGGACCGGGTGGAGCTGATCGGCCAGGCGGTGACGGTCGCGCGCGGCCGCATGGTCGGGATATAGGCGCTCCGGCTGAACTACAGCCCATCCACCTCGACCGATTCGTCGATCAGCATGATGGGGATGCCCTGCCGGATCGGGTAGAGCACCTGGCCGTCTTCGCGCAGCAGCCCCTCGGCTATCCCCTCCGTCACTCCCTCGCCCCCGCGGGTCTGCAGATTGCCGGCTGCGACCGCCGCGTTGATGCTCTCGAGGAGTGCGCCATCCGCCACGGACAGGGGCTGTTTGGTCTCCGGGCAGACAAGGATGGCGAGGAGTTCGGGATCGATGCTCACGCGGATTCTCCAACGCTGGATGGCTGAGGTGGCGCCGGGGATCCCGTGGAAGAAACTCCTGTGGATTCATGCACTGGCTCCCGGCGCAGTAAACTACCGTAGGCCGGGGCCGAGCGGGAGGACGGCCGCGGCCACAGGTTCGTGATGCGTGGGCATCGCATGACGCGTCATCTGGCGAGAGGAAGGCGAAGGGTGAGCAAGGGAATGGCACGGCTGGCGATTGTGACGGGGGTGATCGTCGCCGCGGTCGTCGGCTGCGGATCCGGCAACGGCGGCGGCCTGCCGGGCGCCGCCGAAACGCCGCGAAATCAGACCAGCCCGGGAGAGCGGACCGCGCAGCTGCCGAACCCCGGAATGGCATGGGTGATCTTCGGAACGGACACGGTTCTCGCCGAAGTGGCGAGCGTTCCCGAGGAGCGCGAGAAGGGACTGATGGGCCGCACCGCGGTTCCGGACGGGACGGGCATGCTCTTCGTCTTTCCGAGGAGCGAAGAGCGCTATCTCTGGATGAAAGACACCCACGTGCCCCTCTCCGTCGCCTTCTTCGACGACAGCTACCGCATCGGAGCGATCAAGCACATGGAACCGCTCGACGAGACGCTGGTCGACTCCGAGATCGCCGTTTCGCTGTTGCTCGAGGTGCGCCAGGGGTGGTTCGCGGAGAATGGCATCGAGGTGGGCGCAACCGCGGAGGTGATATTCGGACCAGGACTTACGGTGCGCTGACGCTGGAACCCGGGCGGTCGCGGCGGGACGCCATCCAGGGGCTCGGCGGTTGCTCGCTCGGCCGTTGCGGACGCCCTGCGGTCAGCCCCCCAGCGCCTCCTCGCACGCGCTCACCAAAGCCTCGACGTCGCTCGCCGTGTTGTAGGCGTAGGGCGACACGCGCACGCTGCTTCCACGGAAGGACACGCCGACGCGGTGCCGCTGCAGGGCGGCCTTGAGACGGTCCAGGCTGGCGCCGCCGGGCAGGCCGAGGCCGAAGAGGTGGGGGCTCCGCCAGGCGCGGTCCTCGACGCTCAGCCCCAGGGCGCGGAGCCGCGCGAACGCGCCGTCCATCAGCGCGGTGCAGTAGGCCGCGACCCGTTCCGGGCCCCATTCGAGGACCAGGTCGAGGGACGCGGACAGCGCCGGGATGAGGGCGAAATTGCTGCGCTGGCCGACGTCGAAGCGGATCGCGCCCGGCTGGTAGTCGTCGACGTATTCCACCAGCCCCGCGAAGTTCTCGGAGCCGCGCCGGCTGTGCCAGGGTTCCTCGAGGGGGATCCCGTCCAGGTAGCGTTCGCCGAAGTACGCGAGCGACAGGGAATACGGCCCGAGGAGCCACTTGTACCCCGCCACCACGAGCGCATCCGGGTCCAGCGTCCCCACGTCGATCGGCGCAGCCCCGACCGACTGCGTCCCGTCGAGGATGAACGCGGCGCCGACGTCGCGGGTGCGTTCGCGGATTGCGGCGACATCGAACCGGGTGCCGTCGGTCCAGTGCACGGTGCCCATGGCGACCGCATCGGTGGACGCATCGATGTGGTCGAGGATCCTCTCGGACCAGCGCGCGCCGCGGGTGCCGTCGCGCGGGGGCCGCACCACGCGGAGTTCGCCGCCCTTCTCCCCCACCAGCCTCCGCCACGGGTACACGTTCGCCGGGAACTGCTCGTGCACGATCACGATGTTGCGGCCGGGGCCGGTGGCCGTGTTGCGCGTGATCGTCGAGACCGCGTACGACACCGCCGGCACCGTGGCCACACGATCGGGGTCGGCGGCGCCGATCAGGCGGGCGAAGCGGGCGCGGAGTTCGTCGGCGGGGCGGAAGAAGTCGTCGGGGACGATCGCCTGCGGGAAGCGCTTGGCGCGGAGGCCCTCGATGCCGGCCCGTTCGGCCACGCGGGGCAGCGGCCCCATGTAGGCGCAATTGAGGTAGTGGAAGTCGTCGGGCAGCGAGAAGCGGTCGCGCTGGCAGGCGAGGGGTTGGCTCATCGGAGTATGCGGCTTTCCCGGTCGGGGCGGCTACGGATTCTCGGAGGGGAGGTTGTCGTCGACCCACTCGGCGGTAGCCTCGTGGAGGGCGATCGGCGCCTCCAGGAGCCTCGCCATGTCGATCTGGTTGACCATGTCGTGCACCTGCGCCAGGGCATCCTTCTCGTCGGTCAGGATGCGCAGGACGCCGTCGACCACGTCGCCCGAAAGCCCCGACATGGCGACCACCCAGTTCATGATCGCGGCCGTCGCCAGGGGCTCGTCGACGCCGGGATAGGTCCCGGCCGGGATCTCGCCGCGGATGTAGTAGGGGTACCTCTCGCGAAGGAACTGGATGCGGTCGGGGTCCATCGCCAGAAGGCGCGCGCCGCCGGTCGTGGTCGCTTCCAGGACCGCCGCGGCCGGATAGCCGACCGAGATGATCGCCGCGTCGATCGCGCCGTCCTTGAGCGCGGTGGCGGACTCGTTGAAGCTCAGGTAGCGGGGCGTGACGTCGTCGTAGGTCAGCCCGTGGGCCTCGAGGATCTGGCGCGACATCTGCTCGGTGCCGCTGCCCGGGGGACCCACCGAGACCAGGCCGCCCCTCAGGTCGGCGACCGAGGCGGCGTCCGAGCTTCTCGACACGACGACGTGCGTCATGTTGGGGTAGAGCGGGGCGAGGATCCGCAGGCCGGAGACCGCCACGTCGTAGTCCACGCCGCCGGTCGCGGCCTCGTACACGGTGTTGCCGGTCGCAAAGGCCAGGTCGGTCTGGCGCTCGCGCAGCCGGTTGACGTTTTCGACCGAGCCGCCGCTGACCTCGGCAGTGTACTGCCGCAGCGAATCGTTGACCGACATGCGGGCCGCCATGGCGCCGCCCAGGGGATAGTAGATGCCGCCGGTGCCGGCGGTGCCCAGGCTGAGGAACTCGCGGGGTGCGGCATCGGAGCATGCGGCGGTCCCGATTGCGAGCAACGCGCAGGCGTGCAGAAGGTAGCGTCGTTTCATGCGTGTGATCCGTTGATCTGCGGAATTGCTTCCCGGGCCGTTCGGGCCCGGTGGTTCAGGCCGGCTGGGCGGACTGGCCGCCGTCGTGGGCGACTCCCACGAATCCAGCCACCAATAATAGCGCCAATCCGATACCGTCCCACATGAAGCCCGGGGTGATCAGGGCCAGCGCCGCCGCCATCAGGGCCACCCGGCGCAGCATGCCGACCGGCGCGCGCACGTACCCGATCACGGAGCCGGCGAGGGCGATCACGCCGATCATCGCGGTCAGGGTCGTGGTCGCGATCGCGGCCGGCGTCCCCGACAGGATCAGCGGAGGCGCATAGATGAACATGAACGGCACCAGGAACCCCGCGGCCGCGAGCCCCATGGCCGTCCAGGCGGTCTTGAGGGGAGGAGAGTCGGCGATTCCGGCCGCGGCGTAGGCGGCCAGCGACACCGGCGGCGTGACGTTCGAGATGCACCCGAAGTAGAAGATGAAGAGGTGCGCGCCCAGGAGCGGCACGCCCAGCTCGACCAGAGCGGGCGCCCCAAGCGCGGCCAGCACGACGTAGGCGGCGGTCGTGGGCAGACCCATCCCCAGCACGATCGAGCCCATCGCGGTGAGGATGAGCGCGACGAGCAGGTTGCCCTGCGAGATCACCACGATCAGCTCCGACATGCGCAGCCCGATGCCCGTCAGCGACGCGACTCCGACGACGATCCCCGCCGCCGCGCACGCCGCCGCCACCTGCACCGCGCCCGACGCCCCCTTGCGCAGCGCCCGCGCGATGTCGGCCACCGCGGGGCGCGTGCCCGGCACCGCGTACGCCGCCAGCACCGAGACCACGACGCCCCAGAAGGCGGCGCGCATCGGCGAGCGCCCCATCGCCAGCATCACGACGATGACCAGCACCGGCAGCAGGAGGTGGATCCGTCCCATCACGCCCTCGCCACCCGAATCGGCCGACCCCTTCAGCCCGATCTTCGAGGCGCGGAAGTGGATGGCCCAGAGCAGCGCCGCGTAGTAGAGGAGCGCCGGAATGACCGCCGCCAGGGCGACCTGCACGTACGGGATGTTCGTCCATGTCGCCAGGATGAAGGCGCCCGCGCCCATGACCGGAGGCATGAGCTGGCCGCCGGTGCTCGCCGCCGCTTCGATGGCCCCGGCAAAGAAGGGGCGGAAGCCGGAGCGGCGCATCAGCGGGATGGTGAACGCGCCGGTCGTCACCACGTTGGCCACGGCGCTGCCGGAGAGCGATCCCATGAAGGCGCTGGCCACCGCAGCCGTCTTCGCGGGACCGCCCCGGGTGCGTCCGGCCACCCTGTCGGCCAGCGCGATGAGCAGCCCGCCGCCGCCGGCGACGTCAAGGAAGGCGCCGAAAAGGACGAAGAGGTACACGAAGTCGGCCGAGACGCCGAGCGGCACCCCCCAGATCCCCTCGGTGGAGAGGAAGAGCTGCTCGATCAGGCGGGTGGGTCCGTAGCCGCGGTGCGCCAGGAAGCCCGGCAGCCACGGCCCGAGGAGCGCGTAGAGCAGCGCCGCGGTCGCGACCACCACCAGGCCCCACCCCGTCGCCCGTTTCGCGAGGAGGAGGACTGCACCCACCACCACCGCCCCCGCCGCCAGGTCCAGCCCGGTGGGGCTCCCCGACCGCGCCACCAGCGCCTCGTTCTGCGACACCAGGTAGAGCGCGCACAACACCAGGATCGCCGCGAAGGCGAAGTTGATCCACCACCCGATTCGGGACCGCGGCCGCACCCGCACGCCGATCCCGAGAAAGGCCAGCGTCCCCATGAGCGCGAGGTGGATGGGGCGCTGCACCAGGGCGGTGAATGGCGCGAAACCGGCGCCGTACAGGTGGAACACGGCGGCGAGGGCGGCCACCGCAAGAACGGCGCGGCCGAGCCAGGGACGCCCCTCATCCCTTCGTCCCGCGGCGGTTGTCTTTCCGTCCTTCGCCTGGGTTGCGGCCACCTCAGCAGTCCGTGGATGAACCCGCCCGAGCACCGAGAGCGGTGAGGCGCCGGGCTGGCAAGGCGCGACGAGGAGAGAATAGCATCGCTATTCGCCCGAGGAGCAACGCAGAGCGAAGCGGTCCAGCGCGGATGCATCGCAGCTCGAATGCCGGGAGGGTTTTGTCCGCGGGCTGCATTAGAAAGCCGCCCTGATCAAACCAACCACCAACACCAGCGCCAGCAGGACAACCACCGTGGAGCCCGCGCGCCGCCTTGGATCGATCGCGGCCAGTCCGATGCCGACGACGACCGCGCCCCACAGCTGGAACAGATCGAGTGCGAGCAGCAGTTCGGTGAGGTACCCTTCGGGGAGGAAAGGGAAGAAGGTGCCGACCGACAGGGTTTCCTCGAGGGCGCCGCCGCGGTTGTTGACGATTCCGTTCAGAATCGCCCCCGGCACGCTGATGATTCCGGCGTGCGCGACCACGCAGAGGTGCTGCTTGAAGCGGGCTTCGTCGCCGCGGATGAAGACGAACGCCACGTAGGTGATCGCGCTGAGGACGATCGGGAACAGGAGACTTCCCAGGAACGCCGTCCCGACGGCCCCTCCCTTGATCAGGATGGGGGGAACCTGGGCCATCTGCTCGGCGAATTCGGCCGCCTGGTCCCCGCTGACGCCGCTCAGCGCCGCCTGCCGGAACAGCTCCTCCGGAGTGAACCACATGACCGTGGCGGTTACGGCCGCCACGATCAGCGTTATCGGAAACCAGGCCGGGTTCCGCACCAGGTCCCTGTACAGCTTGCCGGGCTGCACGAAGACCATCCACATGCGATAGAAGAAGGGCGGACGGGGCGGCAGTTCGGGTTCTACCCGGTCGGCAGTGGCGGCGGCGCTCTCGTCGATCATGTCAGTTCTCCAGCCGGCGGTGCGAAGTTCCGGAAATCTCCATTGCCATCGAGCCCATGGGGGTGTTCATGCTGCCGGTGTAGGCGCGCTCGATCTTCATTGAATGGAGCTGGCCCGCCTCCATGTCCCAGAGGGCGAAACCGGTGTCCGTACCCGTGATACTCTGGTCCGCGGACATTCCGCCCATGTCCACCGTCCCCTGCGTTTCCACGTCGGCCGCAATGTCGATTCTGACAAGCGTGCGGCCATTCACGACCGTGTCGCCGACAAGGGTGTAAGTGTATTCGGTGGTGGTTGTCGCAGTCGATTCCGGCGTTTCCTGCGACCGGCTGACCGTGTTCGACCAGCTGTCCCCAGGCTGGGCCGCGGTGCCGGGCAGGTGCGGGAAGAGTTCGTACGGCATGCCCGTGACGGCCGCCGTCGACCCTGCGGGACCCTCGATCTCGGGGGTCGACAGGAGGTTGACGGTACCCTGCGGGTCCATGACGAAGACGAAGTCGCCGGTCGCCTCCGGTTCGAGGGTCTGCGATCCCATCATGGGGTTCGCCATGGTCATGCTCAGACCCTGCAGCGTCGCCGTGACGCGCACTCCCCCCGGGTCGGCCGAGAACGCGGTTGCCAGGGTGGCCGAGGTCGTGATATCGATTTGCATGGCCCCGGTCGGGGTGTTCATCGACGTGACCAGGGTGTCCGCAAAGCGGTAGGTGGCGGCCGGGTTTTCGGGAACGCCGTGGGCCAGACTCCCACCCGCGCCCTGCGCGCCGAGCGCCTGCGCGGGGACGGAAAGGACGCAGGCACAGGCAGATATGATGATACTTCGGGACATGGAGAACCTCCGGGTCTTCAGGCTGTTGTCGGACGGCCGCCAGAGCATCCGCGCACCGGCCGCCGCACCAAGCTACCCCGCCGATTCTGGCCGGGCAAACCGGATGGCGTTATCGTTCTCGCCGCTTGAGAGGGCGCGTCAGGACGCAGGGTATTGGCACTTGAGGGCATTGGCAGGGACAACACCCGAGGTGATATGAGCTACAGGACAAACCCGGACAGGATTCTCGAGAACATCGACCGTGCCCGGAGCCGGGACATGGAGCGGGCGCTGTCGTTGAACGACCGCCAGGCCCGTGGCAAGGAGCTGGACACCGACATTCCCGATGGTGATTCCACGACTCCGGAGCGGATGCGGCGGCTCTTCGGCCTGGTGGAGTCGGGGTACCGCCGGGCGGCCCAGGGCACCGAGATCGGGCCACTCGCGGCCCGCTTTCGCGCCATCGGCGACATCTCGCACCAGACGGCACGCGGCGACGTGAGCGTCTCGGTCCACTACCTCGACTCCGAGCGGCACGACGACGTGGGGGTGGTGCCCTTCGGAATCACGCCGCGCGACCTCGAGGAAGCCAAGAAGCAGACCCGGACCAGCCGTCCGGACGTGAACGCGATCAAGGTTCTGCGCCTTCGGCTGCGCGACGGCGTTCTGGCGGCCTACCGGAAGATCGAGCCGCGCCTGCGCGACGCCCTCAAGGACCGCGCCGACATCGGCCATGTCGCGGCCGAGGTCACCCTGGATCTGCGCCCCAACACGCCGAGCCTGTAGAGCCCCGGGGCATCTCTCGCCCCGCGGCCCGCCGACCCTCGGGTCTCCCCCTCCCCGCCCGCGGACGGGGAACACCATCCTGGCCCGCGCGGGTGGACACCGGCGGCCCGGCGCGCGGTAGTCCCATCCGGCCATGGCATCGCCCTTCGCGGGGCGGCAGCTTTTGCCATGGCAGCGCGCGACGAAGTTCTCGGCCAACTCCTCGTCGACGGTGGAGCGCTCCCCGCCGGGGCGCTCGCCGCCGCCCGGAATGAACAGCGCCGGTCGGGGCGCAGCCTGCGTGAGGTGCTGCTGCGTCAGGGAGCCGTCGGAGAGGCGCGGATGGCGCGGACACTCGCCGCACAGCTCGATCTCGCGTTCGTCGAGCCGCCGTTTCGGCCCGAGGACGCCGCCATACGCAGGATCGACGCCGCGGTCGCGCGGGCGAAGGGCGTGTTGCCGCTCACCGTCGAGGGGCGGCTCCTCAAGGTCGCCATGGCCGATCCGCTCGACACGGCGCTGATCGACGATCTGTCGTTTCAGTCGGGGTGCCACGTAGAAGCGGTCGTTGCGGCGGAGTCGGCCCTCGCCGAGGGGGTGCTCAAGGCGTACGGCGGCGCGCTCCCCGAACTCCTCGAAGGATTGGACGCGGCGGCGGCCCCCGCGCCCGCCGCCGACGCGCGCCGGCTGGAAGAGGAAGCGGCCGCGACCCCGATCGTCCGCATCGTCGACCACATCATCGCCAGCGCGATGGACAGCCGGGCCAGCGACATACACATCGAGGCCGTGGGCACGGGATCCCGGGTCAGGCTGCGCGTCGACGGCGGCCTGGTGACCGCGACCGAACTGCCACCAGGCACCCATCGCGCGGCCATATCCCGCGTGAAGATCATGGCCGGGCTCGACATCTCCGTGCGGCGCCGGCCTCAGGACGGGGGTTTCACCACCAGAAGGGGCAGCGCCGAGGTGACCGTGCGCGTGTCCACCATTCCCACGCCCGAGGGCGAGAAGGCGGTACTGCGCCTCCTGGATCCCGGAGAGGCGCCGCCCGACCTGTCCTCGCTGGGCCTCTCGTCGCACGACCTGGGAAGGCTGCGGAGCATACTGAGACGCCGCCAGGGAGTCCTGATCGCCGCGGGGCCCACCGGCAGCGGGAAGACGACCACCCTGTCCGGCGCAGTCTCCGAGCTGTCTCGCGGCACCATCAACATCGTGACGCTGGAAGACCCGGTCGAGTACCGCTTCCCGGGTGTCGCGCAGATGGAGATCGACCGGAGGGCCGGGGTCGACTTTCCGTCCGGGCTGCGCGCCATTCTGCGGCAGGACCCCGACGTGATCCTTGTGGGCGAGATCCGCGACCGCGAGACCGCGGAGATCGCGATGTCGGCGGCGGTGACCGGCCACCTCGTGCTCACCACGATCCACACGGTCGACGCACCGGGGGCCGTCGTGCGGCTCCTCGAGATGGGCGTGCCGCCCTTTCTGGTTGCCGGCGGCCTTGCGGGCGTCGTCGCGCAGCGGCTGGTGAGAAGGCAGTGTTCGCGCTGTTGGGGACGCGGGGGCGGAAAGTGCTCGGCGTGCACCGACGGCTACCGGGGCCGCAGCGGCGTCTTCGAGGTCCTGGTGGTCAATGACGAGATCCGGACCGCGGTGACGAGCGGCGCCTCGATAACAGCGCTGCGCGCTCTGGCCCGGCGCGGGGGAATGGGGTCGATGGCCCGCGACGCCCTGCGCCAGGTCGCCCAGGGCGTGACCACGCCGCACGAAGCCGGGGACATCATCGCCGTCACCCGGGGCGCCACCCTGCACTGCAGCGGCTGCGGCGCGACACTTCCCCCGGAGAGTGCCGGCTGTCCCATGTGCGGACGGCCACGCCAGAGCACCTGCGCCTGCGGCCAGCCCCTGGACCGGCGATGGCGCTACTGTCCGGCGTGCCTCCGCCCCGCCTGATCGCTGAGCCGGGGCCGCCGGCCGCGATGACGCGCGGATTCTCTTGGGACTGCTACTGCGCCTCGAAGACTTCCTTGCGCGTGGTCAGCGCCTCGATGCGCTCGATGTCGGGGGCGACGCCGATCCCGGGGCCGTCCGGGACGGGCATCATGCCGTCGATCATCTCGAATTCCGGCGATACGATATCCCTCGACCAATACCGCCGGGAATTCGATATGTCTCCCGGAATCGTAAAGCCGGGCAGTGTGGCGAGCGCGACGTTGTACGCGCGCCCGACGCCCGATTCGAGCATGCCTCCGCACCAGACGGGCCAGCCCGCGGCGCGGCAGGCGTCGTGTATGGCAATCGAAGACCTGAAACCGCCTACCCGCCCGGGTTTGATGTTGATGATCCGGCCGGCATTGAGACTTAAAGCCAGACGGGCATCGCCGGGCGAGCGTATTGATTCATCAAGGCAAACGGGCGTTTCTATTTGCTTCTGCAATAGCGAATGGTCCAGCACGTCTTCATATGAAAGCGGCTGTTCGATCATCATCAGGTCGTGATCGTCCATCGCCTTGAGGCGCGGAAGATCGTCGGGCAGGGCATATGCAGAGTTTGCATCAGCCATTATGGGCACATCGGGAAAACGCTTTCTGACCGCACCCAGCATCTCCACATCTCTGCCCGGCTTGATTTTGATCTTTATCTTGCGATAGCCCTCGTCGATGTACTGCTCGACCTTGGCACAAAGCGCGTCGTCGCTCTTCTGAATGCCGATCGAAACTCCGACGGGCACGGCATCCATCGTCCCTCCCACCAGGTCTCTCAGGGATATTCCGCGCCGCCTGGCTTCGAGATCCCATCCGCCCATTTCGATCGCCGCGCGGGCCATGGGATGGCCCCGCAGCCACGGGACCGGGTGCAGCTGGCGCCCGTCGTCGAACTCGCTGCGCACCAGCGCCGGCAGCAGCCAGCGGGTCAGGACAAACCAGGCCGTATCGGCCGTTTCGTACGTGTAGCCCGGGGTTTCTCCGGCTACGCACTCCGACCAGGCGGTGATCCCGTCCGCTTCGAGGGTCAACAGGAGTACACGGCGGGCCTTGGTGCCGCCGCTGCTGATTTCAAAGAACTCCCGGAGCTCGAGCGGGATCTCCCGCAGGACAGCCCTGTCAATGCGCATGTGTTTGGGACGCTTGTGTTTGTGGTTGAGGTCCGGCGACTCGCCCCGGAGGAACTACTCGCCGCCGCTCTCGCCGCCCGCGCCTTCAGCCTTCGCTTTCATCGCGTCCCGCCGCCGGACCGAATGGATGCCGGTGAGCAATGACGTGGAGGACTTGGTCCTCACGCCACCAGCCAGGAGCGCATCGCGGATCGCGGGAACCGGATGGTCGGCACCGAACCTCGCCACGAACTTGCGGTAGGCGGCGGTCGGTCCCATGCCCCGGAAAAGTCCGGATGGAATCGGCGGATGGTTCGTGGCCTTCTTCTTCCGCCTTCTCCTGCGGACCGGCGCCCGGCGCTTCGCCGGCGCCTCTGCCGGACCCAGCGCCAACAGGCCCTTCAGAGCATCAACCGTCTGGCGGAGCGCCGCGCCGCGCTTTTCGTGGTTTGCCAGCTCGGCCTGGGCCTGTTTGAGCGCATTCTCGTAGCTCTTCTTCGTTGCTGCGTCCATCTGTTGCAGATCTCCAGCTGTGGGTTGCGGAAACCCCGATTTGGGGCGGTCGACAAGCACGCACCGTCAAGATGCGTGTATACACTATGAAAGCCCGGCAAAAGTTGCAACCGGCAAAATCGGTGAAAGGCCGCTTGCCGAGCGTCTACATGGTCTCAAACAGGGCGGCCATCAGCGCAACCCGCCGCGGCAAATCGTTCAAGAGAATGTGCTCGCCCAGAGTATGTGCGCCGCCACCGTCCGGTCCCAGGCCGTCCAGGGTGGGACAGCCGACGGCCGAGGTCAGATTGCCGTCGCTCCCTCCGCCCGTCCTGCCCTCGCCAAGTTCGAACCCGAGTTGCCCGGCGAGCAGGCGCGCCGCTTGGAACAGTCGATTCGACGCCGGGGTTTTTTCCAGCGCGCCCCTGTTTATGCCTCCGTCGAGCGTGAGGTTGCAGCGCTTGTCGAAAGGCTTCGACGCCCGCAGTGCCGCGTCGACCCGGCGCGCCTCATCCAGAGTCCAGAAGCGCACGTCGATTGTGCATTTCGCTGCGGCGGCCACAACATTCTCGGTTGTGCCGCCGGAAATGACGCCCACACTCACCGTCGTTCCGGCCGCGGGGTCCGCCAGGTCGTATATGCGGCAGATCTGGCGGGCGATTTCGTGCACCGCGCTCGCCCCCGCCTCCGGTTCGATTCCGGCGTGCGCGGGCTTCCCGGCAACGCTGAGCACATATGCGCTCACGCCCTTGCGGCGGCTCTTGACGCCCCCGCCGGGCACCGACGGCTCGACCACCAGCGCCGCCCGGGACGCACGCGCTTCCGCCTCGATCAGCTCCCGCGAGGTGGGCGATCCCCATTCCTCGTCGCAGGTGATCAGGAAGGAGAGATCCGACTTCGGGCCCGCGCCCCTTTCCGCCAGGAGCCGCAGCGCGAAGATGGAGACCGCGACACCGCTCTTCATGTCGTAGACGCCGGGACCCTGGATCCGCCCGTCCGTCACGGCGTACGGGAACTGCTCGAGCGTGCCGAGGGGATGGACGGTGTCCATGTGCCCCACGACGAGGAGAGGCCGTTCGTTTCCGTTGTCCGATCCCGCGAACCGGGCCAGGAGATGCGCGCCGAGCCTGGGCGACGGGAGGCGCTCGACCCGGCCTCCCGCCCGGATCAGCGCGTCCTCGAGGATGTCGGCCACGGCGAGATTCGCCGCCTCGTTGCCGGTGGGCGATTCGGTCGTCACGAGACGATGCAGCAACTCCGTGCATTCGTCAGCCCGTTTTTCCGCTTCCCGCATGGTCACGCTGAGCTGTGTCATGGCACCTCCGGTCGGTAGCGGCCGGCCCGCCGATAGCTTTCGTCGAGGATTTCCACAAGATGCAGCACCGGCACGCTGCTCCCCCGCAGCCGGAGCCCTGCCCCGATCTGCATCATGCAGCCGGGGTTGCCGGTGACCAGTGCCGCCGCGCCGCTGTCGAGTACGCTCCGCACCTTGTCCGCCCCGATCCAGCCGCCGAGGCGCGGGTGGGTGAGTCCGTAGATTCCGGCCCCGCCGCAGCACTCCTGTGCGCCGGCGAGGGGCAGCACTTCGAGGCCCGGGACAGCATTCAGCACGGTCGTGGGCGGGCTCGCAACGCCCTGCGCATGGAGGAGGTGGCAGGGCGCGTCCCAGGTGACCTGCATCGGCACTTCGGCGCCGGGGAGGGGGCCGCGCGCGGCGAGGAGCTCGGAGACGTCCCGGACGCGTGCAGCCAACGCGGCGGCCCGTTCCGCCATCCGGTCGTCGTGCGCGAGGAGGGTGCCGTATTCGGCCATCGCCGCGCCGCACCCGGAGGCATTCATGGCGAGGAGGTCGACGCCGGCCGTCTCGAAGGCCTCCACGTTGCGCCGGGCCATGGCGCGCGCGGCCTCCAGGTCGCCCGCGTGGGCGTGGAGCGCGCCGCAGCAGCCCTGGCCGGGTACGGGGACGACCTCGTAGCCGTTGGCCTCGAGCACCCGGGCGGTGGCTTCGTTCACGCGGGAGAAGAGGCCGGCCTGGACGCATCCCGTGAGGAGGCCGACGGTGGTGGGCGGGGGTGAAGCGGCGAGCGCAGCGGTGGGGGCGGCGGGCGGGGTGGAATCCGCAGGGGGGGTGCCGTTGCCGCTCGAGCGATCGCTGCCCGCGGCCGGATCGCTCGCCGGGTGTGCCGGGTCTGCCGCCTCGGGGAGCGCGCCGGCCGAACCGGATGCTGCCAGCATGGCTACCCCGAGGCGCGCGCCCTTCGGCGTCGAATCGCCGGAGAGCAGCCGTGCCGAAAGGGCGGGAATGCCGGTGGCGCGCAGCATCCGTGCCGCGAACATGGCGGGGCGGGCGATCCAGCCGGTCCCGAAGACGCGCAGCAAGAGGCGGTTGAGGAGGGGGGGACGACGAGCTTCCCCGCCGACCTGGCGCGCAAGCTCCAGGAGCTGGCCGTAGGCGACGCCGGAGGGACACACCGGCTCGCAGGCCCGGCACCCCAGGCAACGGCTGATGTGACGCTGGAAGGCGTCGGAATCGGCCGACAGCCGGTCCTCCACCACCGCGCGCATCAGGTGCAGGCGGCCACGCGGCGAATCGGCCTCGTCGCCCAGGCGCCGGTAGGTCGGGCAGGCCGGCAGGCAGAACCCGCAGTGCACGCAGTTGAGGAGCCCCTCCTCCTGCTCCTTCAGCGCCAGGGTCAACGTGTCCGTCGCGGCGCTCACGGGCAGCTCGGGGCCAGAGTCGAATCAGGATCGAAGAGGGACTTGATGCGCGAGGTGAGGCCCCCCTCCTCCCCCCCACCCCCCGTCCACCCCACCCGCGCGGCCACCTCGGCGGGCGCCTGGCTCAGCGTCAGCGTGCCGCCCGCGGCCGCCATCTCCCGCCGCCCCCGCAACAGCCCCTCCGCCAGCGCTGCGAGATCGCCCTCGCCGCACGACCCCTTCACGCGCACCACCCCCTGCATCGCGTCGGCCGAGGTCGCCCCACCTGTCTGCGCGGCGACGGCCCGCGCGCACGCCAGCGTCTCCGCAAGGCGGTCGGGCAGCGCCGCCAGCCGCGCGACCACCCCCGCGCCCGCCTCCCAGCCGATGCGCCGCTCGTGGAAGGCGCGGCTCTCCCCGCCCTCCAGCGCCGCCGACGGGTCCGCACCCGCCGCCGCGACGATCCGTGCCCTGCTCTCGTCCACCTCGTCCACGCCGCCCAGCAGACGCACCGCGACCGCGGCCGCGCGGCCGACGCCGCCCTCATCCCCCTCGATCACCTCCACCGCCGCGACCGGCACCTCGTGCGTGCATACGCGCCGCGCGGCCGCCACCGCACCCGCCGCGTCCCCGCCGAAGAGCAGCGTCACGTCGGCATCCGGACGCGGGAAGAGGCGGACCGATACGCGGGTGATCACGCCCAGACTGCCGCGGCTGCCGGTGAAGAGGCGGACCAGGTCGTAACCCGCGACGTTCTTCACCACGCGGCCGCCGATGCGCAGGATGCGGCCGTCCCCCGTCACCACCTCGAGCCCGAGCACATTGTCGCGCGTCGCCCCGTAGCGCGCGCTGAGCGGCCCCGAGACGCCCGAGGCCACCGCGGCTCCGAGCGTGCCGGTATCGCACGCCGGTCCGTCGAACGGGAGCCACTGTCCGTTGGGTTCGAGCACCCGCGCGAGATGGTCCAGGCCGATTCCCGCCCCGGCGGTCAGCGTCAGGTCCGCGGGCTCATAGTGGTGCACGGCGTCGAGCCGCTCCGTCGACACGATCCGCGGGTTGTCGGTCCCGCCGCCCGACTCGCTTCGGCCACCCGCTTCGCCTCCGCCGCCCGGCTCGCTGCGGGTGCCCGGATCGACGCCCCAGCCCCCGGCGCCCAGCCACGTTCCCCGTCCGGCCGGCAGCAGCCGCGTCCCGGCTTCGCCCGCCTCGAGCACCACCGCCTGCACCTCCTCGGCCGATTCGGGCAGGACCACCCGATCGGGCACAAGCGCGGCGGCCGGCGCAGCTTCGCTCATGCGTGCGCTGGAGCGGGTGCGGCGGCCGGTTTCTCGCCCACGGCGCCGTCATCCCGGCTCGCCCGCGCCGCCGGGTCGGTCTCTTCGGGCAGCACCTTGCCCGGGTTCAGCACCTCCCCGGGATCGAAGACCCGCCGGATCCCCCACATGGTGTCGAGTTCGGCCTCGCCGTAGATGAGGGGCATGTGGTGCTTCTTGTCGAGGCCGACGCCGTGCTCGCCGGTGATCGTGCCGCCCGAGTCGACGCAGATCTGCATGATCTCCTTCGACGCCCGCTCGACGCGCTCGAGTTCGTCCTCGTCGCGCCGGTCGAAGAGGATGTTGGGGTGGAGATTGCCGTCGCCGGCGTGAAAGACGTTCGCGACGACGAGGCCGTACCGCTTGCCGATCTCGGAGATGCCCTTGAGGATCGCCGGCAGAGTCGTGCGGGGGACCGTGGCGTCCTGCACCAGCAGGTCCGGCGCGATCCGCCCCATCGCCCCGAAGGCCTTCTTGCGGCCCTTCCACAGCGCCAGCCGCTCCTCCTCGTCCTTCGCGCTGCGCACCTCGCGGGCACCCGCGCAGCGGCAGAATTCGGCCGCGCGGGCGGCTTCGGCGTCCAGCCCCGCCTCCAGGCCGTCGAACTCGATCACCAGGGCGGCCTCGGCGTCGGTGGGGTATCCGGCGGCGAAGACGCTGTCCTCGACGGCGCGGATCGTCGGCCCGTCGATGATCTCCATCGCGGCCGGCAGCAGCCCCGCGCTCACGATGTCGGACACGGCCCGGCCGGCGTCCTCGATGCGGTCGAAGATTCCGAGCAGGGTGCGCACGCCCTCGGGCACGGGCAGCAGCCCCACCTCGATCTCGGTGGCGATCCCGAAGCATCCCTCCGAGCCCACGAAGAGGCCGACCAGGTCGTACCCCGGCGCCTCGCGCCCCTGGCCCCCGAGCCGCACCACCGACCCGTCGGCCAGCACGACCGTCAGCCCGGTCACGTAGCGCGAGGTCACGCCGTACTTGAGGCAGTGGGGCCCGCCCGAGTTCTCGGCCACGTTGCCGCCGATCGTGCAGGCCGTCTGCGACGAGGGGTCCGGGGCGTAGTAGAGGCCGTGCGCGGCCGCCGCCGCCGACAGTTCCGCGTTGATCACGCCAGGCTGCAGCACCGCCCTGCGGTTGGCGGCGTCGATGGAGAGGATGCGGTTCATGCGCGCGGTGCCGATGACGACCGCCCCGCCGAGGGGCACGGCACCGCCCGAAAGCCCGGTCCCCGCCCCGCGCGGCACGATGGGGAGGCCATGGCGCGTGATCGCCTGCACCGCGCGCCGCACCTCGTCGGTGGTGCGAGGCAGGACGACGGCGCCGGGCCGGTGCCGGTAGGCTGTGAGCGCGTCCGACTCGTAGACGAGCAGGCGGTCCCGGTCGGCGATGACGCCGTCGGGCCCGCAGATGCCGGTCAGGGAGACCGCGAGGGCTTTCGGGATCATGCGGGCAAGCTATTCGGGGGTGGACAGGTAGTCCAGAATAGCCTCCACGCTGGTCGTCGCCATGGCGTGGAGCTTCGGCGGCAGCTCGCCGTAGACCTGCCGCGTGATGGCGGCCACGCCGGTGTGTCCCCCGGCGAGGGCGCGCCGCACCATCTCGATCCGGGCCAGGCGGTGGTCGCGGAAGCGCGCGATGGCGGCCGCCGGGTCGCGGATGGTGGGGCCGTGGGCCGGATGGAGGATGCGGGGCTCGAGGGATTCGATCCGGTCGAGGGAGCGGAGGTAGTGGGCGACCGCTCCGCTGTACTCGCCGACCCAGGTGGTTTCGCCCTCGCCGAGGATCAGGTCGCCGACGAAGACCGAGTCGTTGCTCGCGAGGTGGAAGCAGAAGTGGCGGCGGGCGTGCCCGGGGGTGGAGACGGCGACGAGATCGCCCTCGCTGGTGGCGAAGCGCTGGCCATCGTTGATGGGGTGGTCGCCGCCGGGACCGTGGACTTCGGCGCCGAGCGCGCGGGCAAGGGTTGGCGCCCCTCCCGCGTGGTCGTCGTGGCCGTGGGTGAGGAGGATCGTGACGGAGCGGGCGTCGGCCGCCGCATCCGCCAGGGCGGCGATATGCGACTCGGTGTCGGGCCCGGGGTCGATGATCGCGGCCACGGCCTCTCCAACCAGGTAGGATCGGGTGCCGGACATCGTAACCGGGCCCGGATTAAGCGCGAGAAAGGAACGCACGCTCACGGTGTGTCCGCCATCTGCGCCGCCCTCCTGGACAACCTGGCTCCGTGGGCCGTCCCCACGTTCGGGACCGTCGTCAGCGCCGCTCGCGTGCGAGCTGCTCGGCGAGCTTGTCCGCGATCAGCTGCAGCGCCGCCTCGTCGATTTCGTTGAACGCTTCCGCCTGGTGGGAATCGATGTCGAACTGTCCGAAGATCTCACCGCCGGCGCGAATGAGCACCACCATCTCCGACTTCACGCTGGGGCTGCAGGACAGGTACCCATCGAACTCCGACACGTCGGGGACGTTCTGGTTGGCGCCGTGGGCCACCGCGGTGCCGCACACGCCCTGCCCGACCGGGATCTTCGCATGCTCGGTCGGGGCGCCCATGTAGTTGTGGAGCCAGAGCTCCAGCCGATCGTCGGTGAGCAGGTACACACCCACCCAGTTGTAGCGGTCGTCGGCCTGGTACAGCGCCCGAACGGAATGGCGCAGAAGGGCGTCCGAGAGGTGCCCTTCTTCCCTCATGTCCTGCAGTTCCCTGACTACGTAGCGTGCGTCGATCATCTATTGGTTCCGATGGAAGGGGGTCAGCCCTTAATTATAGGCAAGTTGTTCATCCCCTGCCGAAATCGACGCTGCCGTCGAGCCGTCCGACAAAGGCCGCCAGGAGACGCGCCGCGTGGACGAGGTCGGCGGTGTCGACGATCTCGCAGGGGGAATGCATGTACCGGTTCGGAATCGACACCAGGCCGGTCGGGACGCCGCCGCGCGCCAGGTGGATGGCGTCCGCGTCCGTGGCGGTGCGCAGCGGCGCGGCCTGGATCGAATAGGGGATGTCGTTGGCCTCGGCGGTCTCGGCGAGCATCTCGAACACCCCGGGGTGCGTCGACGAGCCGCGCGTCAGGACCGGGCCGCCGCCCAGCGAGTTCTCGCCGACCTCGGTCTTCTCCACTCCCGGCACGTCGGTAGCGTGCGTGACGTCCACCACCAGCGCCACATCCGGCGAGAGGTCGAAGGCGCTGGTCCGGGCGCCGCCGCCGGAGTAGCCGATCTCCTCCTGCGCCGTCGCCACCGCCACCGCTCCGGCGACGCCGTCCCCCTCCCCCAACAGCCGCAGCGCCTCGAGCACGACGAAGGCGCCGACCCGGTTGTCGATCGCCCGGCTCGCCACCCTGTCCCCCGCCAGGCGCACCATCCCCGCATCGATCACGGCGGGGTCGCCGACGCGCACGCCCATCCCGGTCAGCTCGTCCAGCGACGACGCCCCGACGTCGATCCACAGCTTCTTCACCTTCACCGCCTGGCCGCGCTCCTTCGCCTCCATGAGGTGGATGGCCTTGCGGCCGATCACACCCGGCACATCGCCCTTCGCACCGAGCACGCGCACGCGCTGGCCCACCAGAACCTGCGCGTCCCACCCTCCGATCCCGGCAAAGTAGAGCAGCCCCGACTTGTCCGTGTGGGTCACCTGCAGGCCGATCTCGTCGATGTGGCCCGCGAGCAGCACCAGGGGGCGCGCGCCGCGCCGGAGCCCGGCGTAGCTGTTCCCGACCACATCCGACCACACCTCGGCAAAGGCCCCGGCCTCATCGCGCCAGACTCCGGCCGGCCTGGCCTCGAACCCTGACGGGCCGGGCGCGTCGAGCAGGCGTTCCAGAAATGAAATGTCGTGCTTCATCGATCCCGTTCATGTGGAGGATGGGTGCCGACCTCGCCGCGCCGCGACGTGGTCTCGCCGCCGGGCGAAAAGACCCTGAACTCGACGGTTCCTTCGCTGATCCTGCGCTCCAGCCGGCGCTTTACAACGCCCTGCAGCCAGCGCCTCGACAGCGGCAGCAGCAGGCTGAATCCGGCGATGTCCGTCAGGATCCCGGGGGTCAGCAGGAACGCCCCGCCGACGAGGATCGAGAGGCCGTCGAGGAGCGCGCGGCCCGGCAGGCGGCCCGACGCCAGCTCCTGCTGCACCGCGAGGAAGGCACGCAGCCCCTGGTGCCGGGCCAGCGCCGCCCCCGCGACCCCGGTCGTCACGACCAGCGCGATGGTGGGCACGAGGCCGATCACCTGCGCCACCTGGAGAAGGATCGCCAGCTCCACCAGCGGCACGGCAACGAAGAGGAAGATCAATCTGGTCAGCAAGGCCTGGCCCCCCTGTGGAATGTGTCGGGGTTATCCCCCGGCGATCATCCAATGTATATTCCTCGCCCGCACCCGAGTGCCGAGGGGCCCGCACCGGGGCGCCAACCGAGGGACCATGAAAGACACCTATTTCCGAAAGGGCTTCGGCCTCAAAGCCGAGGTGAAGCCCTTCATCGAGTCCGAATACCACTCCGCCCTGCTGGAGCGCCTCAGGTCGCGCGCCTACGTCGACCGGTACGGCGACATCACGGTTCGGCTGGCCAAGGACTTCGGTTTCTGCTACGGCGTCGACCGGGCGGTGGACTACGCCTATCAGACCCGCCACAAGTTCCCCGACAAGCGCATCTTCCTCGTCGGCGAGATCATCCACAACCCGCATGTCAACCACCGGCTGCAGGAAAAGGGGATCGAGTTCATCTACCCGGACGACGAGGGGACCTTCGATTTCGGCCACATCACGGGCGACGACGTGGTCATCATCCCGGCCTTCGGGGTCACCCTGCACGACCTGAACACCCTCAAGGCGACCGGCTGCGTCCTCGTCGACACCACCTGCGGCTCGGTGCTGCTCGTGTGGAAGCGGGTCGCCAGCTACGCGCGCGACGGGTTCACCGCCGTCATCCACGGCAAGTACCGCCACGAGGAATCGCGGGCGACGGCCAGCCAGGTCCGGCTGCACGAGGGCGGCAAATACATCATCGTGCGGAACATGGAGCAGGCCGAGGAGGTGGGCACGTACATGTGCGGCCTGCCCGGGCGCCTGAGCCGCGGCGAGTTCATGCAGCGCTACGGCGAGTGCTTCTCGGAAGGGTTCGATCCCGACAGGGATTTGAAGAGGGTGGGCGTGGCCAACCAGACCACCATGCTCGCGACGGAATCGCTGGCCATCGCGGCGCGCCTGCGGGAGATGATGGCGGAGTCGTTCGGCGAGGAACACGCGCAGGGCCACTTCCGGTCCTTCGATACGATCTGCTCCGCGACCCAGGAGCGGCAGGACGCGGTCCTGGAGATGATGCAGGAGCCCCCCGATGTGATGCTCGTCGTGGGCGGATACAACTCGTCCAACACGAACCACCTGGCGCACCTCTGCCGCGAGTACACCCGCACCTGGCATATCAAGGACGCTGCCTGCATCGACGTCGACACCGGGGCGATCCGTCACAAGCCCGAGCTGGATCCGAACGCTCCCGAAGTGACCGGCTGGGACTGGCTGCCGCCGGGGCCTTTCGCGCTGGGGATCACGGCCGGCGCATCGACGCCCGACAACGAGATCGGCCGGGCGCTGGCGCGCGTGCTGGCGGTGAGGGGCGTCGAGGTGGAGTTGTAGCAGTCCGCGGAACAAGTCCCCGCTGCATTCGGACGGCGATGTATCCGCGCTGGTCGCGGCGCTCATGCGACCTCGCACTGTCATGAAGACAATACAGAATGTCGTGTTTTGTTTACATTCTGGCTCTCCAGAGCGCCGCTCTGCGTTGCTCTTCGCTCAAATAGCGCTGCTATTCTCGCTCATCGCGCCTTGCCAGCCCGGCCCCTCGCCGCCCTCGGTGCGACGCGGGGATTATCCACGGACTGCTAGCGGGCCGCGCCCTCACATCCCGGGCGGCGTGAACCTCCCGTCGATCGCCGTCCAGCCACCGTCCGCGAAGAGCACCGTCCCCGTCACGTAGCTGGCGGCTTCGGATGCGAGGAAGACCGTCGGGCCCGCCATCTCGCGCGCGCTCCCCCAGCGGTTGAAGATGTTGCGCGCGCCGTAGGCTCCGTACCAGTCGGGGCTGTCCTTGATCGGCGCCGTAAGCGGCGTGTCGATCACCCCCGGCGCGACCGCGTTCACGCGCACCCCGTGCGGCCCCAGTTCGGCGGCCGCCGCGCGCACCATCTGCACGATGCCCGCCTTGGTGGCCGCGTACATGCTCTGGCCGGGCTCGACCACCACCGACCGGATCGAGCTGAACAGGATGATCGAGCCGGAGTTCTGCCGCCTCATGATCCGGCCCGCGGCCTGGATGACGTGCGCGCCGCCCTTGAGGTTGAGGCCGAGAACGCGGTCGATCTCGTCGTCGGTGTAGTCGAGGAGGGGTTTCCGCACGTTCACGCCCGGGGTGCAGACGACAACGTCGAGGGATCCGCGAGCGGTCGCGATGCCGGTGAAGGCGGAGGTGACGGCGGTCCCGTCCAGGATGTCGAGCCGGGCGGAGTCCGCGTCGCCCCCGGCCTTGCGGATCGCCGCCGCCGTGCGGGCCGCGGCGTCCCCGTCGATGTCGAGGCAGCTTACGGATGCGCCCGCCTCGGCGCACCCGACCGCAACCGCCTCGCCGATTCCGGAGCCGCCGCCGACGATTGCGGCGGTCTTGCCGCCGAGGCTGAACATGGAGGTCATGGAGTGTCTCTTTCAGGGTTTCGAGTGAGGCCGGAAGGTGGCAGAATGTAAAGCCGTTCCCATGACCGTGCCGCGCCCCTGCAAGGAAGCCGAGTGTGCCGAATCGCGCCGACGAAGTGAGCCGCGCCAGCCCCGGAGAGCGTGCCGGCCGGGCGGGGGGTGGGCGAGCAGCGCACCGCGCCGGGTCCGCGGGGCTTGCCCGCGCCGCGGATCGCGTGCTGGCCGAGGTCGAGGCCGCGCGTGACGAGATCGTGGCCTTCACGGCCGAGATGGTCCGCGTCCCGACGGTGAATCCTCCGGGCGACTGCTACCGCGAGTGCGCCGAGCTGATCGGCGGGCGGATGGAGCGCGCCGGCCTCACCGTGCAGTACATCGCCGCGGAAGGCCGTACCGAGCACACCGCCTCGCACCCGCGCGTGAACGTGGTGGGGCGGGGCGAGGGGGGCGCCGACACTCCCCGCCTGCACCTGAACGGCCACTTCGACGTCGTCCCCCCGGGCGACGGCTGGACGGTCGACCCCTTCGCCGGCGTCGTGCGCGACGGTCGCATCTACGGCCGCGGCGCCTGCGACATGAAGTCCGGCATCGCCGCCGCCCTCTTCGCCGTCGAGGCGATCCGCCGGGCAGGCGTCGAGCTCACGGGGGCGATCGATCTCAGCGCGACCGTAGACGAGGAGAGCGGCGGCTTCGCGGGCGTCGCCCACCTCTGCGAGATGGGGGTCATCTCGGCTGCGGAGACCGGCTACGCCATCATCCCCGAGCCGTTCGGGCCAGCCCGCGTGTGCGTGGGACACAGGGGCGTCTACTGGTTCGACATCATCGCCCACGGCCACGCCGCCCACGGCAGCATGAGCCACCTCGGCCGCAGCGCCATCGACGACATGGGCGCGCTGCTGGAGGCCTTCCGCACGGAGCTCGGCCCCGATCTCGCCCGACGGCGCTCGGCGCTGCCCGTGGTCCCCGACGCCTCTCGGCACCCCTCGCTGAACGTCAACGCCATCACCGGCGGCCAGGCCGGGGCCGACACCCAGTCACCCTGCGTGGCCGACCGCTGCGTCGCCACCTTCGACCGCCGGTTCATACCCGAAGAGCCCTTCGAGGAGGTCCGGGCCGAAATCGAGCGCCACGTCGCGGCGGTGCAGCGCGACGATCCCGCCCGCCGCTTCACCATCGAGGATCGCATGATCGTCCACCCCGTCCATGCGCCGGCCGGGTCGCCCCTCGTCGCAGCGCTCTCCGGCGCGGTGGAGACGGTTTGCGGCCGCGCTGCCGAGCTCGTGGCGAGCCCCGGCACCTACGACCAGAAGCACTTCGCCCGCATCGCCGGAATCGAGCACTGCGTCGCCTACGGCCCCGGCCCCCTCGAGGAGGCCCACCAGCCGGATGAGTCGTGTGCGGTGGACGACCTGGCCGCGAGCACGCAGGTCCTGGCGCTGACGGCGCTGAAGCTCATGGGCGTGCAGGCCGGTCCCCGCGGGCGATGATCCGTTCGGCGCCCCAACCCTGACGTAACGTGAGGGCTGCCGGCGTCCGTCAGCGCCATCAGGTCCGTGCGGCCCCGTCCCCCTTCAGATGTGCAGCGCCCTCCCCAGCGCACCCAGCGCCCCTTCCGCCACCGCCTCCGACAGCGTCGGGTGGGGATGCATGGCCCGGTCGATCTCCTCGGCCGTCGATTCGAGGTGGCGCGCCATGACGAATTCGCCGATCAGTTCGGTGGCGTGCGGACCCACGATGTGGGCACCCACGACCTCCGAGTAGCGCTTGTCGCGGATCACCTTCACGAACCCGGTGGAATCGCCCGCAGCCAGCGCACGGCCGTTCCCGGCCCAGGGGAACTTTCCGACCTCGATGTCCAGCCCCTTTTCCCGCGCCTGCTCCTCGGTGAGCCCGACGGAGGCGACCTCCGGGTGGCAGTAGGTGCAGTTGGGGACATTCCCGTAATCCACCGTGTGATGCCCGACCCCGGCGATGTGCTCGACCGCCACCACGCCTTCGTGCATCCCCTTGTGGGCGAGCAGCTGCTGGCCCGCGCAGTCCCCGGCCGCCCAGATCCCGGGAACATTGGTCCGCATGGCGCTGTCGACGGCGATGAAGCCGCCGTGCTCGGTCTGTTTCACTCCCGCTTTTTCCAGCCCGAGATCTTCGGTGTTGGGAACCCTGCCGACCGCTGACAGGACGTAATCGACCTCGAGCGTGTGCGCCTTGCCCTTCCGGTCCGTGAAGGCGATCGAGACCCCGTTGTCCTTGACCGTCGTCGACTCCACGCGGGCGCTGGTGAAGATGTCCATCTTGCGCTTCTTGAAGGCCATCGCCACCGCGCGCGAGGAGTCCTTGTCCTCGAGCGGCAGCACCCTGTCCAGCGCCTCGATGATGGTCACCCTGGTTCCGTAGGCGTTGTAGACGTCCGCGAACTCCATCCCGACCGCACCCGCCCCCACGACCACCAGCGTCTCGGGCGCCTTGTCCTGGAAGAGGGCTCCCGTCGAAGACCAGATGCGTTCTTCGTCGATCTGCAGGAAGGGAAGGCTGCGCGGCCGTGAACCCGTGGCGATGACGATGTGCTCGGCTCTGATGACCTGCTTCCTGCCGTTGTTGTCGACTTCGACCTTCCCACCCCCCAACAGCCGCCCATAGCCCTCGATGTGGGTGACCTTGTTCTTCTTGAGGAGGAAGCTGACCCCGGTGGACAGTCGGTTCGCCACCTTGCGGCTGCGTTTCTGGGCCGGCCCCAGGTCGGTGGTGAAGCCGTTGAGGTTGATGCCGTGGCCGGCTGCGCCCTTCAGTTCGTTGACCATGAGCGCGCTGCTGAGGAGCGCCTTGGTGGGGATGCAGCCGATGTTCAGGCACACGCCGCCCAGCTTGTCGGCCTCGATGCACGCGGCCTTGAGGCCGAGCTGGCCTGCCCGGATGGCGGCGACGTATCCGCCGGGGCCGCCGCCGATGATCGCGACGTCGAAATCGTTTCTGGTCTGTGAGTTTCCGGCCAAGGGAAGACCTCTCGCTAGGAGTTGACTGGCTCGCCGGCGTCTGACCGGCTCGCCGGGATTGATTGCTCGCCCAGGGCTGGGCTCCCGACGCTCGGGTCGTGAAAAGCTAACGCCCCTCCACGCGGTCGTCCCGGTAGACCGTACCGCCCTTCATGACCCACATCACCCGTTCGAGCGCGGTGATATCGTCGAGGGGATTGCCGGGAACGGCGATGACGTCCGCGTGCTTGCCCGGCTCCAGCGACCCGACCCGGTCGTCCCAGCCCATGATCATCGCCGAGACGCTGGTGGCCGACGTGATGGCGTCCATCTCGCTCTCGCCGATCTCGACGCGGACCTGGAACTCGCGGGCGTTGTGGCCGTGCTCGAAGACGCCGGCGTCGGTGCCGAAGCCGATGGTCAGCCCGGCGTCCAGGGCGCGGCGGAAGGTGGCGTTGCGGTAACGCATCATCTCGGTGGAGCGCCGGATGAGCGGCTCGGGGATGCCGAGGGCGGCGCCGTCGCGCGGGACGATCACGCCGACGTAGAGGGTGGGCACGAAGTAGGTGTGGTCGCTCTCCTGCAGCATCGCGATCGCTTCGTCGTCCAGCATCGAGCCGTGGTCGATGGTGCGCACGCCCGCCCGGATCGCGGCCTTGATGCCCTCGGTGCCGTGGGCATGCGCGGCGGTGAAGCGGCCCCAGCGGTTCGTCTCCTCGACCGCAACCGCGATTTCCTCGTCCGAGTACTGCTGCGCGCCGGGGGACAGACCCTGGGAGAGTACCGCCCCGGTGGCCAGGATCTTGGTGAAGTCGGCGTCGTTCTTGTGGTTGGTGCGGACCGCGGCGCGCACCGCATCGACCCCGTCGGCCAGGTTCCGCACAACCGGCACGTCCACGTAGATCGAGAACTGTCGCGCGTCGCCCGCACCGCCCGTCGACGAGACATAGTTGCCGGCGACCTGCATCCGCGGGCCCGGAATCGCGCCCTCGTCGATGATGTCCCGCAGATCGACGTCGGTGTAGGGCCAGGTCGGACCCATGTCGCGGACGGTCGTGAAGCCGGCGCGCAGGGTGGTGAGCGCGTTCGCCGCGCCCCAGAGGGCTGCCTGGGCCGGGGTGGTGGTGATGAGCACCTCCTCCCAGTGCGTGCCGACCCTGTCGGTGAGGTGGGTGTGGAGGTCGATCAGGCCCGGCAGGAGGGTCGCGTCGCCGAGATCGACGACGACACCACCTCTTCCGGCGAGCTCTTCGCCGCCCACCGCGACGATGCGGTCGCCTTCGACGACGACTGCTCCCGGTGAGGTGAGGTTGCCATTGCCGTCGATGAGGCGGTCCGCACGGATCACGATCGCGTCATTCTGGGCCGTCGCGGGCGCCGGGCTGGCGGCGGACGCGGCCAGGACACACGCCAGCGAAACGACCAGGCGGTCGACCACGCCACGACGGGACCCTACAGGGGACACATGTAAAGCAAACATGGCATTATGTAAAGTGAAGATGACATGTTCTGGCCGTCCTGCGCCCATTGGCGCAAAGCCGGCCATACCGCACTCGCTAGATCAGAATCACCGCCGGCTCTTCCAGGAACGACTTGAGCGTGGCGAGGAAGCGCGCGCCCTGCGCGCCGTCGATCACCCGGTGATCGCAGCTCATCGTGATCCGCATCCGTGGCTGCACGACCACCTCCCCGTCCACGACCACGGGCCGCTCCTCCACCGCTCCGACCGCGATGATTCCCGCCTCGGGCGGATTGATGACGGCGGTGAACTCCTCGATCCCGAACATGCCCAGGTTGGAGATCGAGAATGTCGATCCGGTGTATTCGTGGGGCTGCAGCCTTTTCTCGCGGGCGCGCCCGGCAAGCTCGCGGATCTCGGTGCTGATCTGGCCGAGGCCCTTGGCGTGCGCGTCCCGCACGACCGGGGTGATCAGGCCGTCGGGCACGGCGACCGCGATGCCCATGTGCACCTGGTTGAAGCGGCGGACGGAATTGCCCTGCCACCACGCGTTGCACTCCGGGTGCCGCGTCAGCGCCACCGCGGCGGCTTTGATGATCATGTCGTTGAGCGACGCCTTCGCGCCCTGCGCGGCCAGCAGCTCGTTGATCCTCACCCGCGCCTGCAGCGCCCGCGTCATGTCCACGTCGACCGTGAGGAAGAAGTGGGGCACGGGCCCAAGCGATTCCGTCAGGCGGCGCGCGACCGTCTTGCGCATTTGCGACAGCGGCAGATCCTCGAACTCGACGCCGGGCACTGTCGGCACGGTAACCGTCGGCGCGGCGGCGGCAGCCTTCGCAGCGGCCTCGATGTCTCTCTTTATCACCCGGCCACCCGGCCCCGACCCCTGCACCGCCGCGATGTCGAGACCCAGATCGCCCGCCAGGCGCCGCGCCACGGGCGAGGCCTTCACCCGGCCGGTCGCCGTCGTGGCGGCCACGGCCGCTGTTGCAGCCGGAACCGTCCCCGCCGCGCCTGCCGCCCGCCCCGCACCTGCCTCGGTTGCCGTGGGGCCGGCCCCGGCACCCGGCACCCCCTGGCCCGCCGGCGCCGCCTGCGTCTCCGTGCCGGCCGCCGCGCCGTCTCCGTCCGCGGCCGCCGCTCCAGCCCCGGGAGCACCCGCGCCAGCCGCCGCCCCACCGCCCTCCAGCCCCGCCACCAGCGCGGCGATGTCCTCGCCCTCGTCCGCGATCACCGCGATCACATCGCCCACCGGCGCCGCGACCCCTTCGCCCACCAGGATCGTGCGCAGCACGCCCGTCCCGCGGGCCACCAGCTCCATCGTCGCCTTGTCGGTCTCGATCTCGGCGAGGATGTCGCCCTGCGCGACCGCGTCGCCCTCCCCCTTCAGCCACTTGACGACCTGGCCCTCCTCCATTGTGGGGGAAAGCGCTTCCATGTGGACCTTGGTTGCCATTCTATCCCTTCTCGGGTTGTTGCCCGCCCCGCCCCCTGGAGCCGCGGGCGCGACGCGGGATCGGAATCACGGCCTCAGGCGGCAGGCAGGTACAGCACCTGCCTGCACGCATTCACCACGGACTTCGCGCTCGGCTTGGCGAGCTGCTCCAGGTTCTTCGCATACGGCATCGGGATATCGGCCTGGGTAACCCGGACCACCGGCGCGTCGAGATCGTCGAACGCCTCGTCTTGAATCATGGACACGATCTGCGCCCCCACCCCCGCGAACGGCCACCCCTCCTCGAGGTATACCACGCGGTTGGTGCGGGCCACCGTCTCCAGGATCGCGTCCACATCGAGCGGCCGGATCGAGCGCAGGTCGAGCACCTCGGCCTCGATCCCCTCGCGGGCGAGCAAGCCGGCGGCCTGGAGCGCGACGTGTACCATCTTGCCGTGGGTCACGATGCTGACGTCGTCGCCGGAGCGCTTCAGGTCCGCCACGCCCAGCGGGATGATGTATTCCCCGTCGGGCACCTCGCCCCGGACGTTGTAGAGCAGCTCGCCCTCCATCACGGCCACGGGGTCGTCGTCGCGGATCGCCGCCGCGAGCAGCCCCTTCGCGTCGGCCGGCGTCGCCGGAGTGACCAGCTTCACGCCGGGCGCGTGCACGTAGTACGTCTCGCAAGCCTGGGAGTGCTGCGCCGAAAGCTGCAGCGCCGCGCCGGTGGGGCCGCGGAACACGATCGGGACCGGGATCTGCCCGTTGCTCATGTAGAGCATCTTGGCCGCGCTGTTGATGACCTGGTCGAGGGCGAGGATCGAGAAGTTGAAGGTCATGAACTCGCAGATCGGACGCAGTCCGGTCATCGCCGCGCCCACGCAGAGCCCCGCAAAGCCGAGCTCGCTGATCGGCGAATCCACCACGCGCTGGTCGCCGTAGCGCTCCAGCATGCCGCGCGAGACCTTGTAGGCGCCATCGTATTCGGCAACCTCCTCACCCATCAGGAAGACCGAGTCGTCCCGGTCCATCTCCTGGCACATGGCGGCGTTGAGCGCGTCCCGATACGTCATCTCAGCCATTGGCCGGCCCTCCGTCTCCGGGACGCTCGCCCCGCCCGTCAAGGAAGAGCCGACCGTGCTCGTTGATCTCGGCGTAGACGTGGTCGTAGAGAGTCGACGGGTCCGGGACCGGCGAAGCGTCGGCGAAGTCGGCCGCATCGTCGGAGATCGAGCGCGCCCCGGCGTCGATCGCCTCGAGCTCCTCCTGCGTCAGGAGACCCGCCTCCATCATCCGGTCGCGCAGGATCGTGATCGGATCCTGCTGCGTGATGTGCGCCTCCACCTCTTCCTTCGACCGGTAGGTCCCCGACACCGGGTCCGACATCGAGTGGCCCCGGAAACGATAGGTGAGGGCGTTGACGAACTGCGGTCCCGCTCCGGCCCGCACCTTCGCGGCCAGGTCCTCGAAGAAGCGGTAGGTCTCGAGCACGTCCTGCCCGTTGATGGTGTGCGCGGGGACGCCGCAGGCGCCGGAGCGCGCCTCCATATCCGTGACCGACACGCGTGAGAAGGCGGTGCCCATTCCGTAACCGTTGTTCTCGACGACGTAGATCACCGGCAGCCGCCAGATCGCCGACATGTTCAGCGACTCGAGGAAGGCGCCCTGGTTGACGGCCGCGTCGCCCATGAAGCACACGCAGACCTGGTCACCGCCGCGGTAGCGGATCGCCCACCCCAGCCCGGCACCGAGCGGAATCTGCCCGCCTACGATGCCGTGTCCGCCCATGAACCCCACCGACGTGTCGAAGAGGTGCATGGAGCCTCCCCGCCCGCCCGAGCAGCCGGTGGTCCTGCCGTAGAGTTCGGCCATCGCCGCCCGCGGCGTGATGCCCTTCGCGATCGCCTGCGTGTGCTCGCGGTACGCGGTGATGACCAGGTCGTCGCCGCGGAGAGGCTTGATCGCGCCGGCGGCCAGGCCCTCCTGGCCGATGTGCAGATGACAGAATCCCCCGATCTTCCCGATCGCATACGCTTCTTCGGCCTTCTCCTCGAAGCGGCGATAGAGGAGCATGTCCGCTAGCAGAGCGTGCAGTTCCTCCCGGGAAAACCCCTCCAGGCCAGCCGCGTCGGCCTCTCCGTCGGCCGTCGAAAGCTCGGTGCCGTTCACCTTTGCCTCCATCTCGCCAATCGCTTGCGCCATTCGGTCAGCTCCCGGTCGCGGCGGTGCGCGCCGGCGGGTGCCGCACCGTGCGCAGCTGGACCAGCGCCGGCTGCCTGGCCCCACCGTCGTCGGCCGTAGACGGGACCCCGGTCGGCGCCTCACGAGTGGCGCCCGCGCCCGAAAGCTCCGGCCGCTCTGCCGGCGCCGGAATGTCCGCCTCCATCACCTCGCGGATGTTGCCCGGCCCGCCCGCCTCGACCTCGCGCGCCTGCTCCTTTGCATGGTAGCTGGAGCGCACGAGCGGCCCGGACTCGACGTGGCGGAAACCGTACTCGCCCTGGCCGATCCGCTTCCAGTCGGCGAATTCGTCCGGCGTTACCCAGCGCGCCACCGGGATGTGCTGGCGGGATGGCCGCAGGTACTGACCCAGGGTGAGGATGTCGACCGCGGCTTCGCGCAGGTCGGCCATCGCCTGGCGTATCTCGTCCGCCTCCTCGCCCATCCCGAGGATGATGCCCGTCTTGGTCAGCATCGAGGGATCGATCCGCTTCGCGCTTCCCAGGTACGAGATCGAGCGCCAGTAGCGGCCGCCGGGCCGCACTTCCGGGTGCAGCCGCTCGACCGTCTCGAGGTTGTGGCCCAGGATCGCCGGACGCGCCTCCATCACGGTGCGCAGCGCGTCCTCGTCGCCCTTGAAGTCGGGGATCAGAACCTCGACCGAGCAGTGAGGCAGCCGCGCGCGCACTTCGCGGATCGTCGCGGCATAGATGCTCGCACCGCCGTCGGCGAGCTCGTCCCGGTTGACCGAGGTGATGACGACGTGGTCCAGGTCCATCGCGGCGATCGTATCGGCCACGCGGCGGGGCTCGTCCAGGTCGAGTTCGGTGGGCATCCCGTGCGCCACCGCGCAGTACTTGCAGGCGCGCGTGCACACGTCGCCCAGGATCATGAAGGTGGCCGTCCCCGCCTCCCAGCACTCGCCGATGTTGGGGCAGCCGGCCTCTTCGCAGACCGTGTGCAGCGACTGGGTGCGCATCATGCGCTTCAGCCGCAGGTAGTTCGGCCCGCCGGGCGATCGCACCTTCAGCCAGGACGGCTTGCGCGAAGTAATGGGGATGGTCTCCACGCCGCAGTGCGCCGGAATCCGGGACGAGCCCTTCGGCTTGACCCGCCCGGTGTCCTTGCCCCGCGGCGCGTAGCCGCCCTTTCCATTCGCTTCCGACGGAATCACTTCCGGTCTTTCTCCGATGATCGATTCAGGCCCTCTCGGTCGTGCCGCCCAGCGCCCCGAGAGGCGCGCCGACGGTGCCGGCCAGAGGTCGGTCCCCGGCGAGCAGGGGCGTAAATCATAATGAAACTCGGCCATGGCGCACCATGGAAGGGCCCCGCCAGCGACCCGGATCCGCCCCCGGCGAGGAGACTCCGCTACCTGAGCAGGTACCCCACGCCCAGCCCCAGGTAGGTGCCCACGGCATAGCCGAAGAGCCCCATGACGACCCCGGGAAGCACGAGGTGCCGCCACTCCCGCGAAATCGCCACCGCCAGCGCGCTCGACGGCCCCCCGACTGCGGCCTGCGACGCGACCGCCACCGTTCCGATATCCAGCCCCAGCAGCCGTCCGACCCCGAACACGAACACGCCGTGAATGGCCACCACGACCAGCGTGAAGAGGAAGACCTCGGAGCCGACCGCGGCGATCTCCGAGAAGCGCGACATGATCCCGATCAGCACGAAGAAGAAGTGCAGCCCGATCGACCCGAGCTGCATCGCGCCGGGAGCCTCGCGGTAGAATCGCGAATGGCCCAGGATCAGGGCAAGCGTCGTCAGCCACACGATCCCGGGGATCCTGCCGACCAGGGGAAGGCTGAGATTCTCCCCCAGCCATTCCGAGGCGAAGACCAGGATCAGCCCGGCCGCGAACAGATTCGCGATTCCGATGGCCGACAGTCCCTCGCGCACGAAGTACGGGTGGTGCCGGGAGCGTTCGTCGAGTGGCTCCGCCGCGTCTTCGGCAGCCCCACCGCCCGCTCGATCGTCTCCACCGTCCTCGCCGCCTGGCATCCCCTCGGCGCCCTCGCTCCTCGACCGCACCGGCGCGTAGAACCGCCCCAGCCACATCGGGAGCATCAGGCAGGCGCCCAGCCAGACCCCCGTCATTACCGCGTCGGCGGCGTTCAGGCCCGCGAAGAGGGGTCCGGTCAGCCCGAGTTCCCGCCCCACGGACACGAAGTTGACCGACCCGCCCGAGTAGGTGCCGGTCAGTGCCCCCGCGATGCGCCAGGTATCGTCGGCGAAGTGCTCCTGGTAGAGGATCGCCGCCACGAAGGCGCCCAGCGCGGTGCCGATGACCGCGACAACGAACGCTCCCGTCATTCGCGGCCCGGCCTTCTTCAGGTCGCGCAGGTTGACCGACAGCAGCAGCCAGGCGATCGACACGGAGGTGACCGGCCCCACGACCGCGTCGTAGACGGGCGAGTCGGCGGGCACGAGTCCCGTGTTCGACAGAATCGCGCCGAAGATTATGGCCAGCATCGACGCTCCGACCTTGCCCAGCGCCGGAAAGCGGTAGTCCAGCCAGAAGGCCAGCGCCGTGACGGCGGCGATGGTGGTCGCGAGAGCGAGCGGTGATTGGATCATGATGAGCGGCCCTCCCTCAAGGGGACTCCGATAGATAAGCGCGGGCTTCCTCCCGCAGGATCGGCAGGAGCCTGGCGTGACCGTCCTCCCCCTGGCCGTACTCCTCCAGTCCCGCCTGCGACTCCTCGTCGAATACGTCGAGGAAGGTGCGGTAGTGGGCGGCCGCCCTCTCGCGGTCGCCGATCAGCAACGCACCCTGCGCGGCCGCGGCCAGGCAGAGCAGGTGCGTGGGCCTGAGCGCCAGCCCCTCCTCGGCGATGGCCAGCGCCAACTCGCCGTTGCCGGCCGTGGCGTGAAGCAGGGACAGGTGAAAACGGTCGTCCAGCGAAAGTGCGGCGATAAGGTCGTAGGACGCGATCGCCATCGGCAGGAACATGTTGGCCTGCGCCTGATCCCCCGCCTCGACAGCGGTCATCACCCGGTTGAAGAGCCGGCTCGCGGCCTGCCGGGGCGTCATGGAATCCAGGTCGACGGCGTTGGTGGGCCCAAGAGCCGTAACCGGCGCCCCCTGCCCTCCGCCACCGGCCGGCGGCGGCGACAGCGTAATGTCGCGCCCGCCTCCACCCCGCAACACGAACACCACCACCAGCGCGACCGACAACATGCCCGCGACGGCCCAGGGTACCCGTGCGCCCAGGCCGCCGGCCCTCCCGGCCGCGGGACGAAGCGCCGCACCACACTGCGTACAGAACTCGTCCCCCGCTGCGGTAGGCGCGGAGCACACCGGGCAGGCCGGCCCGCGCAGCCCGTAGCCGCACCGCGAACAGAAGTTCGCCGTCTCCGAGGCCTCAACGTGCTGGCAGCGGGGACAGGTGATCCCCAGCGCCACGCTCATCCGATCGACCTCCTGGTCCTCTGACTCGCCTCCCGTGATCCCGACGGCTGCCGGAGCCCGTCCTCCGCCACCCCGCTCATCCAATCAGCCTCCCGCCCGCGATCGCGTTGAAGAAGAGCGGCCAGGTCACGATGCTCTGGCCGCGATAGTTGGGTTGGAACCCGAACAGGATCACCTCGCCGCGACCGACCCGCGCCCTCAGCAGCGCCGGCTTCCCTGCAAGCCTTTCGGGCCCGAGCACCCACCCGGCTATCACCGGATCGTCCTCGGAGTAGCGCCCGATCACCTCCACCCGCTCGTCTTCGACATCGAAGGCACGGCTGCTCCGCCAGTACCACACCGGCGTCGAGCCGTCGTACCCGGCGGCGAGCGGATCGGCCACCATATCCACGCGCAGGATCGACCCCGGCACGTAGAAATCGGTGTTGGACAGCCCCGCCACCGCATTGGTGACCCCCAGCCCGAAGAGCCCGGCGGCGAACTCGGCGGCCTCCTCCATCACGACCAGCCGCCCGCCCGCCTCCACGAACTCCCGCACCGCCGCGCGCCCCTCTTCGCCCAGCCCGCCCGTAAACCGCTCCGGCAGCGATCCCGCCGGATGCCCCTCGCTGATCGACCGGTCCGCCTGGCTCTGGAAGATCAGCACGTCGTAGTCGTCCCCCAGCGACCCGGCCCGCATCCGTCCGTCGTGGAGCGAATCGTACCGCATCCCGTGCTTGTCGAGCATCCACCGCGTCCATCCCGCGATCATCGGCTCCTGGTGGCCCTTGTACATCCCCACCCGCGGCGCGGCGGGGCCGTCGAGCGCCGCCGGCAACTCGTACTCGACCGAAACGACCTCGATCGGCCCGCTCAGCGCCACCTCCGGCTCTGCCGCGAGCGCGTGCGCCTCCGCCCCCATCAGCAGCGGCAGCGTGTGCGCGGTCACGTCGTACGGCCGCTTCGGAGGCCCGCCCGGGAACTCGCGCAGATCCGGGTATTCCTGCTCGGTGAGCAGCGTCTGGGCGAAGGACGCATAGGGCTGGCGCATCAGGACCACATGCGATCCGGCGGGATAGCTCGCGCCGCCGGCCGTGAAGTCCGCCTCGGCCCGCCGCACCTCCACATCACCCATCGTCAGAATCCGGATGATGCTCTCGAGCCCTACCCGGTTCTCCTGCCCCGCCGGGAGCACCCAGGCGGCCGGCCAATCATCCCAGCCCTCCACCGCCCGCCGGTTCACGGCATGGACGTTCTCAAGCCAGAAACGCCGGTTTTTCGCCGCGTTCGTAAGCAGCGCCATCGCGCCGGAGAACTGGTACTCGACGATGTCGGGCAGCCCCCACTCCCCGCCCTCCCACGGCCAGGGGAAGTTCCAAGCCGCCTGCCCGGCATCGTACTCGCGCCCGCCCACCACCACCTCGCGCGGCACGTTCACGGTGCTGGCCAACTGTGCCGACGCGGTCTCGCTCAGGATGCGCGCTCCCCCGTGGTAGTGCATGTAGGCGCGCCCGGGGTGAAAGCCATCGTAGATCGCGTTGATGACGACGCCCTTCTTCCCCTGGGAAGTCAGCTCCGCGGCCATGTACGCACCGAGCTGATTGACGGCCGTCACCAGCCCGGGATCGACGTTCGGCTCCATCGGATCGATGTACGGCGGGAAGAAGATGCGCGCCCCCGAACCTCCCATCTGGTGGATGTCGTGCACGATGTGCGGGTGCCAGTCGTTCTGCGCCCGCACGGTGTGCTGCGTCTCGTTCTGGTAGAAGGTGTACCAGTCGCGGTTGTTGTCGTGGCCCGTGTAGAAGTGGTACAGCCAGGGCGGAGAGCGCCCTTCGAACTCCGTGCCGACGTGCTCGTTGTAGAAATCGTTGACCCACTGGGTGCCGTCGGGATTCAGCGACGGGATCTGCAGCAGGATGACGTTGTCCAGGATCTCGCGGACCTTTTCGTCGGTGGACGATGCCAGGTGATGCGCCAGCCTGGCCGCCGACTGGGCGCTGCCGACCTCGGTGGAGTGGATCGCATGCGTGATCATCACGATCGTGCGGCCCTCGTCGAGGAGGCGCTGGAGTTCGTCGCCGCCGCTGATCGTGCGCGGATCGGAGAGGCGGCGCTGAATGGCGTGCAGGTCGGCGAGGCGGGCGTGGTTGGCGGGGCTGGTGATGGTGAGCATTACGAAGGGGCGGCCGCGCGTGGTCGGGCCGAGCGTGTCCACTGCCACGCGATCGCTGGCGTGCGCGAGGGCCTCGTAGTACGAGGTGAGGCCGTCCCAGTTGGCGAGCTGCCGCTCGGCACCCATTTCGAAGCCGAATTGATCGGCCGGGCTGGGGACCTGACCCGACAGCGCCCCGGGGGCGGCCAGTGCCAGTGGTGCGATGACCGCTGCGGCGGTGCTGATGGCGGAAACTCGCATTCTAACTCCTTTGAATCCGGCGGAAATGCCTGCTGGACGTGATTCGAATTGGCCGCCAGTTGCCCGCGGAAGCGTCGCTTTCCCCGACAATCCTGTCAAAGCCCTGTTGGCGAGTCTACGAAACGCCCCTCGATTCCGAAACGTTCCTCGAGGAGCCCGGCAACTTTCCTGACCCCCCAGGTCTCGGTGGCGTAGTGTCCGCCGAGGAGGACCGTCACGCCCAGCTCTGCCGCCTCGATTGCATGATGGTGCTGGGCTTCGCCGGTGACGAGGGCGTCGATCCCGAGCCTGGCGGCCTCCGCGAGCGTCGAGGCGCCAGCTCCGGTGACGACGGCAACGGACCCGACCTCTTCAGGCCCCCCCGCGAGAGTCATGACTTCGCCCCCGAGCACGTCGCCAAGACGCCTGGTCAGCGCCTCGAGCGGTTGCCGTGCAGCGTCGCCCGGTGTTCCCCGCCAGCCAACCGGCGCGCCGCCGTACTCGCCAAAGGGCTCCAGCGACGTCACGCCGAGGGCGCGCGCGAGCACCGCGCAGTTCCCCAGCTCGGGGTGGGAATCGAGCGGCAGGTGGACGCTGTAGAGCGCCGTGCCGCTCTCGATGAGCGCCCTGACTCGCCGAAAGTGCGGCCCCGTGAGCGGCTGCAGTCCGCTCCAGAAAAGTCCGTGGTGTACGATCAGCAGGTCGGCCCACTGGCTGGCGGCACCGATCACCGCCTCACTGGCGTCGACGGCCACGGCGAAGCGGCGAATGGGTCCGTCCGCCTCTACCTGAAGGCCGTTGAGTGCGTTGGGATAGTCCGGCGCTGACGACACCTCGAAGACATCGTCCAGAAAGCTGGCGACCTCTTCCAGCGGAATCTCGCGCACGAGAGCGCCCGCGACCCCGTTGGCTGCCGGCCCGGCCCTAGCGCCCCGCTCTGCCCTTGGCCAGCCGGCCCGCCGTTGTCGGGGACGCCGGGGCGGCACTCCTGGCCTTCGCCCCGTCCTCCCCACCGATCTTGACGGACCCGTTGATGGCGCCTCCCTCCTCCAGGAGCATTCTTGCCGCCCGGATTTCACCATCGATGACCGCGGTGGACGCGAGTTCCAGACGCGACCCGATTTCGAGCTTGCCGTGTACGGTACCCGCGATCTTCGCGTCAGCCGTCTCGATGTCTCCGGTCACGCTGCCCTGCTTTCCGACGACAACGCCTTTCCTTGCTTTCACACCGCCGTCCACAGTGCCCTCGATGCGGATCGTATCGCTCGATTCGCAGTCGCCCACGATGTGCAGGCCGGGACCTATGAAGGAGATTACCGGGTCCGTCGGGACCGGAGCCGCAGGAGGCTTCGCCATTTCTCTTGTCACCTTTCCAATCATTGGTCTGTCCCGGGGTTCCGAGGCCCATTCGATCAGGGCGGCGTCACCATCGACAATGGATCGATCGCTCTGCCGTTTTTCAGGATCTCGAAGTGAAGATGGGGCGCGGTCGATTGGCCGGTTGAACCCGAAAGGGCGATGACCTCTCCGCGCCGAACCTTCTGGCCTCTCGTCACCACCAAGTATAGCGCGTGGCCGTAGCGCGACCAAAGACCGTCACCGTGGTCGATCAGGACAAAGCGTCCGTAAACGGGATCATCACCCGCTTCGATGACTTCCCCGCCGCCGGCCGCCCTCACGTACGATCCGCTGGCCACGGCGATATCGATGCCGGGATGCCCGCCTTCGTCGCCCGCCAGCAGCGACTGCGTGATGAATCCCCGCTCGGCCAGAGGCCACATGGTGGGGCTGACCGCGGTATCGCCCGCGAGGTTCCACTCTCCGGCTGCTGCTCCAGGCGTCCCTGGCTGCCACAGCGCTGCATCCTGGCTTCTTTCCAGACCGAGAAGGAACCGCAGTTGGGTCTCCCTGGCCTCCAGGCCCGCCAGTCGTTCGCTGAGCATCTCCATCGTATCCAGCCGGGCAAGAAGGGCCGCATTCTCCTGCCGCAGGTCGTCCACGGCACCGCTCCGGCCCGCCAGGACGATGCCGACGATCGCCATAAACGTAAGTCCGACCATCAGTAATGACCCCGCCAGGATGGTGAGGACGACCGTCCTGCGCTTGACGACGAAACTCCGCGAGCGGCCGTCGCCCCAGTCCGGAACGGCCACGATGGCCAGCTTGGCGCGGTCTCGCGGGGTCGTCATGCCAGAATTGTCGCCGCGTCACGGCCCGTGATTGCCGCGAACACCCGCTCAAGGTCGCGTGGGCCCTCGAACGTGATGCGAACCGTGCCACGCCCCTCGCCCTTCCAGCCGATCGAGACGCGGGTGCCCAGATGGTCGCCCAACGCGACTTCGAGCGCTCCCACGGCCGGATCCACATCGTTGGGACGCAATGACTTATGGCTTTCTTGTCTGCCATTCGCCATGCTTCGCACACGCTTTTCCGTCTCCCGGACCGACCAACCGGCGGCGACTGCATCGCGAGCGAAGTCTGCCGCTTTGATGGGGTCTTCCACTCCGAGAATCGCCCTGCCGTGGCCCATCGACAGCGAGCCCTCTTCGATCAGGCGGCGGACGGAAGGCGGGAGGGAGCGAAGGCGCAGCATGTTCGCGACCGCGGAGCGACTCTTCCCGACCGCGTCAGCGATTTCCTGTTGGGTATAGCCGAACTTGTTCCTGAGTGCCTGATAGCCCTCGGCCTCCTCCATCGGGCCGAGCTCTTCGCGCTGAATGTTCTCGACCAGCGCGAGCACCAGAAGTGTCCGGTCGTCCACCTCGCGTATCTGTGCCGGTATCGCGTTCCAGCCCAACTGTTTACATGCCCTGAGCCGTCGCTCTCCGGCGACCAGTTGGTAGCTGCGTCCCGACGCGGCCTTCCGCACCAGAACCGGCTGCAGCAACCCGTTGACCCTGATGGAAAGGGCCAGCTGGCGGAGTTCCTCGGCGTTGAAATTGCGCCTCGGCTGGAATGGATTGGGCGCGATGGCTCTCACCGGCAGTTCTGTCGGCGCCGGACCGTCGGGCGGAGGCTCGACCGTTTTCTGCATGTAATCCCCGAGGAGGGCCCCCAGCCCCCGGCCCAATCGGTCGCTGTTGCTCATTTCGTTGCCGCTCCCGTGGTTGCTTTTGCGGTTCCGTTACCGGTCATGATTTCTCTCGCCAGAATCGCGTAGCGGCGCGCGCCGGCCGACCCGGGACTGTACTCGCTTACCGGCAATCCGAAGCTCGGAGCCTCAGCGAGGCTCACATTTCTCGGGATTACGGTCTCGAAGACCCTGGATCCGAAATACCGCTTGGCTTCGGTGGCGACCTGGCGGGAGAGGCTCAGCCGCTGGTCGTACATCGTCAGAAGGACTCCCTCGATCGAGAGTTCCGGATTCAGTGACCGACGGACCAGGCGGATGGTGTTGAGAAGTTGTGTAAGTCCTTCCAGTGCATAGTATTCGCACTGTATTGGAATGAGTACCGAGTCGGCGGCCGCCAGGGTGTTCAAGGTAAGAAGCCCAAGCGAGGGCGGGCAGTCGATGAGCACGATGTCGTTCTCGTGCGCAAGGGGCCCCAGGGCTTCCCGGAGGATGATCTCCCTGTCGCGCACCTCTACGAGCTCGACCTCGGCCCCCACCAGGTCGCGGTTGGCGGGCACTATTTTGAGGCTGGCGTTGCACGCCGTAGCGTGGACGGCCCGGAATACAGGGAGGCCTCGGACCAGCACGTCGTAGATGGTGCTGATATTGTCCCTATCCACGATTCCAAGCCCGGAGGAGGCGTTCCCCTGGGGATCCATGTCGACGATGAGAATCCTGGCACCCTCGTTGGCCATGGCGGCACCGAGATTGACGGCCGTGGTCGTCTTGCCTACTCCACCCTTCTGATTGGCGACGGCGATGATTCGGCTCAAGCGATGTGTTCCCGTTGTCCTGGGTCGTGATCCGTCCAGCCTCGGCGCTCTCGGCTGCTGGCGAACCTCCAGGATGCGACCCCAGCTGGTTGTAATAGGATTCCTTGAAAAGCTAACACTGTCCGGTTTGTTCCACGTGAAACATTCGATCAGCAACAGCGGGGGTGTGCGGCCGGCCTGGGCCGCACGGTCACAGGCCTGTCGGCGCGCCAAGTGAGCCAGTGTTTCACGTGAAACAAGGCACCGGGGGGATCCTGGCTATCCCTGGGCGGCTCTGTGCACCGTCCCCTCGACCGCCGTTGGGACGGCTCCCGAACGGAGTTGCGATGCGGCACCGGGTGCTTCACCGCTGTTGCCGCCGGTGTCGCGAGGCCCTGCAGCCGCGGTTCCGGCTGCCGCGCTCGAGCCGCGGCGGCGAACCTCCATCACCAGGTTCTGCAGATCGGCTGGCGTCACGCCCGGTATGCGACTCGCCTGGGCCAGGTTGCCCGGTCGTATTCGCGCCAGCTTCTGACGTGCCTCGAATGACAACGTTGCGAATTCCAAAAACGGCGTCCCGCTTGGGATAGCAAACTCCGCCTGTTGCCTGAGCTTCGACGCACGCTCCACCTCCCGCCGCACGTAGCCTTCGTACTTCGCGTCGATCTCCACCGTGGCGAGCACATCGGCATCAAACGATGGTGCACGCGTTCCTGCGGCATTCAGGAGCGAGCGCGCGCCCACCCCGGGCCGCTTCAGGAGCTCCCGGGCTCGAACGGGCCGTTCGATCGCCGCGCTGCCGGCCTCCGCCAGCACTCCGTTGACCGCCTCCGGGGCGAGCACGTGCTCCCGGAACCACACCGTTGCACGCGCCTCCTGGCGCAGCCGTTCATCCAGTGCCGACCGTTGCTGCGAGGTGAGCAACCCCATCGAGCGGGCCAGCGTGCCGAGCCGCGCCGGGCCGTTGTCCTGTCTCAGCAGCAGCCGAAACTCGGCGCGGGACGTGAACAGCCGATACGGTTCGTCTACGCCCTTGGTGACCAGGTCGTCGATCAGCACGCCGATGTACCCCTGATCGCGGTCGATGACGAAGGGATCCCGGCCCTGTATCGTCAGCGCCGCGTTCGCGCCGGCGATCAGCCCCTGGCCGGCGGCCTCTTCATAGCCGGTGGTGCCGTTGATCTGTCCCGCAAAGTAGAGTCCGCGGATCTCACGGACTTCCAGTGTGTGATGCAGCTGATCGGGCGGAAAGTAGTCGTACTCGATCGCGTAGCCCGGCTTGGTCATCTTCGCATCCTCGAGCCCCGGAATCGACCTGAGGAATTCGACCTGAACATCGGCGGGCAGCGATGTGGACAGCCCGTTCACGTACAGTTCGGTGGTGTCCAGTCCTTCGGGCTCGAGGAACACCTGGTGCCGCCGCGCAGCCGGGAACCTCTTCACCTTGTCCTCGATGGATGGACAGTAGCGCGGACCCTGACCCGATATCTCCCCGCCGTACAGCGCGCTCCGGTAGAGGTTGGCCGTGACGATCTCCTGAAGCTCCGGCCCCGACCAGGTGATCCAGCAGGGTCTCTGTTCCAGGTACGGCTCGTCGGCGTAGGAGGAGAAGCGGAACGGTTCCCTGTCGCCCTCCTGCCGGTCGCAGCGCGAATAGTCTACCGACCGGCCGTCGATGCGCGGCGGTGTGCCGGTCTTGAATCGCGCGACCCTCAGCCCCTGCGCCTCCAGCGCCTCGGCCAGCGCGATCGACGGGCCCTCGCCGGCCCGTCCCGCCCCCACCGCCCCCGCTCCGCCCACATGGATCTTGCCGCGCAGGAAGGTCCCGGCCGTCACCACCACAGCCTTCGCCTCGAAGGTGACGCCGCCGCGCGTCTCAACGCCCCGCACCCGGCCATCGAAGTTCAGCCCGGTCACCAGCTCCTGGAAGAGGTCGAGGTTGTCGAGCTCGTCCAGGATGCGCCGGACGGCGATCGGGTACAGCGCACGGTCGCACTGCGAGCGCGGACCCCAGACCGCCGGCCCCTTCGACCGGTTCAGCATGCGGAACTGGATGGAGGCCGCGTCCGTGGCGCGGCCCATCACGCCGCCGAGGGCGTCGACCTCGCGCGCCACGGTGCCCTTGGCGATGCCGCCGATCGCCGGATTGCAGCTCATCTGGCCGATTCGTGTCAGATCCGGCGTAATCAGCACCGTCCTGACGCCAAGGCGCGCGGCGGCGGCGGCGGCCTCCGTCCCGGCGTGGCCACCGCCCACGACCACCACATCGTATCTCAGTCGCAAGCCGCTCATTTCCCTATGCAGAAGTCCCTGAACACCCGGTCCAGAACATCGTCCGTCGCCACCACGCCGAGGATCTCCTCGAGCGCGCTCTCCGCCGTCTTCAGGTGCGCCGAAGCGAATTCCGCCGGGACACCGCCTGCCAGCGCCTCACCGAACCCGGCAATCTCGGCCCTCGCCTTCCTCAAGAGATCGGACTGCCGGCGCCTCGTCACCACCGGCACCTCGTCGCGGCCCTCGACCACCCCCTGGAACACCATGTCGCGAAGGATGTCGCCGAGGGAATCGAGGCCATCGCCGGAGACCACGGACACGTTCACCTCGGACGGGTCCGCCTTCCGGCATCCGGTAGCCAGATCCCACTTCGTGCAGACCCGCACCACCGGGCAGGACAGCGACCGGACGAACGCATCCTCCTCCTCGCTCATCCCCTGGCCCGCTTCCCGGCAGTACAGAACCACGTCGGCCGCCGCAAGGTACCGGTGCGCGATCTCGATCCCCAACCGTTCCACCTGGTTCGAACTGCTCCGGAGTCCCGCCGTATCCACCAGTCGAAAGGGGAAGCCGTCGATCGACACGACCGCCTCGATCGCGTCGCGCGTCGTCCCCGCCTCGGCGGTCACTATGGCGCGGTCGATTCCCACTAAAGCGTTGAACAGACTGGACTTACCGGAATTTGGCCGCCCCGCGAGAACCGCCACCGCTCCCTCCCGCAACAGCTCGCCCGCCGGAGCGGTCGCGAGAAGGCGATCCATCTTCGCCGCCACGCTTCCGGCACGACTGACGATCGCGTCGATCGGCGTCGGCGCCTCGTCCTCCTCGGGGAAATCGATGTGCTGGACCAGGAGCGCGGACAGCCCGATGACCTCGCCGCGCAGATCGGCGATGCGCTCGCCCAACCCCCGCTCGAGCTGGTGCAGCGCCACGGCGCGCCCCTTCGGCGAATCCGCGGCCACCAGGTCCCCCACCGCCTCCGCCTGGGTGAGGTCGAGCTTTCCGTTCAGGTAGGCCCGCTGCGTGAACTCGCCGGGGCGAGCCTGCCGGGCCCCCAGGGCGACGCAGGCATCCACCACGGCCGCCGGGATGGAGATGCCTCCGTGCGTCGAGATCTCCACCACGTCTTCCCCGGTGTAGCTGCCCGGCGCCGCGAACACCGTCACCAGCGCACGGTCCAGCGCCTCGTCCGAGCCGGGCCGATGCAGCACCCGGAGCCTGCTGGAGCGTGCGGGCCAATCCGCGATTGCGGCCCCGCCGCACGGCATCAGGCCGCCGGCAATCTCCCTGGCCCCCGGTCCCGAGAGGCGGACGACCGCCACGGCGCCCACACCCGGCGGCGTCGCCAGCGCAACGATGGTGTCGAGGAGCGTGCCCGACCGGTCCATGCCACAACCCGCGTCAGGTCGGACGCTTGAGCGGCCCCGCTGCCTGCATCCTCTTGCGCTCCTTCCCGATGAGGATCTGCTGCGGGATGGAGGCGAGGTTCATGGTGGCGTAGTAGAGGTTCAGCCCCGATGGGAAACGCCAGAAGAGGACGAGCATCAGCGCCGGCATCATGTACAGCATCATCTTCATCTGCGGATTCGCCGTGTTGCCCGAGATCTTCATCGTCAGCAGCTGCGTCAGGTACAGACTCGCGGCCATGGCGACCGGCAGGATGTAGAACGGATCCCGCGACGACAGATCGGGCAGCCACATGAAGGGCACGCCCCGCATTTCGATCGTGTTCTGGAAGACGAAGAACAGGGCGATCAGCAGCGGGAACGGAATCAGCATCGGGATGCAGCCCGACAGCGGGTTGATCTTGTGCTCCTTGTAGAGTTTCATCGTCTCCTGCTGCATCCGCTGCCGGTCCTGGCTGTACTTCTGCTTGATCTCCTCGGCGAAGGGCTGCAGCGCCATCATCTTGACCTGCGAGAGCATCATCTTGCGGTTGAGCGGCCACATCACCACCCGCAGAAGCACGCCCATCGCGACCAGAACCCAGCCGTAGGACAGGAAGAGGCTCTCGTGCATGAACCGCACCAGCCACAGGACGATGCCGACGAAGGGGCGGATGACGGGCCGCATGAAGCGCCATCCGTAAGGGTTGACCTCCTCGAGGTCGTCGCCGATCGCGACCAGGCGCTCCCGCTCGATCGGCCCCAGATAGGCGCGGTATGTGTAGTTGCCGGCGTCCGAGAGGGGTGTCCCCACGCTGATCCGGAGCGGCCCGCCCATCGTGCCCGGCTCGGCCCGAATCCCGGCGAGGAAGTCGGCCCCGCCGCCGGAGCCGTCGCCCGGGAGCAGCACTTCGACGAAGTACTTGCTCTTGACCGCCGCCCACCGGAGCGGCCCTTCCATGACCTCGGGCTCGTCGACGCGCGACAGAGGGCGCGAACGGATGCCCTCGTCGATGTGGTTGCCGGAGTAGGCCATCATCGGGCGGTCGTCCGACTCGCGCAGCTCGTTGACCGGGATCCCCTGCCCGAGGTCGACGAAGAGCGCCGCGCGATCGATGGCCGGCAGCGATCCGTCCACCTGCACGATGTAGGAGTCGGCGGTGAAGGTGTACCGGATTTCGCTGAAGAACTGGCCACCCGGGTAATCGTAACGGAAGGTCAGCGTGCGCGGGCCGCCGCCTTCGGCAATCCGGAGCCCGCCTTCGGGGCTGACCGTGTACGGGTAGTTCGCGAGGTCGAAGGTCTCCCCACCGCTGCCGGCCACCCACAGGCCGCGAAGGATATCCTCGCCCGGAGGCACCAGTTGCACGGGCCCGTCGCGGGTGAACGACTCGTAGCCCAGCAGCTCGATCGACCGCGCCACCCCGCCGTTGTTGGAAAAGACGATTCGGTACAGGGGGGTTTCCACCGTGACCAGCTGCTCGAGCACGTCGTCGGTGGGCTGTACGGGCGCGGCGGGCTCCGGGTCCTCGTCGGGACCGGGGGGCACCGGGGGAGGCGTCTGCCTCGTCTCCTCGGCCGGCTCCGTGGCGACCTCGCCCTCTGGCGGCGCTTCCGGGCGGATCGGCGGGAACAGCATTTCCGTCAGTACGAAGACGCCGATCATCAGCGTCAGCGCCAGGAAGAATCTGAGCTCGGGCCTCATGACTCCGTGTGCTCCGGCACCGGGTCGAAACCGCATCCGCCCCAGGGGTGACATCGCCCGATGCGTTTCATGCCCAGCCACACTCCCCTGACCGGCCCGTGCGTCTCGATCGCGACACGGGTGTACTCGGAGCAGGTGGGCAGGTAGCGGCAGGCGGGAGGCAGGAGTCCCGAGATACAGACCTGATAGAACCGGATCATTCCGGTCATCGCGAATCGGAGCATACGGCCTCCATGGCAGCGGACATCTCGCACTCAAGCTGCTCATACGTCGCCCGATAGGCTGGTGTTCTGATCCGCACCAGAACATCCATTCCGCATCCGCGCGCCTCGAGGCCCGTCAACACCCTCCTGCGGCCGATTTCGCGCACTCTCCGCTTGAGCAGATTCCTGTCGACGATGCGAAAGCCCAGCTTCGGCACGACCCAGCCGATCCGGGGCCTGGACCGGGCCGCGGGACGGAAATACAGATCCAGCGACCGTGTCCGACTGCGGCGTCCCTCCCGGAACATCCGCCGGATCTCGGAGCCGCGGCGGATTCGCGCCGCCCGGGGCAGCCGCTCGCGGACCGGCGCCGCGCGGCCGCTCGCGTCAGTCACCGGTGGCCTACCGGCCGTTCTTGGATCCGATGCGGACCGTAAGCGACCAGCGCCCCCGCCGCCGCCGGCGATTCAGCGTCGCGCGGCCGGCCTTCGTGCTCATGCGTGAACGGAACCCGTGCTTGTTGAGACGCTTCCGATTCCGCGGCCTGTATGTCGGTTTCATGTCTTCCAGTCCCTCTTCCAGAAGGGCGGACCTTGCGCCCCGGTCGAATGGTCACAGCCTTTCAAGGTATCTGTGCCCGGCGACCCGGGTCAACCATCAATCCTGTCCAACGGCGCCCGCGGTCGAAACAGGTCCCGATTCGCGCGAATCCCGGTTGACTTCGTACCCCCCGGCGCCTAGCTTGGCGCCCCTTTCTCCCCACAGTGCTACGGATGGAACCAGGCGTCACAGATCTTTGGGAGCAGATTCTCGAGCAGGCCAGGGCCGGCCTGCCCGAGCAGAGCTTTTCCACCTGGCTGACCAGCGCAAGCCCCGTGTCGCTGGCTGACGGGGTGCTCCACATCGATGCTCCCAGCCGCTTTCATGCCGAGTGGCTCGAAGACAAGTACGGCGCGATGGTGGACGACATCGCCGGCAGCATCCTGGGGTATCCCGTCTCGCTCCGCGTCACCTCTACCGGGGCGGCACCGGCGCGCAGCACGCCCGACCTTTCCGTAGCGCCCATCGTCGAGGCGTCGTCTCAACCTGCGGCGCCCGACGCAACCACGGCCGCCGGATCCACCGGAACGGGCACGCCGACCGCTTCCGGGCTGAACCCGAATTACACTTTCGACAGGTTCATCGTCGGAGAGAACAGTGAACTGGCGCACGCTGCCAGTCGATCCGTGGCCGAGCTTCCGGCCCGCAGCTACAACCCGCTCTTCCTCTACGGCGCGACCGGCCTGGGCAAGACCCACCTCATGCAGGCGATCGCGCACGGGATGCTGCAGGCTGGAACGACGACCAACGTCTGCTACATCCCGGCCGAGCAATTCGTCAACGAGATGGTAACGGCGATCTACCGGCACACCACCGACGCGTTTCGGGCCCGATATCGCTCGTACGACCTGCTGCTGGTGGATGACGTACAGTTTCTGAGACGAAAGGAGCACACGCAGGAGGAGTTCTTTCACACCTTCAACGTTCTCTACAACGGGGATCGCCAGATCGTCCTCACGAGCGACCGCCTGCCCAAGGATCTCGAAGGCCTGGAGGAGCGGCTGGTGTCGCGCTTCGAGTGGGGCCTCGTGGCCGGCATCAGGCGCCCCAACTTCGAGACCCGCATCGCGATCCTGCGGCAGAAGGCCCATGAGGAGGGTGCCTCGCTGCCCTTCGAGGTTCTCGAGCTCATCGCCCGCACCTGTCGTTCTTCCGTGCGGGAACTGGAAGGGGCCATCATCAAGCTGCTTGCCTTTTCCTCCCTGACGGGTCAGCAGGTAACGGCACACCTGGCACGTACCGCCCTGGCCGGGAACGGCGATGTGCGGGCGGACGCCCCCCTGGGTCCGGAGCATATCCGCGAGAGCGTCGCGGATGCCTGGGGAGTTACCACCAAAGCGCTGATGTCACGGCGCCGTTCGCGGAACATCGTCGTGCCGCGGCAGGTGGCGATGTTCCTGATCCGGGAGTTGCTGGAGATACCCCTCGCCGGGATCGGCCGCTATTTCGGCGGGCGCGATCACTCCACGGTCATCCACTCCATCCGCAAGGTTGAGAAGCAGATTGCCAGCGACGACACATTTCGGGGCCGTGTGGAGGCCTTGCGCAAGCAACTCGTGGCTGCCGCGTGACCCAGACCCGGAGGCCGCCGCTTCGGCCACGGGTGGATAATGTGGAAAACTCCGTGGGTAAGCCCCTGAAATCCGCTTGTTTTCCACACTCGCCGCTCTCCGGGTGGCAAAAGGGCCGGGCTATCCAGATATTCCCACATGCGCCCCGTCATGTGTTTCCCATTGGGAATCAATGCTGAAGAGCGTTTCCGCCGCTCGCTGTCCACTTTTTCCACAGTCTCTATGATGACGACCATATCTTTCTCTATTACTAATTCAGAAGAGGACCATCGGGGTCCGCAGGTTCCCACAGGCTGTTCCAACAGGCGTACTCCATGATACTGACCATCACCCGCCAGAACCTCCACCAGGGCCTGGCCGCGGTCTCGGCGAGCATCCCGACCAAGACCACGCTGCCCGTCCTGTCGAACGTCCTTCTCGAAGCCGAAGACAACGCTCTCTGGGTCAGCGGCACAGATCTCGACGTTTCCATCCGTGTACGGGTGGCCGCCGACGTCAAACAGGCCGGCGCAATCACCGCGCCGGGCCGAAAGCTGCAGGAACTCACGCGGGAGCTCCCGGATCAGCCGGTCGACCTCGGGGTGAAGGGGCACCAGCTGGAGATCGGGTGCGGGTACAGCCGGTTCAAGCTCAACGGGCTTGCCAGCGAGGAGTTCCCCAACTTCCCGGCGATCGACTTCGAGGAGGGCTGGACGGTGTCCGAGGAATCGCTTCGGAAACTCATCCAGGCAACGGCGTTCGCGGTCTCCAACGAGGAGAGTCGGCCGATTCTGAACGGCGTGCTCTGGGAGCTGGAGAAATCCAGCATGAGCATGGTGGCGACCAATGGTCATCGCCTCGCCAGAATGAGTGTCGCTGCGGGGTCGGCCAGCGCTGGAACCGCCGACTTCATCGTCCCGCCGTCGGCCCTCGCGCAGGTCGAACGGCTCTTCGACGGGGACGGGGAACTGACCGTGGCCCGCGGCGGAAACTACCTCGGATTCCGGTCGGAGACGAGGGAGGTCTACACTCGCCTGATCGACGGCAAGTACCCGAACTACGACCAGGTGATCCCAAAGGGAAACGACAAGATTGCGCGCATCGACAAGGCGGCCATGGAGGCCTCGGTGCGGCGGATGGCGGTGGTGGCGAGCGATCAGACGCACCGCATCAAGCTTTCCTTCGAGCCGGACAAGGTGCACCTCGACGCAAAAACGCCCGATCTTGGCGAGGCGCACGACGAACTGGACCTGGGCTACGAGGGCGAGAGCCTCGAGATCGGCTTCAACGCCAACTACCTGCTGGAGGTGCTGAGGAACATGCCCGACGGCGAAGTCACATTCAGCTTCATGACCTCGGAGCGGGCTGCCATTGTCGAGCCTGGCGACGGGGAGTTGGACTACCTGTGCCTTATCATGCCGCTGCGACTCGTCGACTGAGCTGCCGCGCCCGGGAGTGCGGTGCGGGTTGGCAGTCCGTGGGACGGGTCCGCGCTGCATTCGGACGGCGATCGTTCCGCGCCCGCCGTCACAGTGCGCACTCACCTGGGCGATGTCGTTTGAGATGGGTCCGGTCAGACGAGGTCCTTTGCGGCAAAGACCGCGCGCAGGTCGAAACCGGCGCCGCGCAGCAGTTCCCTGCCACCCTCTTCCCGGTCCACCAGAGCCAGTACGCCCACGACGATCGCCCCGTGGCGCACGACCACCTGCACGGACGCGAGGAGGCTGCCGCCGGAGGTGACCGTATCGTCGACAACGACAACCCTCGCTCCAGCGGGAAGCCCGCCTTCGATCTGCCTCCCGGTGCCGTGACCCTTCGGCTCCTTGCGCACGGTGAACGCATCGAGGGTGCGACCGGACCGGGTGGCATGATTGGCGATCGCGTAGGCGACCGGGTCGGCGCCGAGGGTCATGCCCCCCACGAAATCGGGCTCCCAACCGGCCTCCTCGATGGCACGCCAGCACACATCACCGACCAGCACCTGGCCCTCGCCGCACATGGTCGTGAGGCGGGCGTCGACGTAGTAGCGCGAACGCCGGCCGCTGGCGAGTGTAAAGTCTCCTGACTTGATGCTTCGCTCGGCCAGCAGCCTGCGCAGACGGGATTTGGAGGACATGACGATGAAAAGATACATCGGGGACAGAAAACAGGGAAGGGACCGGCGCAACCTTCAATATCTGCTAAGTGCAAGTCTGACCGGTGCTTGTATCCTGCTCAGCGGGTGCGACATGACGGGGATCGGGAGCGGTCTGCTACGCTTTGGACAGTCCGGCGAGGTGCGCGTTACCGTCGAGACGCCCCTGCACCTCGAACGCGGATGGCTGAAGCAGGAGATCACCTGGAGGTCGGACGGCGGCTGGGAGATCCGGGAGGAGATCGGCTATCAGGGCATCGTAGGGGAGCAGGACCGCCGGCCCAATCCCGGACTGCCGGTGATCTATGCCGGCGACTACGCGACCCTGATCCAGTCGCTCAATGACGACGACCGGCAGAATCTCGTGGGTTACTCCGAACTCGACCTGGTGAAGGATCCCGAGTGCGGTCCGGGGACAAGCCGGGTAGGCGTGCGAATCAGCGACAGCCGACGGAGGCAGACCCAGGAATGGATCCGGTGCGCATCGGGCACGTTCGCTACGCTGACCACGCAGGGGTCCGGGCCCGACGTGGCGGCCGCGCGCGTGGTGCAGGCGGTGATCACGGTCAGGAACTACACGGTGGGCGAGGATTTCAGGTCGGTGTACGTGGGCAGCCTCCCCTTCGCGACGATCGACAAGGGTACCGAAACCCGGTGGACCGATGACGAACCCATCGTGTTCCGCGCACCGGACGGGGCGGGGACGGCGGAGACGCAGGCCGCGCTGACGGAATTCTGGCGGGGCCACACGGGGCAATCCGACGCCGCTGCGCCGGAGATCGACTGGGAACAGGAGATGGTGCTGGTGGGGCTGATCGGCCAGCGCGAGGAGGTCGGGGACTCGGCCGAGATCAGAGGGGTGGTTACCGTGGCCGACGGTACCAAGATCGAACTCTGGGAGCGCGTTCCGGGGGACTTCTGCGCGCCCACCCGACAAGTCGTCTGGCCCTTTCACATCGTCGTCGCACCCAGGGCTCCGGCTCCCGTCGAGTTTACGGACGAAGTCAAGCGGGATCTGGTACCCTGCGGCACCTCCTGACCCCGACCCGATGAGGGCCGCCCCGTGAGTCTGCGCAATCGGTTTACGATCCTCTTCGTGGCGTTTGCCATCCTCGCGACGGCCCTGGAAGGCCTCCTTTCGTGGAGCGCCGCCAGCCGATACCTGGAGGAATCGCTCGATCAGCGCCTCGTCGACATAGCGGGCGTTGCCGCCGACCTGAAACTGAAGGACGAGCTGCCGTTCCTTCTCCTCCTGGGGAGCGACGAGGAGAGCGACGAGCTGTGGCGGACCTATCAGGAAACGCTGCAACGCCTCACCCGGGAACACGTGGACCGGGCCGACATCTTCCGCTGGACACCCGGCGACCGCGCGGCGACCGCGATCGTGACGACCGCCCCGCCCGACTCCATGGGCATCGGTCAGGAGTTGAGCTGGGTGCAGCCGTACCTCACCACCGCGGTGACCCAGGCTTCGCAGGAAGGCCACGCGACCACCGAGTTCTTCGAGGGCCTGGACGGCCGATCCTACAAGTACGGGATCCTGGATCTCGGACAGGGCGCATTTCTGGGAGTGCTGATCCCCGCGGACCACCTCGAACCGCTCGACAACCTCCGCCTGACGGTTGTGATCGTGTCGGCCAGCGCTGCCGTACTGGCAGCGATCATCGGGTGGAGCCTCGCCGGCGGCATCGTGGCGCGGCTGCGGTCGCTCAGCCGGGCCGCGCTCCGCATTCAGAGAGGGTGGATGGACCGCCCGGTGACGCTGGAGGGCGAGGATGAACTCGGGCGCCTGGCGCGGGCCATGGAGCGGATGAGGTCGGGGATTCAGAGGAGGGACGAGCAGATGCGCCTCATGCTGTCGCAGGTGGCGCATGAGATTCGCAACCCGCTCGGGGGGCTGGAACTGTTTTCCGCGGCGGCGATGGATACCGACGATCCCGTGGAGCGCCGCCGCATCCTGGAAAGGGTGAGGAAGGAAGTCGTCGGCCTGAACGGGATTATCGACGAGTTCCTGGGATTCGCTCGCCCCGGGGACAGTGAACCGGTGCTGCACGACGTGCGGGCGCCCGTGCGTGAAGCGGCGGCCCTTGCCGAGGTCGAGCTGGAAGAGAAGGGGGGAGCGCTTCACATGGAGCTTCCCGCCGTGCCCGTGCTCGCCCTGGCGGATCCGCTCCAGGTGAAGCGGCTGATTCTGAACCTCCTGCGCAACGCCGCGCAGGCGGGAACGGAGGTGTGGGTGACGGTGGCCCTGGTCCGCGGCGAGGTGCGCATCGTCATCCGTGACAACGGGCCGGGCGTCCCCGCCGAAATGCGGGACCGGGTCTTCGAACCCTTCGTCGGCGACAAGGAACAGGGCGCGGGGCTGGGCCTGGCGATCGTGCGCAAGCTGGTCGAAGCGAACCACGGCCGCGTCGAGCTTGCGGAACGGGAAGCGGCGGCAGCTGAAACCGCTGGGGTTGGCGCAGAGTTCAACGTATACTTCGGGGGCCTCGAGGACCTGCCGGCGGATGGGGTTGAGCGGCAGGTCGAGGGGGGAGGGAGGTAATCGATGGGTGCTTCAAAGCGCGTACTCATCATCGACGATCACGACTCGATGCGCGAAGGCCTCGAGTTGCTGATGCGCCGCCGGGGTCACAGGACCCTCTCGGCCAGCGGCGGGCAGGAAGGCCTGCGCCTGCTGCACGACGAGGGCGCCGATCTGGTCATCACCGACCTCAAGATGGCCAGGGTCGACGGGATGAAGGTGCTTGAGGAAGTCCAGGGAACGGCGCCCGATACCGACGTCCTGGTCATCACGGGCTACGGCACGGTGGAGAAAGCCGTCGAAGCGATGAAGCTGGGCGCCTGCGACTTCGTCCTCAAGCCGTTTTCCTACGAAGAGTTCGCGATCAAGGTCGACCGGGTTCTCCGGGAACGGGATGAGCGGCTGCGTCTGCAGCAGGAGAACCTGGCCCTGCGGGTCGAGAACACCTACCTGCGCAGCGAGGGCGACGACGGGCCGGAAGTTCCGTATGGGGAGATGGTGGGAGAGTCCGGTGAAATCCGGAAGGTGAAGCGGTTTGTGAGCCGGGTGGGGCGCTCCGACTCGACGGTCATGGTGTACGGTGAATCCGGCACCGGCAAGGAACTCGTCGCGCGGGCGATCCATGCCCGCTCGGCCCGCCACAAGGGCCCGTTCGTGCGGGTCAACTGCGGCGCCCTGCCGGAATCACTGCTCGATTCAGAGCTCTTCGGGCACGAGCGCGGCGCCTTCACCGGGGCCGAAAGGAAGCGCCGGGGCCGGTTCGAGCTTGCCGATGGCGGTACGCTCTTCCTGGATGAGATCTCGACCATCTCGTCCGCGACCCAGGTGCGTCTGCTGCGTGTACTCCAGGAGAGGGAGCTCGAGCGCCTGGGCGGCGAAGAGACGATTGCGGTGGACGTGCGCATCGTAGCCGCGACCAACACGCCGGCCGAGGAGCTGCTGACCGGGGACAGCTTCCGCGAAGACCTGTACTACAGGCTGCACGTAGTGCCGGTGGAAGTGCCGCCGCTGAGGGCGCGCAGGAGCGATATCCGGATGCTGGCGAAGCACTTCGTGGAGAAACTGCAGGCGCGTACCCGTTCGGGTGTGAAATCCATCGACCCCGAAGCCCTGAAGCGCCTGGAGGAGTACGACTGGCCCGGCAACGTACGGGAACTCGAGAACGTGATCGAGCGCGCGCTGGTCCTGGCCGAGGGCGATGTGCTCCTGGAGAGCGACCTGCCGCTCCTGACCAATCTCGGAGGGGCCGGCGGGGTGAAGCTGTCCGGCAATACCCTGGGCGACGGGACGGATCTCCGCCGCACCATGGACGGCATCGAGGAACGCCTGGTCCGGCAGGCGCTGGCCCGCACGGGAGGCGTCAAGGCGGAGGCTGCGCGGCTGCTCGGGATCAAGAAGGGCACCCTGCAGTACAAGATCGACAAGTACGGGATATAGGACGATGAGATCCCCGCTCCTGCTGGCTGCGACCGCTCTGGCTGCGACCGTCGCGCCGCTCCGTCTGGGAGCCCAGGAGAACGCTCTGGAGGTCGTCGAGAATTGGAACCAGGTCTATGACGCCGCGTATCACAACTACCAGGGCAAGGAGGGGGCGTTTCGGATCGTGGATGCCGAGTGGGTCAGGTTGAACGACGAACTGGAGCAGATTCGGCGAACCAACCCACGCCGCACCAGGCTCCTTCTCCCCGAAATCCAGCAGCTTTCCGAGCAAAGAACGGTTGCGACCAGCGAAGTCAGGGCCGCGCGGAGGCAGTGGTACGATTCCGGTGACGCCTTGATCAGCGCATTGGATGGCTACCTGGATCTGTTGAACCTGCAGATGCAGGGTACGCCCCTCGGCGACGCCTTCAATGATCTGCTTGCGGAATTCAATCGATGGAGCCAACGGCTCGAAGAGGTCGAGTCACAGCTGGGGCCGCGCCTGTCGCTGGAGCTGAGGCCCATGCCGGACGTACGCGCCCTCGACACCGATACACCGGTTCAATTGAGGAACAAGGCGCGGCTGTTGGAGGAGGAGGCCAGGCGGGTCAACAACTCGCTGGTGGATGTGGAAGAGGAGATCGATGCCCTCAGGAGGCGGCAGGAACGTGAGCGGAGCAGCGCGGACCTGCAGGCCCGTTACGACCGCTTCGACGACATCGTCCCGCCAGTCGGCGACCCGGAAGTCGACCCTCCGGAGGTCGTGCCCGATTCCACGGGAACAGGCCTGGCGCAGACACCCGCCCAGCGGCTCGAGCGGCTGGAGACGTTCAGGGACGAGGTCGAGGCCCGCCGTGATCAGCTGCTGGAGCAAGCCCGGGAGTTTCGGGACGAGGCAGAAAGGAGGGGCCGATGAAACGGCTGTGCCTGACGGTGATCGGCGTTACTGCGCCAGTGCTCTGTGGTGGAACGGCTGCGGCCCAGGTCCGTTTTGACGATGTCTCCTTCAACATGGGCGTGGCCAGCCAGTTGTACCACGGCGATTTCTCGGCCGTCACCGTGCCGCAGATCGATTCCACCGAACGCGCGCTGGCGGGAGCCGGCTACATGGGAGCCAGGGGCACACTTACGCTCCTGGCCCAGGACAGACAGTCCCTGCGTCTCGACTTCGACGCCGGGATGAGACAGTTCGTGACCAACGGTTTTCAGTTGCGGAACTATGCCCCGCGAGAACTCTCGGGGAGCCTGCGGAGCACCTATACCCGGCGCTATCGAGGGGGAACGCTTCGCGTCGTCCCCACCGTCGAATCGAGATACATTGCGGATCGACCGCCAATGCCGCTCTACCTTCCTCCGGGATACAACTCGGCGGCTGTGGACGCAAACTACTCGCGAGCAATTTCGCCGGGCCTCGCCGTCTATGGCCGGGTTGTGGGGGAACTGAAGGACTACGCCGCCCCGAGGGTGCTCCCGGCACTCGACCTCCTGGATCGACGGACAATCACCCCGTCAGCTGGAGTCACACTGCTGTTCCGCGGCTTCTCGGAGACGCTCGACCGGACAACGGTCACCTTCTTCGCTGCCTATCAGTACCACAGTTACCCGAAGCAGGGAGGGTTGGGCCTGCCACGGGCGGACGACGGACTCCAGGCCGGGAGCGAATTCACCCTGGATCGCCGGGAGGCGCACGGATTCGTGCTGACGCTTTCAGGCAACGCTACTCGAAACCGCTCCAGCTCCCGACGTGTGGAGTACAACGCCGGCAGGATCCGTACCACGGCGGCCGTCGAACTGGGCGACGACACCCAGTTGGACATCGCGGCGCTTTGGGCCGTCAAGCGATACATCCATCCGCAGGAAGCCCTGGTTCCGGGCGAGGAAGCCGACAACGCGGCCAGCGTGAACGCAGAGATCACCCGTTTTCTGGGTGACGGCGTGCGCGCGGGCATAGGCGGCGGATGGATCAGGGCCGAGACGAATTTCAGCGGCGACTATTACGAGCGCTTCTCGGTGTCGTTCAGTCTGACGGTGAATCCGAGGTTCTAGTGTCCCTGTAGCGAACCGCCGGTTTTCAGGAACACACCCAGTTCGGCCGGCAGTCCCGCGGCGACGATGGCCTCCGCGGCTCGGGCCGCGTCGTAGGTGACTCTGGGAAAGCCGATGTCCAGACCTTCGCGCCCCACCTCGATCAGCGCGTAGGATCCTCTCGGGTCGCCGTCCTTCGGCCGGCCGGCCGAGCCGGTATTGATCAGCACGCGCCCGTCCACGGTGCGGGTCCAGGGCTTGTGCGTGTGCCCGAAGAGGACGGCGTCGCCGTCACGGGCCCCGAGGCGCGCGATCATCTTCCGGCAGAAGCGATCGGTTCGGTCCTCGCGCCAGTAGACGGTGTTCAGCGTGGCGGCGCCGTGGATCAGGATCACCGCCGGGCCGGCCGCGTGGCCTCCCAGGGGGCGGAGGTCGAGGCGGAAGGGCAGGCTCGCCAGGAAGCGGCGGTTGGAGGGCGTCACCTGCGCGGCGGTCCACCTGTAGCTCGCAGCTGACAAGGCCTTGTGGCGGGGGTCGTCGTGCTGGCAGCCGCAGGTGTCGTGGCCGAGCGCGACGGTGGTGTCGTAGTTGCCGGCGATCCCGGCGATGCCCTCGGCGCGGATGCGTTCGATGACCTCGTTGGGCCAGGGCCCGTACCCCACCAGATCGCCCAGGTGGTAGGTGGCGTCGACGCGCCGGGCGGCGATGTCGGCCAGCACGGCGTCCAGGGCAGGGAGGTTGCCGTGGATGTCCGAGATGAAGGCCAGCCGCATGGTCCTCCTCGCCTGCTACCGCGCGGTGCTCGCGGCCGACAACGCCGAAAGGACGTAATCGATTCCGGCTTCGGTGTGGTCGGCGTTGATCTGGAACCGGATCGATTCGTCGCCGCGCGGCACGACCGGGAAGGCGAGCCCGGTGGCCAGGACGCCGGCATCGAAGAGGGCGGCCACCAGCCGGCGCGTCTCGGCCGTGTCGCGCACCATGATCGGGACGATGGGGTGGTCGCCCGGGATGATCTCGAAGCCGCGCTCGAGCAGCCCCGCCTCGAACCGCTTCGTCAGGTTGCGAAGCCGCCGCAGCCGCGCCGCGCCGCCGGGGCCGGTCAGGATCTCCAGCGACTTCATGGCCGCCGCCGCCTCTCCCGCCGTAATAGGGTTGGAGTAGATGTACAGCGGGGACGACTCGCGCAGGAACCGGATCACCGGCGAACTCGACACGACGTAGCCGCCATTCACCCCGAAGGCCTTCCCGAGCGTCCCCACCAGGATGTCGCACGGCGCGCTTTCCGTGTACTCCTCGGTTCCCCTGCCGGTGGGTCCGAACGCCCCGACCCCGTGGGAGTCGTCCACCAGGACCACGACGTTCTCCGGGTAGGCGTCGTCGTGGCGCTGCGCGATCTCCATGATCTCGTCGACCGGGGCGTGGTCCCCGCGCATGGAAAAGATGCCGTCGGTCACCACGATCGCCCGCCGGGCTTTCCCCTTGTTGGCCTCGAGCGCGCGGTCGAGGGCGTCCATGTCGAGGTGCGGGTAGATCGCCTTGCCCGCGGGCCGTGACATGCGGATCGCGTTGATGATGCAGTTGTGGTTGAGCTCGTCGGAGAGGACGAAGGTAGTCTTGTCGGTCAGCGACACCAGCGCGCTGACGACCGCCGCGTACGCCGACGAGAAGATCATCCCCTCCTCGCGCCCGTGAAACGCCGCCAGGGCGCGCTCGAGCGCCGTGTGCTGCGAGTGCGTGCCCGCAATGAACCGCACCGCGCCCGGCCCCGCGCCCATCGCCCGCGCGGTGACCTCCTCGGCCTCGATCACCTCGGGGTGAAGGCTGAGCCCCAGGTACGAATTGGCGTTCATGCGTATGAAGGGCTTGTCCCCCTGGCCCTCCAGGAGGAAGCGGGGCCCCTGCCCACCTTGCGGCGGGATCACCTCGCGGACGACGACCTCCGCACCCTTCGCGGTGCCCTGCTGCTCGAGTCCGGCCACCAGTCCTTCGACCACGGTGACCAGGCGGTCCATCGGCATGGTTGGCGCTACCTCCCGGCGGAACCCGCGCCCGCGCGGGCCGTTTGTGCGTTCAGTCCCCGGAACATGTCCGCCACCATGTCCGGAAGTTCGTAGTGATGTCGCCAGCCCCACTGCTCCCGCGCCTCCGAGTCGTCGAGCCGCGCGGGCCACGAGTCTGCGATCGATTGGCGCAGCGGATCGGGATCGTAGTCGATCTCGAAGCCGGGGACGTGCGCCCGGATGGCCTCGGCCAGCTCGGCCGGCGTGAACTGCATTGCCGTGATGTTGAAAGCGTTCCGGTACGTGAGTCCGTCCGGCGGCGCCTCCATGAGCTCGACTACCGCGCGGATCGCGTCGGGCATGTACATCATGTCCATGCGCGTGTCGGCCCTCAGGAAGCAGGTGTAGTGGCCCTCGCAAAGGGCGGCGCGGAAGATCTCGACCGCGTAGTCGGTGGTGCCGCCGCCGGGAGGAGTGGCGTAGGAGATCAGCCCGGGGAAGCGCAGCCCCCTCGCGTCCACCCCGAGGCGGTCGTGGTAGTAGTCGCAGAGCAGCTCGCCGGCCACCTTCGTGACGCCGTACATGGTCGTGGGGCGCTGGACGGTGGACTGCGGCGCCGGATCGCGCGGCGTCCCGGGGCCGAACGCGGCGATCGAGCTCGGCACGAAGACGCGGCATCCCGCCTCGGCCGCTACCTGCAGGACGTTCACGAGGCCGTTCATGTTGAGCTTCCAGGCCGCGAGGGGGTTGGCCTCGGCGGTGGCCGAGAGCACCGCGGCCAGGTGCAGAACGGCGTCGGCGCGAAAGCCCGCTACCGTATCCCGCAAGGCATCCAGGTCGAGGCAGTCGAGTCTTGCGGCCTGGCTGCGCGTCGCCCACTCCGCCGGATCGCGAATGTCGGTGGCGAGGATTGCCGCGGGCCCGTAACGGGCCTGCAGGGTGGAGGCCAGTTCCGTCCCGAGCTGCCCCGCGGCGCCGGTAATGAGGATGCGCTTCATGTGGCGGCCCGAAGTGTCATGTCCTCTCTACATACCTCGTACGAATGGAAAAACCGGGGCTTGCGGATGCAGGCAGGAAACAAGATGCCCGGAAACGGGCCGGGGGCAAGGTGCGGCCAGGCGGCACCCGTCCGAACCGCCCGGGTCCCGCCGTCAGCCGTACCTGTCAGCGCGTGCGGTCGCGGTCGCGCGACGATCCTCCCCGGCGCCGGAAGCGTTCCCGGTCCTCACGCAGGAATCGACGGTAGGCGTCTCGCTGCTCCGGGGTCAGGATTCGCTCGATCTCGGCGTTGATGGAGTCCATCTGACTGCGCAGCCTGGGGAGCACCTCGTTCATCGCTTCCTGGGAGGCGATGCGCCGCCGCTCGAACGCTTCCTCGATCTGGGTGCGCTGCTCGTCGCTCAGCTCCAGGACGCGGGCCATGCGGTCCGTCACGCGGGTGCGGGCGAGTTCCATGAACGGCGATCCGCCCCGCGGCAGGTCGCCGGGCCGGACAGGCGGACGGGACGGACGCTCCCCCTGCCAGACGGCGCGGCGCTCCCAATCCCAGCCGGGCCCGCCCCGGTGGTCGACGACGCGGAGCACCGCCAGCGTGGTTGCGGCTCCCGCGAAGAACACGGCGGCGAGCAGGGCGATGGCCGAAGATCTGCGACTCATGGCGTGTATTCCTCCTCGGCGGCGATGACCAGTTCTTCGACGGTGGGCGCGTAGCTCCCGTCCACCCACCCCGCGACGGACCAGGGCATAATCGCTTCCGCGAACATCGTCTCGACAGGGGTGGCTTCCTCGGCGGGGAGCAGCAGAAGCACTGCAACCGCCGCGGCCGCGAGGCCGGCGACACCGGACATGACCGGCCTCCGCCAGCCCGCAAGGGTACCGGCAATGCTCTCATGCCGCCGGGCCTCGAGAACGGGCCCGGCCCGCTCGTTGATCCGGGCCACCAGCGCTTCCCAGCGCTCCGGACCGGTCACCGGGTCAAGCGCAAACACGTCACGCTCCGGAGGCGGACGATCACGCTCGGGTTGCGGGCGCTCGGCCTGCGCGCGCGGTCTATCTCCGCTGTGGTCCTGGCCGTCCCGGCCGTTCGGCAGATCTGTCATCTCTCAAAGGCTCCCAAGAGCAAGGGTGCTCGAAAGGCGTTTTCGCATCGCCTTTCTGGCGACATGAAGGTGAACGCGCGAGGAACCGGCGGAAATCCCGAGTTCGCGGGCGATCTCGCCGTGTCTCCATCCCTCGAGATCGTACAGAACGAGCACTTTCCTCTGCAGATCGGTGAGGTGCTCCATCGCGTCGCTCAGGCGGCCGCGCAGTTCGGCGTTCCGGGCGTCGGCGAAGGGGTCGTCACGCGACGCGGCGGAGAAGGCCGTCTCGATGGGGGTCGTCGCTCTCACGCGCTGATAATCCCTGTGATTGTGGGCGGTGTTGCGGACAATCGTCAGCAGCCAGGCGCGGAACCCGTCCGGGTTGCGGCAGTCGTCGATTCGCTCCAGCGCCTTGATGAAGGCATCCTGGCACACGTCGTCGGCATCGCCGGGGATGTCGAGTCTGGCGCGCGCCACGGCGTGCGCCGCCCGGAGGTGCCGCCGGACGAGCTGGTCGAATGCACGGCTGTCCCCGCGCCGCACGCGTGCGACGAGGATCGCGTCGGTTTCGCCGTTGTCCATATGCAAAGGGACAGTGGGAGGGGCGGTTGTGTTATGCGCCGGGCCGGTCCCGGCCAGCCTCGGACCCGGCAGCCTTTGGCGTCCAGCGCCCCACATCCCGGGCTTCGTACTTGTCCATCACCCGTGCAAAAGCGCGCTCCAGGTCGATCCCCTGCTGATTGGCGAGCGAGACGACGACGAACAGAACATCGGCGATCTCCAGCTCCAGCTCCGCCGCCGCCTCGTCGTCGCGCTTGGGCTTGGAGCCGAAGCGGTGGTTGACCTCGCGCGACAGTTCGCCGACCTCCTCCATCAGGCGCGCCAGGATCGCCAGCGGGGGCCAGTAGCCCTCCTCGAAGCGGCTGATCCACTGATCGACCCGCTCCTGCGCGTCGCGAATCCTCACTCGGCCGCCCCCTGCGGCTCGACGACGATCTTGCCGAAGACCGCGCCCGCCTCCAGCAGCTCGTGAGCCCGGCGGGTGTCCTCGAGCGGCACGACCTCGTGTACCGGCGGTACGACGGTGCCGTTGAAGACCAGCTGCATGGCGTCGCGGAACTCGTCGGGCGTCCCCATGGTCGACCCCATGACGGTGAGCTGGCGCCAGAAGAGGAGCCGTATGTCGACCGCCCCGTTGGCGCCGGAGGTCGCGCCGAACGACACAAGGCGTCCACCCACGGCCAGGGCCCGCAGAAGATTCGGCCAGATCGCCTCGCCGACCGAGTCCAGGCACACGTCTACGCCCCGCCTGCCGGTCGCCAGAAAAACCTCCTTGGGCCAGTTGGTGGCCGTGCGGTCGAAGACGTGGTCGGCGCCGAGCGCCCGCACGCGCCGAACGAGGTCGGGGGAGGACGTGATGGCGAAGACCTCCGCTCCCGCCGCCTTCGCATACTGCACCGCCATGGTCGACACACCCCCGCTGGCTCCGGTGATTAGGACCCGGTGCCCGGCCCGCAGTCCCCCGCGCGAGAACAGGCCGTGCCAGGCCGTCACCCCGACCAGCCCCGCCGCCGCGGCCGTAACCGGCGAGACGTCCTCCGGCAACTCGACGAGATTCGCCGCGGGCGCCACCGCGAACTCCGCAAAGCCCCCCTGCGTGTGCTCCCCGATGATCTCCAGCGCGGGCGCGTGTCCGTACGGGAGCCGCGCCAGGCGATACCAGTCGTAGTTCAGCGACGGATCGACCAGGACGCGCTTGCCCACCCACGACTCGTCCACGCCGCCGCCGACCGCGTCGACCGTCCCCGCGATGTCCGAGCCGCCGATATGCGGCATCGGAATCTCGATGGGCAGCCCGCGCCGCATCCACAGGTCGAGGTGGTTCATCGAGGAGGCCTCGACCCTGATCCTCGCTTCGCCGGGCCGCGGACTCGGCGTGGGCATGTCGTCGACGGCGATGACCTCGGGGCCGCCGTTCTCGTGAAACACTGCTGCTTTCAATGTTCGAATCCGCTCTGGTGTGGGGGTGGGTGCGTTGGGCGTGCAAGGAAGATAGGGCCACGAGGCGGACCTCGCGCAGCGCGCCCGAAAGGGATGAACCGCGTCCGCGGAGCCGGGCCGACGGGCACGGGCATGTCTGGATGGGACCATTCGGCTGTCCCCCCGCGGACGCTCCGGTTTAGCTTTCGGGGCCGATTGCGGGAGCCGGCGGGTCGGCCACACCATTCACCCACGACCGAATGACTTCGAGCATGGCAGGCGAGGAACAGAACGCGACCCGCCCCGCGGGGCCGGGCGAAGGCGAGGACGATCGCACGCTGGGGGGCTACTTCGCCGTACACACCCGGCCCCCGGCCTTCGAAGCCTGCGACGGCTTCCCCTACACGGTTTCGATCGAGACCGAGCGCTCGCCCGACCTGAAGGCGCCGGTGGCGGGCTACCTGGTCTTCCCGCGCTGGGCAGGGACCGGGCTCGGCATCGTGGGCCACGTGGAGACTCCGCTGCTGTGGCGGGGGGCGTCCCGGGAGGCGGTGGTGGAGCAGGCGGAGGCTCTGAGTTTGCATGAGGTCCAGCATCTGCTGAACGAGGCCGTAGTGCGCCGGACGGCGGGCGGCGAAAACGGTGAGCCTGCGTGATGAGTGACCCGGGCCGCGCGGGGTCGGTCCGCGTAACGGAGATCTTCCATTCCATACAGGGGGAGTCCACCTGGGCGGGGCTCCCGTGCACCTTCGTCCGCCTGACCGGGTGCCCGCTGCGGTGCGTCTGGTGCGACACCGCGTACGCCTTCCACGGCGGCACCCGCATGGATATCGACGAGGTGCTCGCCGCGGTGCGGGCAATGGGGTGCCGACTGGTCGAGATCACCGGCGGCGAGCCGCTCGTTCAGCCGGGCGCCGCCATCCTCGCCGCCCGGCTCCTGGATGAGGGCTGTACGGTGCTCGTCGAGACCTCCGGTGCGCTGGACGTGAGCGTGCTGGACCCCGGGGTCCACCGAATCATGGACCTCAAGTGCCCCGGCTCGGGAGAGGAGCACCGGAACCTCTGGGCGAACCTGGACCACCTCACGGGCTGCGACGAGGTCAAGTTCGTCGTAGACGGGACTGCGGACTTCGACTGGGCCGCCGATGTCATCCGCCGCCACGGGCTGGACGAGCGGGTGCGCGGCGGCTCCCTGGGCGCGCTCCTCGTCTCGCCGGTCTGGGGGATGGAGGAGATGGAAGAGCTGGCCGCCCGGATCCTCGAGAGCGGGCTCCCCGTGCGCTTCCAGACCCAGCTCCACAAGCACATCTGGGGGCCGGACCGGGCCGGCGTGTAGCCGGAGCGCGGCCCTGCAGCCGTGGGAGAGAGCCCGCTGGACTCGACCGGAAACCCATTTGCGCCGAACCCGAGCGTGGGCATCTCACGGCTCGCCCCTGTGCTGGCCGGACGCTTCGGCGGGATCGAGTCGGCGCAGCCGGATCCGGCGCGCAAGAACGCGGCCGTCGCGCTCGTGCTTCGGCCGCCGGAAGGCATTGCGGACGCTGCGGCGGTGCAGTGCGACTTCCTCGCGATCCGGCGGGCCGAGTCGGGGCGGGATCCGTGGTCCGGACAGATGGCGCTGCCGGGCGGCCGCCTCGACCGCGAGGACGCCGGACTGTCCGCAGCCGCGGTCCGCGAGACTGGTGAGGAGACCGGCGTCGACCTCACGGAGTCCACGGCGTTGCTCGGCCGGGGCGAGGCGCTGCGTCCCGTCGCCGTCCGCATCCCGCCACTCACGATCTGGCCCTTCGTCTTCCGGGTGGACGCCGGCACCGATGCACGGGTGGCCAGCCACGAGGTCGCGGCGGTGCACTGGTTCCCCCTCCGTGCGATGGAGGACCCGGCCAACCAGGGGACCCATACCTGGCGCTACGGCGGCATCGCTCGCCACTTCCCCTGCGTCCGCATCGACGGCCAGGTCGTCTGGGGCCTGACCTACCGCGTGCTGACGCGCTTCCTGAAGGTTGTCAGGGACCCGGCCGCTCGCTGACGCGCGGCGCGGTTGCGAGAGGTCGCTACTCGTCCCGCCACTCCGCCAGGAAGATGTTCGTGTTGCCCTCGTGCGACATGTTGCGGTTCGAACCGAAGGCCAGCTTCGTGCCGTCGGGGTGGAAGACCGGGAAGCCGTCGAAGCCCTCGGACCAGGTCACGCGCTCGAGACCGGTGCCGTCGACGTTGATCAGGTAGAGTTCGAATTCCCGGCCCCGGGGATCGTCCATGTTGGACGAGAAGATGATCTTCTCCCCCGAGGGGTGCCAGTACGGCGCGAAGTTTGCGGCTCCGTTGTCGGTCAGCTGGCGCCGGTTGGACCCGTCGGCGTCGGCCACGTAGATCTCGAGCGCCGAGGGGCGGATCAGGCCCTCCGCCAGGAGCGCCAGGTAATCCTCGCGCTCCTGGTCGGTCTCGGGGTAATGGGCGCGCCAGACGATCTTCGTGCCGTCGGGGCTGTAGAAGGCGCCGCCATCATAGCCGAGGTGGTCGGTGAGCCGCCGCACGCCCGAGCCGTCGGGGAGCATGGAGTAGAGGTCGAGATCGCCGTCGCGCATCGAGGTGAAGACGATCCGGTGCCCGGTCGGCGAAACGGTGGCCTCGGCGTCGTAGCCGAAGGAGTTGGTGAGCTGGCGGAGACCCGAGCCGTCCGCGTTCGCGGCGAAGATGTCGAAGCTGGGGTACACCGCCCAGACGTAGCCCTGCGAGAAGTCGGGCGGGGTCGGGCAGGCCCGGTTGAAGTGGTGGGTGGACGAGTAGAGGATGCGCTCGCCGCCGGGATAGTAGTAGGAGCAGGTCGTGCGGCCTTCGCCGGTGCTGACCAGCTCGGTCTCGCCGGTCTCCGGATCCAGGATGAAGATCTGGTCGCACCCTTCGCCGGGTGTGGGCGTGGACTGGAAGATCAGGCTGGACCCGTCGAAGGACCAGTAGGCCTCGGCGTTCTCGCCGCGGAAGGTGAGCTGCCTGATCTCGCCGAAGCGCTTCTCGTTGGCGTTGGTGAGCTGCTGGGCGGCGCCGGCAATGGGCATGGCGGCCGACAGCACGGCCGCAAGAGCGAGCGCGGCGCCGGAGCGCGGGCGCCGGGCCAGGTAAAGCGGCACATCGAGGGTGCCGTCGTGGTGGGTCTGCATCGTGTGGGGTCCTCGGGTGGTTGCGTCAGGGCCGGGCGGCCCGGTGTTCGGATTGCTCCGCGTGAATGCCGCGCTTCCGCAGTTCTTCGATGTAAAGCGCGGGCGGCACGATTTCGTCGGGCGTACCGGCGCCGGGACGCAACCGTCCGCGCGCCTGCATCAGCGCCGTAATGGACAGGGAGAACCCGGTGGTGCGCGCCATGGCGGTGAGACCGGTCGCGGGGTCCTGCCGGTCGGTGACCTCGAAGCGCACGCGCGTTTCCGCGCCGCCGCGCGGGCCGGTCACATCGACGCGCACGACGACCAGGTCGCCGGCTCCGTTGCCGCACAGGGTCGGCGTGACCTGCTGAATGAAGAACCTGCGCGGGTTGATCCGGCGCCCCTCGTGCACGACCTCCCGGTCGCTGAGCAGGCCGAGGTCGCGGATCGCGCGCATGATGCGGGCGTGGCCGGGATACCGGAGCGTCTTGTACTCGAGCGTCCTGACCCGGCCCTCATGGCGCTGGGGAAGCGTCGAGGTCCCGCCGCCGGTGAAAAAGGCCTCGAGGCGGCCGACCGGCTCGGGAAAGTCGAGGTGCTCGACCTCGGAGAGGGCGTCGACCCGCGTCCGCTTGCCGTCACGCAGGATGACCGCCGGGGTGACGTAGTAGTCGAGCATCCCTTCGAGGGAGTACACGATCTCGTAGTTCAGGGGGGGCCTGGGGTCCTGCGGCAGGCCGCCCACCCACAACCGCACCGCATCGGCCGAGTCCAGCGCGGCGATGCCCGCCTGAGCGAAGATGTTGACCATGCCGGGCGCCAGGCCGGTGTCGGGGACAACCGAGATGCCGCGCTCGCGGGCCGCGCCGTCGAGCTTGCGCTGCTCGTCGACGATCGCGGTGTTGCCGCCCAGGTCGGTGAAGTGGACGCCCGCCTCCACCGCCAGCCGCGCGACCTGAAGGTTGAAGTGATAAGGCAGCGCGCACAGGACCGCGTCGACTCCCTCCATCAGCGCCGCCACCTGCCCGGCGTCCGCCGCATCGACCTCGACCAGGCGCAGGCGGCCCTCGAGGTGCGGCTGGAGGCAGGGGTGGACGGCGCAGGCGTCGAGGTCGGCGATCACCACCTCGTCGACCCCGTCGGCGCGCAGCAGATCGAAGGCGGCGGCCGTGCCCTGGGTGCCGCCTCCGAGAACGAGAAACTTCACGAGCGCCGGCCCGGACCGAGAAGGTCGAGCTGTTCGGCGTTGCCGGCCACACCCGGGTCGCCGTACACCCGGGTGACGGTCGCGAGACGGTCGCCGGGCGCGAGGCGGACCACCTGTTCGCCCGCGGCGTTGCGGGCCCGGAGCGCGATGTCGGCCGCCGCGACGGGGGTCATGGCGCCGCTCGAGGAAACGAGCATCACGTTGTCGTCGTCCAGCACCTCGAGAGCCGCGGCGAGATGGCCGCCCTTGGCGGAGGAAGGCATGGCGGCCAGGCCGAGCCCGCCCCGGTTGTGGAGGGGGAAATCGGAGACGGGAGACCGTTTTCCGATCCCGGATTCAGTTATGCACAACACCATTGATTCTCTCTTCACGACTACCAGACCGACGACTTCGTCTCCGTCCCTGAGGCCCATCCCCTTCACGCCCTGCGCCACGCGGCCCACCACGGACACCTGCGGTTCCGGGAAGCGGACCGCGCGGCCGTGCCGCGAAAAAAGCATGAACTCCGTGTCGCCCGCTGCCAGCACGACATCCAGAACCTCGTCGCCCGGCCGCACTCGCGAGGCGATCACGCCGCCGGGTTTGGGGTTGGAAAATTCGCTGAGCCGGGTCCGCTTGATCAACCCCAGGCGGGTGGCGCAGATGAGATAGCCTTCGCTCTCCAGGTCGTCGACGGAGCGGGTTGCGACGATCGTGTCGTGCTGGTCGACCCCGAGAAGAGCCCAGATCGAGCGGCCGCGGGCGGTGCGGGTGCTTTCGTGGATGTCGTCCACCTTGAGGAAGTGCACATGGCCGCGGCTGGTGAAGCAGAGCAGCCAGCCCTGCGAGCGTGTGACGAAGAGCCGTTCGAGATAGTCGCCGGGATAGCGCGCCATGTCGGCCATTCCCACCCCGGCGGTCACGCGGCGGCGGTACAGGTGCATCGGGATGCGCTTGAGGTAGCCCTGGCGGGAAAGCGTGACCACGACATCCTCGTCGGCGATGCCCGATTCGATGTAGGCGAAGTCGGCCTTGCTCTTCTTGGGCAGGATGACGGTGCGGCGTTCGTCGGCGTACCGGTCGACCACTTCGTCCAGCTCCCGGAGCATCGTTGCGAGCTGCAGCGACTCGTCACCGAGCAGCGCCCGCAGGTCCCGGATGGAAGCGCGCAGGGACGCCTCGCGGGCCCGCAGCTGGTCGCCCTCCAGCGCGGTGAGGCGGGCCAGGCGCATCTTCAGGATCGCGTCGGCCTGGGCGTCGCTCAGCCCGAAGCGGTTCTGCAGTCTCTCCGACGCCTCGGCGCGGTTCCTGGAGGCCCGGATCTGCGCGATGACTTCATCGATCTGCGCCAGCGCCAGAAGCAGGCCGAGGGTGATGTGAAGCTCGGTCTCGGCCTTTTCCAGCTCGAAGCGCGAGCGGCGGCGGATGACCTCGAGGCGGTGGTCCCGGTAGCGGGAGAGCAGGTCCTTGAGGGTGAATTCGCCGGGCTGGGTGCCGCCGTCGAGGGCGAGGAGGATGGCGCCGAAGGTGGTCTGCAGCGCGGTCTTCTTGAAGAGGAAGGCCATCATCCGGTCCGGGTCGGCGCCCCGCTTCAGCTCGACGACCAGGCGGATGCCCTCGCGGTCGGACTCGTCGCGCAGATCGGCGATCTCGGGGATCGCACCCTTCCGCGACAGCGCCGTGATGTTGGCGATGACCCGCGACTTGGAGACGGCGTAGGGGAGTTCCGTGACCACGAGCTGCTTGCGCCCGCCGCGCACCGACTCGGTGACGACCCTGGCCCGCATCATCATGCGGCCGCGGCCGGTCTCGTACATGCTGCGGATCCCGTCGGTGCCGACGATGAAGCCGCCCGTCGGGAAGTCCGGCCCGGGGAGCACCTCCATGAGCTCGTCGGTGCCGCAGGCGGGGTTGGCCACCAGCAGGCGCAGGGCCGCCGCCACCTCGGCCAGGTTGTGCGGCGGCACGTTGGTGCTCATCCCCACCGCGATGCCGGAGCTGCCGTTGACCAGCAGGTTGGGGAAGCGGGCCGGCAGGACGGTCGGCTCCTTCAGCCGGTCGTCGAAGTTGTTCTCCCAGGCGACCGTGTCCCTGTCGATCTCGGCCAGCAGCTCGGTGGCGGCGGCGGAGAGGCGCGCCTCGGTGTACCGGTACGCGGCGGCGGAGTCCCCGTCGATCGAGCCGAAGTTGCCCTGGCCGTCGACCAGCGGACAGCGCAGCGAGAAGTCCTGGACCATGCGCACGAGGGCGTCGTAGACGGCGGAATCGCCGTGCGGATGGTACTTGCCCAGCACCTCGCCGACGACCGACGCGCTCTTCTTGTAGTTGCGGTCCGGCTGCAGGCCCAGGCCGTGCATGGCGTAGAGGATGCGGCGGTGCACGGGTTTGAGGCCGTCGCGCACATCGGGCAGGGCCCGCTGCACGATCACGCTCATGGAGTAGTCGAGGAAGGAGTGCTGCATCTCCTCCTCGATGAAGCGGGGAAGCACGCGGTTACGCATCTGGGCTACCCGAATTCCGGATGTAAAGACAACATGACATTATGTAATGTTGCCATGACATAGCGCAGATTCAAGCACGCCCGGCCCGCGTGCCAGGAGCCCGGAGGCAGCGCCGCGCGGATGCCGGGGGGATTTTGTCCACGGGCTCCTATATCGCCCCGCGAACGATACCCCGTTCCTGCACCTCGACCGGGTCGCCCAGGGAGATCGGCCCCTGGGCGAGGTGCACCGTGTTGACGCCGAAGTAGACCAGGCTCTCGATGCGCCGGTAGCGGGCCAGCGTACGCAACGGCTCCTGGTCGGGGTCGCGGACCCCGGTCTCCTGATCGGTCGTCGTGACTTTGCAGCGTGCGCAGAGCTTCACGCCGCGGAAGGGCAGGGCGCCGATCGTGAACTCCCTCCAGAAGTCTTCTGCGTGGGGACGGTCGCCGCTGACCACGATGTTGGGACGGAAGCGCTCCACGGGAATCTTGCGGCCGACGCGGCGGGCCAGTTCGTCGACCGAACCCTGCGAGACGAGGAGGGCCGGGTAGCCGTCGGCGAACGACACGCGGTGGCCCTCGGCGTAGGCCGGGTCGGTGTTGCGGATGTCGTCGTCGCCCATGAAGACCAGGCGGTGGGCGCCGCCGAGGACCGACGACACCCAGGCGTCGGCGGCCGCCGACACCGTGCGGACATCCACGACCGAGCTCCAGACGGTCGCTTGCAGCCGCTCTCCGCGGGGTGTGAGGGGCAGGTGGATAGGAGGAGCGTCCGGCGCCTCGAGCGTGAGGGCGCCGTCCGCGACCGTCGGACGGATGGTGGCGAGGCGCGGGGTATCGCGCTGCGTGACAAAGCCGCCGTCCGGCCTGACCACCATCCAGCGGCGGTCGAACCGCGGCCCCATCGCCTCGAAGTGCAGCGTGTCGACATCGGAGCCCCTGGCCCCCTTGACCGGATGGATCCGGAGCCGCACGACCCGGTTGGGCATCGCGCCCGGCGGGCTGTCTGTCATGTCATCTTCCTCTGCCGCGCGATGGTGAGCGGAAGGGTTGCCTGATGGCGTCCGTCCACGGCGATGTCGAAGGTGTGGATGCCGAGTTCCTGGAAGACGATCCCGTCCAGGTTGATCACGTGAGGCACCCGAATCCCGGTCTGCAGGCTGCCGCGCCCGGGCCTGACGTTGAGTTCGCCGTTCAGGGAGACGAGTTCGGTCCCGGCGGGGCTGGTCAGCTTGATACTGAGATTGTGCGTGCCCGCGTCGGCGGCGCCCCCCAGAAAGCGCAGGACGAGCGCCAGGCGTCCGTGCCGTGCCGGGAACTGCTGCACGGCGATCTGGTCGAAGACGCCGAGGAGGTTGAGTTTGCCGGAACCGTCGATCGTGGCGGCATCGGCGGTGAGCGCCAGGTCTATGTCCACTTGAAGCCTCCGAGAAGAGATCTGTGCAGCACGAGCCCGATCAGGAGATTCAGGGCCGTGTGGGCGAGGATGGAGGGCCACAGGCTTCCCGTCCAGGCGACGCCGAGGGCCAGCACCAGCCCCATGACGCCCGCCCTCGCCATGCCGAGCGGCCCCTGATAACCGTGTACGATACCAAATGCTGCGTTCACCGGCAGGGAGGCGAGCAGGTAGGAGCCGAACCATGGCATCAGGAACACCGGGAGGAAGCCGCGAAAGACGATTTCCTCGGACCATCCGGCAGCTGCGGTCAGCAAGGCAAACACGCTCCTTTCACTGCCCGTGGCGGGCATGATCGCGTGGACAACCTCCGTTTCCCGCCACCCGCGGAGAACGGACAGGCCCCGGAAAAGATATGCGACGGCGAGCCCGCCCCCCATCAGCAGAACTGCGGGGCCGACAAGGGGCGCCCAGGCGGAAGGCCAGCCGGGCTGCAGGGATTCCACGCCGCCAAGCCAGCGCCACGCCAGAAAAGTGACTCCCCCGGCGGCCATCAATACCACGGCTGAACTGAGGTAGAGGGCGACGCGGGCGTCCCGGATCTGTGCCGCCGGGGGGAATTCGCGGCCGGTGGACAGGGCGGGGATCAGGGTCAGCCAGACCGCCGCGACCAGCGCCGTCAGGAGCCCGCCCAGCCCGGCGAAGACGAAGATGGCGGCCAGCACCACGGCTGCGCCCGTCCACACCGCCGGTTTCTTCACGCCGGGGCGCTCTCGCCGGCCGGTCCCGGGGGCCTCGCTTCCGCGCCGAGCCGGCGGCCGGCGGCGACGATCCGGTCCAGGACGCGGGCGAGATCTTCCTCGGTGGTGCGGTAGTTGAGCACGCAGAACCGCAGAGAGAAGCAGTCCCGCACGCGAGTCGACGACATCATCGCGTACCCCGACTGAACGATCTCGTCCTGGATGCGCGCGTTGAGGTCATCCAGCGCGGCCGCCGGAATCGACTCGTCCCCGCGGTATCGGAAACACACGATCCCCAGGCACTGGGGGGAGAGCAGCTCGAGCTCGGCCTCGCTTCGGATGCGGGCCTCCGCGCCCTTCGCAAGCGCAATGCCCCTCGCGACCGCTTCGCGATGCGCGGCAACGCCGTACCTTTGCATCGACAGCCAGACCCGCAGTGCGCGGAAGGTCCGGGTGAGCTGAAGACCGCGGTCGCAGAAGTTGACGTGTTCGGGGCCCCACTCGGCGTCCTGCAGATAGGAGGGCATGATTCGGAACGCCGCCTCGAGGCGGCTCGCGTCGCGGGCGAGCAGGCAGCCGGTTTCGTACGGCTGGAAGAGCCACTTGTGGGGATCGAGCGAGAGACTGTCGGAGAGCTCCATCCCCTGGAGCAGGGGCCGCGTCTCGGGATCCAGCACCGCAAACCCTCCGTAAGCGGCATCGATGTGGTACCAGAGGCCCTCGTCGCGCGCGATCCCGGCCAGCTCCGCCAGGGGGTCGATGCTTCCCGTGTTCGTCGTCCCGGCGGTGGCGACCAGGCAGAAGGGCTCGAGACCGGCGGCGCGGTCCCGCCGTATCGCCGCCAGCAGCCGCGAGGGCCGGATTCGGAAAGCGTCGTCGGTGGGCACGAAGCGGACGAGCGAGGGGTCGACACCGGCAATGCGGGCGGCGCGGCTCACCGAGGCGTGTGTCTGCCCGGATGCGTAGACGGTTCCGCGTGCGGGATTCCCCGCCGCTTCCCGGGCGGCGACGATCGCGATCAGGTTGGCCGCGGAACCCCCGCTCGTGAACAGACCGCCGCCGCCCTCCGGATATCCCATCCACTCCCTGAACCACTCCGTGACCGTGAATTCGATCTGGGAGGGTCCGGAGGACTCCAGCCAGGTCCCCTGGAAGATGTTGTAGCCGTTGATCAGGAAGCTGGCCAGTACGGACGCCCAGGTGGGGCTGGACGGGATGAAGGCGAGAAAACGGGGGTGGTCGATCCGTCCGGCAAGCGGCATCACGTCGCCCAGGACGGTGTCGAGCAGCCCGGCCAGGTCGCGGCCTTCCTCCGGTGGGGGGCCGTGGAGCATCGGTTCGGTGATGTCGCGGGTCGCCCCCTGCCACGCGGGATCGTCGCCGAGGCGGGCCCAGCGGTCCACGATGGCGTCGACGATGGCGTATCCGGAGCGCCGCATTTCTTCCGGGGTCTCCAGCAGCGGGCCTGCCGCCGGGTCGGGCCTGGGTGGCTCGTCGATCATCCGTTGACGCTTCGGGTTTCGGGGTTCTAGTGTACTGTTGAGACACCAACGTCCAGTGCAATTGCACCGAGAGATACATCACTGTGACCGATACCGCACGAGTGAAGGCAAGGTACAGCGTAATCGATGCGCTCGATCATCCGCACGGCGGACGCATTCTTCGCCTGCGGCTGAGGCAGGGAGAGGCGCTGACCCTGAAGGAATTGAAGGGCGGCGGCCTGATTGCGACGACGGAAGGCGCGGAGGAACCGCTCCAGGTGGACGGGTTCGCCCTCTTCGGCGGCAAGCTCACCGACGCCCGCCTGGCTCTGACGGGACGCGTGGATGTCCACATGCGCGGTGAGGGAGCGCGCACGATAGAGTCCGGGTGGACGATCAGCGGCCCAGCCTGACGATCAGCGACCACGCCTGACGACCTGCGGCCGCACCTGACGAGCCGCAGCCCTGCCAGACGATCCGCGTCTCAGCCGTCCTGCGACCCGCGGCTGAATCCCGGGGGATCGCGCTCGAAGGTCTGACGGAACCAGTCCACGTACGCGGCATTCCCGTCAGGATTCTCGGCCTGCCACTCCTTGCGCGCCTCGACAAAGGCAGCGGGACGCGCAGTCAGGACGAATTCCTCCAGGAAACCGTGCTCGCTGGCGTAGGCGATTTCATCGAGAATGCTGTACGGACGCGCATCGAAGATGGAGCGCTGGTAGATCCACACGTCGGCCACCCGTGACAGGATGGCCAGCTCGAGCTCGAATTCATCGGCTCCCACCGCCTCGGGCAGCCAGCGGTCGAGCCGGTCCTGCACGGCCATCAGATGGAGGTGGGCGTAGAACTGGTATGGCCACCTCGCATCTGAATTGGGCTGGAGGCTTACGGTCGCGGAGTCGCCCCGGGCGTTCAGATGAAGCTCTTCCCAGGGGTAGACCGGTCCTTCCTGGGCGTTGGCGATGATCATGAACGAAGGGTCAAGCCTGATACTGTCCGTCTGTTCGCGAACCCAGGCGTCCACCTCTTCCATGCGTTCCTGGGTCGGCACGATGCGGGCGCCGGAGTAGACGACCAGGCGGCGGGGGTTGGGCAGTTCGATCTCGCCGGAAGCGCACGCGAGCAGCGGCAGCACGACCACTGAGAACGCGGCCAGGAGCAGGGCCGGGCGGGAGGCCGCCACCGGCGGGATATGGTGAGTGTGGTAGGGCATGGTCGAGCTTCACGACTCCTTCCTGCGGATCAGATGCACACCTCCGGAACTTTACTCAACCCCGTTGCGGCGGTCCATGTTCCCCCGCTCTTCCGCCGGGCCGCGCCAGCGCAGGAACTCGAAGGGACTGCGGCAGTCGGCGCACCAGCAGGTCGTGAGCGAGGCATGGCTGCCGAAGAGCGACATGACCTCGGTGCGGCTGCCTTCACAGAACGGGCAGGGAGGCGCGTCGTTCGGGGTCGGCGCGGTGGACGGCTTCACGGGACGCTACTCGACGAAGAGGTCACGGTTGCGATCACCCCGCGCCCGCTCGACCGCCTCCTCGGCGGGAGCACCGGGGCCGCGCCGCCGCTCCCCGTCCCAGCCGGCGCGTGCGGGCTCGATGTCGTCCAGGCGAATACGGGCGGCCGACAGGGTGGGGCCCAGCCGCGCTTCGCACCGGTCGCGCACGGCGTCGAGGGACAGCGCGCTGCCGTCGGCGACGAGATCGCGGTAGAGGCCGTCGCCGGGGAGGAGCCACGCGAGCGTCGAGGGCAGCATGGCGCGCGCCGCCGCCGCCACCCGCGCGGCGCCCTCTCCCCCCGAACCCGCCAGGCGCTGGAACCAGGCCGCGCCGAACTGGTGGTGGTACTCCTCCTCGGCCAGCATCTTGGGGACGCGCGACCGTGCGAGCGGGAAGTTCCCGCCGGCGATGCTCTCCAGCGCAACGGAAAGGGCGCCGTCCACCACTACCGTCGCCGCGACGAAGTCGGCCCAGTCCGCGAAGGGGTCGTCCAGTGCGGGGGCGGAGTAGTACCGCTCGGCGGGGCGGGTGTGCTCGACCTCGAAGGGGTCGTAGCCGAGCCGTTTCAGCATCGAGTACAGGAGCCGGGCGTGCCCCCATTCGTCCTGCGCCATGGACGACGCCGCGATTCCGGTCTCGATCGAGGGGCCGCCCAGAATCCAGTCGCTGTAGCGAATGCCGAGCAGCCGCTTGGTGTCCGCGAGGCTGAGGATGTGCCGGGCCAGCGGCGAGGGGGCCGAGTCGGTCAACCGTCATCTCCCTCTCCGCGCCGGTTCCGCCCCCAGGGTCCGTCGTCCCGGTTGACGGGGATCACGGCGCCGCGCGGCACCACGCACATCTCGAACCACTTCTCCTCGTCGTAGGTCTTCCACGCGTACACCCGCGCCAGTTCGTCGCCCGGCGCGTCCACGTAGCCGATGTGACGGAGCGGCTCGCCCCGCTTCTTGCGGGCGAAGACCTCGTAGACTCCCTCGCCGGTCACGCGCCCACGCCCAGCCGCGCGAGCTTCCGCCGCCCCTCCTCCGAGATCCGTGCCGTGGTCCAGGGAGGGTCCCACACCTCGTTGATCTCGACGCGGTCCACCCAGGGCTCCATCGCGATCCGGTCGCTGACATCCTGCTTGATGAAGTCCATGCAGGGGCACGCCGTCGCCGTGAAGGTCAGGTCGACCCGGGCCGTCCCGTCCTCGAAGCCCACGCCGTACACGAGCCCGAGTTCGACAACCGAGATCGGCAGCTCGGGGTCCAGCACCTCGCCGAGGACCGCGCGCACGGCCGCTGCCACGTCGGCGGGGGCCTCGGCGAGCGGTGCCGACCACCTGTCGCGGCCGCCCGACGCATCGGGCAGCGCCATCGGCCTCATGGCCAGCAGCGTCTTCAGGGGACGCCTGCGCCGGGGAGGCGCGGAGGCCGTCGCGATGCCGCCGCTCAGTTCAGCCACGAGGACACCGTGCCGCGCGACCTCCGCACCGACTCGACGTAGCGCTCGTTCATCGGCCCCCGGCCCTTCCAGCGGGTGAAAACCGCGTCCCAGGTGATCTCGCCGTCGCCGAAGAGCCAGTGCTTGGCCTCGGGGTCGTACTCGCAGGGGAACGGGTAGTCGAGCACGTACTCTTCCGCGGCCTCGTCGTAGTGGGCGGGCACCTTCAGCCCCAGGCCCTCGCATAGCGGAACCGTGGACGACATCCACAGCTGGCGAAGCTCGTCGTTGGTGAGCCCCTTGAGCCTGTAGTCCAGCTGGCCGCTGTGCCGCTTGAGGTCGTCAGGCAGTCCGAACCACTCGATGGTCATCGGGAACATCCAGTCGACGCAACGCTGCAGCAACTCGGTCGCCGCGCCCCCCGCCCGCGCCAGGCGGCGCATCCACACCTCTCCGTGCCGCAGGTGGAAGGTCTCCTCCATGTCCACCTTCACCAGCGCCCGCTTGAGGGGCCCGTAGGAGGTGTTGCGGTGCACGTCGCCCAGCAGGCAGATCCCGGCCCGGTCGAAGAACCCGTTGGCCACCACCAGCTCCGCCCAGTTGTCGAGCGGCTGGTCGAAGCCGTAGGGATGCTTGAACTCGTGGGGCTCGCGGCCGTACACCAGCTTCTCCTTCGACACCCCCATGTCCTCGAGGAGCCGGTAGGCGATGTTGGCGTGCGCCAGCTCGTCCTGGATGATCGCGTGCGCGCTGACCTGCGTGTTGGTTGAAGGAGCATGACGGGCGGCGAGCCAGTACGCGGGCGCGCTCATCAGCTCCGTGTCGGCCTGGACGGTCAGCTGGATGATGATCGCCCTCCTGTAGCCCGGCGTCATCTCCTCCGGCGACTCCAGGATGTGGCCCTTCCGGATTCGCTCCTTGAGCTGCTCTTCGGCTCGTTGCGACATCAGGTCGTCCTTTCCACGCCCGGCCACGGCTCAGATCCCCAGCGCCGAGCGGATCAGGGGGCTGATTCGGTCCGGCGTCCAGGGCGGGTCGAAGGTCAGCTCGACCTCGGCGTCCTGGACCCCGTCCACGCTCGCAACCGCCGCCTTCGCCTCGTCGAGGATCTGCCCGGCCGCGGGACACATCGGCGTCGTGAGCGATATGATCGCCCTGGCGGCGTCTCCCTCTACCTCGATGTCGTATACCAACCCCAGGACCACGAGGTCCAGGTTGAGCTCGGGATCCTTCACCGTCTTGAGCGCGTCGCGTACGGCCTTCTTCGTAACCGGCACCTTGGCGAACCTCCGGCATTGCTGGGCTGCGTGCCACATGAAGCGACCGGGATCGAACATCCCGGCGCGTGCGTCGCCGATCAAAGCAAAATGCCGCCGACAACGGAGATACCGCAATGTAACAGCCCCCGGGCGCTGCTCATCGCCCTGCACGCCAGCGGGCCGACGGCCAGGGCATCCCCACCTTACGCCAGCGATGACTCCCGCTGACCGCGGGGCGCTTGCGTCGCGCGCGGCAAATCGGGACACTGGAGAATCATGCGAATCGCGATCAACACGGGTGGCGGCGACGCACCCGGGCTCAACGCGGTGATCCGGGCGGCGGTCCTGGCGGCACAGGGCAGGGGATGGGATGTCGTCGGCATTCGCCGGGGCTACAGCGGCCTGTTCAAGCCACACGGCATCGTGCCGCTGACGGAGAGGGCTGTGAGCGGGATCACCCATATGGGCGGGACGATCCTGGGGACCTCAAACCGGGGGAATCCGTTCTCCTTCCCCGTCGAGCGGTCGGGCGGCACCGTCGAAATGGTGGACCGTTCCGACCAGGTGATCAGCAGGATCGAGGAACTGGGGATCGACTGCCTGATCGCGGTCGGGGGAGACGGATCGCTGCGTATCGCCGCGGAGTTGGCGAACAAGGGACTCAAGGTCGTCGGGGTGCCGAAGACCATCGACAACGACCTCGACGCGACGGCGGTGACCTTCGGCTTCCACACCGCGGTGCAGACGGCCACCGACGCGATCGGCAAGCTGCATTCCACCGCCGAGGCCCACCAGCGGGTGATGGTGGTCGAGCTCATGGGACGGCACGCCGGCTGGATCGCGCTCTTCGCGGGATTCGCGTCCACCGCGGACGTAATCCTGATCCCCGAAATACCGTATGACCTTGCGAGGGTGGCGGAGAAGATCGGCGAGAGGTGGGCCGAGGGCTCCGAGTTTGCGATCATCGTGGTGGCCGAGGGAGCGGTCCCGAAGGGTGGCGAGGCATCGTACCTGGAAAAACCGGCGCTGAGCGGTGGCAGGAGACTCGGAGGCGTGGCCAAGATGATCGCGTGGCAGCTGGAGGAGCTTACAGGGCACGAAACCCGCAGCCTCGTTCTCGGGCACCTTCAGCGCGGCGGGGAACCAATCGCCTTCGACAGGATACTGTCTCTGAGCTTCGGCACGGCAGCGGTTGAGTTGATCGCAAAGGGACAGTTCGGGTGCATGGTGGCGCTGGATCCTCCCAGGGTTCGGGGCGTGCCGCTTGCGCAGGCCGTCAGCAAGCTGAAGACGGTGCCCCTGGACCACGAACTGATCCTCTCCGCCAGGGCGATGGGGATTTCCTTCGGAGACTGACAGCCCATGGACAAGGCTACCCGCTGACATGCGACTGATTCATCCGGCACTGGCCGTGATCACAGCCTGCGCCGCGCTCTGTCCGGGAGCGGCGGCGGGCCAGGATCCACCGGACACCGCCGGAGTCACGGTGGAAGGCGAAGTGCTGGACGTCAGCAACAACGTCCCGGTCGCGGTGGCGATCGTCGCGATCCCGGCGCTCAACCGCAGCACGATCACCGATGAACTGGGCTACTTCCGGCTCGAAGGGGTGCCCGCGGGGTTCTACCCGATTCAGGTGCACCGCCTCGGGTACGAGACCCTCGCGGCAGAGGTGCCGCTCAACGGGCAGGAGGTGCTGGGACTCTACCTCACCCCGGGCCCCGTGTCGCTGGAGGGGATCGAGGTGACGGTGACGAGCGAAGCGGACATGGAGCGGCGGTCGATGGGCATCTCGACGCGGAGCATCATCGGGCCGCTCGAGATGGAGGAACTTCGCGAACGCTACTTCAGCCTGGACCAGGTCTTTCTGGGCCGCTATTTCCCGCGTGCCCGCTTCAGACCAGGCCGCGGGCTGGGAGATCCGGGCTGCCTGACGGTCTCCACACTGACGTTCAGCGGGCGCAGTTGCGCGGCAGTGGTGGTTGACGGAGTGCTCCTTGGCCCCGAAGCATCGGAATGGGTATACCGGTTGAGCACCCACGAGGTCTTCTCGGTGCGCTTCCTTCAAGGTCCCGGAGCCGCTCTGCGCTACGGTCATCGCGGCAGCAATGGAGTGCTGATGATCGAGACGCGGACAGGTCGCTGAGCTAGCTGACCGGCCGCGTCCGCCTCCAGTCCTCGGCCCGCATCGACACCAGGTTCGCGAACAGGCGGTACGCGCCGGGAACGCCCGCAGGGAACTGCCGGAAGAAGGCCAGCCCGGTGTAGATGTAGAGGCCGTCGCCCACTTCGGCCACGAGGAGGCTGCCGCGCTTCGGGTCCTCGCCCGGGTCGGCCATCTCCATGACGGGCGTGAAGCGGTCGTCCCACTCTCCCGGGAAGTACAGTCCCCGTTCCTGCACCCACCCTTCGAAGTCGGCGGGTCCGATGGCGTTCGGCCCCGCGAAGACGGGTGATGCGGGCGCCAGGATCGTGACGGCCGCGTTTTCGTCGGTCACGCGGTCGTGGGGGCGGCTGATCGTCACCGGGTAGGGCGCAAACCCGCCCGCCGAGTACTCGTACCTGTTGTACTGCGTGATCACCGTGCCGCCACCGCGCGCGAAATCGAGCAGCGCCTCATTGACGGCACGCAGATCGGGCCGCGTCTCGTAGGCGCGGACGCCCAGCACGAGCACGTCGAATTCGGCGAAATCGCCGCCCCGGACGCGCTCCTCGTCCAGCTCGGCCACCTCCATGCCCATCTGCCTGAGCGCGGCCGGGCCGTCATCACCGGATCCCATGACGTAGCCGACGCGCAGGTCGGTGTCCGCCGCGACGGGGAAGGCCATGACGCGCACCGCGGCTTGGCGCGCCATCAACGTCCTCGGGATGTGGGGGTGGTCCACGATGTCGAACTGTGCTCGGAACTCGCCGCCCGCGGTGCCCGCCACCGCGCGGAAGAGGTGCGATCCGTCGGCAGCCTCGCCCCGGGGCGTCACCGCGAAGGTGAACGAAGCGCTCGCGCCGGCCGGTTCCAGCGCGAAGGGGGCGCTCATCGGCTCGACCGCCCAGCCGTCGGGCGCCTCGAGCCGCACCGTGCCCGACCGCGCAGCCGTCGATGTGTTGGTCAGCACCACGCCGACCTCCCGCACCCCGCCAGCCCCCCTCGGCCACACCATCCCCGGCGGATCCACCTCGACGTTGATCGCCGGCGCGACCAGGACCGCCTCCCGGTACTCGCCGGTGGCCTGGTCCACCCCCACGTACTCGCCCTCGCGCTCGACGGCCAGCTCGACCGCGCCGGACGACCCGCGGTCCGGGGCCAGCTCCATGCTCACATCGGCCCGGATCGGCGGCGGATCGAAGGGAAGCGCCCACAGCGCCCCGTCGTCCGGCCACACGTGCATGGCGCCGTCGCGCGGTGCGTCCAGGTAGTACGGCGCCGAGGTGGACGCGTCGGCCGGCACCGCGACCCGCCAGCTCCAGCGCGCGATCTGCCCGCCCGCGAGGCGACCGTCGGCCGACGTCGGGGGCACCGGTGTCCGGAAAAACGGCGAACGGGACGGCGGCACCGACGACTGCTCGGTGGGCGAGGCCTCCCAACCCGGCGGCAGCAGCAACCGGGGCGCCACCCCCGACAGGTCGAACCCGCCGCCGTTCCACACGTTGACGTCGACCACGACCGACTCGCCGGGAGTGAGCAGGTCGCGCCCCACCCGCACGTCGGTCACGACGCCGGCTGCGGCCAGCAGCGCCTCGGAAAGCTGGCCGAGACGGTGCTCGAGGAGCTCCCTTCCGTCGCCCTGGGGGGCGTCGACCACAAGGCCGTGCAGGGTCCCGGCCGCCTCCGCCAGGCCGGCCACGGCGCCGTCGGGCCGCAGCGCCGAGAGCCCGCGTGCCGCGTCGGCCAGCGCGCCACGGTACCGTTCGATCCGCCGCTCGGTATCCGCCGGCCATCCCGCAGGCAAGGGTGCGCCGAGCTGCCCGATGAGCGTGGTGTCGACGCCCGCGAAGATGCCGTCGTCCTCCAAGCCCTCCACCACCGACGCCGCCAGCTGGAGCGGACTCGACCTCGGGCCCGGGAACTCGCCCGAACCCATGTCCTGGGAGCGGTGCTGGCTGCGGCTTTCCATGGCCAGCTGGAAGTGCGACCGGCCCAGGAGGGGGTCGTAGTCGCCCGTCGGCACGCTCACGGTCGCGTCGCGGGGGAGGAAGCGCATCGAGGTGTACAGCTTGGCGGGCTGCCACGGGGTGATACCCTGCGCGGCCAGTTCGGGATAGCGATCGGGGTCGCCCGCCGCCGTGAAGACCTCGTGGGCGGCCCTCCCGGCGAGCTGGTGCTGGCCGTGTCCGTCGCGGGGCGTGCCCGAAAAGACCGAGACGATGACGTGCGGCCGGAACTTGCGCACCACGAACACCAGGTCGCGCAACACGTCCTCGAACGGCCACAGCCCGAGCGCCTCGTCGATGGTCTTCGAGAAGCCGAAGTCGAAGGCGCGGGTGAAGAACTGCTCCCCGCCGTCGAGGGCGCGTGCGGCCACCAGCTCACCCGTGCGGATCACGCCCAGCCCCTCGTGCAGCCGGGGGCCGATCAGGTTCTGTCCGCCCTCTCCGCGGCTGAGCGACAGGTAGGCCGTCTCGGCACCCATCCCCCGCGCCAGAGCGGCGAGGAGCGCCGTGTCCTCGTCGTCGGGGTGGGCGGCGATCATCAGCACGCGCTTCACGCCGTCCAGCTGGCGCAGGCGCAGTCCGGCGCCCACGACTCCCTGATCCTGCTGGGCGGCGAGCGTGCTGGAGGTCGGCACACAGGGCCACAGGGCCAGTCCGGCTAGCACCGCCGCGGTCGCAATCTTGCCCGGTTTCATGGTGGGAAGGTAACTATCCCCGATGGACATCGCCGCCACGCTTCGCAGCTACGACGGAAAGCGCGTCGCGCCCTTCCGCGCGGTGGCGGAGGCGGTGCGGGACGCGCCGGAGACCGCGGTCGGCCAGCTCGTCGAGCTCGCAGCCTCGGACGAGATGGAGCTTCAGGTGGGCGCGACGTGGGTGCTCAAACACCTCGCCGAGCGGGGGACGGCGCCGCGCGGTTCCGGTTCGGCGAGGCTCCTGGACCTGCTGGGTCGGCCGATTGCGCCCGACGCGGCGTTGCACATCCTGCAGACCCTGCCGCACATGCGCATCGAGGCCGGCCAGCGGGGCGCCCTCCGGCAAGCGCTCATGGAGCTGATCCGGTCGAGGCGCGCATTCGTCCGTGCCTGGGCCTACAACGGCCTCGGCGTGCTGGCCGCGCGCGACCCTGCTTTGCGGAAAGAGGTCGAGCGCCTGTTCGACCGGGCCGCGACGACCGAAACGGCCGCCGTGAAGGTCCGAATACGGCACGCCCGCGCGGCGATGGCTGGCTAGCGGATCCGGAACACCACGCCAGCCCCCACGTACAGGTCCTCGGCGCCGTCGTTCAACCCGAATCCGGCGCGGACGTCCCACTGGAGATCGTCGTTGGCGAGCCAGGTGAATCCGCTGTTCAGGTAGTGGTCGGTACGGGCGGGTGCGTGCTCCGCGGGCACGTCGAGCCCCGCCGGGATGAAAGCGTACCATTCGCCGTACAGGCCGGCGCGCTCGCCCAGGGCCAGCCCGCACGACAGCGACTGCGCCCACTCCGCGTAGTCCTGGCTCGCGTCGCCGACGGCGGCGTTCACCTGGGTGCTGCCAGCCAGCGACACCGCCTCGGTAAGGTCCCAGCTGTAGAGGAAGTTCACGCCCGGCAGGCTGCGCCCGGCCGAAAACGCGTCGCCGCCGGTCGCCAGCGTCACCTGCGGCAGGATTGCGGTGGCGGGGAAAGCGCCGCGCTGTTCCGTGAGCGCCAGCTTCACGCCGAGGTAGAGGTCTTCGAGCCCCGAGTCGGTCGCGGCATGCCCGTGCGACTCGGTGTGCAGTGTCGCCGCACCCGCGCCGACGCGGAACTCCAGCTGCTCCGCCGGGAACCCGACGCGCAGCAGGGGCTCCCCGTATGAGTGCGCCCGGGTGGTTACTCCGTCCGCATCGTCGACGCCGAAGGTGTACCCGAATTCGAGCTGGAAGACACCGCGGCCCACTGTGCTGGCCGCCTCGGTGAAGTCGGGACGATCCGCGACGAGCGCCTGCTGGGCGTGGGCCGCACCGGCCAGGGCAACCCCCGCCAGAACGATCGTGATTTGTGCTGCAGCCCTGATCATCTGGCGATCCCTTCGAGAATCCCCGTAAGTCCCCGACGTGACGGGCCACCCGCGCGCCACTATCGCGGCCGACGTCCGTCGGCGTCACCCCCGCGGCCACGCCGAGGCCAGCCCCTCAGGCGCCCGCGACCTCCCGAACCATCCCGCCAGCGCCGCCAGGCTGAGCACGTACGGCAAGGCAAGAAAAAGCGGGTAAGGCAGATCCGCGTCAACCGCCTGCAGCGCGAACTGCAGCGCCTCCGCGCCTCCGAAGAAGAGCGCCGCCGCAACCACGCCCTTCGGATTCCAGCGCCCGAGCACCACCACCGCAATCGCGATGAATCCCTTCCCGGCCGACATGTTCTCGGCGAAGGTCCCCGTGTGCACCAGGCTCAGATGCGCGCCGGCCAGCCCCGCCGTCAGCCCCGCGAAGACGACCGCCAGCATGCGCGTCCGCACCACCGGCACCCCCGCCGCATTTGCCGCTTCCGGCGACTCGCCGACCGCCCGCAGCGACAGCCCCCGGCGCGTGCGGAAGAGGAACCAGCCCAGCACCGGCACCAGCAGATACGCCAGGTACGCCGTCACCGCCTGATCGAAGAACGCCGGCCCGACCACCGGAATCCGGGCCAGCACCGGCACCTCCCACGCCGGCACCGTCGGCAGCTCCAGCGCCAGCCCCGTCGCCCCGAAACGGCTCTGGAAGACCGCCCCCGTGAAGCCCAGGCTCCCGATCGTCACCGCCGTCCCCGTGATGATCTGGTCGGTATTCAGCCACACCGCGAACGCCGCAAAGACCAGCGCCGCCAGCCCTCCCGCGAGCGCCCCCGCCGCCAATCCCCCGTACGGCCCCAACGCGAGCGCACCGAGCGCCCCCCCGAGCGCACCCCAGATCACCGAGCCCTCGAGCCCGATGTTGATCACGCCCGCCCGCTCCGAGACGGTTTCCCCGAGAGCGGCCAGCGCCAGCGGCACCCCGAGTCCCACGGCAGCGACGAGGAAGGAGGAGGAGAGGGCGCCGAATTCAGCCACGGGAACCTCGGCTGGCAAGCGCCTGCCAGCTTCTGTCTACGGTGAGCACGGCGAGGATGACCAGCGCCTCGATTCCCCGGACCCAGACCTCCGGCACACCCGCGTCGCGCTGCATCGCCCCGCCCCCCGCGCTCAGCGCCCCGAACACGATCGCCGTCACCACCACGGCGAGCGGGTTGAGGCGCGCCAGCAGCGCCACCGCGATCGCCGTGTAGCCCCACCCCGGCGACAGCCCCTCGTACATGCGGTGCGTGACGCCCGCCACCTGCACCCCGCCGGCGAGCCCCGCGATCGCACCCGACGCCAGGAACGCCAGCCAGACCACGGGCTGCGCGCGGAACCGCCCGCTCACTTCCGCCGCCTGCGGCGACGCCCCGACGGCGCGCAGCCGGAACCCGCCCGGCGTCCGCGTCAGATAGAGCCAGAGCGCGATCGCGATGAGGATCCCGATCAGGAATCCCAGGTGCAGGCGTGTTCCGGGGACCAGGTCGGGGAGGTGGGCCGCCGGGGGGATCTCGTCGGTCTGGTTGAAGACGCCGCGGGACTCGCGCAGCGGGCCCTGCACCAGGAACTGGGCCATGAAGAGGGCCACGAAGTTCATGAGCAGGGTGGTGATCACCTCTCCCACGCCCATCCCGGTCTTCATCGCCGCCGGAGCCGAAGCCCACAGTGCACCGGCCGCGGCGGCGGCGAGGAGGGTGGCCGGGATGACGAGAAAGCCGGGAGCGCCGGGGAGCGCCACCGCGACTGCCACGGCGGCGAGCGCTCCCGCGTGGAGCTGTCCCTCCGCGCCGATGTTCCAGACGCGCGCCTTGAAGGCGAGGGCGACGGCCAGGCCGGTGAGGAGCAGCGGGGTGGCCCGCACCAGGGTGAACGAGACGAACCGGTCCCACGTGCCGAAGGCGCCCCGGAAGAGGGCGGCGAAAGCGTCGCCGGGCGGATAGCCCCCGAGCGCGAGGAGGGCGGCCGCGACGGCCAGGGTGGCCAGCAGCGCGGCGGCGGCGGTCAGGGCCGGGGTGAGCGCGCGGGTTCGGGTGCTCACGGGTCGCCGTCTCCGCGCGCGCTCAGCATCAGCTCGCCGATCGCGGTGGGGTTGTGATCCTCGCGCGGCACCGGGATCAGGCGCCCCCGCACCATCACCGCGATCCGGTCGGACAGCTCCAGGATCTCGTCGAGATCGGACGAGATCAGCACGACCCCGGGGGGGCGCTTGCCGCTCCGGGCGAGAGCGGCGATCCGGGCGCGGACGGCGACCGTGGCCTTCACGTCGAGTCCCCGCGTAGGCGACTCGGCCACCAGCAGTTCGCCGCTCCGCAGGAACTCACGCCCCGTGACCACCTTCTGCTGATTGCCCCCCGAGAGGACGCCCGCTTGCGTGGCGGAGGAATCCGCCCGCACGTCCATATCGCGCACGAGCGCCGCGGCCGTCTCCGCCACGCCCGCCCAATCCAGCCACGGCCCCCGCCGGTAGTCGTCACTGCCGTGCACCGCCAGGGCGACGTTCTCGGAGATTGTGAACTCGTTCACAAGCCCCTCTTCGGTGCGGTCCAGGGGAATCCACCCCACCTCCTCGGGCAGTTGGACCTCCCCCGAATCCGGCGGCAGCATCCCGGCGAGTACCGCGGCCAGGGTACGCTGGCCGTTGCCCCCCACACCGGCGATGCCGAGGATCTCGCCCCTTCGTACCTCCATGCTTACGCCGCGGAGCGGGATGGGGCCCCCGGTCGACACCGTGACCGCCCGAAGCCTGGCCACCTCGACATCATCACCCGGCCGCGGTTCCGGCGCTTGTTCGGCGCCCGCCGCCCCCACCTTCGGCGCGTCTTCGCCGCCCCCACCCACCGTCCCCGGGCCACCAGCATCCCCACCCCCCACCCCCCCGCCCCCCCCATCCACCCCCGCCCCCACTATCGCCTCGGCCAACTCCCGCGCCGACACCCCCGCGGCTTCCCCCGTCAGCACCCACCGCCCTCTCCGCAACACGGTCACGCGGTCGGCCACGGCCAGCACCTCGTCCAGCTTGTGCGCCACCAGGACGATCCCCGCCCCGGCGCGTGCCACCTGCCGGAGCACGGCGAAGAGCCCCTCCACCTCCTGCGGCGCCAGCACGGCCGTGGGCTCGTCCAGCAACAACACGCGCGTCTCCCCCATGAGCGCCTTCAGGATCTCCACCCGCTGACGCTCCACCACCCCCAGCCCCCCGACCTGGACATCCAGCTGTACCTCCAGGCCCAACTCCTCCGCGCGCGCCTCGACCCGTTCCCGGTACCCGGGGCTGCCCGTCCCCCGACGCGTCCACGCGGCCGAGTCGAAGAGCGCCACGTTCTCGAGTCCGGTGAAGCGCGGCACGAGCGAGAAGTGCTGGTGCACCATCGCGACGCCGAGCGCGCGCGCCCCGCCCACGCCACGTGCACCGAGCGGCTCCCCGCCGATCACCACCTGGCCAGCATCCGGCTGCAGAATCCCGGCCGCGACACGGGCCAGCGTGGTCTTCCCGGCCCCGTTTTCACCCAGCAGCCCGTGGATCTCGCCGGGTGCCAGCGCGAAGTCGACCTGATCGAGCGCGGTGACCGGGCCGAACCGGCGCGTCACGCCCCGTAGCCGCAGGGCGTCGCGCACTCTTCGCCCTCCGCCCTCGCCCGTCAGGACGAAGGCGACTCCCCCGCCGCCGGCTCGAGGAAATCGATCGCCGGGACATCCAGCGTGCCTGCGAGGATCGACGCCCGCGCCTCGTCGATCCGCGAAAGCGCCTGGGCCGGGATCACCCCTTCGTGCGCCGGGTTGGGGACGAACTCGACCGAGCCGCCAGCCAGCCCGGTGATTGTAGGCCCGGAGAGCGTGCCCGCCCGCCAGTCGAGCGCGGTCTGCAGGAAGATCGTCGGAATGTTGATCGCGGCACTGCCGAGGATGACGTCGGGCGCGACATCGTTCTGGTCGCGGTTCATCCCGAAGGCCCAGGCCGTGCGGCCTCCCTCGCGGGCCTCGCGGACCGCCTGGAAGACGCCGAAGCTGGCCGCGTCGACGTTGTGGATCAGGACATCCGCACCCTGCCGCAACTGGGCGGCGGCCGCTTCCTTCGCAGCCGAGACATCGTCCCAGCTGCCGATGAACGTCTCGAGCACGACCGCATCCGGCATCACCGCCTTCACGCCCGCCTCGAAAGCGATGAACGTGCCCTTGGCGCTCGGGATCTCGACACCGCCCACCATCCCTACGGTCCCGGACTGCGTGACGGAGCCAGCCGCCATCCCCGCGAGGTAGGACGCTTCGTGCAGCCCGAAGATGATCGGGACGACATTCGCGGAGGACCGCGAGCCCGACGAGACCACGAAGGTGACATCGGGGTACATCTCGCCGGCGCGGCTCGCGGCGTCCTGATACTCGAAGCCGTGGCCGAAGATCAAGCCGTAGCCGGACTCGGCGTACGAAATGAATGCCTCGTCGAACTCGGCGGGGGTGCGGGTCTGCTGGTGCGAGACGCGGAAGCCCAGCGAGTCGCCGATCAGCTGCAGGCCTTCGTAGGCCCCCGCGTACCAGCCGGCGTCGCTTACGGGGCCGGCGGTGAGGAGGGCGACGGCGGGTTGGCCGGAGTCGGCAGCAGGGTCGGCACCGCACGCCGCAGCCGCGATCGACAGGAAAAGAGCGGCGGTGCGCAAAAGTCCGCGGCCGCGATCCATCATCGCCGAAAGGGGATCTTTCATGGAAATGTCGGGGTCTGTACCTGCTCTGGTGGCCCGTCGAAGTGGGACAGTACAATATATGCGCGATATCGCCCACCGTTCCGACCCCAACCGGAAAGCCCCCATGTCCCAATCCCGCGACCATTGGAGTTCCAACGCAGGCCTCGTACTCGCCGCCACCGGCAGCGCGATCGGCCTCGGCAACCTCTGGAAGTTCCCCTTCATCACCTGGGAGAACGAGGGAGGCGCCTTCGTTCTGGTCTACCTGATCTGCATCGCGGCGGTCGGGCTGCCGATCATGATGGCGGAGCTGCTGATCGGGCGGCGCAGCCAAAAGAGCGCGGTGGGGGCGCTGAAGGACGCCGTCGCGTCGAAATGGCCGGCCGGCCGGAAGCTCGGCGGGCTGGTGGGGGGATGGGGCGTGCTGGCGGGCTTCATCCTGCTCAGCTACTACACGGTCATCGCGGGCTGGTCGCTCTACTATTTCGCACAGTCGGTCGGGTGGACCTTCGGCGGCTTCCCGGCGGATCTTTCGCCAGGCGAACTCTTCGATGCGCAGGTAGGCAACGCGGGCCTGCAGCTGGCACTCTCCCTGAGCTTCAGCATCGGGACGATCGCGGTCGTCTACTTCGGGGTCAGCAAGGGGATCGAGCGAATCGCGCGGATCTTCCTGCCGATCCTCTTCGGGATCCTTCTCCTCATGCTCTTCAGCGCGCTCAGCATGAGCGGAGCGGGCGAGGCGCTCGCCTTCATCTTCCGGCCCAACTTCGCCGAACTGGGGCGCGACGCGGTCCTCGAGGCACTCGGGCACTCGTTCTTCACCCTGTCGCTCGGAATGGGGGCGATGATCACCTACGGGTCGTACATCTCCCGCAAGCATTCTGTGGTGAAGGCGTCGGGGGCGATCGTGGCGCTCGACACCATCATCGCGCTGGTCGCCACCGTGATCATGTTCTCGGTGATCTTCTCGGTCGCCGGCATGCGTGACGAGGTGGGCGGCTCGACGGTCGGCATGCTCTTCATCTCGCTGCCCGAGCTGTTCTACACCGAGGTCCCCTTCGGAGTCGTGCTGGGGCCGCTCTTCTACGTGCTGGTGGCGCTCGCCGCGCTGACCTCGACGATCTCGCTGCTGGAGGTCGTGTCGGCCTACCTGATCGACGAGCGCGGTCTGACGCGCCACAAGGCCACGATCGGGGCGGGCGCCGCGATCTTCGTGTTCACCATCTTCGCTGCGCTGTCGTTCACGGGGACGCCGATCCTGTCGACCATGGAAGTGTTCGACGGCAAGGCCGGCTGGTTCTCGACCGCCGACCACTTCGTGTCGAACTGGATGCTGCCGACGGGCGGGTTCTTCATCACCCTCGCGGCGGGCTGGTTCATGACCCGCGAAGCGACGAAGAGCGAGCTGGTGGACGGCACCGAGCCAGGCTGGTTCAAATACGGTGCCTGGCGCTTCTTCATCCGCTGGGTGGCGCCGATCGCGGTGGCGGCGATCATCTACTTCGTGATCCTGGGGGTGGACTTCAGTTAGGCCGAACCCGATCTGGCGGACATCCTGCAGGTCAGCCGCTCCGCATCGTGCGGGCCCAACGAGGCAGGCTTGGGCACTCGGCCGCCCGGTCGGCGCCGATGCGCTCGACCACTTCCCGGAGCCTGCTGCGAGGCACGACCTGCATTCTCGCATCGCGCAACGCGAGGAAGATTGCGTCGTGCTGGCCGGTTTCCCCAAGCAGCTTTTTCACCAGGCCGTGACAAAGGACATCGACCGTTGATGCAAGCCGAAGCATCGGGAAGCGGTCGGCGCAGATCCTTCTTGCCTTGCGTTCGTCGATCAGGGCGACGGCACCTCGCCCAAAAGCATAGGCGATCGTTGCGGCCTCGCCGTCGTCCAGGGTTTCCTTGAATCCTCCCTCGATCAGCGACCGATAGACGGGGCCGTCGCCCGGCTCCAGTTCGACCAGCTCAATCGAACCATCGTGGATCAGCGCTTCGAGTCCCTCCCAGGATTCGTGTCCACGGGATCCCCCCGTCAACAGCTCCCGGCGAACGGTGTCCGTCACCAGGAAGCGGTTCGGAAAACAATCGATGATGGCGGCCGCCGTCAGCGTCGCGTTGAGGTTGATGATCACGCTGGCATCGGTCACGACCGGGACGTCCGGTTCACCGGGGAAGCTGGACGACTTCATCCGCCTCGCATCTCTCGGTCTCCACTCCGTCGAGGAGCTCGCGCACTTCAAGCCGATGGAGCCTGAGCAATCGGGCGAGCTGTCCCTCGCTGTAGTAGCCGCGTTTCGATGCCTCGCGCACCAGCAATCCCAGCCTTCTCGGCACGTAGTCCCCATCGGAAATGTCGGCGGCCGGGTGGAGCGAGGTCCCCAGCACTCGGTCCGCCTGCCGGTTGGTGATGCCCCCGTTCGACTGAAACCAGTCCCAGGTGCCGGTTCGGGCCAGGCCCAGCTCCTCGAGACGGCGCACCATCATTTCGCGCGAGACGGCGAACCGGTCGGCAAGGAGGATCACGTGGCGGCGGGTCAGATGCGAATGACCGGCGGTCAACTCGTCAAAACGCTGCTTCACGGCCCTCGCCGGAGTCAGCAGGGAGCGCGCGAAGCAATCCGCGTATCGCTCTTCGCGCGAGCGGGGGCTTTCGTCGGACCAGAGCACGGCGGGCTCTCGCCGGGTTGAGGTAAAGTGCCCGAGCTCATGGGCGGCGGTGTAGTTCCGTCGGGCCAAGGGGTGACTGGCGTTCAGGAGCACGCAGGCGCCAACGTCGTCGTCGTAGGCGAACAGTCCCGAGATGCGGCTGTCGAGACGCCGCACATGCACGCGAATGCCGAGGTCCAGTTCCATGATCGACACGATGTCCCTGACCGGGCCGGCTCCCAGCCCGAGCCACACGCGCAGTTCCTGGGCGTCCTGTTCCGCCTGGGCCCTGACATCGCCGGGCAGAATGGGTCTGGCTCGAGGATAGTTCCGGTGCCGGGCAACACCCAGGGCGTTCTCAAGCTCCACCTCGGCGCTGACGAGACCCGTCAGCAGCTGGGCCGCCTCCTCGGTGCCGTCGTCCGGGCAGCGCGCCAGGCTTCGGAACTGGGGCACGAGACCGAGGTGGACCGCCTCCCGTCGCAGGATCGCGTTTGCGGAAGTGCCGTAACGGATCGCAAGCTCTTGCAGTTCGTGCGTGCGGATTCGGCGCTTCCCCTGTTCGATGGCGACAAGGGTGGTGCGCGCGATCTCGATTGCCGCAGCCGCTTCAGCCTGGGTGAGTTGCGCCGTCTTGCGGGCGATGCGGAGCCGCTGGCCGATCTCGCGGTCGCTGGCGCGCGCGGTGATCACGGTCATCGGTTTCTCCGTCTTCCACGGGCCATCGCTCACGTATGCTGCCTCCTCTGGCAGGGAACGCCTCCACCAGATTTGTCAGAAAGCGTAGATATGTAACCTGACAATGTCAACACACGGACAACAGTAGGCAAGGCCAGGCGCAACACGGTTCGCGGGTCGCCGTGCGGTGGTATCTTCCTGGACGGCCCACACCGACCCCGCTCGACACCCGAAAAATGCGCCGCACCGACCCAACAGCCCTCAAACGGCCGCCTAAAGCCGCTTTCGGAGGCCGCATCCTCTTTCTGGCGGACGACGCCGACCTGATCCGCCGCCAGCTCCACGAGGGGCTCGACCTGGACCTGACCCCCGAGCTGAAGGCCAACCTGCGCGACCAGATCAGCACCGACGAGATCACCCCCGCCTACATCTGCTTCTTCTACGACGAGACACTGGGGGAATTCCCCTATCTGGGGTTGGAAGTGGCCAGCCGGAAGGGCGGGACGGAGGCTCCCATCGAGCGCGGCAGCGTCAAGGACGCCGGCTTCATCTGCTCGGTCGCCGGAAAGCGTCGCGGCAAGGGATCGAGCCGCGAGCAAAGCCCCTACGCCGAACTCATGGCCGGCATCAAGGTCGTCGTCAGCGAGAGCATCGAGCGGATCTACAACGAGAACTGCCAGAACCTGGGCATCCTCACGACAACCGATTTCGGCCTCATCGAACGCATCCGCTCCGGCGAGCCGATTCCGCTGAGCGAATTCACCGCCGGGACCGACGACATCACGCGGCAGATCATCGAGTACGGCGGCCTGTTCGAGTTCAACATGGCGAGGATGGGGGGCCAGGTGACGCTGCCGGCGCCGCGGGCGCTGGGCGGAACTCCCGCAGGCGAGGCCGGGCGGGCGCAAACCGTCGGGTCGAACGGCCAGCCGCAAGCAAGCGGTCGCGCTTCCACCCCCCGCCCCATGACCCTCGGCGAGAAGATTTTCGCCCGCAAATGGGTCGTGGACGCGGCCGAGGGGCGCATCGGCACCGACTGGGCCGAACCTAGCGAGGCGGGCTTCTTCCGCGCCGACATCCGTTTCTCGCACGAGTACGTGACCCCCATGGCCGCCATCTTCTTCGAGCAGAAGCTGGGCGACGACGCGAAGGTGCTCGACCCCGACACGATCCTGTTTTTCCGCGACCACCTGACCTTCCTGCACAAGGTCATGAGCCAGGAGCGGATCGAGCAGGGGCTGCTGGCGGTCGCCAACGAACTGGAGGTCAAGCAGCGCGAGTTTTCGGAGCGCCAGGGGATCCGGCTGTACGGCGAGCAGCAGGGCCACGTGATGGGCTCCGAGGCGATCTGCCACTCGAAGATCCTGGAGGACTACGCCGAGCCCGGGATGCTGATCATCGGGACCGATTCGCACACTCCCCACGCGGGCGCGGTCGGGGCGCTGGCATTCGGCGTTGGGACCACGGCGATTTTCAACTCGTGGATCACGAAGGACGTGCGGGCGCGGATTCCGCCGTCGTTCAAGGTCGTGGTGGACGGCACGCTCCCAGCGAACTGTACCGCCAAGGACCTCATGCTCGAGATCCTTCGGCACCCGTATGTGCGGGATGGGCACGCGATCGGCCAGATCATCGAGTACGCGGGCCCGGTCGTGGAGGGGCTTTCTGTGGATGAGAGAGCGACCATGACCAACATGGCCGCCGAGGTGGGCGCATTCACCGGCCTCGTTGCGGCCGACGAGAGAACGGTCGAGTTCCTCGTGCAGGAGCGCGGCATGCCCCTGGCCCGGGCCCGGGCGCTGGTCGAGGGGGTGCACAGCGACCCCGGCGCCGAGTATGTCAAGGTCATCGAGATCGACGCGACACGGCTGCGGCCCATGGTCGCGTTGCCGGGCGATCCCGGAAACGGCCTCTACATCGACGAGCTTGCCGACGCGGTGCCGATCGAGATCGCCTACGCCGGATCGTGCACGGCCGGCAAGAAAGAGGACATGGACATGTACGCACGGGTCTTCCGCGAAGCACGCGACCGCTGGGGACTCGGCGTGCACCCCGACGTCAGCTGCTACATCCAGTGCGGCTCGACCGATGTGCGGGAGTACGCGCGCGAGCAGGGGTACCTGGACTTGTTCCGCGAGATCGGCGCCGAGTTCATCGAGCCGGGTTGCGGTGCGTGCATCGCGGCCGGGCCGGGGGTCACGCGGTCGGCGGAGCAGGTGTCGGTGTCGTCGCAGAACCGCAACTTCCCGGGGCGGTCGGGGCCCGGGCAGCTGTATCTGGTGTCGCCGTATTCGGTGGCTGCGTCGGCGGTGGCGGGGAAGGTGGTGGGGTGGGAGCCGGGGGCGAGGATGGAGCGGGTGGGGGCTGGGGTGCCGCGGGTGCCGGTTTTGGCTTAGAGGGGCTGAAGCGACGCTGACCTTCGAATCCGCACGCCGTCAGCGCTTGGGGCCCTCCTCGATCATCTGACGAACCGAGAGGCCTCGGAGGCTGTGCGTTTCCTGAAAGGCCTTCAAGTCGGCTAGCGCCGTTTCTATCCGGGCCGTGTCGCGAGGTCGAAGGACGTTCACTTGCCGCACAATCTCGTCGCCGTTCGCCGACATTTGAGCCTTGTCGTCGTTCGCAGACATTGATGAATTGTCGCCGTTCGCCTACATTGTGAACTCTATCGAGTGGACGAACGCAAGTTCCGGGGATCACACGTGAGAGTCAACACGCCGGTCGATTTCGGGTTGATGATCCGCCAGGCGAGGCGGGCCCGGGGAATGACCCAGCAGGAGCTTGCGCGCGCCGCCGCGGTCGGACGCCAGTGGATCGTGGCTATCGAAGCGGGCAAGCCACGGGCTGAGCTTGGCAAGGTGCTTCAGACGCTGGCCGCGCTGGACCTGTCGCTGAGCATACACGGCAAGGGAATCCCCGAGGTCCGCGAATCGGAGGATCCGATCGAGGTCATCGACCTCCAGGCCGTTCTGGACGCCCACCGGCGCACATCCCCGTGACCGACCGCCTGGTCGCGCTGGCCAACGGGCGAGTCATGGGCGAGGTGCAACGTGACGCCCGAGGGCAGCTTGCGTTCGAGTACGACGAGGGATGGAGCAGGGACGAAGCGGCCTATCCGCTTTCCCTCTCGATGCCGCTGACTGTCCCCAACCACGGTCACGACCGGATCGAGCCATGGCTCTGGGGCCTCCTTCCGGACAACGAAAACGTGCTGACACGTTGGGCTCGCACGTTCCATGTGTCGGCCCGCAGTGCCTTTTCGCTGCTCAGGGCCACAGGGGAGGACTGCCCGGGGGCGGTTCAGCTGGTGCGGCCGGAGCGCGTCGACCGCGTAATGGCTCCGGCGGGTCGGCAAGTCGCGTGGCTGACGGCTGCCGAGGTCGAGGCTCGCCTGCGTACTCTGCGCATGGACGACAGCGCGTGGCGGCTCGACGGCGACGAGGGACAGTTCAGCCTGGCCGGGGCGCAGTCCAAGACGGCGCTGCTCCAGGAAGACGGCCGCTGGGGCATTCCACACGGTGCGACACCCACAACCCACATCCTGAAACCCCCAATCCCCGGCTTCCCCGGACACTGCGAGAACGAGCACCTCTGCCTGGCTCTGGCAGAAGCCCTGGGCATTCCCACCGCACGATCCCTGGTAGGGCGCTTCGGGCAGGAGACCGCCATAGTCGTCGAAAGGTACGATCGGATCCGCGCCGCGGGACGCCTGGTACGGCTGCACCAGGAAGACCTTTGCCAGACGCTCGCGCGCAGCCCCTTCAACAAGTACCAGAGCGACGGCGGACCGGGCTGCCGGGACATCGCTGGCGCAATTCAGTCCCACTGCGCTCGTCCGGGCGAAGATCTCCGCACGTTCGTGAAGGCGATCGCAGTGAACTGGGTCATCGGCGGCACCGACGCTCACGCCAGGAACTTCTCACTCCTGATCGGCGCCGGGGGCAACGCCAGGCTCGCGCCACTCTACGACCTGGCCAGCGCCCTGCCCTACCCCGGCAACTACGCGCCGAGGCTCAAACTGGCCATGAAGATCGGCGGGGAGTCGCGGCTCGGGTACATCCGGGTAAGACATTGGGAGCGGTTCGCTGCCGAGGCGGGTTTGCCGCCTCAAGAGGTCCTCGGAATCTGCGAATCCGTGGCCGCCGAGACCCGCGACCGTTTCGCCGATGTCGTCACGGCCGCCCAATCGGAAGGACTGGATCACCCAATTGCCGAAAGGCTGAAGGACGGGATCGGGAGTCACGCGAGCGCATGCCTGGACCGTCTGCGAAGGTAAAGAGCGGGAGGGGCCGCGACCGCAGTCCCCTTGTCCCATCCGAACATGCGCGTGTCCCTGCCCGTTTCTGCGGGACCACCGGACGGAACCAGCGAGCGCCGATTGGCTGGAATGGTCGCTGCTGGACTCGAACCAGCGACCCCTACGATGTGAGCGTAGTGCTCTACCGACTGAGCTAAGCGACCTTGAGTACCCCCACGGGGAATCGAACCCCGGTCTCCTGGCTGAGAACCAGGTATCCTAGTCCACTAGACGATGGGGGCGTCTGCAGCTCGCCGGCGCATGTCTCGCGACACCCGCTGGCGAGGGGCAGATAAGCTACACGGAATGTGGGGTTTGCTCAAGTCGAAATTGTTTTGCGGTGACGATGCCTGGTACGAGGGGGTACCAGATCCTCGGTACGAGGCTCTGGAGCCAGCAGCACCTCCTTGAGGTCTTTCCTGGCGTGCCGGTTGCGTTTCCGTCCGGCGACCGAGAGCAAAACCTGCCATACTCTACGCACGTTGACCTCCCGGCCCATCAGTATTGACCCGTTATTGCGACTGCATCAGGACACAACGACTACGCCAGTGACCAGCGAACCACAAGTCCTCATCCTCGGCGGCGGGCCGGCCGGTGCCGCCGCGGCCCGACTCCTCGCCCGGTGGGGCCACGAAGTCGTGGTGGTCGAGCGGGCGGCCGACCCCGCCGCGCAGTCCCTCGCCGAATCGCTGCCGCCCAGTACGCGCAAGATCCTCGCCGCGACGGGGCTGCTCGGGGTGGTGGAGGCGGGGGGATTCCACCCGAACGGGGGGAACACGGCGCTGTGGGGTGGTGAGGGCCGCCGGGACGACTTCGCGGGGGGCGCCACCGGGTTCCACATCCTGCGGTCGCGGTTCGACGGGTTGCTGCGTGAGGCGGCGGCGGGGGCCGGGGCGGAGATCGTGGGGGGTGTGGCGAGGTTGCCGGAGCGGGTGGGTGACGGGGAGGGGTGGCGGGTCGAGGTGGTGCTGGATGCCGGGGAGCGCGTGGAGATCGCGCCGGGTTGGGTGCTGGACTGCACTGGGCGTGCGGGCGTGCTGGCGCGCCGCTACCGGGTGCTCGAGGCCGAGGCGCCGACGCTCGCAGTCGTGCGCAGGTATCGCAGCGAGGATGGGTGGGCGAACGTCGACGCGACCCACGCCCTGGTGGAGAGCTTCGAGCGCGGCTGGGCCTGGTCGGTGCCCACCTCGGAACGGGAGCGTCATGTGGCGGTGATGGTCGACCCTCAACTCCAGGACGTGCTGGAGGGGGCCGCCGACCTTTCGGCTGCCTTCGAGGCCGAGATCGAGAACACCGCCCTCATGCGCTCCATCACCAACTCCGCCGTGCCTGCCGGCGACGCCTGGGCGGTGACCGCGTCGATGTACACGTCGTCGGAGTTCGCGGTGGGGCGGGCGCTGCTCGTGGGCGACGCGGCCTCGTTCGCGGACCCGATGTCGTCGTACGGAGTGAAGAAGGCGCTGGCGTCGGCGTGGCTGGCGGCCGTCACGGTGAACACTGCGATCCGCACGCCGGAGCTGGCGGGAGCCGCGACCGCTTTCTACAGCGACCGGGAGCGTGCGATGTACCGGTCGTTGCGGGAGGGGTTGGCGGTGGAGGTGGACGAGGTGGGGGAAAGGGCGCCGGACGCCTTCTGGGAGCGCCGCGCGCGCTGGCTCGCCGACCAGCCCCAGTCCGCAGCCGACGCCAACGCGCCCGACGGACCCGACGCCGAGACTCTCCGCGACGATCCCGAGGTGCGAGCGGCTTTCCACGCACTCCGCCTCGGCTCCGGACGCCTGCGGGTGGGACGCCGCGAGACGGCCGACCGACCGCTCGTCATCGGCAACCGCATCCGCATGGCGCCGGCACTCGTCACCCCCCGCTTCCCCGGCGGCGTCCGCTTCTTCCGCGATGTCGACCTGCTCCGCGTGGTCCACCTCGCCACCGGCTCGCCCAACCCCGGCGCCCTCTACGAAGCGTACTCCGAGTGGGCGGCCCGCGAAGACCTGCCTCCGGTCGACCTGGCCAATTTCATCGGCGTGGTGGCGCTGTTGATCGCGGATGGGGTGCTGGTGCCGGGACCTGGATCGTAGCACTGGACCACCCTCTGCTTGCAAAACACAGGCATCACCAGCATAATACATGCATGCAGAAATCCATCACAGTCCGGGATGTTCCCGAGCGAGTCTGCCGTGAACTCGCGTCGCGAGCGGCGGCCAACGGACATTCCCTCCAGTCCTACCTCAAGACGGCGTTGATCGAACTCGCCAGCCGGCCGGATGTCGCCGACGTGCTCGCGCGCATCGAGAAGCGTAAGGCGGTGACCGGAACGAGACTGTCGGCGGCGGCCATTCTCCGCCATCGCGACGAGGATCGCCGATGACGCTGGTCGTGGACGCGACCGTCGTCGCTTCCGCGTTGATCGACGCCGGGCCGGAGGGGGCGTGGGCCAGCGAGCAACTGGCGCGCGGGCCGCTGGCGGCACCGCACCACATGCCCGTGGAAGTGGCCAACGTCCTGCGGCGCGCGGCGTTGCAGGGTGAGATTCCAGGAAGCGTTGCGGCCCTCGCGCTTCAGGACCTCCTGGATCTGCGATTCGAGCTCTTTCCCTTCGCGCCGTTCGCGCGGCGAGCATGGGCGCTTCGCGACAACGTCACTCCCTACGACGCCTGGTACGTGGCCCTTGCGGAATCGCTCGATGCCCCGCTCGCGACCCTGGACGACCGGTTGAGACGCGCACCAGGGTGTCGGTGCACCTTCCGCTGTCGCGATCGCGATTAGGGGGAGGCGGCGCGCGCTACTTTGCGCCGTGTCCGCCTCCTTCCTATCGTAGAGGTCGCCCACGGCGCGAGGGCCCGTGAATCACGTGCATCACCTTGAAGCGGGAGGGACGCGGCAGCGATGAGCCCAGGGAGAGGAAGGACAGGGAGCGGCGGGAACCGCACTTCAGGACGCACGCAACCCCTGTCGCTCCCCGTGGTGCCGGCGCTGTCGGCGTTGCTCCTTTCCCTGGCTTTTTCCCCGGCCGCATCCGCCCAGCAGTCCGGCGACGACGCGAACGGCACCGGGATCCCCGTCACCGACCAGCTGGTCATCGACACCTGCGACCAGTGCCACGCCGTCGACGACGACGGGATGATGACGCGCGTCTCGTACATGCGGAAGACGCCCGAGGGGTGGCAGCAGTCGATCCGGCGCATGGTGACCCTCAACGATGTCGAACTTGAGCCGGAGACCGCCCGCGACATCGTGCGCTACCTGTCCGACCACCACGGCATCGCGCCCGAAGAGCTGCGCCCCGCCCGCTTCGAGGTCGAGCGGCGCCTGATCGACTGGTCGTACGAGGAAGCGCACGATGGGGACGAGGACGTTGACCGCACCTGCAGCAGCTGCCACTCGATGGGCCGCGTCGTCACCCAGCGCAGGACGAAGGAAGAGTGGGACCTGCTCATGGCGATGCACCGCGGCTACTATCCGCTGTCCGACACGCAGGGATTCCGGCGGTTCGGGCCGCCTGGCCCCGACGGGGCGGACAGCCGCCACCCGATGGACAAGGCGATCGACGAGCTCTCGGGCAAGTTTCCGCTGACCACCGCCGAATGGAGTTCGTGGTCGGCGACGATGCGGCCGCCGCGGATCGCCGGCACCTGGGCGCTGCGGGGTCACGACCCCGGCCGCGGTCCGATCTACGGCACGGTCGAGATCTCGCAGGCCGCCGACGAGGGCAACTTCGACACGCAGATCCGCTACGCCTACGCCCGCTCCGGCGAACAGGTCGAGCGCGACGGGCGCGCGATCGTCTACACGGGCTACCAGTGGCGCGGCCGCTCCTTCGAGGGGGCCAGCGAGGAGAACGCGCTGCGCGAGGTGATGATGGTGGAGCGCGGCTGGAACGAGATCAACGGCCGCTGGTTCGCCGGCGACTACGACGAGTTCGGACCCGATGTCACACTCGTGCGGGCGGACGGCCCCGTGGTTCTGGGATTGCACCCCGGCGCGCTCCGCTCCGGCAGCAGCGCCACCGTCACCGTGCACGGCGCGAACCTTCCGACCGGGCTGGGCGCCGCCGACCTCGACCTCGGCCCCGGCGTCGAAGTCGTGAGCGTGACCGCGAGCGCCCCCGACATGTTCGCCGCCGAGGTCACCGCCGCCGGCGATGCCGCCCCCGGTGCCCGGGACGTCTTCCTCGCGGGCCGCCCCGTGCCCGGCCACCTGACCGTCTACGAGACCGTCGACCGCATCCTCGTCACCCCCGAAGCCGGCATGGCGCGGCTCGGCGGCGGCGCCTTCCCCCGCGGATACGCGCAGTTCGAGGCCACCGCCTTCAGCAACGGCGCCGACGGCGAGCCCGACACCGACGACGACCTCGACCTCGGCTTGGTCGACGTCGAATGGTCGATGGAGGAGTACTCGGCGATCTTCGACGACGACGACATCGAGTACGTGGGCTCGCTCGACGCAAACGGCCTCTTCCACCCGGCGCTCGACGGCCCCAACCCCGACCGCGAAGGCATGCGCAACAACGTCGGCGACGTCTGGACGGTCGCGACCTATCGCGGCCCGGACGGCACGGAAGTGCGGGGACGCGCCCACCTGATCGTCACGGTGCCGCTCTACATGCGGTGGGAGCCGTGGCGGGTCCAGATGGTCCCGGGCGGCGCGCGCAGAACCTCGGACATGGGGAGCCAGAGATGAGCACCGCCCTCGCCACCGACACCACCTTCCTCGCCCAGCGCGAATTCCACCCCTTCGAAGCCGGCGGCGAGACCTTCCTCTACCTGGTCCCCTCGGCCGCCGTCTTCCACCTCGACGAAGCTTCGTTGGCCGTCCTCCGGACCCTCGAAGCGGGCGCCGCGAGCGAAAACGACATCGTCGCCGCCCTCGCCCCGCGCTTCGGCGAGGACACCGTCCGCCGCAGCCTCGCCGAACTCATGCGCGTGCAGGCCATCGGCCTCACCACGGCCCCGAAGGAGACCTTCCCGCGGGTGCTCCCCCAGGCGGATTTCCCGCTGACGACGATGGTCCTCAACGTCACCAACAAGTGCAACCTGGCGTGCACCTACTGCTACGAGTACGGCGAGGACAAGATCGTCGACACGACCTGCGACCCGGCGCCCAACTACATGAGCGAGGAGACCGCGCGGAAGAGCGTCGACTTCATGTTCGAGCAGTCGGGCGATCTGCCGGTCGCGCACCTCACCTTCTTCGGCGGCGAGACGCTGCTCAACTTCAAGGTCCTCAGGAAGACCGCGGCCTATGCGCGCGAACGGGCCAAGGAGCTGGGGAAGGATGTCGACTTCTCCCTGACCACGAACGGCACGCTGCTCCGCGACGAGGTGATCGACTGGCTGGCGGACAACCGGATCGGCGTGACGGTAAGCATCGACGGGCCGAAGGAGATGCAGAACAGGTTCCGCGTCTTCAAGAACGGGATGGGCAGCTACGATTACGCGATGCCCAAGATAAAGCGCCTGCTGGAGCGCCACCGCACCCGCCCGATCGGGGCCCGGGTGACGCTCACTCGGCAGACCCTGGACGTGTCGCGGATCTTCCACCATCTGCGCAACGAGATCGGCTTCTGGGAGGTCGGGTTCGCCCCCGTCACGACCGCCGACGGACGCGGCTACGCGATCGAGGACACCGGCTTCGACCGCATGCTCGGCCAGTTCCAGGAGCTGGCGCGGGAGTTTCTGGATTTCGCGGTCGAGGACAAGCACCACGGCTTCTCGAACGTGAAGGACACGATCGAGGAGATCCACAAGGGCGTGAGCAAGGCCTTCCCCTGCGGCGCCGGACTCGGGCTGATGGGCGTCGCCACCGACGGCGAGGTCGCGCTCTGCCACCGCTTCGCGGGCTCGGACGATCACAGCATCGGCTCGGTGGACACCGGGCTCGACCGCAAGCGCCAGTTCGAGTTCCTCGGGCACCACCACGTGGCCAACAAGACAGACTGCAGCACCTGCTGGGCACGGCCGCTCTGCGCCGGCGGATGCTATCACGAGGCGCATGTGCGCTACGGCGACACGGGCGTGGCGAACCTGCACTACTGCGACTGGATCCGGAGCTGGACCAACACCTGCCTGGAGGTCTACGGCGAGATCGCGGTCCGGAATCCGGGCTATCTGGAACAGTTCGAATCATGATCGGCGATCATGAATCATGACAGGACATCATGATCAGAGATCGCCGGTGACAAAGGAGGCCGGCAAATGGACCACTTGAAAGCCATCAACCAGAAGGCACGGCGGATTCAGGAGCATGTGGCACCGGGGGTGCCCGGGGAGGTTGCCGCATCGCCGGTGGCCGCGAACGGCGACGCCGACCTCGACGTCGTCGCGCTCGAAAGCTCCCCGGACCGGTCCGGGCCGCACATCCCGCTGGGGTGCTCGCTCGTATTCGCGCCGGGTTGGGAAGTGGACTCGACGGGCGGCACGGCCGGACTCTGTCAGCCGGTCGAGCGCGACCTCTTCGATTGCCACCTGGCCTGCTTCTGGCCCGCCCACGTCCCGGACCAGCTGAACCACGCGCCCGACTGGACGGGCAAGTGCGCGGCCGCGCAGAAGGACTGGCGCAAGATCGACCTGATCTTCCCGTGATGCGTGCCGCGGCATTCCTGACCGCCGGCCTGCTGGCCCTCCCCGCGCCCGCCCTCGCCCAGGGCGGCGGCAACGGCGTCATCTACATGGCGGCGTACGACCACGCGATCCACGTCATCGACGAGAACACCCTTGAGGTCGTGGACAAGATCCCGACGACGATCGGCATCCCGATCGGGCTGACGCTCTCGAAGGACCACGAGCGCATCTACGTGCGCGACGCCGAGTTCGAGGAGATCGAGATCATCGACGTGGCGAGCCGCGAGTCGATCGACAGCTTCACCCTCAGCCGCGGGAACCGGAAGGTGCGGATCTGGGGGATGGAGGTCGACCCGGCCGAGGAGTTCATCATCCTCAATACCATGCGCTACACCAAGCGCATCGACCGCTGGGAGATCGAGGAAGCGGTCCTGCTGAAGTACGACCTGGCCGAGAAACAGGTCACCGACACGATCCCGTGGCCGGAGGGCGATGGCGGCCGCAGGGCGCGGCTGATGTTCTCGCCCGAGGGGGACTACCTGTACTTCTTCAGCCGGGGCAACATCATCGTCCTCGAGACCGAGAACTTCACGGAAGAGGACCGCTGGGACCTGTCCCGCCCGATCGAGGAGGGGCTGGGGCGCTTCAGCTTCGGCTTCCCCACGAGCCCGCACGACGACGAGGGCTTCCACACCGGCCTCTTCAACTTCACCGACCCCGTGCAGGACCGCCGCATGATGGGGATCGCGCGCGTCAACCTGGCGGAGAGGGACGTCGACTTCTTCACCCTGGGGCCGAGCTCTCCGGTCAGCTTCCGCCTCGCGCCCGGCGGCAGGAAGGCGTACGGGCTGGTGCAGCAGATCGGCAACTACGAGTTCTGGACCTTCGACGTGGAGGGTCGGCGCGTGGAGAGCCGCCAGCGCTTCGCGGGGCGTCCGCGGATGGGCCTCGAGATCAGCTCGAACGGCGAACTGCTCTACATCTACAACGCCGGTTCGACGATCGACGTCTACGACGCCGCCACCTACGAGTTCCTGCGGACCGTGACCTTCGACGCCGACATGACCAGCTTCGTGATGATCCCGGAGGGAACGGGGCCGCAAGCGGACTCGGGCGGGTCGCCGGGACAACCCTAACGCACCGTTAGGGTTTGCGCGTTTGGGCCTCGGGCGGCACCAGCGGTTCCAGTCGGGCGATCAGAGCAGGGAGGTCATTGTGAACTGTATCCCAGACGAGCGGAAGGTCAATGTCGAAGTAGACATGGACGAGCCGATTGCGCATGCCGACAATATCCCGCCAAGGGATTTCCGGGTTTCCACGCCTCGTGGCATCTCGCACGCGTGCGGCAGCCTCCCCAATGATCTCTACGGATTTGACAACCGAAAGCTGGGTGCGCCGATCTCCCGCGAAGTCGTTGTAGGACATGCCTGCCGTGAAAGACAACGCATCGCGGGCGGCGAGCAGCGTATCCAGCAGGTACGCCGAGTCGTCACGCGGCATAGATCACCCGCGCAGATTCCAGGATCGCCTTTCGACGAATGTAGTTTCGGCTTTCCTCGATCGCGGTTCGGGTCACCAGATCGACACTTCGCGCAAGCAAGCCTGCCAGCTCCCGCTCCATCTCGGCGATCCCGAAAAGACCCGGGGTCCGCTCTGATCGAAAGCGAATCAGTACATCGATGTCGCTGTCCGGCCCGAAATCGTCGCGCAGCACGGACCCGAACAATGCCAGTTCCTCTACCTGCCAGCGGTTGCAAAACGCCTTGACCAGGTCGAGGGGCACGCCGATTCGGGCAGCCAGCCGCTCGTGGCCTCCAAACGTCCTGGCCCTCGGCTTGGCCTCAGCCACCGCTCGACCTGGGCATGGCCCGCAAGCGGCCAGAGCGTCCGCGTACCCTCGCTTTCTCTGTCATCGGTCTCCATCTCAGTGGTTTGTGCACGCCCGGATGTCACGATGGCCGCGTGCCCGTCCGTCGTCTTCAGTATACGGTTTCCGTCCACTACGCCAACCCCGCGCCGTCAGGCGGCGCTGTGCCATGGTCCTGGCACAACGTCACGGTCATGCGTAGCCGAACCCCGCCCCCGGCCGCAGCCTGATGGCCATGCTGGACGCCGAACTGCGGCGCGGACTCGCCTACGTCTTCCCCTACAAGTGGCGGCTCGCGGTCATCCTGGCGCTGAACCTGGCCGGGACCGCGCTGGCGCTCTACGTCCCCTTCCTCACCCGCACCCTGGTGGACGACGCGCTGCTCGGGCAGGACCTGAGCGCGCTGGTGCGGGTCGTCGTCCTCTTCGCGGGCGTTACCGCCGCCAGCTTCGTCCTCAACTTCGCCAGCGGGATGCGCTACACGAAGGTGTCGGCCGAGATCCTCTTCGACATGCGGCTCGCGGTCTACCGGCACCTGCAGCGGCTGTCGCCCCGGTTCTTCGCGCGGACCCCGCTCGGCGAGATCATGTCGCGGATCAACAACGACGTGGGCGAGATCCAGCGGGTGCTCGCGGACACTGCGCTGGCGTGGATCGGGAACGTGGCATTTCTGGTTGGGACGGTGGCCATGCTCCTCGTCCTCGACTGGCAGCTGTTCCTGGCCGCCGCCGCGCTGCTGCCGCCGGCGATCTGGGCGATCGTGCGGTACCGGCGGCGCCTCGAGGTGCGGGTACGGGTCATGCGTGAACGGAGCGCGAGCATCGGCACCTTTCTGATCGAGACGCTGCGCGGGGTGCGCCTGATCGCCGCGTCGAACGCCGCCGAGCGCGAGGCGGGGCGCTTCCGCGAACACAACGACTCGTTCGTGCGCTCGCTCATGTCGATGCAGCGGCTGCGCTACCTGTCGGGCGGCCTGCCGGGGCTGCTGCTGTCGGCCAGCACGGCGGTGGTCTTCCTCTACGGCGGCGCGCGCGTGATCGACGGCGTGATCACGCTCGGCACCTTCACCGCGTTCATGGCCTACCAGATGCGCCTGATCGGTCCCGTGCAGGGGCTGATGGGCCTGTACACCGGGATCGCGACGGCGCGGGTGTCGCTGCGCCGCGTGCACGAGCTGCTCGACGAGCCGGTCGAAGTGGTCGATGCCGAGGCGCCGGCCTCGCTGGGCCGGGTGCGCGGGGAGCTGGTCTTCGAGGACGTGTCGTGCGGGCACGGGCGGGGCGGCGCGGTGCTGGAGGGATTCGGGATGACCGTCGCGCCGGGTGAGGTGGTGGCGCTGGTGGGTCCGTCGGGGAGCGGCAAGTCGACGGTGGCCGACCTGATCGTCCGCCACCTCGACCCGGATGCCGGGCGCGTGCTGCTGGACGGGCGGGATGTGCGGGACATCGGTCTGGCGGAGCTGCGCGCGAATGTCGCCCTCGTCGACCAGGCCGCGTTCGTGTTCAACACCTCGATCATGGACAACGTTCGGTACGCGCGGCCCGACGCCGACGAGGCAGCGGTGATGCGGGCCGTGGAGCGCGCGGGGCTGGCGGACTTCGTGGCGGGGCTGCCCGACGGGCTCGGCACGGTGGTGGGCGAGGACGGCCGGCAGCTCTCGGCGGGTGAGCGTCAGCGCGTGGCGATCGCGCGGGCGCTGCTGGCGGATCCGGCCGTGCTGGTGCTGGATGAGGCGACGAGTGCGCTCGACGCGGAGGCCCAGGCGCATGTGGTGGGCGCATACCGCGAGGTGATGAGGGGGCGGACGACCGTGCTGATCACGCACCGGGAAGAGATGCTGCGGGGGGTGGATCGGGTGGTGGGGGTGGGTGGGGGGTAGGGTGGTCGCTGGCCTTCGCGGAAGAACGACCGGACCCAGCCATAGAGCCCCTTTACCGAGTCGCAGCCGTCTTCAATCCTCCGCGCCCGTTTCTCCCGGGCCGCCCTTGTCCCGACCAGCCGTTTCGGAACCCTCGTCCCGGCCCATCCCGCGCTCGGCCACCCGCTCCAGCAGGTAGAAGAACAGGCGAACCGCAGCGAGTATGAGCCCGCTGAAGGCCAGGAGGAGGACCAGCACCCCAATCATTTGCAAGGAATCGCGCAGCATCGGTGATCAGCGGACCGGCAAGTCTTCCGGCGGCTCCTCCATATCCGAAGCCCCTACCGCCGTTCGCTCGCGTCTCCAGCGGTACAGCGCCCAGCAAAGGCTCACCGCCCCTGCGTAGAGGGCGGCATACCAGATTGGAATCGGGCCCACGACAGCATCACGAAACATCACGAATACCAGGACGGCGAAGGCAATCAGAAGCGCCGACAGGGCGAGCTGCTTCCAACTCGTCGCCGTGTCGGACTCGCGCGCCAACGCGGCAATCCGGGTGAGGACGCGTTCGTCGGGATCACTCAGATCGCGCACGGTCTTTTCCTCCGGGTCGAGGAGAAGGCGGGCGCCTTCCTGAATCTGCCAGTCGAGCCAGCATTCCTCGCACGTCTGGAGGTGCTCGACCACCGCCGGGTCGCTCCGGGGAGTGCCCGCGCTCCGGAGAGCGGCCAGGTCAGGACAGTTCATCTTTCGAACCCTTGAGCAAAGTGCGGAGTTTGATCCTGGCGTGTCGGAGGTGGGAACGTATCGTCGCCGGGCTCACCCCGAGCTTTCTCGCGGCCGCTTTGGGACTGTTGCCCTTGAGATGGACGACGATGAAGGCCTCGGCCTGGCGGGCGGGAAGCTGCGCCAGGGCGTGCTCCAGCCTGTCCAGGAAGCGCCGATACCTCAACAGCCTTCCCGGGTCGGTGAGGAGTTCCCCTGCGTCCTGCACGGGGGCGGCCTGAACCGAGTACCGATCCATCGCCGATGCCCGTGCCAGCTCTCTGGCGCGCCAATTGCGAGCATGATGGTGGGTCAGCCTGGCTATCCATCCCGACAGAGATCCACGGTGCTCGTAGCGATGTCTCTGCTTCCAGATGCGGACGCAAACCTCCTGGTAGAGATCGTCCCGTTCATCGCCGTCCCCAGCGTACGACGCCGTGATGCTCCTGATGAGGTGGCCCTGGGACTGCAGCAGCACCCGAAACGCCTCCGGATCGCCTCGGTGAAAAGCCTCGATGTCAATTCCCGCGCCCACCTCGTGTCGCTCATCCATACCGCCGACTGCGGGTGAGATACACCAGCAGCAGACCTTCGGCCAAAGGGACGGACAGCGGCAGCCAGGCGGCCGGCACGCCCGGGCGAAGCTCCCCGGTGTCCAGGAACGGCTGTATGGGTGCTGAAAACACAACGGCAGCAAAGAAGGCAATTCCCCCCAGAATGCCGAACGCAAGCAGCGCGGTCCTGCGCACTCCCCGCTTGAGATCTACGGTAAGCTCGGCGGCAAGCAGGCCGAGGAATACGTTGATGCAGCCGAAGATGCCCAGGACGATCGAAAGGTGGAGACGCCAGCGGAGAATGTTCGGGGGATGCCGTTCAATGCTCTCGATGCTCAGGCTGTACTGGTCCGGCGGGTTTTCTTCGACATAGCGAAGGTTCCGCAGCTCTCCGACCGGCGTCCGTGCACCGAACTGCCGAACGTTTTCGGTCGCACTCCCCAGGCTGGCATCATACTGGTACTCGACTATCGGGTGTACCCAGGCTTCCATGACGTAGGCTGTCGACCCCAACGCAAGGCCGACAACGAGGGTACATCGCAGGGCCCGGCGAGAATGTCCCAGCTTCCGGGCGACGACTACGCCAGCGGCGAACAGCGCGAACGGAAGCACGGTAGAGAAATCGTTCGCGGTGACCCACAGCCATCGGAGGAACGAGCCGGACCATTCGTATGGAGGCCAGTGGAACCGGATCAGCGGAGAGGCCGCCACGAAGAGCACACACCAGGGCAATACCGCTTTTGCGATAGCGGCGGTCAGGCTTTCGTCCTTGTTCCTACCCCGAGTGATCGTCACCGTCTCGCTGTCCAGATGTGAAGGGTCATCGTCCGCCCGGTGTCGGGCCATGGGTCAGGCTGCCCTTGTAACAGATCCCGGGCCTGAGACGTGCAACAGGACATTGCACGCTTCCCCGGTGGGCGCTGTTGTAAGGGAGATCCGTGCATCCGAACCACCGGCTGGCGGCAGCCCTGCCCTGCCCCGAAAGGAAAATGGCGATGAACATTTGCAAGGGCCTGGGGGTCGCAATGGTCGTCGCCTCCGCGCCTCTGCACCTGATCGCCCAGACCGAGACCATCGACCTCTCCGATCACACAAGCCGCGTCTGCCTTTTGCACGCGGACGGCAGGCAGTTGAACCCTGTGGCGAGCTACCACATGGAAACCGAAGGATGGGATTCACCGGCGCGGTTCATCGGTGCATTCGACTCTCCACCTCGCGAACCCGCGGCATGGACGTCCGTGGCCGACTCCATGGCCGTGCTGGTGAACGAAGTTACAGGAATGCTCACCCGCCTCACAGTACGCAACGGCTCGCTGGTCGCGGATACATTCGACATCGGGATCCGCGGCCGCCATCCGTCGGCCGACCGCCCGTCGGAGACCAGGATTCTCGTCGGCAGGAACGACGGGATCCGAGTGCGCAACAAATCCGTTGGCCAGCACGAGGAGTGGAGCATCATCGAGCCGGGGGCAAAACACAGATGGCGCATCGTGCTGGCGACCTCGATGCCGGTATCGCCATTCGAGGTGACTACCGCGACCATGAGTGAATCTGGTGGCGCACAATGTAATGTCAACATACCATAATGTCATGTCCTCTTTACATCGCTTGAGCATCGCCTTCGTCATTGGCCTCGCGCCGACCCCGGTCGCGGCCCAGATGGACACGCTGGACCTCTCCGGACAGGTTCCCGAGACCGTAATCCCTCCCGAGTTCGCCGGAGGCTTCTTCGCCCGGATCGGAGGGATGGTCGTCGACGAGCGGGGAATCTGGGTCGTCGACCGCGGTCACACGACCGTTCTGCGCTTTGACCCCGACGGCGTCCTGAGGGCGCAATACGGCCGCGAAGGGAGCGGACCCGGTGAATTCCTGATGCCATCGCGCCCCAGGGTCGACTCGGTAGTGACGGTGACCGATGTGCGCCTCGGGCGGATTGTACGCTTCACCCTGGAGGGCGAACACATCGAGACCACCCGGCAGGAACGCCGGCCCGTCACCTCGAGCGGGATGGAGGTTCCCCTGGGGGACGTGCTTCCCCTGTCCGACGGCTACCTGATCAGTGCCACGGCGGGTTGGTATTCCTTCGGGGGGTCGGCCCCCAGCGATCCCTTCAGCCACGTCCTGCTTTTCCATCCGGACGGCTTGCGGGTGGACACGCTCGCCAGCTACCACATCGATTCCGGCAGGTGGGATGCGCCCGGCCGGCTTGGCGGCAACTTCGAGACCGGCCTGGGCAGATCGGGGTCATGGGAGGTGGTGGGCGATTCCGTGGCGGTGCTGGCCGACGGGATCGCCGGGACTCTGACTCGCCTTCGCATCCGCGGCGGAGTGCCCCTGACCGACACGACTGACCTGGGGATGAGGGCGCGTCCGGTGAGCGACCGCGACATGGACGACTTCGAGGCGCGCCTTCGTGAGGACAAGCCGGACCTGCCGCGGCGAATCGAGTTCGAAATGGCGGAAGGATGGTCCGTCGCGACCGGGATCCTGCCGGGCGGGAATGGCGAGTTCTGGCTCAGCCAGGCCGTCGAGGGCGAACAGCAGGAGTGGGTGGTCGTGAAACCGGGATCGACTCGAAAATGGCGCATTCTGCTGCCGGAGCGTTTCGATCTGAGAGCTATCCACGATGGGTACCTGTATGGCGTCGGCACGGATGCGCTCGACGTCCCGAGGGTGGTAAGGATCGCGGATCCGCGGGGGTAGGTTTAGGCAAGCACGACGGCAAGGCACCCGGGGAGTGTCGAACCACAAGCTGAGAATGAACTTGCCCATGGTCAGAACGACACCGCCAACGTTATTGGCCCTTCTGTGGCTCTTTGTCGCCCTCTCTCAATCAGCCCATGCCCAACTTGTCCGTGGCAGGCTTGTCGATGCAGCAGACGGCAATGGGATCGGCGGCGCGATGGTCAGCCTCATCGACCAGAGCGGCCGGGAGAACGAGCGGGTGCTCACACGATCCCCCAGCGGCCTCTTTCAGCTTCGGGCACCCTACCCCGGCAAATACAGCATCAGGGCCGACCGGATCGGCTACGCCTCCACCTCGTCGGAGTCCTTCGGCCTGGCCGCCACGGACACGATGACAATCGAATTGGTCGCGGGGATCGAGCCGGTATCCCTGCGGGGGATCGAAGCGGAGGCGGAGCGCCGGTGCCGTGTCCGTCCGCAGGAAGGCCTGGCCGTTGCCCGAGCGTGGGAGGAGGCGCGGAAGGCCCTCGAGGCAGCTGCGTGGACCCAGGAGCGCGGACTGTACCGCTACGAGATGCTCCGGATTCAGCGCCGGCTGGACGAAAGGGGCCGCAGGGTAGAGCAGGAAGACCGCTCCTACACCGAGGTGTCGGCCCCGGCCCCCTTCACTTCTCGTCCCGCCGACTCGCTGTTGGCCAGCGGATTCGTGCGTTTGTCGCCTTCGGGCTCCGAGTTCTGGGCACCGGACGCGGACGTCCTCCTCTCCGACTTCTTTCTGGACACGCATTGTTTTCGGATCGGGGAAAGCGAGGGCGGACCAGGAGAACCGGTGGGCCTGGAGTTTGAGCCCGCGCCCGGTCGCCAGGTGCCTGAAATCGCGGGTAGGATGTCGCTTCATCCGGCGACGGCCCAGCTGCAACGCCTGGATTTCCGGTACGTCAACCTCAACGTCCACCCGCGGCTCTTGCGGGCCTCCCCCGGAGGCAGGGTGAATTTCAGGACGCTGCCGAACGGCACATGGATCGTGCCGTCGTGGCATCTGCGGATGTTCCGCCCCGGTGAAACGGTCGACGCCCGCACCGGTCGTCCCGCGGCATCACTGCAGGCTATCATCATGGAGCACGGCGAGGTACTGCGCGTTCATGATGAAGACGACATCGTCTTTGAGGGTGACCGCGGCCGTCGCATCCAGGGCACAGTCTTCGACACTCTGCAGGTCGGCCTGCCGGGCGCCCGCGTTTTCGTCAACGGCGAGGGAACCGAGGTTGTCACAGACGCCGTCGGTCGTTTCGAGCTCGATCACCTGGGCCCCTACACCTACTCGGTCTACTACACGCATCCCTATCTCGAGCGCCTGTGGTACCAACCCGCGCCGGTCGAGGTCGAAGTGGGGCCTGAATCCTCCGATCCGGTTCGGGTCGACTTCCGGACGCCGCCGATCGGAGACGTGTTGGACGAGATCTGTCGTGGTGTCAGGCGGCCAAAGACAACCGGCGACGGTCTCCTCACCGTCTTCGTGTCCGATGCGCAGGGGGACCCCGTTGACGGGGCGACCGTCCTGGCGATAGCGGCGTCTCGCGGCGCGCAAGCCAACCGGGCAGGCGCGCCGAGGATTCAGGGACAGACCAACGCTTCGGGATTGTTTCGAATGTGCTGGCTGCCCATGAGAACTCGCCTGGAGGTGGTGGCGCTGACAAGCGACGAAGAACTTGATCGTCACGCGTTCGAAGACGCGTCCACCCTCGCCCATCTCTTCCCTGCCAGAGTTCGGGAGATCACAATCGCTGCCGACGCTCCACACAGATCCCTCCTGCTGCGAGTCGAGCGATGAGTTCAGCGCGTCTTGGCGGACGGTCGCGGCTGTTGATCGCATTGATCCTGGGTGTGGCGAGCGCCACTTTTGCCAAAAGAGGCGCCGCACAGGTCATCGATGGGGTCGTCGTGGACTCGGACTCGCGCATCCCGGTTGCCGGGGCGCTTGTCTCGCTGGTCGACGGCAGCGGCCGCGACATCCAGCGCTTCATGGTCGATGCCGACGGCTCGTTCCGCTTCCTGGTTGCCGCGGTGCCGGGCAGCTACAGTCTGCGCGCGGAGCGTCTCGGGATGACCACCAGGACGGTGGACAGTTTCGATCTGGAACCGGCCGACACGGTCACGGTTCGGATCGCACTGAGTCATCGTCCGATTGCACTGGCGGGCGTCCAGGCGTCGGGCGAACGAAGATGCGAGCTGGAGGCTGCACTCGGCGAGACGACCCACCAGGTGTGGGACAGGGCCCGGACGACGCTACGGGCGGTAGGCACCTCGGATTCGGTAGGCCGGTACGTCTACGATCTCGAAAGACACGTCCGGGAACTTGAACCACGATCCCTGGAGATTCGCAGTGAGACGCGCACGCATGCGCGGTCAACCGACGAGCGGCCGATCAGGAGCCATCCGGTGGAAATGCTCGTCGGCGACGGCTGGGCTGTCGGCGACGAAGCAGGCGGGTATCGCTTCTTTGCGCCGGATGCGCACACCCTGCTTTCCGACCTCTTTCTCGCCACCCATTGCCTGCGGCTCCGCCCCCGCGACGAGTCTCGACCCGGGTTGGTGGGACTGGAGTTTCGGCCCATCAACCTTCGTTCGAACCGCACCGACATCGAAGGCGTCCTCTGGCTGTCCCGCGAAACCGGCGAACTCCTTTGGCTTGAATTCGACTACCGCGGCCTGCCCGGGCTGGCGGCGGACCACCGAAGCGACCAGGTCGGTGGCCGTGTGGAGTTCCTGGGCCTGCCCGACGGCGGATGGATCGTCTCGGAGTGGTTCATCCGCATGCCGATGATGGTCGAAGAGCGTCATGACCTCCTGGGCGGCCGGCGCGCAAGGCTGGCGGGAATCGCGGAGGAGGGGGGCCGGGTCGTGAGGGCGGTGCGACGGGGTACCGGACAGGTGACCTATGCCGAGCTTGGCGGTACGGTGCTGGGCGAGGTCTCAGGAGGGGTCGCCGGGGACGGGATCGCCGTTGTAGGTGCCGGAATCCAGACCGCCGTGGACGAAAGCGGGGGCTTCGTCTTTGACGGGCTCCCGGAGGGAAGCTATCGACTTGCATACATCCGCCCTTACCTGATGGGCGTGGATCGCGAATACGCGGTGGCCGACGCAGGGGTTTTGCCGGGCGATACAACGACGGTGCGCATCACGGCGCCTCCCGTGCACGACGTGCTCGCCGCGGCGTGCCAGGTTGAAGAGTGGAGCCCGGGGACGGGAATCCTGGTGGGGGATGTGTCGGATGGGCAGGGTCGCGCGTTGGAGGACATCAACGTGGTGGCGCAATGGGTAGCGGTGCGCAACCTTTCCGGCCGAATGATCGGCCAGGCCCAGACGGCCGAGGCCGTGACCAATCGGCTGGGCGAATTCCGCATCTGCGGTGTCCCGGTGGACCGTCATACGATTACCGTGACCGCAGGCACGGGCGTAGAACGAGCGAGGACGGAAGTGGTGCTGTCGCCGGACGAGCCGGTTGGCGGTGTGTCTCTCAGGCTGGCGAGGTAATGGTGGCATGACATCATGCATGGCAACTGACCACGAGTTGCGACTGTCCCAAGGCACACGCGCCCTGTCCAGATTCGGGCCCCGGCCCGCCGCGGCACTCCTGACCGTGGCCCTCCTGGCCAGCGCTGCCTGTGACGACGGAACCTCAAAGGATTCCACCATCGTCCCGAACGGAATGCCTTTTGCCGAGATGTTCCACCTGGTACAGGTGATTACGCCGGAGCAGACCCCCGAAGCTCCGATCGCCCTGATCTCGGGCGCGAGCTGGGATGGTGGCCGCCTGGCGATCGCCGACGGTTCGGAAGGCAACGCAAAGCTGTTCGACGGCGGCCGATCACTCATCGCCACCGTTGGCCGGCAGGGCGAGGGCCCGGGGGAATTCAGAAGCGCGCGCCTCCCTCAACTCCGGGACGGGCAGCTGTACATGGCCGACGGACGGTTGGGCCGCGTGTCCGTGTGGACGGGCGGCGGGGATCTGGAGCGCGAGATCGACTTTCGCTTTGGTTTCGTGTCGGATTTCGCCGTACTTCCGGATGGCCGCCTGGTGTTCGCCGGGCTCGGTTTCGCGGATTCCGCAGCGGCGATGGGTGTGTACGCCGACGACGGGGCTCCTCTCATGCACGGCCTCTACACTACCAACGTCCTCCCGTCAGACGCCGATCCCAGTGTTCCATGGGGGAACCTGCGGCAGACCTCGTTCGCCGTCAGCAACGATACGGCCTGGGCGGTTTCGACGATTTCGGACAGCATCTGGGTGGTTCCCTTGAACCGCGACGCGCTTGAGCCCGAGTCCTACCGGCTCGCCATCCCCGGCTACGTGGCCCCCGCCGCCCCGGAGAGCCCGTTGCGATCGATCGAGGATCTCATGGAGTGGGGCAATTCGTTTCACGGCGCGGCACGGCCGGTTGCAAGCTCCGAACTCCTTGCCATCCCGTTTGTACAGGGCGTGCTGAATAACGGCGACCCCACCATCCTGGTGATGAGAGACAAAAACGGTGACTGGTACGCGCTCAGTGACCCACCACCGGTGATCGCGGCACATGCAAACCAGTTGCTGGTGATCCACAACCCGCTGGGAGATCCGGTGGAGCTTGCCGTCTACGAGAAACGCCCCGCAGCTTGAATGCACCTTTGAGTTGGCGGGACAATCGACGAGCTCGACGAGGCGAGCGTGGCGCGAATCGCCGATCCGCGGAGGCAGGATGCGCTATCTGAATCGGTTCCTTGTCATGTTCACAGCTGTGTCCGCGATACCGGCGGATGCGCAGGAGACACAGGAAGCGAACGCCGTGACGGTGACCGGCAACGTGGCGAGCGCCGCGACCGGCGAGCCCGTCGCTGGCGTCGTCGTCGTCCTTGAACCGTTGGGGCTGACCTTCGTGACCGACGCACGCGGCCAGTTTGTCGTGGAGGGTGTTCCCCGCGGCGAATACGACCTCCGGTTGATGCATCGGGACTACGACCATCTGGAGGGTGACCTGACCATCGACCGGCCCGGAGAGTTCTTCCTCGACCTGGAGCCCGCCGACGATGCCTACGAAGGCATGGTCACGGGAATCCTGGGAGTCGTCGTCGATCAGATCAGTGGAGGCGGAATTCCGGAAGTCGTCGTGAACGTCCCGGCCGTTGGCCGCACGACGAGGACGGATGGTGACGGTCGCTTCAGCCTGGACGATTTGTCCCCAGGTCAGCATGAAGTCGTGTTTTCCCATTTGGGATACATCCAGCGCTCGGAATCCATCGGCGTCCGGGGCGGACACGCCACCAGTGTGGAGGTCGTGCTTGCAGTGGACGCGATCTCGCTGGACCCGATCGAGGTGACGGTGGACACGCGAGACAGAAACCTGCTGAGCGTGGGCTTCTACCAACGGGAAGAGGACGGCTGGGGCGACTTTCTGGATCGCGAAGACATCGAATACTGGAATCCCGTTCAGCTTACTGCAGCGTTGATGCGGTTCCCCGGGGTAACGGTCATACCCAATCCGGCCATGCCCAGCAGAGGGTTTCTGGCGTTCCGGAGGATGGGGACCGAGTGCATACCGACGGTCTACCTTGAAGGAATCAGGATTGGCGGCGGCCGCGATCCCGCCGGGATCGACGATATCATCAACCCTTCGGCAGTCGCCGGCGTCGAGGTCTATCGCAATACGGCGGGAATACCACCGCAATACTGGGGTACAGGCTCATCCTGCGGTGTGGTCCTGATATGGCTTCGCCGGGGAGGATAGGCGGAGTTTGCCATCTGAACACGCGCGCGTGTGCATCGACTCGCCAGCGCTGCTGCCTGTGACCGGCCGGGGCGTCCCCGTCGCCGTCATGGACAGCGGCGTCAATCCGGATCACCCGCATGTGGACGACGTGGCCGGGGGCGTGCGCATCGCCCTCTCCGGCGATATCGAAGACGACTACATCGACCGCCTCGGGCACGGCACCGCGGTTTTCGCGGCCATTCAGGAGAAGGCGCCGGGCGCGGCCATCTTCGCGGTGCGCGTCTTCGAGGACCGGCTGAGGACGAGTTCGCGTGCGCTGGTGGCCGCGATCGACTGGGCGGCGGCGAACGGCATCCGCGTGGTCAACCTGAGCCTGGGGACACTCCGCGAAGAGCACGCCGAGGCGCTGGGCGGGGCGGTGGCGCGGCTCGCCGGCGCGGGGGGTGTGGTGGTGGCGGCGGCGGAAGACGATGGGCAGAGGTGGTGGCCGGGGTCGCTGCCGTCGACGGTGGGGGTGGTGGCGGACGCCGACTGCCCGCGCGGGTGCGTCGAGGTGCGGGGGGCGGCCGGTGGCGACGTGGTGGTCGCCGCTTCGCCGTATCCGAGGCCGATTCCGGGGGTGCCGGTGGAGATGAATCTGAGTGGAATCAGCTTTGCCGTGGCGAACGTGACCGGGGTGCTGGCGAGGGCGCTGGAAGGATTCGACCGGCCGTGGACCGCGGGGAAGTGCATCGAATTCATGGGGAAGCAGGCGTACCAGTGAATCCGCCTGCCCCGAACATCGTTTCCACCAGCCGCGCAATCCTCGCCGCGGGGAGCACGGATACCCTTTCGTCGAGAGCGTACTCTTCGTCGCCCGGATAAACGACCCAAAGGTGTTCCAGGCTCAGATCTTCGAGAGCCACGCGCATCGAGCGCGTCGTGCCGGGGGCGTCCGCAAACTTGCACTCGAAGCCGTATCGCCTGCCTTCGTGGAGAACGAGCAGATCGAGTTCGGCTCCGGCATGGGTGGCCCAGTAGTACGCATCCCGGGTGTCGAGTGCGGCAAGCAGCTGCTCGATGACGAATCCTTCGAACGAGGCCCCGACCTTGGGATGGCCGAAGAGCAGGTCCTCCCGGGGAATTCCGAGCAGCGAGTGCAGGAGTCCCGTGTCGCGCACGTAGACCTTCGGCGCCTTGACCTGCCGTTTCTTCAGGTTCTCGAACCAGGGCGGCAGCACGCGCACCATGAACGCTCCCGCGAGTATGTCGAGATACCGCCGGGCGGTCGCTTCGCCCGACCCGAGCGACCGGGCGAACTCGGCGGCGTTCCAGGTCTGACCGTGATAGTGGGCGATCATGGTCCAGAAGCGGCGCAGGCTTTCCGCCGGAATGGTGATGCCGAACTGGGGGATGTCCCTCTCCAGGAATGTCCGAACGAAATCCCGTCGCCAGAGAGCGGAACTCCTCCCTGTGCGCGCCAGAAAAGCGCGAGGAAAGCCTCCACGCTCCCAGAGCGTTCGCCAGGCGTGGGTTCCGGTCTCGCCAAGACTGAAGCCCCCCAGGTCCACGAGCCCCACCCGTCCCGCGAGAGATTCCGAAACGCCCTTTACCAGTTGCGGCGATGCGCTGCCCAGCAGCAGGAAACGAGCATCGTTGTGCGGACGATCCACCAGCACACGCAAGGTCTCGAAGAGCGCGGGCATCCGTTGGACTTCATCGATGACCACGAGCCCCTCCAGCCGGCCCAGGGCCTGCTCGGGAGCGGTGAGGCGCTGCCGGTCGGTTGCGGCCTCCAGATCGAAAAACGTAGCCGCGCGGGCTTCGGCCACGATCTGTCGGGCCAATGTGGTCTTGCCGCACTGACGAGGGCCGGTAAGCGCGGCACAGGGATGAACGGCGAGAGCCTCGCGGATGCGTCTGGCGGGTGTCGGACGATCGATGAGCATAATCAACGATAATCCTTGAAAATCCGCCGTGCAAGTAGGGATATTCAAGAAAGTAGGGTTGCGGGACGGCTACGCTTCAGCCCGCTGAGGACGGGGCGGGCAGAGTAAACACCGCCGGGCCCGATTCGAGGCCCCGGCCCCGGCCGAGTCAGGGTGCCGGCCCCGACCGCAGTCAGGAAACCGGCCCCTATCCGAGGCCCCGGCCCAGGTCAGGAAACCGGCACCAGCCTCCGTCCAACCACCTGCGGAGCCTCCTCCTCGTCCCGCCGGACACCCCAGACGTGCGTTTCGGTCGCGTCGCTCAGGCGCAGCCACTCGGGCAGGAGCACGCGGCGCGGCGGCTCGTCCATGTCGCCCCGGCGCACCGCGTAGTGCACCCTGAGATCGCCTTCGACCTCGTGCGTCCGGAACCAGATTTCGCCGGATGACGTGGGGATGGGCCGTCCTTCGGCCGCGGGCAAGTATTCGGGCTTGTAGAGGGCCTCGTAGTAGATGTCGCGCACCTCCTGCCGGGTCAGCCCTTCGGCGCGGAACGGCGCAAAGACGTCGAGCCGTTCTTCCAGCACTTCGTCCAGCATTTGAGGGGTCACTTCGCGGGGCTCGAGCTGCAGGCGCCGGTGCCAAACCGTGTCTCCGGCTGAGTTCACCTCGATCAGCTCCACGGAACCGGGACCTCCCTTGGTTCGCATCACGATAGCTGCACCCGGCTCGAACCGGACCTGATCGTGATCCGCGAAACGCTGGCCACCGTAAGATCCGCTGCCGTCCGGAAACTCCGCGACCATGACCCGGTTGCTGATGTCCAGCCAGAGCAGCGGCTCGGCATCGAGCCACTCTCCCGTTTCGGAGCGCCGGACGCGCAGCAGCGGCTCACGCTGCACCGGGCCGTCCGTAGCGAAGGGGCCCGCGGCCGCTTCCATGGCCGGCGGGACCACCGCGCGGCCCAGGTATACCCCGTCGCGGGGGGGCGCCAACACGATGCTCAGTCCTTCGTACTTGAGACTCGTTCCCGGCCCGAGCTGCGTTCGGGTGTGTTCGCCGTCGGCGGCGAAGTAGGCGAACCGCGATCCGCTCCAATCCATGACGGACATGGTGCCGTCTTCCTCGACGAAGAGGCCTCCGGCCCCGCCGAACCGCCCCAGGCCCTCTCCCATTCGGCCTCGCAGGCTGAGCAGCGCACCGTCGGGGGTCCAGGCGCTGATCTGTGCGGTGCTCGCGTCGGCGACGAGGACACGGTTTCGGCCGGGGTCGATCCGCACGAGGGGCGCTTCGAACGCCACGCCCGTCTCGAAGGGGTCGCCCAGCTGGTATTCCGCCTCGGTCGTCCACACGGACGGGTCCTGGTCGGTGGCGGTCCGGCCTCCATCGCCGCAGGCGGCGCACACGACGCACGCGGCCAGCATCGGCAACAGGGCTCCGCGGGGGCGGGTCGCGGCCGCGAGCGGCCGCTGCAATCGGTTGATCCGGTCCTTCATCGCTTGGTCCTCCGGCAGGGGATTCGCAGGGCCTCGGCCTGTCCCGGGGGCGACAGAGCCGCCGGACCGATCTGGCCGAACTCCTAAGACTTTAGTATACCCGCGGCCATCTCGCAAAGTTCCACCGACTGCAATACTCTTGATCGGCTGTCCACTTCACCGTGCCAACGCACCCGACCCGCACCGACTTGCCATGAACCGGAAGCCACAGGTGGCCGATGAACCGCTGGTGGTAGAGGAAGGGTCCGGCGAGCCGGGCTCCGCACCCCGCCGGGGTTTCCTGGCGGGCATCGGAGCCGCCGCCGCCGCCGGGCTGGCCCTCGTCGCGCCGCTGTGGTCGGGCGTCCGCGTCGCGCTGGACCCGCTGGGGCGCTCGAGCGGCGAAGCCGACCTGATCCCCGTGGCCAAGCTGGCCGCGATCCCCGACGACGGTGTGCCCCACAAATTCCGCGTCGTCACCGACCGCGTCGACGCGTGGAACACGCACCGCCAGCTCCCCGTGGGTGCCGTCTACCTGCGCCGCAGCGGCGACTCCGTCGAGGCGCTGAACGTGGTCTGCCCGCACGCCGGCTGCTTCGTGAACATCGCCGCCGACCGGTCGCGCTTCGTCTGCCCCTGCCACAAGAGCAGCTTCGACCTGAGCGGAGCCGTCAACGACCCGGCGAGCCCCAGCCCGCGCGACATGGACACCCTCGACGTCGAGATCCGGGGTGACGACGTGTGGGTCCGGTTCCAGAACTTCCTCCCGGGCCGGGCCGAGAAGGAGCCGGTGGCGTGACGCCGCAGCCGCCGCCCGGGGACAGCGCCCTCTTCATCCCCAGACTCCTCGACTGGCTCGACCATCGCACCGGCTATCGACGGCTCCTGCGCCTGGCGCTCGTCGAATCCATCCCCGGGGGCGCGAAGTGGCGCTACGTGTGGGGGAGCACGCTGACGTTTGCGATCGTGGTGCAGTTCATCACCGGGATCGCGCTGTGGGCGGCGTACAGCCCGAACGCGCAGGGCGCCTGGGAGAGCGTCTACTACATCGAGAACGTCATGGCGGGCGGCTCGATGCTGCGGGGCATCCATCACTACATGGCGCACGCGACCATGGTGCTGCTCGTGCTGCACCTCATGCAGGTGGTTGTGGCCGGCGCCTACAAGGCCCCCCGCGAGGTCAACTTCTGGTTCGGCATCGCGCTGCTGCACCTGGTGCTGGGGCTGTCGCTGACGGGCTACCTGCTGCCGTGGGACCAGAAGGGGTACTGGGCGACCAAGGTGGCGACGAGCATCGCGACGATCACGCCGGTGGTCGGTCCCGCGCTGCAGGAGGTGCTGGTCGGGGGCGCGGACTACGGCCACCTCACCCTGACGCGCTTCTTCGCGCTGCACGCGGGCGTCCTTCCCGGCGCGCTGATCGCGCTGATCGCGGCGCACGTGTTCCTCTTCCGCCGCCACGGGGTCACGACCGGGGGGCTGCGCGCGCAGATGGACGGTGGCGGGCACGGGGATGCTGAGAAGGGGGAGGAGGGCGGCGATCCGGACGCGGCTCCCGCCCGGGTGAGGACCGGGCAGTTCTGGCCCGATCAGGCCCTGCGTGATGCCGTCGCCTGCCTCGCGGTGATGGCCGCGGTGCTCTACCTGGTCATTCGCAGCGGCGGCGCTCCGCTCGGCGCCCCGGCCGACGCCGCCGAACCCTACGCCGCGGCGCGTCCCGAGTGGTACTTCATGTTCCTCTTCCAGTGGCTGAAGTACTTCCCGGCGGGCACGGAGATCATCGGCGCGCTGGTGATCCCGGGCGTCGTGGTGACGCTGGTCGCGCTCATGCCCTTCGCCGGGAAGTGGCGGCTCGGCCACCGCTTCAACGTCGGCTTCACGGGGGCGGTGCTCGCCGGCATCGGCCTGCTGACCTGGCAGGCCTACGCCCAGGACCGCGCGGACCCGGACTTCGTCGCGGCGCAGGAGGCGGCGGAGGCGGACGCGGCGCGGGTGGTGGAGCTTGCCGCGGGACCGGACGGGATCCCGCCGTCGGGGGCGCTGACGCTGCTGCGGAACGACCCGCTCACCCAGGGCCCCCGCCTGTTCGCCGACCGGTGCGCCAGCTGTCACAGCTACGACGGCCACGACGGCCTGGGCGGCGAGCTCGCCGAGGCGCCGACCGCCGCCGACCTGGCGGGGTTCGCGAGCCGCGAGTGGCTGACCGGTCTGCTCGACCCCCAGCGCGTGGCGACGCCGGAGTACTTCGGCGGCACGGCCTTCGCGCGCGGGCGCATGGTGCGCATGGTGCAGAGCCGCATCGCGGGGCTGGACGACGCCGGGCGCGCCGATCTGGCGAAGGTGGTGAAGGCGCTGTCGGCGGAGGCGGCGCTGCCGTATCAGGCGGAGGCGGACGAGGCGGAGCGGGGGGAGATCGCGGAGGGGGCGGAATTGCTGTCGGCGGTCGGGATCGGATGCACGGAGTGCCACGAGTGGCACGGGACGGTGGAGCGGAGCCTGGGGCCGGTGCTGACCGCGTTCGGGTCGAGGGAGTGGTTGGAGGCGTTCATCCGGGACGCGTCGCACCCGCGGTTCTACGGGGAGCGCAACGACCGGATGCCGGCCTTCGGGCCCGATGAGATCCTCAGCGAGGTGGAGGTCGGGTTGCTGGTGGGGTGGTTGAGGGGGGAGGGGTAGGGGGCGGGCTCTCAATCACCGCAGAAGGGCTGGAACTCGTGCGCCATGCCGCCCAGCCCTAGTTCCTTGCTCCGTTTGCGTGCTCGCTCGGCGAGTTGGGGTTGCGGTTTGCCGAGCCGGCGCGCGAGCCTCACGAACTCCAGCGCCAGCCTCAGCCACACGAGAGGGCGGCTCTGGTCGTTGGCCTCGAGGGCGTTCGCCAGCACTTCCATTGCTTCCGGGAGGTTGCCGGTTCGAGACAGCAGACGGGCGTGGAATAGCATGAGGCCAAGCGGGGTTTCGCCGAGGGATTCCCCAAGGGGATGCCGTTCCGCGATCTGGGTGACTCCGCGCAACTTGCCCGATTCGAGCAGCAACGTGCCTTCGAGGGCGGCGAGTGCGTCGGTCAATCCCGTTGGAATGGCGGGCGCGTCCTGGCCGCTTCCCTGATCCCTGGCATCGGCCAGTGCCTTGAGGACGGCTTTGACCTCGTCCAGATCTCGCCGCGAAACAGCGAGGGCACCACGTACGAGGAGTTCACGAGTACGGATTCCCGGACAGTCCATCTCCCGAGTCAGTGTTCGGGCCTCAGTGAAGACCCGATCCGCGATCTCGTAGTTGCCGGTCACGGTGTGCCACTCAGCCAGCGCAAGCAGGATGAGCGCGTGATGACCGTGTTGTCCGGTCGTTTTGGCCAGGGTCGTGGCATCGGATAGCGTCTTCCAGCCGTTTGCGGTTGCCACGAGCCCGCAAGTCATCAAGGCCTTGGCATGCCGTCGAAGCGCCAGGAGAATCTCGTCGGACGCTTCGTGCGCGCGAGCCAGCCGTACCGCCTCCTGTCCCGCTCGGAGCCCCGCCTCCGGATTGCCATACGCCGCCTGGATCGCCAGTGTGGCGAGAATTCGGCTTCGGGCCGCCCGCTCGCCGGACAGGTCCATCGCTCCGAGCCGCGCGAGTTCTCTCATCACCGTGTCCCGGTCGCCAGACCAATCTGCGACCTCCACCCTGGTCTGCAACACGGCGGCCAGAACAGCCTCGTCAGCGAGCGTACGCGCATTCTCTTCGAGCTCGTCCAGTTCAGCCAGAGATGCTTTGGTGCCGGCGAGACCGAGCATATGCCGGGACCGGGCAACGGTGAGGCGGGCGGCGACCGACTCCGATGGTTGCAGACAGGCTTCACCCTCCAGTGCCTCGACTCCGAAGCGGATTGCGCTTTCCAGACGGCGCAAGCTGTAGTACGTGCGTGAAAGCGCAGCCGCAACGATCCGCCGCCGGGCGCCTTCGCTCAATTGGTACGCCTCCGTGAGTGTGCGCAAGCGAGACGCGGCATTCTGCTCATCGGTGTGCTGGATCGCTTCGAGCGCGCACATCGAGGCCAGCCTTGGTCTCCCGGCCAGAGCATAGTGTCTCGCGATGTCCAGCGAAGAGAGACTCGTCGAGGCCCGATGGAGCACCTCGGCTGCGCGGGCATGGAGAACGGCCCGGCGGGTAGGGTGGATTCCCTCGTACACCGCGTAACCGAAGAGATCGTGCCGGAACTGAACACCCCGGGGGGTCCAATCGACCAGTCGGAGACGGTGGAGCTTGTCGAGCGAGGCCAGACACTTGGCGCGTGTATGCTCGACGACCAGCGAGAGTCGGTCGACCGATGTGACTTGACCGAGAACCGCCAGGCCGTACAGGACGGCCCGCGCTGCGTCATCAAGCAGCGAAAGACGGCGAGAGACAACCTGTCGCGCCGAAGACGGGACAGGCGCGCGCTCGTCGGAACCACGAGAAGAACTGCCGTCACGAGTGCTTGCCGCCATATCAATGAGATATCTCGGATTGCCACCAGTGGTCCGCGTGAGCCTGGCAAGCTGCGACTCGCCGGTATCGATGGAGCTTACGGATCTGACCAGTTTGACGGCTGCAGCGTCGTCCAGCTCGCCGAGGCGGACTACCATGGCCTGAGAGTCCAGTTCCTCTTTCTGAACAAAGCGGGTCACCAGGTGCCCGGACGCCAGCTCCTCTTCACAATAGGCGACAAGGAGTGTGAATGCGGTGTTGTTCCAGCGCTTGCGAAGGAACTGGAGCACAGCGATCGTCGCGTCGTCCGTCCACTGGAACCCGTCCATGAACAGGATCGTGGGCCTTGATTCGGCGATCGCGGTGAACAGTCGCAGAAACGCTTCACAAAGGTGTCGCGACACGCCACCGGTTGGGTGAAGGGCCGCTTCATACAAACGCTTGTTGCCTTCCTGCAGCTCCGGCAACAACAACAGCAGTGAAGACCGCCAGGGCTCGGCTACCATCCTGAGAAAGGGCTGCACCCAGGGGTGACCGAGAGGCTCCAGAATCGGACCCAAGGCAATCTCCCTTTCCAGCAGAGAGCTGCCCGTTTCGATGATCCGATAGCCGCGAAAACGCGCGCTCCTGATCACCTCCCGCACCAGTCTGGTCTTGCCCACACCAGCTTCACCGCACACAGCGATGGTGCGCCAACACCCGCTGTCGCGATCGCGGTAAATGCTGCGCGTGAGTGCGGCCAGTTCGGATGACCGGCCGACCAGGGGGGGCTCCTGCCTGGCACTGGGTGTCGTATCGGTTTGCACTGAGGAGGGGCTGTGCGCGTCTCTGACGTTCTTCAGAAGCCTGCTCGTCGCCGGCTCTGGAGTCCATCCTCCCGACGGATCGGCGCGTTCGGCAAACGACCAGTAGATCGCTTCCGCTTCCCGCACCTGCCCTGCCATGACTCGTGCCCTCATGACTCTCCGCAGGATCGTCTCTTCACGCGGGTCGAGCCTCAGCAGCACTTCGGAGGCTTGTCGGGCCCGGAGCCATTCATGTGCAGCCTCGGCGTCCTCCCACGCGGCGAGTGCAGCACGCCGGAGGTTCAAGCGCTTGTGAATCCGCTGTTCCTCGATCCAGTCGGCGAGAGCCGCGGTCCTCTTGTGATTGCAAGCGGCGAGATACCCTCGCTCCAGGAGATCGCAAGCCTTCTCGAAGTCCCCCGAGCCTATGAGCCTCGAGTACTCGTCGACGTCACAAGCCACGACTCGCCGGTGGAAACGGATGTGTTCACCATCGGGCTCGAACAGCTTTGTCGCGACGGTTCGGTTCGTCTGATAGACCAACTGGCTCAGACGATGCCTGAGGATCTTGTCGTCGTGAGACCCCCAAAGAAGCCGCTGCGCCGACGCCCGGGGAATGCGCGTCGCACTGTCTCCGAAAGTGATGGCCAACAATGCGGTTTGAAGAGGCGAAATCCGGACAGTGCGACCCTGCCGCCAGAGCAGGGGGCCGCCAAAGAGCTCCAATCGCAACGGGGAAAGATCGTGCGGCATGCCGGTAGAGACGGTTTTGGCCGGCATATCAATGAGCCGCGGCGGTCGCAGCCTGACGGTCTCCCCGCTCAGGGGTGACGGCTATCGAAGGGCGTTGGTCAACGACCCTGGAACTGATGTTGCCGATCTCCGCTTCCCTGGCGAGCCAGGTTTCGAAAACCCATTCCCAGCCCAACCTCTCACGGGCCTCCATCGGCCTGACACCACAAAGACGATACATCTGATTGCTCAGGGAAAACCCGTCGGAGTACCCGAGGGAACAAGCGATGCTGAACAGGCTGTCGTCGGAGCTCTGCAGCTTGATAGTCGCCCTCAGCACTCTGGACATGTGCAGCCAGTGGGAAGGCACCGGCAGGCCGCTCTTCATCAGCTTGCGCCCCAGAGCCCGCCTGGACATGTACAGGCTGCTGGCCAGTGCGCCCACGGTCTGAACATCGGAACTCAGTTGCACCGTTCGGCGAATGATGCTTCGGGTAACCGGATCCAACGAGAAGCCCCGCCACTCCAGGAAGTCCGCAACACTGGTTGCCAGGCATGTCGGCTCACGACGAATCACGCTTGTGATGTCCCTCGCCGTGGGCGCCTCGTAGTAGGGGAGCACCACCTGGGGGCGAGACTGTTCAATTGCGCGGAGCACTCGCAGCACGGAAAGACGGTCGTCACGAGCCGGCAGGATCATGGCCAGTGACACCCCCGCCGCTCGGTTGGCAATCAGCCCAGCACCCCGATGCCAGTCGGGACTGCCCAAATGCCATATCGCCACCCAGCCGCCTCCCCGCGGCCGTGGCGGCTCGTCAGGATCGACGACCCTCAACTGTCGGTAGGGTGGGCCAAGCAGAAAAACCGCGTCGAGCATGCTCCTTTTCGGCATCGGTACTGCTCCTGTAGCTGGCGGTGGATCCTTGAACACCCTAGGACTTCCCGTCAGCGATTGATCAGCACCGGGCCGTACCCGGTAGCCGAACTCCGCCCAACTGGCGGGCGACGCCGTTCTTGTGCGCCTTTTCCTCGATACGATCACCGTCGACACCCCCCTGGAGTTGCGCGCCACCTCCACGAGAAAGGATCTTTCTGGCTGCCGCGTAGCATCGAAGCCGTGCCCGCCACAGTCGTCCCCATGGTCCCCGCTACACCATCCAGCACAGAGAGTGGCATCGTGTCCGATATTGTCGCATCCATCCCCACCCCTCCCGACACCACCGTCATGTCCGCCCTGCGCGGCCTCCGCGGCCGCGCCACCCTGGGCGACGTCGTCTCCGCCACCGGCATACCCGACCACGAGGCCGAGACCGCGCTGAAGTCCCTCCTCGAGACCCACCGGGGCCACCTTGAGGTCTCGGATTCGGGCGACCTCCTCTACCAGTTCGACCCCAAGCTGATCTCGCGCGACGCGGAGCCGTTCTGGACCCGATTCCGCCGGGCCGCCTGGTCGGCCTTCAAGGTCGGCTTCAAGGTGTGGACGGCGGTGATGCTGGTCGTCTACTTCGCCATCTTCGTGCTGATCCTCGTCGCGATCATGCTGCGCGGGTCCGATGACCGGGGCTTCGGCGGGCGCGGGGGCTTCAGCCTGGGGGACTTCTTCATCATGCACTGGCTGCTGGGGGGACGCGGGTGGCACCGCGGGGGCCTCTACTACGGCCACGCGCACGCGAGACGGCTGCCGAAGGACGCCCGTCCGCCCTTCTACAAGCGGGTCTTCGCCTTCATCTTCGGCCCCGACGAGCCGAAGCCGACGCAGCTGCAGAAGGACCGGAGCGTGGTGCAGCTGATCCGGGCGCGAAAAGGCGTGCTGACGTCATCGGAGCTGATCGAGCACACCGCGCTGTCGGCCGACGACGCCGACGAGGAGATGGGCCGCCTGACCGGTGCCTATGGGGGCGACCCGCAGGTCTCCGACGCCGGCGAGGTGGTCTACGCCTTCCCCGAGCTGATGAAGAGCGCGCACGGGAAGGTCCGCGCCAGCGAGCCCAAGCCCGCGTGGTTGCGGCTGGAGTACCCGAAGAAGCTGACGGGCAACAGCGCCGGGTCCAACTTCGGCATCGGCGCCATGAACGGCTTCAACCTGATGATGGCGAGCGTGCTAGGTCTGGCCCCGGCGTTCGTGGTCGCGGCCCCGGGCGCCCCCCCGCTCGACCCGCTCATCTTCTACGGGCTCGGCGTGGTGCCATTCACCTTCAGCAGCCTCTTCTTCGGCATCCCGATCGTGCGCTCGCTCGGACTGGGCAGCGAGAACCGGGCGCGCATGCGGCGCAACATCCGGCGCCTGCTGCTGGGACTGGTCTACACACGCAGCGTGGGGACCGTGCGCTGGATCCCCGTCGGCGAGGCGATCCGTCACGTGACGGCCGGACTGAAGGATCAGCAGGTGAGCCCGAAGATGATCCTGAAGGAGCTGGAGCGCCTGGCGGCCGAGTTCGACGCCGACGTGGAAGCGGATGACGACGGATTCCGCTACCGCTTCCCGGCGATCCGCGAGACCTTCGTCGAGGCGGAGTTGATGCGGCGCCGGCTGAAGCTCCAGGACCAGAAGCTGGGCCGGATCGTCTACGCGACTGCCGACACTGCTGCCGAGGAGTCGCAGAGGGAGCTGGACGCCTTCGACCGGGAGCTGAAGCGGGCCGAAATCGACCTGTCCCGCTACCTGCCGTCGCCCAACCGCGTGGGGTACGAGGAGGACTTCGAGGTGGTGATGGAGCGGGCGCCGGTACGGGCCGGGAGGACTTCCGGTCGGCGTCGTCCGCAGCAGCGGCGGCCTCCACCTCGGTGGCGGTGAAGGGGACGCGCGGAGTTGCGTTGACATGCCCAGCATCAAGTGGTAATGAACTTCACCGGGGTCTTGTGTTGGATTGGAAACCGCGCCCAGCGGTTTGCATCACAACCCTAACCAGAGCGCGCAATTGAATGAATATCTTCGTGAGTTGGGCCGGGCGGGAGAGTCAGAGCATCGCCTTGATTCTGCGCGACCGGTTGCCGCGAGTGCTACCCTACGTGCAACCGTGGGTCTCGACGGTAGACATCCGAAAGGGAACGCGCTGGGACCAAGAGCTCTGGAGTCGCTTGCAGGCGACATCGTACGCTATCATCTGCGCGACTCCCGATGCTGTCCGTAGTCCATGGGTCAACTTTGAAGCGGGGGTAGTGGCCAGAGCGGTCGGGGTTGAATCTCATGTGAGTCCTGTCTTGTTCGGTATGCCTCCGAATGCTGTGGGAGGCCTTCCGCTTGGGAAGTTCCAGTGTACGGAATTCACCGAGATTGATATCGGGCGCCTTCTCAAGGCAATCAATATCTCGGCAGGAGAACCTATTCCCGAGTCGGAGATTGCGCAGCGGTTTCGCCGGTGGTGGGTGAGTCTCCGCGATGACATCGGAGGCATCGATCTAGTCGACGCTGACGAGCCAGAAGAACAGGATGATTTCGAGAACGAGACCGTCGACTATTGGTTGGAGGAAACCGAAGAAAAGGTGCTCGAAGCCGTTGCATGGGAGGGTGTCGGCATATCCTCAGCCGAGCGGCGTCACCTGGAACTCAGCCATATTGCTGGACAGATTGGCGAAAACCACGTCCGAACGCGTCACTACGTCGATGGGTTGGTCGACCGAGGCTTTCTACGCGAGAAGCATAACAACGCTGGCCCGACCACCTATGTCGTCACGAAGAAGGGTCGTGCTTACGCAGTCGACAATAACTTGGTCTGAAAACCCACATGCCCTCGGTTGCTAGTTTAGACAATCCCCAACTCGGCACCTTGGTCAACCAGGACCGCAGTGGTGCAACGTGGGCATTTCCAGACGTGCCTGCCATCCACGATCTTCGGGTCCTTCTGTAGGTATGACTTTCTTTGCTCCTCGAAGCAATTCGCGCATAGCCAATGAGGTGGACTTCCGGAAGCGTCGTTCGCCTTCTGCTGACGGACAACCCCGCCATCTACGCTTCGCAGGACGTAGCGAGTGCTCTCCGCCTGCCAGTCCCTTGCGTGTGCGATCTCTTCCTCAAGAGCGCGGCACCGTGCGAGCAAGTCGTATTCTCTGTTCTGTGCCGTAAGCAGCTGCTGCTGTATGTCTAAGACACTGTCGTAAAGTTGGGACATAGCCGCAGCTTGCTCCTTGGAAAGGCCGTCCCCCAGCTTTCCAGCGAGATCAACGAAGTGCTTGACCGCCGCGATGGCTGCGCCGATGGCAATGACCTCAGTCACTCCGAGTTCCCCGATTCACGCCCCTCCAAGTACTCGACCAGAGTCTCCGACATCACATATCGGTCAACGTTGTTATAGGTGATGTCGGTTACAACCCCCTCGTTCACCAGCAGTCCAACTTTGTCCGCGAGATCCTCGTGGTCCTCGTAGTGGTATGAGAGAGGCTTCTTTCGCCCTGCATTGTACACTGCAAACTTAGGCATCACGATGAATTCACGCTTCATTGGAAAGGACGTCAGATCGGCTCGCATCTCTGCGAAGAGCTCTGGCATCAAACCCTCAATGCGTCTAAAGAATGCGAGGCCACTACTCCTCCTGCCGGCCGGTACGGGAGGTCTTTGTGTAGCCCCGATAGCTCTAGCGATTTTTGGCAGCTCCACCTTCAGCGCCTCGGCGACCTCATCCGTCTTCCACTCTGGTACCAGCCCCAAAAAGGGGCGCACATCTATGTCGTAACGTCGCGTTTCGACCCGTCGCCGCCTAGACCAAAATGGCTGCCATTCGTACTTTACGGTGGCCTTGAACGGTTTCAAGGGGGGGTCTTTTCCCAGCAATGCCGGCCCGAACCCGAACATATTGGTGATCCGTCCACTGGGTTCAACTACGGAAAACGGAATGTCCGTAGCACGTTGTTTCATGGCGACGTTGTGGGCGTCAAAATCTTCTTCATCAACTTCAAGTTGGAAACCGACACGGTACGCGCTACCCAGCCCGAAGTTGGCAATCACTAAATCGAACACTTGGCTGGACTCGCGAACGCGCAGGTAGCACTCGATTTGTGGAGTGACACTGCGTGTCAGCGTCCGGGCCGCCCACCGAAGGGTGAACACTAGCGTCGCAAGGGCGACCAGAATGGACAGCGCCGGTAGTACAACACCGCTGAGGAAATCTACGGTCTGGCTGGATAGCAATTCTGTCATGTCATGATCCTTCGGTTTGTGCGTCCAGGGACCCAGCGATAATCAAGATGAGCGAGATGAGTCGGGACGCGTCGAGTACGAGGACACGGTGAGTTCGTGAAGATGGGGCAAGCCAGTACCGGGTTGCCCGAGGGGCGGGGGCAAAGCGAAACCTGCCCTGCGTCCTCCAGGGGCAGATTCCCGCAACAGATGCCCGGGATGATCGAGCACTCAAAGGGATTCAATAGGCATCGAGCAAGCCGGGCGGCTAGCGGCCAGCCCACGTACATGTCCTGGGCGGCGGCGTCGCTCAGGACCCCACCCCGCCGTCCCCCGTATCCCGGCCGGCCTCCGCCTCGATGACCTGGAAGATGTCGGCCCACAGTTCGATGGGCTGAGCGCCGACGAACGGGATCCCGTTGATCAGGAAGGACGGGGTGCCCCGCACGCCCAGCCGGGCCCCCGACAGGATGCCGCTGCGCACCCGGGGCCTGGGGCGCTGCTCGGTGATGCAGGCGCGGAACTGGTCGGTGTTCACGCCCACCTCTTCGGCGATCGACTCGAACACCTCGTAGGGCTCGCCCTCGCCCTTCCAGTCGGACTGGCGCTCGTAGAGGAGCTTGCTCATGGGAGGGAAGAGGTCCTGCTCGCCGGCGCACTCGGCCGCGAAGGCCGCGACCATGCCGTTGGCGAACATGCCGCTCACGTAGGTGACGTACTTCCAGTGTACGCGGCCCGTGTCGACGTAGTCCTTCTTGAGGGTGGGGAAGATGTCGGTGTGGAAGCGCCGGCAGTAGCCGCAGCCGTAGTCGCTGAACTCGACGACCTTGATCGGGGCGTCTTCGGAGCCCATGTCGAACCCGAGATCCTCGAGCTGGACCTCCTGCGCGGGGGGAAGCGCGCTCGTTGCGCCCTCGGAGAGCATCGAGGTCGGGATGGACTGGGATCGCGCGCCGCCCGGCGCGTCCCCCGCCCCCCCATCCGCCCCGCCGCCCCCCTCACCACCGCCACCGCCGCACCCCGTCACGACCACCACCGCAAGCCCCGCCACCGCGGCGCGGCCCCACCATCTGCGTTCGTCCTTGCCTGTCACCGTATTCCGCTCCCTGTCATCTGTCTGCATTATGTCCGGCCGCGCCACCCTCCGAGCCGCCGCGTCCGCCACCCGAATCCTGCCCTGTCCCCACGGCTTCCGCCACCCCCGCGCCGCCGCCCCGCCCCCCGTACACCCTTCTCGGCAGCCCCTCGCGCACGACCACCGTCTCGGCGACCTTGTCGTGAATCGCCTGGCGGTTCGGGTCCCACCACACCTGCGCGAAGCCGAGCAGCCCGGTGGCCAGCCCCGCCGCGTAGCCGCCGGCCCGCTCCAGCGACATGTACAGCCCGAGCGGCTGCCCGTTCAGGCGCACCACGCGCAGCCCAAACAGCTTCTTGCCCGGCGTGCGGCCGCCCCACAGCGCCAGGAACAGGGTGAGATAGATGGTGCCCCAGCCGAAGATCAGCCCGGCTTCGTCGGCCGCGTCGCGGATCCACGTGAAGAGCGTCGACGGCCGCTCGGCCTCCGCCAGCTGTGCCTCGAGCTCCTCGATCCTTTCGTCGCGGGTCTGGATGTCGTCCGCCGCCTCCACGATTTCCTCCACGAGACCGGCGATGTTCGCGGCGGCCGCGCCCTCGCCGGCCGTGTCGGCGCCTGCCCCCGCCACCACGCCCTGCAGCAGGGTCTCGGCGAGCTCGTCCAGATCCATCGTATCGGCGGCGGCCCCGCCCACGATGCTGTCTCCGCCGAGCTGCACCGCGATCGGGAGGTCGCCGCCGGGTGCCGCCATCCTCACCAGCGACGGGATGAAGGTGACGCCGATCGCCAGCATCAGCACGAAGGCGCCCGAGCAGCCCAACGCGATCTTGCGCACCGGGCCGCCCGCCGTGCCGTCCGGGCGTTTCGTGGCCATGCGGAAGAGCGTCAGCCCGACGAGCCCGCCCAGCACGCGCCAGCCGAGCAGCTGGAGGAACCCGATCAGGACGAGGTCCACCATGAGCGCGGCGAAGCGCCGCCAGGGTTCGGCGAGCGGGGTGCCGAGGAGCTCGGGCGTGACCGAGAACGCGTCCGGCGTGACGATCGAGCGCGGGTCGCCGGAAACGGCCTCCGGCCGCATTACCGCCGCCGGATGAGGCCGCCCAGGATCAGTCCGGCCGCCAGGCCCAGCAGCGCCGATGTGGCCAGGAGCGTCTCGAGCTTGCGGGACGGAGGCGGATCGGGGAGCTGCGGGACCGCACCGTGCGGCGCGGGATTGGGGGCGACCTGGGGCGCCGCGGGCTCGGTGGCGTCGCCTTCGGCCTCGATCTCCAGGTGGATGCGCACCCGGTCCTCCTCGTCTTCGAACCCGCAGATCGTGCACGAGACGAAGCCGCGGTCGCGGGCCGTCCGGTTCGGGTACGACAGCTCGCAGTCCCTTGCGGGGCAGCGCAGCCCGGCGGGGAGCGGAACGATGGCCTCGTAGAGCGCGCCCTTGGAGAGATCGAGCTCCCGCGCCAGCGCGTTGACACTCTCGTCGGAGTGCCAGTACAGTTCGTTCGCCCTGGCGACGACTTCGGCGGAGGGCTCGCCTCCGAAGGCCTCCGGCTCCTTGAGATTCACCATTTCCTTCGGTCCCGGGATCGCGGGGTGGGGCGCTTCCGTGGCGGCGTTCGCCAGGTGCGCTCGGATGCCGCTACCCTTCAAGATATACGGGCGGGCGGGCGGCTGCACACGCCGCCGGCTCCCCACCACGGCCCACGACCGGCAGGCAGATCGGAATGCGAACGAGATCGAAAATCATCGGGAGCCTCGAGGGCGTCTACACGGAGGCGTTCCAGAAGGCGGACAGGTCGGGCGACCGGTCGCGCATGGAGGCGCTGGACTTCGGCTTTCAGCGCGACCAGGTCATGCTCGAGGTCATGCTGGACGTGCGCGACGCCCTCGCCAGCCTGGGCGGGGAGGAGGAAGCGCCCGAATCGAGCCTGCTCGACAAGGCGATGGCCATCCGCAGGTTCACGAAGCTCCGCCCCTGATGAAGATCTACACCAGGCGCGGCGACGGCGGGGACACGGGTCTCTTCGGCGGCGGAAGGGTGCCCAAGGACGACGCGCGCGTCGAGGCCTACGGGACTGTGGATGAGATGTGCGCCGTCCTCGGCACAGCCCGCGCCCATGTGCGGGACGGCGGCACCCTCACCCGGTTGAGCCTGCTGCAGAGCGACCTGTTCGCCCTGGGCGCGCGCCTCGCGACCCCACCGCCCCGCGAGGGCCGCCCGGCGCCGTCGCTCCCCGATCTGCCCCTCGGGCGCATCGGCGAGATGGAGGCGTGGATCGACGCCGCCGAGGAGGTTACGGGGAGCGTGCGGCACTTCATCCTCCCCGCGGGCACGGCGGGGGCCAGCCACCTCCACCACGCGCGCGCCGTCTGCAGGCGGGCCGAGCGGCGGGTCGTGACGCTGGCGCGGCGGTCGGCCGTCGACCCCGATGTGGTCCGCTACTTGAACCGCCTCTCGGACTACCTCTTCGCCGCGGCGCGCCTCGAAAACCACCGCGCGGGCAAGGGAGACGTGGAATGGCGAGGAGACCAGTGAACACCGGCTCCGTGGTCCTCACCCGCGGCGAAACGACGCCCCCGCACGGCGAAGTCATCCGTTTCGATGTCCGCCGCGTCGCCGGGAGCGAACCCCGCACGGCGGTGCTGGTCGTGCATGGCTTCAAGGGCTTCAAGGACTGGGGCTTCTTCCCCCACCTCTGCGAGCGACTCGCCGCCGACGGCCACCTCGTCGTCTCCTTCAACGGCTCGCGCAACGGGATCGGCCCGAACCTCCTCGACTTCACCGACCTGGACGCCTTCGGCCGCAACACGCTCAGCCACGAGGTGGACGACGTGCGCTGGATGCTGGAGCGGCTGGCGGCGGGGGAGTGGAGCGGCGGCACGCGCCCGGCGGCGGTTGGGGTGCTGGGGCACAGCCGCGGAGGCGGCACGAGCATCATCACCGCATCGGAACATCATGATGCTGTCGCATCACTGGTGACGTGGGCGGCCGTGTCGACCTTCCAGCGCTGGCCGGCGGAGTGGATCGAGGAGTGGCGGCGCAGCGGCGTCGTCTATGTCGCGAACGCGCGCACTGGCCAGGACATGCCGCTGGACAGGTCGGTGTGGGAGGACCTCGAGACGAATCGCGAGCGGTTCGACGTGATCGCCGCGGCGGGCAGGGTGGCGGCGCCGTGGCTCATCGTGCACGGGTCCAGGGACGAGACGGTGTCCGTGGTGGAAGCCCGGCACCTCGCGCGGGTGGGCCGGCGCACGACGCTGGAGGTGGTCGAGGGCTCGGGACACACTTTCGAGGCGGTGCACCCGCTCGACGGGGTGACGCCGGGGCTCGACGCCGCCGTGACCGCCACGCTGTCCCACTTTCGACGGTTGGGGTAGGAGTCGGTGCACGCGCGGGTTCATTCACGGACTCCCTGGCGCCCGGAAGGGTTGCCACCCGCCGCAAGTTGCGCAATCATCTACAGCGGTTTGCAATGACGGCAGAAACCAAGAGGTCGTATTGACATACATCATCACCGAACCCTGCATCGGCACCAAGGACGCCAGTTGCGTCGAGGTGTGTCCGGTGGACTGCATCTACGAGGCAGGCGAGCAGTATCTCATTCACCCGGACGAGTGTATCGACTGCGGTGCGTGCGAGCCGGAATGCCCCGTGCAGGCCATCTTCCCCGACACCGATGTGCCGCCGGAGTGGTCCGACTACATCGAGAAGAACGCGGTGCACTTCGAGTAGCGGCCGGGCGCCGGACGTTCCCGAAAACAGCGAAGGGGGGCGACCTGTTCGGGTCGCCCCCCTTCCTGGGTCGTCTCGCTCCGACGACGGGCGGTCAGCCGCTGGGCGCGGGGGCGCGCCGCGGGCCAACCTAGATGCCGAGTTCCCTCAGCCTCTCGAGCCTGATCTTGCCAGGAACCGTCTCGCCCGGAGGAACGTCATCGACCTTTGCCTGGGGCGGGTCGGGCCGGTGGGTTCCCTGACGGAGGAGAGCTACGCCGGCGAACAACGCAGCGGCGCCCAGCAGATTGACAGTCAACTTGCGAATAGCTCCCTCCTGTGGTCTGAGTGTCCGTGAGTGCGCGGCAGATCCGCGTGACTCGTACCGCCGCCAGCGAGCAAGTTCCGTGCCACTTGCTGGACGGGCTCGTCGGCCCGAGCCCCGCAAGCCGGGAATCGCCATATTTCGATTGACCATATCGCCGATCGCGACGTTCAGGCGGCGCCAGGCGGCCGGTCCGGGAAGGTGTACCGTTTTCCCTACTTTCAGCCGAAAAATGGACACAAGGTGACTGGAAACGAATCAGGTGCGGGCGGGGCGAAGCGCCCGGGGATGCGCGCCGACCCGGTGGCGATGACCCAGGCGCTGGTGCGGACGCCTTCGGTGAATCCGGTGCTGGAAGCGGGTGGGGCGGGCGAGGGGGCGGCCGCCGAACTGGTCGCCGGGTGGCTCGGCGAATGGGGATACAAGCCGGTTCGCAGCGAAATCGTCCCGGGACGCTGGAACGTGGTGGCGCGGCGCGGCGCGGGCGAGGGTCCGTCGCTGCTGCTGAACGGGCATCTGGACACGGTGGGGGTCGCCGGAATGACGGCGCCGTTTTCCGGTGCGCTTCGCGAGGGGCGCATTTACGGGCGGGGCGCGGCCGACATGAAGTCGGGGGTCGCCTGCGCGCTGGCCGCGGCCGCCGAGTTGGCCGACGCGGAGATCCCCGGCGAGCTGATCGTCGCCCTGACCGCCGACGAGGAGCACGCGTCGCTGGGGATGGAGGCGCTGGTCGCGGCCGGCACCAAGGCGGATGCCGCCGTCGTGTGCGAGCCCACCAGCCTCGCGATCATGCCGGCCCACAAGGGGTTCCTCTGGATCGACGCGCATGCGCGGGGGCGTGCCGCGCACGGGTCGCGGCCCGAGCTCGGGATCGACGCGATCGCGCACATGGGGCATGTACTGGTCGCGTTCGAGGAAGAGGCGCGCCGGCTCGCGCGGCAGACGGGTCACCCGCTGCTGGGTCCCGCGTCGCTCCACGCCGGCACGATCACCGGGGGAAGCGCGCCGTCGGTCTACCCGGACCGGTGCCATCTCGTGATCGAACGGCGGACGCTGCCGGGGGAGACGGCCGAGAGCGTGATGATCGAGGCCACCGAGGTGCTGGAGCGGGCGAAGGGCAATTGCCGCGCCCTCAACGCCTGGATCGAGGCCGGGCTCTACCGGGCAGCGACCGAGGTGCCGGAGGACTCCGTGCTGGTGTCAGGCCTCAAGCGGGCGTGCGCGGACGCGGGCCTTCCCGGCACCGTGAAGGGAATGTCGGCCTGGGTCGACGCCTGCTTCCTCAACGAGACCGGAACGCCCGCGGTCTGCTTCGGCCCCGGATCGATCGCACAGGCGCACGCCGACGAGGAGTGGGTGAGCGTGAGGGAGATCCGGAGCTGCGCCCGGGTCCTCGCCGATTTCGCCCGGCGGTTCCTGCGACTCGGGCCTACCGGGTCCGACTCGTAACGACGATCGCCCCTCCGGGGTAGTTCGTCCCGTAGCGCATCGTGGCATCGGAGGCGTTCAGGTACTGCATCTCCGAAATGGTGGAGACGGAAATGGAGCGCAAGCCGTTTGCAGCGTCCCCCATGCGGGCCCCATCCAGGATCAGCTGCGGCATATTCGAACCGCCCGTTCCCGCGCCGCGGCCGGTCAGCCAGCGCGGCCGCAGACGGCGCACGACATCGATCGCCGTCAGCGTCGTATACTCCGCCAACTCCTCGGCGGTGATCAGATTGGGGTTCCGCCGCGGCCCGCTGGAACCCCCGCCGCCGCTGGCACAGGCGCCAAGGCTCGACACCAACGCGAAGGCGGCAACGAATGACAGTCTGGTAATCCAACGATTCAGGCGCATTCCATACTCCTTGATCTCTAGAGGGCCTGGCATGTTCATCCCGGGAGCCGGGCCTCTCCGGGGCGCTTGGCCAGCCGGGGACGGCCTGACGCTCAACAATACCCCTGCGGATCCGGCCGCTGTCAAGGCTGGCCCGACGCTCGCTCCGTCCTGACCTCGTCGAGCAGGGCGTCCAGCGCCTCCCTGCCGAAGAATCGTCCGTTCGCGACAACCGCCGAGATGCGGCGCGTATTGCCGATTTCGTCCAGGGGATTGGCCTCCAGCAGAACCAGATCGGCCAGCTTGCCTTCCGCGACGGCGCCCAGCGAGTCGGTCGCGCCGAGAAACTCCGCCGGGGCCGTGGTCGCCGCGGCCAGCGCTTCGTGGGGCGACAATCCCGCCTGCACCAGCAACTCCAACTCGTCGTGGATGCTGAAGCCGGGGTAGACGAAGGGATTCGGGGTGTCGGTGCCGGCCAGAATGCCGACGCCGGCCGCGGCGGCCATCCCGGTAACGGCGAGCTGGCGGGCCAGAAACGCTTCCCTGGTCCCGGTGTCTTCAGGCGTGTCGGATGCTTGGCCGGGGAACGGCGTCATCCAGCCGGCCACGATGGCCTGCGGCATGTATTGCAGGCGGGGATCGTCCTCTTCACGGAGGCGCGCCAGAGAAGCCATCGACCTCAGAACGGCGAGCGTGGGCGTCAGCCAGGTGCCGTTGGCCGCCAAGTGGATGAGCAGTTGGGCGCAGAGGTCGTCGTCGGCGGCATCGAGGATGCTCCGGTAGAGTCCGGTTCCGAAGAAGGGATCGGCGAACTCGCGTCCCCCGGCCCGTAGCGCCAGCGCTTCCGCCCGCATCGAGCGGACGTCGGCGTCGTTGGAGGAGCAGCCCTCAACGACGCCGAACATGTGCGTCATGCTTCGCATCCCCGCGTCGGACGCTTCCCGAGCCGGAACGGAGAAGGGCACGTGTCCGGCGACATCGACTCCGCGCGCCGCGGCCTGCTCGGCGATGCCGGTGAACGCATCCGCCTCGAGCGCGGAATACACCTTGATGAACCCCGCGCCCGCGTTCACCAGCGAATCGACGGCCGCGCGCGCCCGTTCGGGGCTGTCGACGACCACCGAACCGGGGAACCACGGGTTGGCGCCGTCCGTGATGTTGCCCGCGACCACCGCACGCGGCCCCACCCGCTGGCCGGCGGCGACCGTCTCGCGGGCTGCCGCGGCCACGTCCAGCTCGCCCCACATGTCGCGGACGCCGGTCACTCCGTTGGCGATGTAGAGAGGCAACGCCGGGGCGAAGAACGCGGAGAACTCGTGGACGTGCATGTCCCATAGCCCCGGGATCAGGTATCCGCCGCCGCCATCGATGCGCTCCACGCCCTCGCCCAGGCGCAGGTCGCCCGGCAGGGCCACCGCGGCGATCCGGCTGCCCTCGACGACGACGGTGCGCCCGTCGGCCACGGCACCGGTCGCCACGTCGACCACGGAGACGTTCTCGATGGCGGTTCCCGATGCGAATTCGCGGGGCGGCGGGGCGCAGGATGTGACCACCACCAGCAGCGCGGCGGTCCCTGTCCCGATACTTCGGAGCGTCCTCGCCACGGACAACGGGCCGCGGGCCCCGGTTGCGGTTCCCGCGGTGCGGAACGGAACGGACGGCTTCATCGGCGACCTCCCGGGCTGCGAGTGGATCTGGTCACGCGGCGCGCCGACGGCCCCGCGATCCATCGGTCCAACTTGCGCGAGTGGCGCGCGGGAAGAAAGCTGTCCGGTGGTGTTCGGCACCCCGCCGGTCATCCACTCAGTCCTTTCCCCAGCCACGCCGCGGATGCAACCAGGAAACCAGCCAGCCCGCCCGACCCTGAAGAAGGCGGTCGGCCGAGTCCAGTTCTTCACGGTCGCCTTCGGGACCATCATCGGGGTCGGGTGGATGGTCTACCTGGGCTACTGGCTGGAGCCGGCCGGTCCAGTCGGTGCATCCATCGGCTTTGCCGCGGGCACCCTGCTCATCGCGCTGATCAGCATCTGCTATGCCGAGATGGCGTCGATGTTTCCCGTCTCGGGCGGCGAACTGGCCTACACCTACGAGTCGTTCGGCACCGGCACCAGCTTCATCACCGCGTGGACGCTGGCGTTCATCTACACGGCCGTCGCGGGTTGGGAGGGCATCGCGATCGGGGTGCTGGCCGAGAGCCTCTTCCCCGGCTTCGGCGGCCCGGTCTGGTACACGCTCTTCGACGTTCCCGTGCGGCCCGGCAAGCTCGCGCTGGGGCTCGGCGTCATGGCCGTCCTGGTCTGGATGAACATCCGCGGCATCGCGAAGGCCACCCGTTTCCAGGACCTGATGACCTACGGTTTTCTGGCGCTGTGCGCGGTCTTCATCGGTGCCGCGTTCATCTTCGGCGACGTGGCCAACCTCGAGCCGGCCGTTCTGCGCGGCGAGAGCGGATCGATCATGCCCGGGATCATCGCCGCGTTCGTCACCGCGCCGTTCTTTCTCGCCGGCTTCGACGTGGTCCCGCAGCTCATGGAGGAACGCGCCCCCGGCACCAGCGGCCGTGCCGCCGCGCTCATGATCGTGCTGGCGGTCCTGGGCGCGGGGGCCTTCTACGTGCTGATCATCATGTCGGGCTCGATGATCGTGCCCTGGCAGCAGCTCCTCGAGTACGACCAGCTGCCGGCCGCGACGGCCTTCCAGGAGACCTTCTCGTCGCCGTTCCTTGGCCGCGCGGTCCTCGCCGCCGGCTTCATCGGCATCCTCACCACCTGGAACGCGGTGATCATCGCCGCCTCGCGCGTCTACTTCGCGATGAGCCGCGCGCGCATGCTCCCCACCTTCCTGGGTTCGATCCACCCGGGCCACGGAACCCCGTCGGGCGCCCTACTCTTCGTCGGCGGGCTGGGGGCCCTGGGCGTGGTCCTCGGCGAGGGTGCCATAGCACCCATCGTGAGCGCCGCGACCATCTGTTTCGGCATCATCTTCGCGCTGGTCTCGATCGGCGTCGTCAAGCTGCGCGTCACCCGCCCGGCCGCGCCCCGTCCCTACCGCGTCCCCGGCGGCATCGTCACCGCGATCGGCTCGGCGCTGGCCGCGCTGCTCTTCGTCGTCCTTGCGCTCGGCGATCCCTACGAGCCCGGCGCCGGCATCCCCGTCGCCTGGATGGTCATCATCGCCTGCTTCCTGCTGGGCGTCCTCTTCTGGCTCTCCTCGGGGCGCCTCAGGAAGTCCGTCACCGAACCGCAGCGCCGTGAACTCATTCTGGGGGAGGAGGCCCCGCTCGAATGACCCGCGACTACATCACGCCCGAAACCGTCGACCAGGCCGTCGGCCGCACCTTCGTCTCGGACTGGATCGTCGTCGACCAGGACCGCATAAGCGCCTTCGGCGAGATCACCGAGGACCCCGATCCGCACCACGTCGACCCCGAGTACGCGGCCGAGCACAGCCCGTGGGGCCGCACGATCTCGTTCGGCTTCCTGACCATGTCGCTCATGACGCCCATGCTCTACCAGATCTACCGCTACCCCATGGACGGCGGCATCGGCGACGGCTATCCGGCCAGCTACGGCTTCGAGGGCATCCGCCTGGTCGCCCCGGTCCTCTCCGGTTCGCGCATCCGCGGGCACTTCACGGTCAAGGACGTGCGCAACCGCAAGCCGGGCCAGCGCCAGGTGACCCTGGGCTGCCGGGTGGAGATCGAGGGGGAGGAGAGACCGGCGCTGGTGGGCGACTGGCTGTCGATCTGGCTGACCCCGCAGAAACCGTAGCGGGACGGGGGGAAGGGTGACGCACCCGGATCCGGCGCGGCCCGGTGGCGTGGCGACGATCGTCACGACGCTCGCCGAGCGTGCCAGGCAGGACCCCGACAGGTACTTCGTCCGCTTCCGCGAGGCCGACCTGACCTACGCGGCCTTCGAGGCGCGCACCCGATCGCTGGCGGCGGGGTTGCGGCGCCACCGCGTGGCCGGGCTGGGGGGCCCGGACGGCGCGGGGGCCACGGACCCGGAAGGCGGCCCGCGTATCGTCCCGACCCTCCTTCCCAACTGCGCGGATGCGGTCGTCTTCTGGTTCGCGGCCAACCGGGCAGGCGCGGTGTGGGCGCCCTTGAATACCGAATTCCGCGGCCCGGGACTGGCGCACGCCATCAACCTGACCGGGTCGCGGGACCTGGTCGTGGATCACTCGCTGGTTGACGCGGTGCTCGAGGTCGCGGGCGACCTGGACAACGTCGAGCGCCTCATCGTGCGCGGCGGACCTGCCCCGGCGAGCGGGCGCTTCTCCACTCTTCCGCTCGAAGCACTGGAGGTCGACGACGACGGTGTGCCGCCCGCGCCGCAGCCCTCCACCGCAGCCCCTTCGCTGCTGATCTACACCTCCGGCACCACCGGGGTGTCCAAGGCGTGCGAGCTGTCCCACCGCTACGTGCTCGGCCACGCCCGCATCATGGCGCGGTCGGCCGGCGTGCGCGGGGACGACGTGCTCTTCTGCCCCTACCCCGTCTTCCACTGGGACGCGACCATCGGCACGATCGCACCCGCGCTGTGGGCCGGCGCCACCGCCGTCGTGACCGAGCGCTTCAGCGTATCGCGCTTCTGGGCGGACGTGCGGCGCTACGGCGTCACCCTCTTCGACTTCATGGGCGCGACGCTGACCTTCATCTACAAGCAGGAGCCGCGGCCGGACGACGCCGACAACCCCGCCCGGCTCGCCTGGGGCGTCCCGATGCCCGCCTTCAAGGACGACTTCGAGGAGCGGTTCGGCCTCACGCTGATCGAGGGCTACGGCTCCACCGAGGGCGGCGTTATGGTATGGCAGGACCCGGGCGAGTCCTACCCGACGGGATCATGCGGCCGCGTCGTCTCCGAGTTCCGCCTGCGGATCGTTGACAGGGACGACCGGCCGCTGCCGCCCGGCGAGATCGGCGAGATCGTGGTCCGGCCGGCGCGCGACGAGGACCGCCACCTCATGCTGACCGGCTACTACCGCATGCCCGACCTCAACCGCGAGGTCTTCCGTGGCGGCTGGTTCCACACCGGCGACCTGGGGCGACTCGACGAGCATGGCAACCTCTACTTCGAGGGGCGCAGCAAGGACGCGATCCGGCGGCGCGGCGAGAACATCTCGGCGTACGAGATCGAGCAGGTGATCGAGGCGCATCCGGCGGTGCTGGAGGCGGCGGCGTACGGGGTGCCGAGCGAGTACACGGAAGAGGACGTGGCGGTGTCGGTGGCGCTCCGGCCCGGACGCGAGCTCTCCGAGGACGAACTGCTGGACTATTGCCGTGGACGCATGGCCCGCTACATGGTCCCTCTGTTCGTGCGCTTCCTCGATGTGCTGCCGAAGACGCCCACCGAGAAAGTCGAGAAGACGACGCTCAGGAAGTGGCACATGCGTGCGCCTGCGGAGACCAAGGGGTGAGATGTATGGAGAACATTACATTATGTAAAGTTAACTTTACGCAATGGACCAAAGGGGTCTGGCGGGCCGCCGTGTGTGCGTTGCTTCTGGGCGTGACCGCTTGCGGCGGCGGCGATGCGCCGACGATCGACGTCGAGACGAGCCCGCTGTCGCTCGAGGGCACCAGCCCGGTCGAATGGACGGGCCATGAGCGGTCGTCTCATTTCGTGACCGCGTCGGACGGCGTGCGGCTGGCCGTCGACGTCGTCCTGCCCACCGGGTACACCGGCGAGGGCGAGGCGGCGACGGCGTTTCCGGTGATCTTCCGCTACACCCCGTATCACCGCACCTCGATCAACCCCGAAACCGGCGAGGTCCCGGTCGCGCCGTACGAGTTCTTCCTGTCGCGTGGGTACGCCTATGTAGCGGCCGACATGCGGGGCAGCGGCGCGTCGTTCGGCTGGAACGACGTGATGACGCCCATGATGGTCGAGGACGCCGGCACGATCGTCGACTGGATCGCGGCCCAGCTGTGGAGCGACGGCAACGTCGGCATGTTCGGCGGCTCCTACGAGGGCTGGTCACAGTTTGCCACGGCGGCGGCGGGACCTGAGGCGCTCAAGGCGATCGTGCCCGTGCACACCGGCTGGGACGGGATGCTCGTGCAACCCGGTGGCATCTTCAGCTACGCGTTCACCGAGATGTGGACGGCAATGACCGACTTCATCAACCACAACAACACGTTTCCGACCTTCCCCATTCCCCCTGTGACCCCGGTGCTCGACGAGGACGGCGACGGCGAGCTGCTGGACGAGATCCCCGTGGACGCGGACGGCGACACCTGGTTCACCGACGACTATCCCTGGCCGGTGGATCCCGCGAATCCGCCGCAGTATCCCGATGGTGTCGAGCGCACGGAGCACGCGTACTTCAACGCGACGATGGAACACATCGCGCATCCGGATGGCGCGCCCGGCAACTTCGATGCGGTGACCAGCATCCGGTCGGTCCGCTTCTTCGACAGCGCGCGCGAGTCCGACGGGCTCACCGCACCGGGCGTCAACTGGTCGCTGGTTCCCGACATCATCGAATCGGGCGTGGCGGTCTACAACTTCGCCGGCTGGTGGGACGCGTTTGCGCGCAGCTCCTTCGAGGTGTTCGCGACCCTCGAGGAGTCGAATGCGTCGCGGGTCATCGCCTGGCCGATGTATCACCAGGGGATTTCGCCTGCGGCATCGACGGGGATCGGTGCGGACCCCGAACGGGAAAACGTCTACACGCCGGTCTACCTGGGCGAGGCGCTGCGGTGGTATGACCGTTGGTTGAAAGGGATCAGGAATGGCATCGAGCACGAACCCCCGGTGCACATCTTTGTCCAGAACGAGGGGTGGCGGGCGGAAGAGTCATGGCCGCTGGAACGGGAGGTCCCCACACGGTTCTACCTCGCCGGCGCGGGCGCGCTCGCGCGGGAACCGGGCGGACCCGGAAGCGACGACTACACCGCCGACTTCACGCACGACGCCTCGTTCGGCCCGCCGCTCGACGCCTCACAGATCTCGGTCGCGAACGCGATGAAGGGAAAGCCGCCCTTCAACGCGCCGTCGTTCGGCCATTCCCGCCAGCAGATGTTCGGCGTACCCGACGACCTGCCCTACCGCACGGACAAGGCCGGGCAGGTCCTCACCTATACAAGCGCGCCGCTCGAGGCGGACACCGAGGTGACGGGTCATCCCGTTGTCAGCGTCTCGGTCTCGTCCACCGCCGACTACGGCGACCTCTATTTCTACCTCGAAGACGTCGATCCGGCAGGCAACGCGATCCTCGTGACGGAGTACCAGCACCGCGCCGGTTTCAACCGCCTGGTCGACAACGACCTCCTGATCCCCGGCAACACGGGGATCGACGTGAAGCCCGACCTGCCCTGGCACGGCTTCCGCGAGGCCGACTATGCCGACCGCGTCTTCGCCGACGGCGCGGTGGTTCGCGTCACGACCTCGCTGTACCCGACGTCGTGGCTCTTCAGGGCCGGACACAGCATCCGCCTGTCGGTCGCGGCGGCCGACTGGCCCGTCTTCGACCTGCACCCGAAGCTGTCACCGCAAAACCGGCCGGACGCCGACGACAACATCGTGCCCACGATCACGGTTCACCGGGGCGGCGAAGGGGGATCGCATTTGCAGTTGCCAGTGATTCCGGGAGCGGCGAAGTGAGGCGCCGGAAGCTGTCGCCCGGCCTGCTCGTGGCCGTTCTGCTTGTGGCCGCCGCGCCCCACGGTGCCCCTGCCCAACCCTCCGTCGGGGTCATCGGAGGTCTCAGCCGGTCCACCTTTTCCGGAAGCGGAGCGGTAGACGTCGCGAGGCGCACCGCGTTCCTGGTCGGGGCAGTGGCCGAGATTCCGGTCAACGAGAGGCTTGCGATCCGGCCGGAACTCCATTTCTCGGCCAAGGGCGCGCGGGTCAATACACCGGCGGGCGATCCCGCGGACGGACCGATCAAGACCTTCGGGTTGCGGTACGTCCAGATACCGGTTCTCGCCCAACTGCAAACGTCCGGCGACAGCTCGGCACGCCCGCGTCTGTTCGGTGGACTGTCGGTCGGTGCCCTGCTCGGGTGCACGTTCGGAAGCCAGGATTGCACCGACATCGAGGAGATCGACCAGCGCGGCCTGGACTTCGGCGCCGTGGCGGGCGTCGAAGTCGCGTGGCAGCGGCTTGGCGTCGGCGCGCGCTACGAAGCCGGCGTGCGTGCGGTCGAGGCTTCAACCACCGGGAACGAGATCTACAACGGGGTGGTGTCCTTCACGGTCAGGTACATGTTGCGCGGCTGACGGACCGGCGCTCGGCGCGCGTCCATCGACCTTGTCCGTGCAGCTCAGGCGGCGTAGTCCTGCCCCTGGTGGTCCAGCACCGCCTTCATTCCGTCCAGATACCCGCGTTCGCCGAATCCGTCGGGCGCGGTCGCGGCCACGGCCTCGGCCACCTCGAGCGGCACCTGCCGGATGCGGCCCCCGCCGGCCCTCACCATCCACTCGGTCATGCAGGCGCGCTCCAGCGATACAAGGTGCAGCATGGCCACCTCGATCGACGCCGCGACCACCAGCGCTCCGTGATTGGCCATGATCAGGGTACTCTTGTCGCCCAGCGCCTCGGCCATCCGCTCGCCCTCTTCGTCCTCGGTCACGATTCCTTCGTAGTCGAAGTAGGCCACGTTGCCGTGAAAGACCCCGGCGAGCTGTCCGCCGCGAGTGTCGAGCCGCCATCCTTCCGTCGAGGCAAGCGCCGTCATGTACGGCGAGTGCACATGCAGCGCGCAGCCGATGTCGGGGCGTGCCCGGTACAGCGGGGCGTGTATGGCCCATGCGCTGATATTGGGGATGCCGGTCCCCTCGACGACGTCGCCCCCGGGGTCGGTCATAAGCAGGCTGGATGCGGTGACGCGGGAGAAGTGCGTCTGGCCGGGGGACAGCAGCAGGGATCCGGGGCGCCCGGGAACGGCGGCACTGAAGTGGTTCCAGGTTCCCTCGTGCAGCCCTTCGAGCACCGTGATTCGATGAACCGCGGCGAGATCGACTCGAGTCTGTTGCAGCACTTCGGCAAACGCCTCATCCCGGGTGTGTCCGTTCGCCGAGGTCGACACGTCACCCGTCGTCGTCGGGGCGCTCCGGTGCGGTTTCGTTTGCATTGCGGGAGAATGCCGGTCGCACCGTTCGCCGCGCAAGCGTCTTTTCGACAGAATAGTCCGAGCGGCTACATTTGGTGACACCCAACCGGAGATGAGATGGCAACAGCAGTTCGTGACGAACTCCCGCGTCGCACCGACTACGGTGAAGGCGGCTGCCGGGTGCGCACGAACCGCCGCCGGGTCACCCGCCGCCAGCTCCACGGCCCGATTCTGGTAGGCGCGATACTGCTCGCGGCTCCCCTTTCGGCGGCGTCGGCGCAGCCAGCCGTGGGTGTGATGACCGGCTTCAGCCGGGCCAGCTTCACCGGCGGGGGCTCCAGGGACGCCGTCGCGCGCACCACGTTCCTCTTCGGCGGCGTCGGCGAGCTCGCGTTCGGCGAGATGTTCTCGCTGAGGTCCGAACTGTACTTCTCCGAGAAGGGCGCCCGGGTCGAGACCCTGCTGGGCGACCCGCGCACCGGTCCCACCAAGCTCTTCCGGGTTCCGTACATCCAGCTCCCCCTGCTCGCGCAACTGCGAACCTCGCTGGGCGACCATCTGCGGCCCCACCTGTTCGGCGGCATGTCGGTGGGGGCATTGCTGCGCTGCGAACTGGCCGAGGAGGGGTGCGACGACATCGAGGAAATCGGACACCGTTCGGTGGACCTGGGGGTGCTGGTCGGGGGCGAGCTCGAATGGGGCGGCCTCGCGTTCGGCGCGCGCTACGAGGCGGGAATCCGCGCGGTCGAGGCCTCGGTGCTCGGCAACGAGCTGTACAACGGTGTTCTGTCCTTTACGGCGAGGTACATCTTCAGGCGGGGGTCGGCGGAGGACCGGTAGGCGGGCGTTACGCCGCCCCGAAGAACTCCGCGACGAAGTCCGTCTCCGGCCGGGCCGCCAGGGCCGCCGCCGGCCCGCTCTGCACCACCGTGCCGCCCTCGAGCGCGACCACCACCGGCGATCCGAGCGCGTGCACATCGCGCACGTCGTGCGTGACCACGATCGCGGGCGCTCCGCGGCAGGCCAGCCGGCGGGTCAGCCAGGCGCGAAGGCCCCGCCGCGCGGCGACGTCCATCGCCGCCAGCGGTTCGTCCAGGAGGAGCATCTCGGGTGCGGGCAGCAGGGCGCGAGCCAGGGCGACCCGCTGCTTCTCGCCGCCCGACAGCGTCGCGGGGTAGCGCCGGGCCAGGTGGCCGCATTCCATCTCGGCGAGAATCTCCGCGGCGGTGCCGCGGCGCTCCGTACCGGGCACGCGCCGGGGTCCGCCGGCGAGCCCGAAAGCCACGTTGTCGATGACCGGGAGGTGGGGGAAGAGCCCATAGCCCTGCGGCACGTAGCCGACGCGGCGCTCTTCGGGCGCGAGGTCGATCCCGGCTGCCGAGTCGAAGAGCGTGCGGTCCCCGAAGCGAATCCGTCCCGCCCGAGGACGATAGGCCCCCGCGATGATGCGCAGCAGGGTCGTCTTGCCGGATCCGTTGGGCCCGATGACGACCACCGGCGCGCGGTCCCCCTCGATGCCCACGTCCAGGTGGAAACCGCCCGCGCGCGCTTTGACCTCCACGCTCCACTGCATGGCTCAGGAACCCGCGAAGCCCTGGAGCGGCGGCCGCCCCCCGCCGCGCCCCCCGCCCAAGCGGCGTGCGATCAGGGCGGGAACGGCGCGCAGGGGCACCAGCAGCAGGGCGCTCGCCGCGACGAGGACGAGGGCCAGCGCGACCGCGACCCGCGCATCGGACTCGAGGGCGGTGTAGATGGCGAGCGGCATCGTCTGGGTCGAGCCCGTGAAGTTGCCCGCGAAGAGGAGGGTGGCGCCGAACTCCCCCAGCGCCCGGGCCCAGGCGAGGGCGGCGCCCGCGACCATGCCGGGCAGCGCGAGGGGGACCGCGACCCGGAAGAAGGCGCTCGCCGGGGAATGGCCCAGGGTGCGCGCCACGATGAGGAGGTCCTCGTCAACGCGCCGGAAGGCCGCGGCGGCGGCCTGGATGTAGAAGGGAGCCGAGACGACGACCTGCGCCGCGACGACAGCGGTGGTGGTGAAGGGGATCTGGAGCCCCAGTGCGGAAAGGGCGGGACCGAAGAGGCCGTTGCGTCCGAAGGCCTCCAGCAGCGCGATGCCCATGACCGCGGGCGGCACCACGATGGGGAGGTCGACCAGGGTCTCGACGACGCGGGAACCGCGCCCCGGGCGGGACGCCATCCACCAGGCCAGGGGGGTGCCCAGCACGACCATGGCGGCCAGGCTGACGAGGGTGGTGCGGGTGCTCAGCCAGAGGGCGGGGGCGAAGAGGGGGTGGCGGGCGCCCGCGGCGATGTCGCCGGGTGAGGAGGCTCCCGCCAGCGCGATCAGGGGCACCGCGAGGATGGCCAGCATGGGGATGGCGGCCAGGAACGGGGCGCGCTCCGCGAGAGAACGGCGGCGCTTCACCGCCCTGCCGGCGTCTTCCACGGGGCCGCTACTGCGCCGTGGCAGTCGTTTCCGCGAGGAAGCCGTGGCGGGAGAGGATGCGCCGCCCTTCCGGCGAAGCGGCGAATTCGGCCCATCGCTCCGCCCCGGCGGCGTTCTCCGCGCCTTCCACCATCCCGAGCAGGTAGCGCGCCCGCACGTTGGCCCGGGGCGGCACCTGCACGGTCAGCACCCGCCCGGGCACCGCGTCGGTCCGATACACGATCGCGGCGTCGGCCTCGCCCAGCTCCACCTTGGCGCGCACCAGGCGCACGCTGCTCTCCTCGGAGACGACCCGGCCCAGCACGGCCTGCGCGAACGCGCCGCCGCCGGCCTCCGCGCCCACACGCCTCAGCGCCTCCCGCGCATATGCCCCCACCGGCACGTTCGGCGTCCCGATCACGATGCGCTCGGCGCGGACCAGGTCGGCGAAGGACTCGATTCCGGCGGGGTTGGCCGGCGGCACGATCACCACCAGTTCGTTGCGCGCAAGCACCCGCTCCCCGCTCACCAGGCCGCCATCCACCAGCGCGTCCATGTGTTGCGGGTTGGCCGAGGCGAAGACGTCGGCCGGGGCGCCCTGCTCGATCTGCAGGCGCAGGATCTGGCTGCCCGCGAAGACGAGGACGACCTCGGTGTCCGGGTGGGCGCCCTCGAAGGCCCCCGCCATCTCCCGGAACGCGTCGGTGAGCGACGACGCGGCGAAGATGCGCAGAGGCTGCCGTTCGGGCCCGCCGGGATGGCAGCCGGCGACGGCAAGCGCCAGAATTGCCGCGACCGCGCGGGCCCGGGTCGTCACGCGGCTTCGACGGTCGTGACCTGCCCGCTCATCGATCCGTCGTAACCGGGCAGATGGCTGACTTCGGTCCGGAACGCCGGGTCGTCCAGGGCGTCGAGCAGGCGCGAGACGGGCGCCTTCTTCGCGAGCTTCTCGGACACCACGAGGTCGAAGCTCTCCTCCGTGAGCGGTACGAAATCGAGCCCTTCGGCCAGGGCCGCGCTCTCGATGGCGACCCCGACGTCCGCCGCGCCCCAGCGAATCATGCGAGCGACCTCGGCGTGGCCCTGGGCCATGGGACCGTCGGCGGGCAGCACGCTCCCCGCGGCCTCCGTGACTCTGGCGGCCAGGGCCTGCGCGGCGGAGCCCTCCTCGCGCCGCACGATCCGCAGGCCGGGTGCGGCCAGGTCTTCGGCGCCGCCGATTCCCCTGGGGTTCCCGGCCGCCACCACCAGTCCCTGCCGCCAGCGTGTCAGGTTGACGACGAGCAGGGTCTGGCCCGGCAGCGCCCGCCGGGCCGCCGCGGCGGTGCCGTTCTCTCCCCCGCCCGACGACAGGTGAAGCCCCGCGACGTGAACGAGCCCCGCGGAGAGCATCTTCATCGCCCTGCCGCTCCCGGCGCGCAGCCAGGTCACGCGGGCGTCGTTGAAGCGCCGGCCCACCCGGTGCGAGACCGCGCCGAGAAGGGGTGCGCACCCGGCGACGAGGACATTGCGTTTCAGCTGGCTGAGACCGGCCAGCGGCATGACCTCGGCGTCCGCGCCGTCAGCCTCGCCGGTCAGGATGCCGTCGGCGGCGGTCATCCCGTGCGAGGGGAGGCGGTGGGCCACCCAGCGCTCGCCGACCATGCCGAGCGCGACCCGCGAACCCGCGGCGAGCGCCGGGGGGGCGGGGGCGAGGCGGGCCCGAATCCCCGGATCCGAAGCGAGGCTGAACAGGTCCTCCACGTCGCAACCGAAGACGCGTGCCATGCGCAGGCCGAGGCTGGTCGACGGCACCTGGGCGCCGTTCTCGATGGCGTGGATCGCCTGTCGTGAAACGCCGATGGCTTCGGCGAGCGCGTGTTGGGAAAGCCCCTCGGCCTTGCGGTGCTGTCTGACGCGGTTCCTGAGCTGGTTGTCCGTCATGAGTGCAGGTCTCCTGTCCTGATCCGTGGGCGGAAAAGTGTAAGGTTTACATTATATAATGTAAAGCCTACTTGACAAGAGCGCGGGGGCTGCCGCTAGCCGAAGTGGGGCCGGATGGCTTGGGCGAGAGAAACCTCGATGTCCCACACGGCCGCGGTCACCGCCTGGCCGATAAGGTCCATCTGGCGGAGGAACTGGATGCGCGGCAGCACCTGCTGCAGTTCGCGCCGCGAGAGCAGCTCCGCAAAGATCCCGCACGCGTCGGCGAGGCAGATGATCACCACGTCGCGCGGCGTCGGGATCATGTCGCTGAAGAGCAGTTCCATCAGCCGCAACTTCACCTCGCGCTCGGCGGTGCCGTCGTCGAGGACGGGATAGCGGCGGGAGCGGAAGACCCACAGGAAGCGGTCCTCCTTGCGCTCCAGGATACCGCGCCCGACCAGGCTGTCGATGGCGGCCTCGCGGATTTCGTCCGAACGCGCGGCGGCGCGCTCCACCCAGAAGCGCGCGTTGTGGGTGCCCTCGCTGTCGGCGATCTCGGCCAGCGTGGGGTCGAGGAGGTCATCCCCCAGCGGCGTCGAGTCGACGAGGACGAGCTTCTCGAGATCGGTGTCGATCCGGTCCTCGAACGCCAGATCCATCAGCACTCCACCGCCCAGGGCGTACCTGAGCGACCAGTCGGGTACCCGCAAAAACCTCTCGCCCTCGTCATCCAGCAAAAGGAGCATGACCTCTTCGGCGAATCTCAGCTGCATGTCTCTCGGGTCCTAGAAAATGTTGGCTTCCACCGCCACCCCGCCGTCCTCGAACCTTCCGTGAGCGAAGGCGGTTACGTCAAGGGTGTGGGCGCGACCGTCGGCGATGAGCTCAGACACGGCGAGTCCGGTCGCCGGCGCATGCATGATGCCGTGTCCGGAAAAGCCGCAGGCGTCGACCCAGCACGCGGCGCCGGGGTTGAAACCGATCACCGGGTTGTTGTCGGGAGTGACGCCGTAGTATCCCCACCAGCTGCCCTGGCGGTCCACTCCGAGGTCCACCCACCAGGGATAGCGGTCGACGCCGGCCAACAGCACCTGCTCCAGCCACCTCCAATCGACCCCTTCGGTGAAGCCGTCGTCGGCGTGCGTGTCCATGCCGAAGAGGATGCGGTCGCCCTCGCTGCGCAGGTAGACGCCCGTGCCGAGGTCGATGGTGAGCGGGTAGGTGCGCTCGTCGGCGATGGGGGCGCTGAGGAAGATCTGGATGCGCTTGGGGCGGACCGGGACTGCGAGCCCGGCGAGGCGGCCGATCAGCCCGGACCAGGTGCCGGCGGCGTTGACGACGTGGCCGCAGGAGAAGGCTTGGTTGCCGCACTGCACTCGCCAGCCGTCCGCCTCGGGTTGCACTGCGGTGACGGGGTGCCTGAAACGATACGACACCCCCGCGTCGCGCCCCATCGCAACCCAGGCGTGCGTGGCCATGTGGGGGTCGATCACCCCGTCCCAGGGACCGTAGGTCACCCCGGCGAGGCCGCCGGGATCCATGGGGACGTACCGCGGCGCGTCTTCCGGTGCGAACACCTCGACGGGTGCGCCCATGCTCTGCTGCAGCGCGACCGACGCGAGGTGATCGTCCCAGCGCTCGGGCGGGACCAGCAGCAGGTAGCCGATGTCGCGGTACCCGACCTCGTGGCCGTGCCGTTCGCGGAAGGTTCGGTAGATGGGCAGCGAGTACATCGACAGCGCGATGTTCGGGGCCGTGGTGAACTGCACGCGCACCCCCGCCGCGCTTCGTCCGGTGGAACCGAGCGCGGGGGCGGCTTCGCGTTCAAGGACGATGACCGACAGGCCCCGCCGGGCCAGCTGCCAGGCGCTGGAAGCCCCCACGATGCCCGCGCCGATGACGACGACGTCGGCGGTGTGGGTGGCCCCGTCAGCGCTGCGGGCGCGACGCGGCGACGAGCTCATGACACCGGCGCCCTCACGACGAAGGGCGTATCGAGCTCGTCCACAACCCAGGTATAGAGGTTCCCGTGCTGGACCCAGACCTTGCTGCCCGGCCGCGGTTCGAACGCGAGGCGCACGGAGCCCAGGTAGTCGCCGTCCCGCGCAAACAGGTCGTAGAAGGGCGGCACTTCGTTCGGGGTGGACCGCTCCACCCAGAGCCGTCCTTCGTCGTCCACGAAGAGACCCTCCAGAACCGGCTTGAACTCCGGCATGAGGTCCGCCACTGCTTCCACGGCACGCCGCTGATCCGGACGGCCCTCGACCATGCGCTGGACGTAGGAGGAGCGGTCTTCGGGCGTCACCGGCTGGGTCGGCAGTCCCGCTTCGATCACCACAAGCGTGTCCCCGCTCTCGGTGGTGCGGGTGACGCGGTACGAAGCCGTGTTCGCCTGCCAGAACCCGCCGGACGGGTCCATCACCGTGACGTTGGCGGCCACGAAGGGAATCGGGTAATGCCTGTAGCCCCCGGTATTCGTCTCGACCACATACTCCTGGTAGGGATCCTCGCCGACGAAGATGGAGTCGACGACTTCCGTGGTCGGGTGGTAGGACTTGAAGTACTGACGGAAGTGGATCGTGCCGTGCCCAAACTGCGGTGGCATGCTGAACTCCCTGTCCGAGTGCACGGCGCCCTGCCAGTAGCGGCCCTCACGGTCGAACGCTCCGTCCCAGAGGTACCCGTAGGCGGGAACCGGCATATCGAAGCGGCCAAGCTCCTCGCCAGCGGGATCGACGCCGACGATCTGCCACTTCCCGTGATCGTTGATCCAGAGGAGGGTGTCGCCCGAGAGCAGGATTCCATTGGCTCGGCTGATCTCGCCCGGGCCCTCGCCGTGGCGGGTGATTGTGCCGAGGTATTCGCCGGCGGGGGAATACGCCCGGACCTCCACCGCCTGGTAGTCGAGCACGTAGATGGTGCCGTCGCTGGCTGCCTGCACGCCCCGGATGTCGGCGAACATGTAGTTGGGGTCGTCTCCGTCGAGCGTCCCGATCCTGAGATCCACCTGGGCTTCGGTGACTTCCGGGCCGACGTGGTCGATGGCCGGGAGGTCGGTGTAGCGCACGAGCACCGCCCCGTTCGGCAGCGTCTGGCGCACCGCACCGCCGACCTGATCCTCCGGCGCGCAGGACGAGGAGACCGCGGACAACATGAGGGCGAGCAAAGCGGCTCCAGGCGCCGCGGTGTAGAGGGGTCTCGGCCGGATCATGGTACAACGCCTCCTGCGTGGAATGCGGCGGCTCCCTTGCGTGCCAGCTACGTCGCGGTCAGGCCGGAACTTACCTGTCCCGCTTCGTGAACGCGACGCTCCCCTCGATCTCCGCGTGCAGCACCGCGACGTTGCCGTCCGTCCCGACTTCGAAGCGCAGAAACTCCCCTTCGTCGGCGCCACCGCTCCAGTTGGCCCGGAAGGTGTCGTAGTGCCAGTGCTCCAGGGTGCCCTCGAAGCCGGCGCCGAAGGTGGCGCTCAGCACCCCGCCGTCCTCGGTCACGGTGATCTCGCCGTACATGTCGTTGGCGTAGGTGCCGGCGTAGTCGGCCAGGGGCAGCGTGGGCGAGGTGCCTTCCGCACGGCCCTCCTCGACTTCCGCGGCCGCGTTGCGCTGCTGCTCCAGGAGTTCGTTCCACCTCTCGAGGATCATGTCGTTCCAGGGCAGGCCCTCGCCGCCCTCCAGGCGGTCGATGATGCGGTGCGCGAGGGCGGAACTGAAGCCGTTGGCGCCGCTCAGGTTGGACAGGATCACCATCCCGTAGCCTCGCCTGGGGACGAATCCGACGTAGGCGGTCATGCCGTCGATGTTGCCGCCGTGGGAGATCATCGTGACGTCGCGGTAGCTGCTCAGGAACCAGCCGAGTCCGTAGGTGAGAAAGTCCGATTCGGGCCAGACCAGGGCCCAGGTGCCTTCCTTGCGGATGAGCATCTGGCCGGTGTGCGTCTCCCCGATGGCCTCCTCGGAGATGAGCCGCTCACCCTCGAATTCCCCGCGGCCGAGCTGAAGCCGGATCCACTGGGCCATCTGCAGTGCGCTGGAGTTGATCGAGCCGGCCGGCCCCGCGTTGTCGATGTCGCGGTAGGGTATGGCCGTCACTTCGCCGTCCAGCGACGGATTGTGGGGCGTGGCGACGTTGTCGAGCCGATCGAGCGCGCCGACCGAGGTCGTGCTGCGGGTCATGCCGAGCGGCGCGAAGATGCGCGAGGCCAGGAAGTCGTCCCAGCTCATCCCGGCGGCGTTCTCGATGACCTCGCCGGCCGCGATCCAGGTCGTGTTGTTGTACTGGAAGGTGGAGCGCAGCGGAAAGGTCACCGGCTGGTGCCTGACCTGCTTCAGGACCTCTTCGCGGGTGCGGCCGCTCGCGTACCAGAGGCGGTCGCCGCGCATCAGCCCGGAGTTGTGGCTCATGAGGTCGCGCACGCGCAGGTCGCGGGTGATGTAGGGGTCGCTGAGCTGGAAGATGGGCACGTGATCGACCATGGGATCGTCCCATCCGACCTTCCCCTCGTCCACGAGCATGGCGATCGCGGCGGCGGTAAAGGCCTTGGAGGTGGAGCCCACCGCGAAGATCGTATTCTCGTCGACCGGGTCCGAGCCCCCGATTTCCTTCACCCCGAAGCCCTCCGCGAAGGTGATCTCGTCATCCTGGATCACCACCACCGCGGCACCCGGGATGCCCCAGTCGCGAACCATCTCCTCGATTTCGGCCTCCAGCCCGGCCAGCCCCTCCTGCGCGGCCGCGCCGGTAGCGAAGACGAAGAGCGCGGCGACGAGCGCCGCCGTCGCGGCGAGTCCGAACAGTCTGCTGTACATGCGGGTCATCATTGGTCCTCTCAGGCTACGATCCCTACCAGCTACCCAGTTCGCCGTACTGCGCGATCACCTCCGCCAGCCGCTCGGCCGCGTTGCGCCAGTTCGTGCGCACCGCCAACTGCGCGGCATCCGCGTCGCCCGCCTCGATCCTGTCCACGATCTCCTGGTGTTCCGCGACGGAAACGGCGATCTGGTCGAGGAGCGACTCGATGTAGAGCCGCGTGTAACGCTCGGCCTGGGGTTTGATCGAATCATGCAGCGCAAGCAGTCGCGCCCCGCCGCCGCCCTCCACGTAGGCGCGGTGAAACCGGTTGTCGAGGCGGTGGATCCGGTCGCGCGAAGGACGCCGCTTATCGGCCTCGGTGAGGATCTCGACGTTGAGGTCGTTGAGTTCCTTGACCATCTGCGTGCGGTTGGGCATGCTGGCTGCCCGCCACGCCGACAGCCCCTCCATCTCGGCGACTATGTGAAGAAGTTCACGAGCGTCGTCCTGGGTGAGCGGCGACACGTACGGACGGCTCTGGCGGCCGATTCCCGGATCCGCGATGTAGCCTTCCTGCATCAGGCGCTGCAGAGCGCTGCGGATCGGCGTGCGGCTGAGGCCGAGCCGGTCGGCGATCTCGGTCTCGATCAGGCGGGAGCCCGGGGCGAGGCGTCCGAGGACGATCAGTTCGCGCAGGTGCTCGTAGGCCTGCGTGCCACGGTCGATGCTCAGTGTCTTTGCGGCTGCCATTGATTCTCCATTCAATTGCGACTAGTGCGACGGAACCATTGCGTTTCGCGCTCCGCCTGTAGATCCTCTGTGCTCCGTTTGCGATCCGCCAGTTGGCGAGACAGGATCGAACCTAACCTTGAAATGTAACACAGAATGTACCGCATTTCTGTCGATAAGTCTGTATACCTTGCGGTATCCCGCCCTCAGGGGGTAGCATGAGCGTACAGAAGTTGCCGATGAACAGTCCTTTCCCCCGGGGTGTCATGGCTACTCCTCCAACTCGCTCTGCCGGCCCGGCAACCGACGATCGGCCCGATATCGAGATCCGGTCCGTCAGGACTCGCGGCGAGTACGATGCGTGCGTGGACCTGCAGCGGGACACCTGGGGCCACTCCTTCTCCGAGGTCGTGCCCGTGAGCATGATGCAGATCACCGCCAAGATGGGCGGGGTGGCGACCGGCGCCTTTGGTCCGGCCGGAGAGCTCCTGGGTCTGGTCTACGGCATGACCGGGTTCCGGCGGGGAGAGCTGGCCCACTGGTCGCACATGCTGGCCGTGCGTCCCGAGGCCCGCAACCAGGGGATCGGCAAACGGCTCAAGCTCGCGCAGCGGGAGGAACTGCGGGCCGCGGGCGTGGTCACCATGTACTGGACCTTCGACCCGCTCGTCGCCCGCAACGCGCATCTCAACCTCAACCTGCTGGGCGCGGCGGTGGACGAATTCGTCCCGGACATGTACGGAGTCTCGGACAGCGAACTCCACCAGCTGGGCACTGACAGGTTCATCGTGAGGTGGGACCTGCGAGGGGGCGCCGGCGAGGCGGGAAGGGCTTTCGCGCCGGGGTCGGCGCCCGGGCGGTGCGAGCCGTGCGCGGTCGTGCGGCCGGGCGGGGGCGAGCCGAAGCTGAAAGACGACGTGAAGGTCGTTGAAGTACTGATACCGAAGGACATCGAGACCGTCGAGGCCCGCTGCTTCGATGAGGCGGTCCGCTGGCGCCATTCGACCAGGCACGCGTTTTCCCGCCTGCTGACCGGCCCCTACGATGTCACCCAGTTCATCACGGGAGAGGAGCACGGCAGGTACGTGATCTCCCGCATACCGGGATAGTGTGATGAAGAGATTCTCCCTGTTCGCGTCGGCCGCGCTGGCGCTGACGACCCCCCTCGCCCTGAATGCCCAGCAGGGGATGGACGTGCTCACCGCCGAGGACGTCTTCGACCTCGAGTTCGTGAGCGACCCACAGATTTCGCCGGACGGCTCGCAGATCGTCTTCGTGCGCCAGTGGTCGGACGCGCAAACCGATCGCAACTACTCGAACCTGTGGATCATGGATCGCGGTGGTGCGGACCTCCGCCCGCTGACCTCGGGGAAGCAGTCGGACAGCTGGCCGCGGTGGTCGCCGGACGGCAACCGGCTCCTCTACATCTCGGACATGACGGGGTCGGCGCAGCTGCACACGCGGTGGATGGACACCGGGGCGACCAATCAGATCACGAACCTGGTGGAAGCGCCGCGGGTGCCGGCCTGGTCGCCCGACGGCAGCCGGATCGTCTTCTCGTCCTTCGTGCCGGAAGCGGGCATGCAGCTGATCTCCATGCCGGAGCCGCCCGAGGGCGCGGAGTGGGCCGAACCGGCGCGCGTGATCCACGAACTGGTCCACCGCTTCGACGGCACGGGCGACCTCGAGCACGGCTTCACGCACCTCTTCGTGATGCCGTCCGAGGGGGGAACGCCGCGGCAGATCACCAGCGGGAGCTTTCATCACGGGGGATACGTGGGGCGGTCGGGACGGGGCCGGCCGGTGTGGTCGCCCGACGGCGAGTCCGTGCTGATCGAGGCGAACCGGCACCCGGACTGGGAGCTGGAAAACCGCAACACCGAGGTCTACGAAGTGTCCCTGGACGGCGAAATCCGGGCGCTGACCGACCGGAAGGGACCGGACGGCGGCGTGGCGGTGTCACCCGACGGACGCTGGATTGCCTACACCGGGTTCGACGACCGCTATCAGGGCTACCAGGTGACGGGGCTGTACATGGCGAACCGGGACGGATCGGGCGCGCGGCAGGTGGCGGCGCAGCTGGACCGCACGGTGGGCGGGCTGGCGTGGTCGCCGGATTCGGATCGCCTCTATTTCTCGTACGCGGACATGGGCAACACCAAGGTCGCCTACGTGGAGCCCGGCAGCGACGAGGTGCATGTCGTGGCCGGGAACATGGGTGGCAGCGGGTCGGCCTACGGTGGAGGGAGCTTTTCGGTGGGGCCGGGCGGAACCTTCGCCTACACGGTCTCGACGCCCACCATGCTCAGCGAGGTGGCGGTCGGGGCCGACCGGGGCGTGCGCGTCGTCACGAGCGTGAACGAGGATGTCCTGGCGCACAAGACGCTCGGCGAGGTCGAGGAGTTGTGGTGGCCGTCGTCGCACGATGGCCTGGACATCCATGGGTGGATCATCAAGCCGCCGGGATTCGACCCGGCGCGCCGCTATCCGCTCATCCTGGAAATCCACGGCGGACCGTTCGCGAACTATGGCGACAGGTTCGACATCGAGAAGCAATCGATGGCTTCCGCAGGCTACGTCGTGCTCTATACCAACCCGAGGGGGAGCACATCCTACGGCGAGGAATTCGGCAACCTCATCCACCACTCATACCCCGGCAACGACTACTTCGACCTGGACTCGGGCGTGGACGCGGTGATCGAACTGGGGTACGTGGATCCGGAGCAGCTTTACATAACCGGCGGGAGCGGCGGGGGCGTGCTATCGTCGTGGTCGATCGGGAAGACGGACCGCTACAACGCGGCGGCGGTGCTGTACCCGGTGATCAACTGGTACAGCTTCGCGGTCAGCTCGGACATCCCGGTCACGGTGGCCAAGTACTGGTTTCGGGCGATGCCGTGGGAGGACCCCGAGCACTACATGGAGCGCTCGTCGATCTCGCTCGTGGGCAACGTGACCACGCCGACGATGGTCCTGACCGGCATCGAGGACTACCGCACGCCGATGTCCGAATCGGATCAGTACTTCCAGGCGCTGAAACTGAAGGGCGTCGAGGCGGTGCTGGTGAAGGTGCCGGGCGAGTCGCACGGACTGCGCGACCGGCCGAGCCACTTCATGCAGAAGATCAAATACATCGTGGGGTGGTTCGACCGGTATCGGGGGATGGCGAGCTAGTCGGCTTACGGGCCGGAATCACCACTTGAGCCCGATCGACATCCGCCTCCTTGTCCGCTCTCTCGACTACCAATTCCGCCAATCATGAGTTAGACTAGTTTATACAACTAGTTGTTCATGTCGGAACGGGAGCAAGAGTATGATGACGGTGGGCGCATTCGAAGCGAAGACACACCTTTCTTCGCTGCTCAACAAGGTAGCTCAGGGCGAGGAAGTTCTGATCACCAGGCGTGGCGTTCCAGTCGCCCGACTCGTCCCGGCCGAAGCGGAGGATCGACGGGATGTCGCCGACGCGATCCAGGAGCTTCGGTCGATCCGCGAGGGCGTCACGCTTGGCGATCTGGATTGGAAGGATCTGCGGGACGAAGGTCGGCCATGAAGGGGTTCGTACTCGACTGCTCGGTTGCGGCCACATGGCTGTTCCCGGATCAGGGAACGCCCGAGACGGAGGCGCTCCTCGACCGGCTACGCACGGAGGGGGCCCTGGTTCCCGGCATCTGGCACCTGGAGATCGGCAACGTGCTGGTGCGAGCGGAACGAATGAAGCGGATTGCCAAGTCGAAGGTGGCGGCCTATCTCCATCTCCTGAAGAGACTGGCCATCGTTACCGACAACGAGACCGATGAACGCGCGCTGCGAGAAACACTGTTGCTGGCCCGGGAATGCGGCCTCAGCACATACGATGCCGCATACCTGGAGCTGGCGATGAGGCGCGGCGTTCAGCTCGCGACGCTGGATCGTGCGCTGATTCGCTCCGCCAGATACATGCAGGTGGAGACAGTCCCGAAGACGACGCTCAGCGTGCACGAGAAGCCACATGACTAGAGAAAACAGAGCTCCGGGGTCTGCGGTGGCGCTCCCCCGCCGAACCGTCCTCAAGGCCGCCGCCGGAGCCGCCGGCCTGATGCTGGCCGCTCCGTTCATCAACCGGGGGCGCGCTGTCGTGCAGGCACACGGCCGCGGGCGGACTGCCGTCCCCCAGGAATACTCCACCCGCTGCATCGACCTGGTGACCGGATCGCTCGTGATCGACATGCTGTCGCCGCTGGTGATCGCGCGCTCCATTCAGCAGCGCTGGGGCCCGGACCTGAGCGGCATGACAGCCGAGGAGGAGCAGGAGTTCCGGGATTCCGAGATCGACGTCTTCCATATTGCGGTCGGGGTGGGCGGGCGCGACTTCGAGGACCAGTACCAGAACACGCTGCTCTTCGTGGCCGGCTACAACGCGATCATCGCGTCGCGGCCCGATCTCTTCGTGCGGATCGATTCGGCGGAGGATCTGGCGAGCGTGCACGGGTCGGGGCGCGCGGGGATCCTGATCGGGTTGCAGACCTCGGCCCACTTCCACACCCTCGACGACGTCAACCAGTTCTACTGGCTCGGACAGCGGGTATCGCAGCTCACCTACAACTCGCGCAACATGATCGGCAACGGGGCCACGGAGCGGGTCGACGGTGGCATCTCGGACTTCGGCGTCGCGATCGTCGAGCGCATGAACGAGATCGGGATGGCGGTCGACGTGTCGCACTCGGGCGACCGCACGACGCTGGATGCCTGCGAGGTCTCTTCGCGGCCCGTCCTCTTCACGCACTCGAACAGCCGGGTGCTGTCGGGCGGCCATCCGCGCACCAAGACCGACGAGGCCATCCAGGCCATGGGGGCGACCGGTGGCGTGATGGGGATGACGGGCGTGCGCATGTTCGTGAAGGACAGGGAGCCCACGACCATCGAGGATTACATCGACCACTTCGACCATGTTCGCGACCTGATCGGCGTCGAGCACCTGGGCGTTGGCAGCGACGTCGACCTGCACGGCTACGACGACATGCCGACCGACGAGTACGAGGCGCTGAAGAGCGCCTACAAGGACTCGTACGCGTTCCGCGACAAGATCGACATCGAGGGCGTCGACCACCCCAAGCGGATGTTCGACCTGACCGAGGCGCTGATCCGGCGGGGATACACGGACGATCACATACGCGGGATTCTGGGCGGCAACTTCCAGCGCGTGCTGGGTGAAATCTGGGAGGTGTAAAGTGCGGTTTACGTTATGTAAGGCAGAGTTGACACGTGGGGTGGTCGCCGCGACGCATGGGGCGCTCGCCGTGCTGGTGGGCGGGCTCGCGCCGGCCGTCGTGGCAACCGCGGCGAGGGCGCAGGAGGCACCCGTCGCGCTGGTCGGCGCGCGCATCCACACGGCCGCCGGGCCCGCCATCGAGAACGGCACGATCGTGTTCGCGGACGGCGTGATCACGGCGGCGGGCGCGGGCCTCGCCCTGCCCGCAGGCGCCGAGGTGGTCGACGTGAGCGGCATGGTCATCATGCCCGGCATGCTGGACAACCACTCCCACATCGGCGCCGACTCGCGCGACCTCAACGAATTCCCCGTGCGGTTCGGGCCGCAGCACCGCATCCGCGACGTGCTCTCGCCCGACGACGCCTTCTGGTACGGCGCGGTCAAGGGTGGCGTGACCACGGTCATCACCGGGCCCGGGAGCGGCGAGGTGTCGAGCGGGCAGGCGATCGTGGTCAAGACGTGGGGGCCTACGATCGAGGGGCGCATCGTGAAGGAGCGCGGCGGGCTCAAGATCGCGATGGGGCGGAAGCGTCCGGACCAGTCGCCGACCACCAGCATGGCGGTCACCGCGATGCTGCGCGCCAAGTTCATCGAGGCGCAGGAGTACCAGGCGAAATGGGACGCGTGGGAGGAAGGCGGCCAGGAGGGCCCGGCCCCGCCGCGCGACCTCGGCATGGAAGCCGTGGTCCGGGTGCTCACGGGCGAGGACCGCATCCGCGCCCACGTCCACCAGGCGCACGACATCCTCGCGATCATCCGCCTGTCGCAGGAGTTCGACTTCTCCCTCGCGATCCACCACTCGACCGAGGCCTACAAGGTCGCCGACGACATCGCCGAGGCCGGGATCGACGTGGTGGGGATGCCGCTCTTCACCCGCATCGCGCTGTCCGACGAGGTCATGGCCACGGGCACGCTGATGAACGAGAAGGGCGTCCGCTTCACCTTCCACACCGACGACCCGGTGGTGGGCTCCAAGTGGCAGCGGGGCAACGCCGGGCTCGGGATCCGCTACGGGATGACCGAGCAGGACGCGCTCGAGGCGGTGACAATCAATCCGGCCGCGATCGCCGGGGTGGAGGACCAGGTGGGGAGCCTGGAGGTGGGCAAGGACGCGGACATCGTCGTGCTGAACGGGACGTGGTACGAGGTCAGCACCCTGGTGACCCGGGTGTACGTGGACGGAAGGGTCGCGTACGACCGGGAAGGAGAGGGGCCATGATCAGGGCTGCGAAGCGGGCGGCATGCGTGGTGGCGGGCGAAGCCATGGCCGGATGGGCCGGCGGGCGCGCCAGGATAGGGGCGATCGGGGTGGCCGTGTTGGCCATGGCCGCGCTCGATGGCGGGCGGGCCGATGTCCAGGCACAGGCCGTCGCCCTCACCGGGGGGCTGGTTTATCCCATCTCATCGGAACCCGTTGAAGGAGGGACGGTGCTGTTCGTGGATGGCCGGATCGCCGCTGTCGGCGTGGATGTGGACATTCCGGCGGGCGCGGAGGTCGTGGACGTGACCGGGAGCGTGGTGATGCCGGGGATCATCGACGCGATGAGCTACTACGGGATCGCGGGCGAGGACATGAACGAGGTGCCGACCCCGCTGACGCCCGAGCTGCGGATCATCGAGGCGTTTGCTCCGTTCGGGACCTTCGGGTCGGGCGAGGCCGGCGAGATCCGGGTGCGCGAGCTGCTGTCGGGGGGCGTCACGGCGACGTACATCGGGCCGGGAGATGCGACCGTGGTCGGCGGACAGGGCGCCGTGGTGAAGACGGCGGGTGCGCGTTTCGACGATCTGATCGTGCGCGAGCCCGCGGCCATCGACATCACGCTGGGCGGGAGGCCGGCGGCGACCTATCGCGAGCAGTCGCGGTCGCCCTCGACGCGGATGGCGGTCGTGGCGCAGCTGCGCGACCTGCTGGTGAGGACGCAGGAGTGGATGGCGGCTTCGGTCGAAGCGGACGCGGGTCCGCGCAACCTCGGCATGGAGGCGCTGGCGCGGATGCTGCGGGGCGAGATCCCGGCGCGGGTGCAGGCCAATGCGACGCGCGACATCAGGGTGGCGATCGAGCTGGCCGAGGAGTTCGGCTTCGAGCTGGTGATCGATGCCGGCGCGGGCGCGCACCAGATGCGCGACGAGTTGGCGGACCGTGGGATTCCGGTCGTCCTGGGCCCGGTCTCGCACCCCTACATCTCGGGCGAGGAGATCCCGGACCCCGGCGACTACGGTGGCGTCGACGAGCGCAACGTGGTGTGGCTGAACGAGGCCGGCGTGCATGTTTCGCTCGCCAGCTTCTCGCGGGGCTTTGGGCGGTTCGGCCCCGGCGTGGCGGGTCAGTGGCTGCTGATCGACGCGTCGATCGCGCGCGGCCACGGCATGAGCGAGGCCGACGTGCTGCGGGCGGTGACGCTGAACCCCGCAGAGGTGCTGGGGGTGTCGGAGCGCCTGGGCAGCCTTGAGGTGGGCAAGGACGCGGATGTGGTCGTCTTCGACGGCGATCCGCTGAGCATCCGGACGTGGGCGACGCGGGTGTACGTGGGAGGGCAACTGGTCCACGAGCGGGCGAACTGAATCGTGAGCGGGCCCGGGTACAGGCCGTCCTGATGCGCGTCGGGGTCGTAGGCGGCGGGGTGATCGGCCTTTCCACGGCCTGGTACCTGAAGAAGATGGGCGCCGACCCGGTCGTCGTCGAATCGTGGACGCTGGGGAGCCGCTGTTCGTTCGGGAACGCCGGCTGGGTGTGCCCCTCGATATCGAGCCCGCTCCCCGCGCCCGGCCTCACCCTCAAGTCGCTCAGCTGGATGATGCGGCGGGACAGCCCCCTGTACATCAGGCCCTCGGCGCTGCTGAAGCTGACCCCGTGGCTGCTGCGCTTCCGGTCATTCTGCAATCACGCCGATCAGAAGCGCGGCATCGCGGCCATCGCCGCGCTCAACCGGTTCACGATGGAACGCTACGACGAGTTGGCGGCGAGCGGCGTGGAGTTCGAGTGCCACGAATCCGGCGTGCTGATGGTGTTCCGCGACTCCGACAAGGCGGCCGCGGCGGAGAAGGAGGTCAAGCTGGTGACGGCGTCCAGCGCGACGAGCTGCACCGACCTGACCGAGTCCGAAGTGTATGAGCGCGAGCCCATGCTGCGCCCGGGCTTCAGGTTCGGGCTCTTCGTGGGGGCGGACCGTCATGTGCGGCCGGACTCACTGAGCGCGGGACTGGGGGCTTCGCTGCGCGCGAGCGGGGTCGAGATCCACGAAGACACCATGGCGACCGGCTTCCGGAGCGAGGGCGGGCGCGTGAAGGCCATCGTCACTCCGAAGGACGACGTGCCGGTCGATGCGGTGGTGCTGGCGGCGGGCGCGCACACCGGGGCGCTGACCCGGATGCTGGGGTGGCCGATCCCGCTGACCGCCGGGAAGGGTTACTCGGTGACGATCGACCAGCCCCGCAACCAGCTGCGCCAGCCCCTGTACCTGGGCGGCGCAAAGATCGGGCTGAGCCCCTTCACGGGCGCGCTGCGCTTCTCGGGGACGATGGAGCTGTCGGGGATCAACCGCCGCATGGACACGGCGCGGATCCGGTCGCTGCGCCGCATCGTGAGCCGAGAGGTGGACATCCCCGAGGCGAAGGAGGGGGGCCGCGCCTGGGTGGGGATGCGCCCGATCGTGCCGGATTCGCTCCCCGTGATGGGCAAGCTGCCTTCGCGCGAGAATGTGTACGTGAATACCGGCCACCAGATGCTGGGGATCACGCTGGGTCCGAGCAGCGGATGGGCGCTCGCCGGGCTGATCCTGGAGGGGAGGCCGGGGGTGGGGTTGGACGCGTTTTCGGCGGGGAGGTTTTGACCACGGGCGTCGAGCGCGTCGGGGTGGGTGTGTCGGGGTGGGTGTGCGCGCAATCTCTTGTGAAAATGCGCAAACAGATTGCGGATTTTCACGAAAGTGGAGCTACAGACAACTGTACTCCTACCGCCCCTGGTTGTGGCCGGTCGTCCGTTCAGTCAACGGATCTCGAAGAAGGACTCGCGGCGCGCCATGGCCAGCCGGGCTGCTTCGGGTTCGGCTGGGACGAAGCGAACGGGAGTGCCGGGCCGGGCCTGGGCGAGTGCGTCGAGGGCTATCGGGTCGGTCCCGCCGAGCTTCGGATAGCCGCCGATGGTGGGCCGGTCGCGCATGAATACGAGGGGACGGTTGTCGCCGGTGACTTGGATCGTGCCGTCGACAAGGGGCGTGGAGTCGAGGATGCGTGGGCCCGATGTCAACGCGGGTCCGGTCAGGCGGATCGCGGTGCGGTCGCTTGTCGGGTCAACCGTCCACTCTGCGGCGAACACGCGGTCACGGTCCGCGTCGGAGAATTCGGGCCACTCGTAGCCTGGGATCAGGGGCACTTCCAGGGCCGCATCGGGGCTTGCCGGTGGGATGAGATGGGCGGGCAGTTGGCGATTTGGCAGGGTGCGGTCCGGGGCGAGCCATCGCAGCGGTTCGCCTTCCAGGAGCGGTCGGCCGAGGAGCCCGGGCAATCCGTCGCGGGCGACGGACGAGGCCGAGTTGAAAGCGCGGTCGGTGTCGAGGCCGCCCGGGCAAGCGAGGTAGGCGCGCATGCCCGTGGCGCTGTAGGAGAGGCGCAATACCTGTCCGGGCCGGGTGCGGATGGTCCGCCAGGCGCCTGTCTCGACGCCGTCCAGGGTGGTGCGGCAGTCCGCGCCCGTGAGAGCTACCATCGTCTCGACGTTGAAGCGGAGGACGAACCCGCCCAGGGTGACCTCCAGCGCGGCGTCCCCGGGGTCGTTGTCGAGCAGCCGGTTGGCCCACAGGTACGCGCGCTGGTCCATTGCGCCGCCGGGGGCCAGTCCGGCGCGCCGGCCGCTGCGCCTTCCCAAATCCTGGACCGTGCAGTAGGGACCAGGACGGTCCACCACGGCGTGGGGTGGCCCGGCGCGGTCGGTCGGACTCAGCACTCCGCCTCGTAGTCGGTGCGCGCTATGGGACGGAATTCCACCGAGCCGCCGGGTGTGAACCGCGCGATGCGCTCGGTGGGGTCCTCGAAAAGGGCCGCGGGGACACGGCCGATCAGACGCCAGCCGCCCGGCCCCTCGGCCGGGTACACCCCGGTGCGCCGGTCGGCGATTCCAACCGCGCCCTGCGGCACACGGGCGCGTGGCGAAGGACGGCGCGGCGTGGCGATACGGGCGTCGACATCGCCGAGGTATGCGAACCCGGGCGCGAAGCCCGTAGCGAGCACCAGGTAGGTCGGGGAGCTGTGGAGACGCGCGACTTCGCCTGTAGCCAGTCCGGCAGTGGCGGCCAGCTCTTCGAGATCGGGCGCCAGATCGGGATCGTAGCAGACGGGCAACGAGACTGTTGTCGCGGTCGTCGGTGTCTCCGGGGAGGTCGGCGGAGCCCGTAGCGCGGCCCGCGCCCCGGCTTCGAGAACGCTCTCGACCTCGCCGGGATCCCAGTCGCTCGGCGAACCCTCGACCAGGAGGCGGTTGAAGGCCGGGATTGTGGCTCGCACACCGGGCAGACTCTCTTGCGTGAACCCTTCCAGGCTCAGCACCCGGGCAATGCCGTCGCGGTCGGGCGCCACCGGCAGGGTAACCAGGGCACTGACGGGCCCGGGGAAGGTAATCATGCCGGGCCCGGAATCAGCTCCCGGATTCGGCGCAGCGATTCGAAGGCCGAGGGATTGTCGCCGTGTACGCACAGGGTCTCGGCTGCAACGGCAAGCGGACCCGCCGGGGTTTCCACGAACCCCTGCAGGAGCCGCCCGACGTGAGCCGCGACGGAATCGGCGTCCTTCAGCACGGCGCCCTCGACCGACCGCGGGCGCAGGCGTCCGTCCCCGCCGTAGCCCCGGTCCGCGAACGCCTCGAACACCAGCGGCAATTGCGTGTGCTCGAGCAACTCCTCATGCCGGTCGCGGTCGGGCGTCGCCTGGAGCACGAATGCGAGCGAGTCGTCCACGGCCGCGACGCCTTCGGCCAGCCGCGTCAGCAGCCGGTCGTCCGCCATCATGGCCAGGTACAGCGCCCCGTGCGGCTTCACGTGGTACAACGGCACGCCCAGCGCGGTGGCAACGGCCTGTAGCGCGCCGATCTGCGCCTGGATCTCAAGAACGAGCGAGTCGATCGGCCAGTCCAGCCGCAGACGCCCGAAGTTGCGCCGGTCGGGATAGCCGGGGTGGGCGCCCGGCCTCACACCGTGCAGCGCCGCCAGCTCGAGCGTCCGGGCCATCGTGTCGGGATCCCCGGCGTGGCCCCCGCATCCGATGTTGGCCAGGTCGATCAGCGGCATCACCGCGGCGTCGGCGCCCTTTTCCCAGGGTCCGTAGCTTTCGCCCATATCGCAGTTCAGAAGCATGCCGAAACATACCTTCGGCCCCGGTCGGCGGCGAGGCGGTTGACAGGTCGGGAATCCGCAGTTTTGACTGCCCGCCCGCGCATCGCGCTCGTGCGGCTGCTCAGAACGAAGCCGCACCCCCCGCCAGCGGCAGCACCTCGTTCACCAGAGTCAGCAGAAAGCGGCCCGGCTCTTCGAACATGATCATGTGCGAGCTGCGTTCGAAGGTCACGAACCGTTTGTGCGGTGCCTCGATTCGGTTGAAGTAGGCGAGGGCGCTTTCATACGGCGTGTGCAGGTCAAAACGTCCGTGGAGCATGACGACGGGGACCTCGAAGCGTTCGACCATCCCGCTTCGGCGCGGCTCCGGCGCACCGTCGATCAGGTGGCGCTCCGCCCACGCCATCGCCGGTAGCAGGTTCGCAACGTTCTCCGCCGTGTACTCGGGTCCCCATTCGGGGAGTGCGAAGTACAGGTCGAAGGTGGGCTTGCCGTACCAGCCGCCGTCGTACTCCCGGGCCCACTTGCGGGCGGCGAGCAGCTTGGCCACGGTGCCGGGTCCCGGCGGGGGCGGGTAGGGCTGTAGGGCCTCCAGTTCGCGAATCGCGGCTGTGTCGTTGGCCGCTCGGACGCGCTCCTTGAGCGTGGCATAGAGCTGCGCCTCGCTGCCCGGGCCGCCCGACTGGCCGAGCCCCACGTAAGCGTGAAAAAGTTGCGGGTTCTGCTCGACGAGGCGGGGTCCGATCGAGCTGCCGTAGGAGTATCCGAGCACGACCAGCTTCTGCTGGCCGAACCGGGTCAGCAGATGTTCGACGACGACGACGGCGTCATCCACGTGCTGCTGAAGGCTCAGCGTCGGTGCGAGTCTGGCGGAGTCAGCCGCGGCGAAGCTCTTGCCCACGCCGCGCCGGTCCCAGTTGACGACCGTGAAAAAGTCCTCCCACGGCTTCTGGTACGCCCAGGCCATCCCCATGACCGGGCTGCCGGGTCCGCCGTGGAGCACGAGAAGGATCGGGTTGGCGCGGTTGAGTCCGCGGATCGAGAGCCACTGGGTCGACCCGTTGACCTCGATCGGCTCCGGGACTTCGATTCCTTCCGGCGTGTGGATCGCTCGCAGGTCGGCCAGGCGGGCGATGATCGAATCCCTGGGAATGGCCGCGGCGTTCCGGGCCGCGGCGTCGCAGGCGGCGCCCAGGAGCACGAGTGCTAGCAAGGCGAAGGGCAAAGGCCCGGATCTGATGGCTCCTGGCTGGCTCATGGCAGAACTTCCTTCCTACGTCGTTGGCGTTCTGTTGCTCGGACGATCAGACACCACCGGCGCGACCATCTGGCGCGTCCGTCCGCTCCGTTGCCTAATGGATGTGAGTACCGGACACTACAACTCGGCACGGGAAGCTGCACCATGATCCGCACCAATGTACTCCTCGTCTGCATCGGCTGTCTCGCGCTGTCGAACTGTGCGCCGCCGGCCACCGATGACGGGAGCGCGACCGCCGCCGCCCAGCCCGGCGACGGTGCCGCCTACCCCATGCTAGAGGCCCGGTACGACATGCGTGTCGAGCAGGCGGTGCGGGTGCCGATGCGCGATGGGGTCCGTCTGTCCACCGATCTCTACTTCCCCGACGGCGCGCCGGAACCGCTCCCGGTCATTCTGATCCGCACGCCGTACGACAAGTCCGCCTTCCGCGCCGGCTACGCGGGAGAAGTCGTCGCCATGTTCGTCGGGCAGGGGTACGTCGTGGCCGTGCAGGACAAGCGGGGCCGCTTCGAGTCCGAGGGCGTGTACTCGCTCGCCGTCAGGGAGGATGTCGACGGGTACGATGCGGTCGAGTGGCTCGGCGGCCGGCCATGGTCGAACGGGAAGGTCGGCACCTACGGCTGCTCCGACCTGGGGGACGCGCAGGTGTGGATGGCGCCGGCCCAGCCGCCGAGCCTGGCCGCGATGATTCCGCAGGCGTCGGGCAGCATCAACGGCCCGGCCGACAACATCTACCGATACTTCGGGACGTACAACGGTGGCGCGTTCAATCTGGCGGCCGCCGCGGGGTGGATGGTCTTCGCCGGGTCGAAGGTCTACCTGCGTCCGCCTTCCCACATTTCCGACGAGGAATTCCAGCGGATCGCGCACCAGTACTCGCCGGGCCCGGTCAACGCGCCCGAGGTCGACCTGGACGCGATCATCAATTCGCTTCCCCTGATAGACATGATGCAGAAGGCGAACCGCCCGCACACCGACTGGGAATCCATCCTCACCTACGGCCTGGCCGACCCGTGGTGGGACCAGTTCCCGTACTACAAGGGCCACGAGCAGATCGACGTCCCCACCCTCTTCATCAATTCGTGGCACGACTTCGGCGTGAACGAGACGCTCTGGCAGTTCAACTACTTCCAGGAGAACGCCGTCTCGAGCACCGCGCGCGACAACCAGTTCGTCGTCATCTCGCCCGTGTCCCACTGCGACTCCGAGCGCATCAGCGCCCCCACGGTGATCGGCGAGCGCGACGTGGGTGACGCCCGCTACGACTTCTGGACCCTGTACGTCCGCTGGTACGGCCACTGGCTCAAGGGCGAGGACAACGGGGTCACCGACATGCCGCCCGTCCAGTACTACCTGATGGGCAGGAACGAGTGGCGGGCCGCCGACGAGTGGCCGATCGCGGGCACCGAGTTTACCCGGTACTACCTGACGAGCGGCGGCGCGGCGAACAGCCTGAACGGCGACGGGGTGCTTACCACGGAGGCGCCGCAGACCGGGTCAGTCGACCGATACACCTACGACCCCGGTTCACCGACCCCCTCCCTGTCCGGTTCCTATGGGATGGAGGAGGGGTTTTATGATCAGCGTTCGGTCGAGGAGCGAGATGACGTGCTCGTCTACACGACCCCACCCCTCGACGCCGGCGTCGAGATGACAGGCCCCATCACGGCCACGCTCTACGTATCCTCCGATGCCCGCGACACCGACTTCACCGCCAAGCTGGTCGACGTCCACCCCGATGGCACGGCGTTCTTCCTGCAGGAAGGCGTCCTCCGCGCGCGCTACCGTGAAGGCTTCGACCGCAAGGTGTTCATGGAAGAGGGCGAGGTCTACGAGATCACCGTCGTCCTCGACGCCACGAGCAACTACTTTCCGGCGGGCCACCGCATCCGCCTGGAGGTGGCCTCGGCGAGCTTCCCGCGCTTCGACCGCAACCTCAATACGGGCGGCAACAACTACGACGAGACGGAATGGTTCGTGGCCCACAACGCGGTGCATCATTCGCCGGAGTATCCGTCGCATGTGCTGCTGCCGATCGTGCCGGTGGGGGCGAGCCGGCTGCTGGAGCTGAATTGAGGATCTCCGTGTGAGCAACCGTCGCTGGTGTCGTCGGAGCGGGCGAAAGACGCGGTACGCGTTGGCCCCGACCGCAGCTCTGATCGCGCTGGCGGGTCTCGCGTGCGGCCAGAACGGAGATACTTCGGCAGATGCGACCCTGGCCCACACGATCTCCGTGCTGGAAGGGCTGATTCAGGAGGAACTCGATGCGGGCGTTCCGTCCATCTCCCTTGCCCTGCTGGTGGGTGACGAGGTCGTCTGGTCGGGGGCCTACGGATACGCGAACGTGGGACTGAAGGCGCCGGCCACGACCGAGTCGCTCTACAACACGGCCTCGACGCTCAAACCCGTTACTTCGACCGCTGTGCTGACCCTCGTGGAGCAGGGCAGGCTCGGGCTGGACGATCCGGTCAACCGATATCTCGGGGAACATCCGGTCATCGATGACCCGCCAAACAGCGTGACGGTACGGAGTCTCCTCGACCACACCTCCGGGCTCAGCGACGAGCTGGGCCAGACGATGACGAGCGTCCTGGACCGCCGGAGGCCGCAACCGGTCGGTCTGCAGGAAATCCCCGCGACGATGAAGACCCGGTGGCCCGTCGGCGAAATGTGGCGCTACAACAACTCGGCGTACGCGGTCGCGGGGCTGCTCATCGAGAAGCTCTCCGGGATGTCGTACGAGGAGTACATCGTGGCCCATGTCCTGGCCCCGCTGGGCGTCGCCGCGACCCGTCCGGTGAACCCTGACGCCGCGATGGCGGAGATGATGGCGTTCCCGTACCTCGAAGACCCCGATGGTTCGTTCAGGCCGGCGGCCGGAACCCGGACCGACCTCTACCCTGCCGGCGACGCCTGGGTGAGGCCGCAGGACATGATCCGTTTCCTCGGTGCGCACCTGAATGAAGGGGTTTTCGAGGGCGAGCGGATCCTCTCGGAAGAGCTCGTGGAGGAGGCGCATCGGGCGAACATGGAGGACTACGGGCTGGGCTGGTGGACGAGGGTGGACGAGAAGGGCCACAGGCTCATCCTGCACGGCGGCATGGGGTACGGCTACAGCGTCACCATGATCGGCGACAAGGACGCTCGCGTGGGTGTGTATGCCATGGCGAATGCGTCGACGCAGGCCAACTACCGGGTTGCCGACGCCGCGGTGAAGCTGCTGCGGGGCGAGGAGTACGCCGGACCGGCCGAGCGCGTCGCCGTGTCCCTCGAGCCGGCCCAATGGGATCGCCTGACCGGCATGTACTGGTACGACGATTTCGATTCCCGGGTCGAAATCACGGCCGAGGACGGCATGCTTCTGCTCGAATACCTCGACCTCAACCCGGGCTCGCAACTGGTGTTCCATCCGGAGTCCGGCACCCGGTTCTTCCAGAGGAAGTCGCTCGACCTGGAGTTGGAATTCAGAGAGGACGCCGCCGGGGAGATCGTGGGCTTCAGCATGCGCCAGTTCTTCCTGGATTACGGATTCCTCGAACGACTATCGGATTCGCGGTGAGCAAGCCGAAGCACCTGTCATGACGAAAGGACAGCAAGATGTTTGATGACCAGCCAGGCAAACTCTTCCTCCGCCCGGTGGGGTCGAGCCTCGCGGGCCTGAGCCTTCTTGCCGCCATGGCCTGCGGCCCGGCGCCGGATTCGAACCCGGATGCCGAGTCTCGGTCCTCCCTGTCCCCGGAAGCGGCCGAGACCCTCGTCGAGCGCTTTCAGGCCGAACTCGACGCGGCGTGGGCGCAGGCCCAGGACACCGACGAGAACTTCCCCGGAGCCACCGCGGCGTTCATCCTCCCCGACGGAAGCGTCTTCGGCTTCGCCACCGGCGAGTCGGACGTGGACGACGGCATTCCGATGACCCCCGACCTGCTCATGGGCTCGGGCAGCATCGGGAAGACGTACGTCGCGGCGGTCGCCCTGCAGCTGGCGATGAACGGACAGCTCGACCTCGATGCGCCGGTCTCGACCTGGCTCGGCGACGAGGAATGGTTCTCGCGGGTCCCCAATCACGCGGACCTGACCGTGCGGAACCTGCTGAATCACACCGCGGGCATGATCCAGCCGTACTTCGAGGACCCCGATTTCGCGTCGCGGCTGGGCGAGGTGTTCAGCGACCCGGACGCCTACATGACCCCGGAGGAGTTCATCGCGGCGTCCGTGCTGGACGCGGAGCCGCTCTTCCCCGCCGGCGAGGGGTATCACTACAGCGATGTCCACTACACCCTCGCGGGCCTGGCGATGGAGGAAGCGACGGGCCGCGAGTACTACGAGCTGCTCGACGAGTTCTTCCTGGATCCATTCGGGTTCGACCTGACCCTGCCGGCCGACCGGCGCGACCTGCCCGGGCTGGCGCAGGGGTATGCGCACGCGAGTTCCCGGCTCTTCGACACGCCGCTCGAGATCGTGGCCGACGGCCAGATGGTGGTCCATCCGCTGCAGGAGTGGACGGGTGGCGGGCTCGTGAACAATCCGAAGGCACTGGTGCGGTGGGCGAAGTTGCTGTACGAGGGCGACGCGATCGAGGGGGACGAGCTTCCCCAGCTGTTCGAGATCGGCTTCCCCGTGGACACCGCAACGCCGCATCTGGGATACGGGCTCGGAGTGTACGTGGCAGAGAGCGAGCATGGGGTGACCTACGGCCACGGCGGGTTCTTCCCCGGTTACAATTCGCTGGTCACGTACTACCCCGACCACGGCGTCGCGGTCGCGATCCAGATCAACTCGGACGATTCACGGATGGGCGACCACCTGCCGAAGCTGGCGGATCTGGTGATCGGGGCGGTGGCGGACGGCGGGTAGTATGGTGTCGCGAGCAGCCTTGCCGGCGCTGCTCCTCGCGTTCGCAGCGCCGTCCGGAGCCGCGCCCCAAGAGGACCCACCGCCACCGGGCTCGCGGATCCACCGGTCGGCACCGCCGCCGGGCGCCAGCAGGCACCTGGCCGTCCCCGGCGACCGGTTTCAGGCCGGCGCGTTCTGGCGCTGGTTCTACGGGGACAACTACCGGGATCTCTGGACCACCGCCATCGAGTTCCCGGTGCTCGATCTCGCTACGGTCGGAGGCGGTTTGACACCGCTTCGAACCGGGGGATTCGGGCAATCCATCTCTCTCCACTTCACCGGCCGGGACGGTCTCCGGTACACGGTTCGCTCCCTGGACAAGGACCCAACCCGGAGGCTGGCCGACGAACTGAGGAACTCGCTCGTCAGCGAGGTCCTCCATGACCTCATCAGCACGCTGCTGCCTGCCGCGGCGCTGGTCGTCGATCCGCTCATGGAAGCCACCGGAATCCTCCATTCGAAGCACACGCTGGCGGTGATTCCCGACGATCCAGGGCTCGGCGAGTACCGCGCGGACTACGCAGGCCTGATCGGATCGCTGCAGATCCATCCTTCCGAGGGGCCGGACGACACTCCCGGGTTCGCTGGTTCCCGGAAGGTCAGCGGGACGGAAACGGTGTTGGAGGACATCGAAGACAGCGCCTGCGAGCGCGTCGATGCAGGGGCCTTTCTCAAGGCGCGATTGATGGACTTTCTCATCAACGACAAGGACCGCCATATCGGTCAATGGCGATGGGCGCGGTTCCCCGACGGCGACTGCGACACCTGGCTCCCGATCCCGGAAGACCGCGATCAGGCCTTCATCCACTACGGCGGTTTCGCCATGGCACTGGTCCGCAGGTTCGTCCCCGCGGCAATTGATTTTGAGCGCACCTATCCGAGTCTGATCGGTCTCACAGGCACCGGTTGGGAGCTGGATCGCCAGTTCCTGGTCGAACTCGACAGGCCCGCGTGGGATGAGGTGGTTCAGTCGTTTCGCGAGGCACTCACCGATTCCGTGATCCAAGACGCCGTCCGGCGGCTTCCGGATCCCTACTACGACATGGTCGGCGAGGATCTCGAGGAGAAACTCAAGGCCCGGCGCGACGCTCTGCCGGAATTCGTCGGTCGATACTACGAACTGATTACCCGCCAGGCCGAAATCCAGGCAACGGACGAGGACGAATACGCCCGGCTCGAGCATCTGGCGAACGGGGATCTCGCGGTCAGCATCGGTCTGCTGGGAGATTCCGGCGACAGACCGGAGCCACCCTATTTCGAACGCACCTTCCGGCATCGGGAAACCGGCGAAGTCCGCCTCTACCTGCGGGGAGGGGCCGATCGCGCGGAGGTGCTGGGCGGGGAGGGATCGATCACCGTCCGTGTCGATGGCGGCGGCGGCAGCGACACATTCACCAACTCGTCCGAAGCCGGCGCCTCAAGGACCCGCTTCCATGACTATCGCGGCGACAATGTGTTCACGCGGGGCAACGGCGCTCGCATCGATGAGCGGCCCTACCGGCGTCCCCCGGGCACGGGGGGTCTGGGGACCCCGACCAATCTCAGATACGCACTCGACTGGGGCATGCTGAGCAGGACCCACCCGATCGTTCAGGCGGACCCCGATCTGGGTGTGTTCGCGCGGATGCTCCATAATCGGACATACCACGGATTCCGGAAGGATCCGTTCGCTTCGCGGCATGCCTTTGACATCGGGCTGGCCAGCCGGGACCTGAAGCCGTTCGCATCCTATGACGGCGTCTTTCGGCACCTTTGGAGCAACGTTGACCTGAGGCTGGCCCTCGAGTACTCGGGATTGGTGGTGACCCGGTTTGCGGGTTTCGGCAACGACACCCGGCTCGAGCATCCGTCCTCGTTCTACAAGGTGCGGCAGGGCACCTTCCTCTTCGCGCCGGCACTCGAGTTCCGAAGCGGAGCGCAGGATTCGGATGCGTCCGCGGACGGGACGGACCACCATCGCTCGGAGCTTGCCGTCAGCCTGGGTCCGGTCATCAAGTGGTCGAACACGCCCATTGACGACAACAGCGACAGCTTCATCGGTTCTCAAGATCAAGCGCTTTACGGCACGGGATCCTTCGGCCAGATGGGGGCGCGGAGTGCGATCCGGTACGACGGACGCGACAGTCCGGCGTTTCCCACCCGCGGCTTCCTTGCCAGGATCACCGCCTCCGGATACCTGGGGGCATGGGACGTGGAATCGGCCTTCGGAAGCGTGGACGGAGAGCTGCGCACGTACCTGACGGCGCCGATCCCGACCAACCCGACGCTGGCCCTCGGCATTGGAGGGAAGAAGGTCTGGGGGAAGTACCCTTTCCTCGAGAGCGCGTTCGTGGGCGGGCCCGACCGGATCGGTTTCAGCCAGGAGCAGGGCCCTCTGCGCGGATTCCGCCAGAACCGCTTTGCGGGAGACGCATCGCTGCATGGCACCGCCGAACTGCGATTGAAGCTGGCAAGCGTCAACGTGGTGGTACCCGGAGAGTTCGGCCTGTTTGCGGCCGCGGATGTCGGTAGGGTGTACTATGGTGGCGATCAGGACCGGGCCGATCGCTGGCACAGGGGCACGGGAGGGGGATTCTGGCTGTCGTTCCTGGAACGCCGCACGGCTTTCAGTCTTGCCCTCATGAATGGCCGTGACATGACAAGCGTCTATCTTCGCGGCTACATGTTCTAACTTGCGGCAGGGGGCGACTACTTGGTCAGCCCCGCGCCCGAATCCGCGCCCGGCGCAGCCTGGAGAGCGGGATCGGCGGTCCGCCCCATACGACGCCGCGGAAGATGGTGAGGAGCGCGGAACGCCAGATCGCATACGCGATGACGAGGATGGCCGCCGGGAGGGGAATCGCGCTCCACCAGGGGTAGGAGTCCCGTGAGAGGGTCGTGGCGGCGGTCCAGTAGATGATCGGGCAAGCCGCGAAGATGGCTCCGGCCAGGACGTGGCCGGTCGACAGGAGCAGCGGCGCCATCACGAGCGGGCCCACGGACAGCCAGGCGAGAGTGGCGGTGGCGCCCGTCACCACGAATACGCTGTAGTCCAGTGCGGCGAAGAAGTTCTTCTCGAGCCCGCGGATGAAATCCCCGAGGGAATCGTACCAAGGGCACGCGAGGAGCGCCTCGCCCTTCAAAAAAGCCGATCGCATCCCGGACAGCTTCACGGCCTGGCCCAGCCGGAGGTCCTCGTCGGGCCTGAGCGCGACCCGCGCGTGTCCGCCGACGGCGCGGTAGGAATCCGCGCGCATGATCGTGTAGGAGCCGACGCCGAAGAAGGCGGAACTCCGCGGATCCTGCACCTTCCAGAGCCGGTGCTTGGCGCTGACAAAGAGGTGGGATGCTATCGTGCAGGCCTGGAGCATGATGCCGGTGAGGGTGAGGCGGGGCGTGGCGGCGAGGTGGTCGAGTCCCTTCCGGACAAGGTGGCGGACGCCGCAGGACGCGGCATCGGGGGCGAAGGTCACGTCGGCGTCGGTGAAGAGCAGGACTTCGCCGGAGGCCAGGTCCGCGCCGCGCTGCGCCGCATGGGGCTTGCCGAACCACCCCGGCGGCAGTTCGTCGATGTGCAGCACCCTGAGCCGCGCGTCCCGTTCGCGGAGGCGTTCGGCGATCTCGCCGGTGCGGTCGGTGGACCGGTCGTCGACGTAGATCACCTCGTAGTCCGCGTAGCGCAGGCCGAGGAGCGACCGCAGGGCCCGTTCGGCCGAGCGCTCCTCGTTGTGAGCGGTGACGATGATCGAGAGGCGCGGGAGCGGGGGATCGTCGGGGCCGGGTGGGGCGACATCGTCGAGCCGCGGGATCTTGTAGCGGTCGCATGCGGCGGCGATCGCGAGAGCTGCCCAGGCAGCGAGGGTGAGGGCAGCGAGAGCGAGGACCAGGGGAGCGACAGGATTCATGACAGTGCAAGATTGCGTGAGCGCAGCGACCAGCGCGGATTCATCGCCGTCCGAATGCAGAGGGGACTTGTTCTACGGACTGCTTGATGTGGCTGGTCAGCGGCGTTTTGTTTCCAGCATTATCGCTTGATGTTCCCGAAGGTCAACTCCCGGAATGCGCAACATGACCGCATCGACTCACCACACAGCCCCGACAGCACCGACGCCTCCGGGGCCGGAGCGCACGCAGCGCGACGGCCGGCTGGAGGCCCGCATCAAGTCCCTGATTCGCGCGGTGCCGGACTTTCCAATCCCCGGGATTCGCTTCCGCGATGTGATGGGGTTGGTGGAGGACGCCGATGGCTTTCAGGAGGCGACTGTGGCGCTGGCTGACCGGTTCCGGGAGGCGGAGCCGGAGGTCGTGGTCGGGATCGAAGCGCGCGGCTTCATCTTCGGGGTGCCGGTGGCGCAGGAATTGGGTGTGGGATTCGTGGCGGTGAGGAAGGCGGGGAAGCTGCCGGGCGAGGTGCGCGGGGTGGACTACGACCTGGAGTATGGGAGCGCCCGGCTGGAGATACAGGCCGTTGCGCCGATCCGCGCCGGGACGCGCGTGCTGGTGATCGACGACCTGCTGGCGACGGGGGGCAGTGCGGCCGCGGCGATCGAGCTGGTGCGCGGGATGGGTGGGGAGGTGGTGGGGGCGGGGTTCGTGGTGGACCTGCCGGAGTTGCCGGGGGCTGAACGGATGCGCGAGCTCGGAGTGGAGGTGTTCGCGGTGTGTGGGTTCCTGGGGGATGAGGAGTGAGGGAGTTGCGGTCTACAGGCCGATCAATTCGGACGTGCCAGGGTCCGGAACAGGGAGACCATCCCTCTTCAGTTCTTCGATGTAGAGCTGGATAGCCTCGCGAATGAGGGCGGAAACCTCCTCACGCGTTCCGCTGCAGCGACACAGCCGGGGAGGTCCGGGACGTGGGCTCCGTAGCTGGTCGGCCCTTTCTCGATCACGACACGGTACATGGCGCTACCTTCCGGGTTCAATGCGGACATCCCGCGGGTCGAATCGCTCCGTTGGGTCAATGCGAGGAGGGTAACCCATTCGTGGCCTGATTCGTCTGGTCATTCGCCGGACGGTCTTCCAGATCTCGTCCTGCCGCTTCCGCAGGTACTGTTGCTGCATCTCTTGGTATCTCATGGGTTCCGCTGTTGTGACGGGGGGAGTCTGGCTGAAATGATGTGTTAGCGTACCAACGATCCCCGGAGTTTTGGGTCGGCATAGTATAACGTCACGAAACGTCTCGGCAACTACCTGCTTGCAAGAAGGTACGGGAATGGACACTCAAGACGGGGAGCGTGGCCCAGATCCAGCGAATGCCTCGTGTCAATTCACTATCGTAGCTTTCAGCGCTCACCTTGAACCAGACGCCCAATCAGCTAACCTTAGTAGCACGCGCCGATTGCGCTCATGACACTGACAGAGACCTACACCAACATCGATCTATGCGACTCGCTCCACCCACTCTCGACATTGCTCCCGATGAGGGATTCAAACGTGACATTTTCAACGCAAAGGAAGCAGGGGAACGACTTGCCAATGCGGTGAGCGTGCTCGAAGGACACTCAGTCATTGTGTTGGACGGAGACTGGGGCGCAGGGAAGACTACGTTTATCAAGCAGTGGGCAGGCCTAATGCGCTCTCGAAGCCATCCTGTCATCTACTTCGATGCATTCCAGAGTGACCACCATAGTGACGCCTTCTTTGCACTGTTGGCGCAAGTGCTCGACCACTTTCAACCCCGAGCCAGCTCGGTCGATACCATTCGAGATGCTGCTAAGCAAGTCGTGGGCTCAATCCCTAGGGTCGTGATGGAATGGGCTGTCCCACTCCTAACAGGCGGTTCGATCTCCCACGAAGCCTTATGCAAAATACTAGCAGTCATCACTGATCCCGCCCACGACCCCACCGACCAATGGTTCAAGGAACGCATCCAGGCCGCGCAGAATGAAGCGGGGTCTATAATGGAGTTCAGGCAGACACTCTCCGACGTCATTAGACAATCACCAGGAGAGCAGAGCCCGCTTGTCTTTATTGTCGACGAACTGGATCGCTGCAAACCGTCCTTTGTCCTCAACGTGCTGGAACGAATGAAGCACATCTTCTCTGCAGATGATGTTTGTTTCGTATTAGTTACGCACCTGGAGGAGCTGTCGGCTATGGTCGAGCACGCCTATGGGCTCCAGAATCCCCGCAGATACCTAGACAAGTTCTATCATCTTCAGGTCGACATCAATACGTTGCTAGGCCACGGCAGAGTGGAGAATGTCAAACGATACCTAGAGTTTTTGGTCGACAACATGAGCGCGCCGGCACTCTTTAATGACTACAAAGCGCACGAAGTAATCAGAGAACTATGTGAAACACACGGACTGAGTTTCCGGTCGATTGAACGAATGGCACTCTATTTGGGCCTGTACGACAATGCAGTCACACAACGGATCGGTGAGCAGGCAGCAGTGTCCATCAAGAACGAGCAACGCCACGAGGCGATGCGGGTGCTAAGAGATCATGAATCGGCCGCCCTAGTCGCAGAGGTATGTGTCCTGCGGATTTGCAGCAGGGACCTGTATCGCAAAGCAGTCCGTGGTCAAATCACGTTTGACGAAGCCTGTAAGTTCTTCAAGTTTGATGCTTGGGAGGACAACAGCAATGCCGAGGCGAGAATGGCAGTTTGGGAACGCTTGCTCACCGCCGACACCGAAATGGCATCCCCGATACGATACAACTTGTCACGCATACTGCCAGGCATTGGCCAACACATTGATCTATTTTGGCAATAGGAAGGCGACCAGGGATAGCCACCACCAAGCACTAGAGGAGCAGCTCAGTGAAAAAACCGTCCCCGGGCCACGAACGACGCGTCGCGGCCATCACTTTGCGCGGCGTCGCTCTCGCTACCGGGCAGGCCCGGTGCGCCCCCACCCCCACCCGGCGTCCCCAGCCCCACCAGCCAATCATTCAGCGACGTCACCCGCTCGGCGATCACGTGGATCACGCCGTCCACCTTCTGGATCTTGCCGCGGCACATCATCAGCCGCGCGGTGAGGGTGTCGCGGCGCTGGTTCTCGTAGACGGAAGGGAAGACGACGAGGTTGGCGGTGCCGGTCTCGTCCTCGAGGGTGATGAACATGACGATGCCCTTGCCGGGGCGCTGGCGGGTGAGGACGATCCCGGCGACGGCGGCCCGGTCGCCGTCGGACAGGCCTTCGAGGTCCTTCGCGGGCAGCACACCGTGCTCGTCAAGGCGATCGCGCAGCAGGGCGACGGGGTGCTGCTTGAGCGACAGGCCCGTGGTGCGGTAGTCGGCGGCTACCTGCTCGCCGACGGACATGGTGGGGAGGGCCGGTTCGGGACGGATGCGACCATGGTCGCGGGCCGGGAGGTCGCCCGCGGCCCGACCGTTGCCGTGCGGATTGCCCTCCGCCGACTCGAAGAGCGGAAGCGGCCCGGCTTCGCTGATCGCGCGCACCGCCCAGGCGGCCTGGCGGCGGTCCAGACCCATCGAGGTGAAGGCGTCGGCGCTGGCCATGCGCGTCAGCACGGCGGTAGAGATTCCTGTTCGTTCCCAGAGGTCGAGGGGCGAGCGGAAGCCGCATGACCGCGCCGCGATGAGCCGCTCGGCGGCGTCCTCCTTGAGGCCGCGGATCTGGCGGAGGCCGAGGCGGAGGGCGAGGGGGCGGTCGGCGGAACGCCCGGGCGAGGCGGAGTTGACCCCCCTGGGGGGGGTATTGTGCGCAGGCTCCCCACCCGCCTCCAGCGTGCAGTCCCACTCCGAGCGATTCACGTCGGTCGGGCGCACCTCGACGCCGTGGTCGCGCGCGTCGCGCACGATCTGGGCCGGGGCGTAGAAGCCCATCGGCTGGCTGTTTAACAATGCGCAGGCGAAGACCTCCGGGTGATGGCACTTCAGCCACGACGAGACGTAGGCGAGATGGGCGAAGCTGGCCGCGTGGCTCTCGGGGAAGCCGTATTCGCCGAATCCCTCGATCTGGCGGAAGCAGCGTTCGGCGAACTCGCGGGCGTAGCCGCGGTCGGTCATCCCTTCTATGAACTTGTCCTGGAAGCTGTGGATGGTGCCCGGATTGCGGAAGCTGGCCATGGCGCGCCGCAGCTGATCGGCTTCGGCGGGAGTGAAGCCGGCGGCGACGATGGCGATCCGCATCACCTGTTCCTGGAAGAGGGGCACGCCGAGCGTCTTCCGCAGCACCTGGCGCAGCTCTTCGGACGGGTACTCGACGGGCTCGCGCCCCTGCCGGCGGCGCAGGTAGGGGTGGACCATGTCGCCCTGGATCGGTCCCGGGCGCACGATCGCCACCTCGATGACCAGGTCGTAGAAGGTGGCCGGCTTGAGCCTCGGCAGCATGGCCATCTGGGCGCGGCTCTCGATCTGGAAGACGCCGACGGTGTCGCCGCGCTGAATCATCGCGTAGGTGACCGGGTCTTCCTGCGGCACGCTCTCCAGCGTGTGGCGAAGGCCGCACTTCTCCTCGAGCAGAGCGAAGGACTTGCGGATGCATGAGAGCATCCCGAGCCCGAGCACGTCGACCTTTATCAATCCCAAAGCCTCCAGGTCATCCTTGTTCCACTCGATCACCGTCCGGTCTTCCATGGCCGCATTCTCGAAGGGGACGATCTCGCACAGTGGCCCGCGCGATATCACGAAACCGCCTGTGTGCTGGGACAGGTGCCGGGGGAATCCGCACAGCTCGCGCGCCAGTTCGAGAGTGAGCGCCAGGCGCCGGTCGGAGGGGTCGAAGCCCTCTTCGCGGGCTCGTTTGTCGCCCACTGGCCTGGACCACCACGAGAAGGTCGAGAGCAGCCGCCCGATCACATCCTCGCTCAGGCCCATGGCCTTGCCCGTGTCGCGGAGCGCGCTCCGGCCGCGGTAAGTGATGACGGTCGCGGTCAGCCCGGCCCGGTCGCGCCCGTACCTGGCGTAGATGTACTGGATGATCTCCTCGCGGCGCTCGTGCTCGAAGTCGACGTCGATGTCGGGCACCTCGTCGCGCTCGGCCGAGATGAAGCGCTCGAAGAGCAGGTCGATCTGCGCGGGGTCGACGGACGTGACGCCAAGGCAGTAGCACACGGCGGAGTTGGCGGCGGAACCGCGGCCCTGGCAGAGGATGCCGAGTTCGCGCGCCTTGCGCACGATGTCCTCGACGGTAAGGAAGTAGGGCTCGTATTCGAGCTGTGCGATGAGGGCGAGTTCGTGTTCGATGATCACGCGGACCTTGGGCGGGATGCCGTCCGGGTAGCGCTCGGCCGCGCCGGCCCAGGTGAGCGTGGCGAGGGTCTCGCGGGGGGTGCGGCCGTCGTCGGTGACCTCGTCGGGGTACTCGTAGCGGAGTTCGCCGAGCGAGAAGCGGCAGCGGTCGGCGAGCGCGACGGTGTTGGCGAGGGCGTCGGGGTGGTCGCGGAAGAGGCGGGCGAGTTCGGCGGGGGGCTTGAGGTGGCGCTCGGCGTTGGCTTCGAGGCGCCAGCCGGCGGTGTCGATGGTGCAGTGCTCGCGGACACAGGTCAGGACATCGTGGAGACGGCGGCGCGCGGGGTCGTGCTGGTGGATGTCGCCGGTGGCGACGAGAGGGATGCCGTGGGTGGCGGCGAGGTGGGCGAGGTGGGCGAGGCGGCGGTCGTCGTCGCCGCGGTGGTAGTGGGTGGCGGCGAGGTGGAGGGGGGCGGAGAGGTGGTCGCGGTACCAGGCGAGGTCGTCGGCGAAGGGGGGGCCGGGGGGGGCTGGCGGCACCGCGATGAAGAGGTGGCCGGTCGGGTCTGCCGCCTCGGTGACGTCCGCGCGGGTGAGATGGCATTCGCCCTTGGGCGCGCGCCGGCGTCCCGTGGTGATGAGGCGGGCGAGGCGGCCGTAGCCGTGCCGGGTGGTGGGGAGACAGAGGAGGCTGGGGCCGTCGGCGAGGTCGAGACGGACGCCGGGGATGAAGTGGAGGCCGGTGCGCTCGGCGGCCTGGTGGGCGCGCACGACCCCGGCCAGCGTGTTGCGGTCGGTCAGGGCGAGGGCGCGGTAGCCGAGTTCGGCCGCGCGCTCGACCATCTCCTCGGGGTGCGAGGCGCCAGTCAAAAAGGAAAAGTTGCTGGTAACCTGGAGCTCGGCGTAGGCGGGGGCGGAGCTGGTGGAAGACATGGCCCCTGAACAATAACCGAATATATACCGAACATCAAGTCAGAATGATGAAAAGCTCCCTTTTGTTGAATGTGTCAAACAAACATTACATTATGTAAACTAAAGATTACAGTTGAACAATGGACGGGCACTCGACGGCGTTCGATCTATCCCGGCAATGCGCTCGTGCTGCGGGGCTTCGGGATGGGGGTCACCGTACTCCCTGGCGGTATCGAGCCAGAGTGCGATTGCTTCTTCGATGCTCTCTCGAGCTGCTCTTTTTGTGGGTCCGTGAGCCATGCATCCGGGAAGCTCGGGTGCTTCGGCCACGAATGCGCGATCCTCGTCGCTCCAACGGATGGCGATTTCATACTGGTGATTCATTCCTGGTCTCCCAGTTGATACTTGCGGATCACTTTACGGAGCTGCCGAACCTGATATGGCTTTGCCTGACTCCCGTCGCGCTGCAGAACTACAAGTTCCGAAATCCCCTCCCTACGGAAAATATGGTGACTGCCTCGTTGTCACTCGGCGAAGCCCAGCTTCCGAAGCAGTCGACGCAGGGTGGCGAGCTGGCCACCTCCCAGGAATACACGATAGAATTGCCTCCGAACCGAAGAACGGCAGTCGACACCCATGAGCACGACATGACCATCCATCGGAGCCCGAACCCGACCTGGCTGGCTCTCCTGCGGGGGATCAATGTCGGCGGCAGGAACGTGATCCGGATGGCCGACCTGAAGAAGTGTTTTCAGGACGATGGCTTCCGGGATGTCGTTACATACATCCAGAGCGGGAACGTGATCTTCCGTTCGGCTTCCGCTGAACCCGGCCCGTTGACGGCCCGAATCGAGGGGATGTTGGCGGCAGCCTTCGACTACAAGGCGAAAGTCGCGTTGCGGTCGTACGAGCAGATGCTGGCGGTGGTTGAGGAAGCGCCGGCAGGTTTCGGCGTGCGGCCGGATGTCTACCGCTACGATGTCCTCTTCCTGTTCGGTTTCCTGACGGCGGCCGATGCCATGGAGCATGTCCGCACCAGGTCCGGCGTGGACGAAGCCTGGACAGGTGAAGGTGTCCTCTACTTCTCGCGGCTCATCGAAAAGGCATCCCGGAGCCATCTCAGCCGACTCGCGTCGATGCCGGTATATCAGAGCATGACGATCCGGAACTGGAGGACGACGACCAGGCTGCTGGAACTCATGGGCGGGCGCGAAGGCTGAAGCGATCGGCCAGAGGTGGCCAATCGGGCGGTTCATGCCGGGATCCGTCACCCGCGCCTCAAGCGAAGAGACCGTGCAGGAACCAGCGGGGAGCAGCCTCGGGATCCTGCACGCCCTGGCGATAGAGCCAGTAGCGGTTGCCTGCTTCGTCCTCGGCCAGGTAGTAGTCGCGGCGCGGGGCGTCCTCCCGCCACCATTCGCACTCCAGACGTTCGGGACCTTCGACCGCGCGCAACTGGTGGAATCGTCCTCGATGGCGGAACCCGAAGAGCGGACCGGCGGGTTCAAGGGTGGCGACCTCCACCGCCTCCGGCGGGGATAGCAGCCGCAGCGGCCGGCGGCGGTCCTGCGGCCAGCGCGTGGCCGCTGCCGGGTCCGTGGCAGTAGCTGATGGCGGGTCCGGGGCAATAGCGGATGCCGAGTCCATGGCGGCCAGCGGCCGACGTCGCCGCGCCGCCCTCTCGGGCAGCCAGCTCTGCTGAGGCATCGGCCGTCCGATCCTGCCGAAGCCGAACCGGTTCCCCAGCCGGTCGAGAAGGTCCGCCAGCTCTTCCTCATCCGCCGCTCGGTAGCCGCCCGCGCCCTCGCCGGACCAGTCGGTCTGGAGTTCGTCGATGGTCTCGACCACGTCGGCGGCCAGGACGATCTCGTCGATGCCGAAACCGGGTTCGACCAGGGCGAGCTTTTCGGCGAAGAGGCCCATGAGGGACTTCCTGCGGCGCAGCGGGCGGCTGGTGCCGATGGTGAGCGTCCGCCGGTCGCCGTCGACGCGGTGGCAGACGAGGTGCAGCAGCCGCACTCCCTCGCCGGAACGGCCCAACTGCATGCAGAGGTCGCCGAGGAGGCCGTCAACCGCGGCGTGAATGTCCGCCCGCGATGAGATCGGGTCGGCAAAGGCGCGGCGGGCCTCGCGCGGGGGCAGGGGGCGCAGGGGGACGATCGGCTCGTCGACCTGGCCCAGAGCCTGCTGCAGCCGCCGGACCGGTTCCGTGCCGAAGCGCCGGATGAGTTCGACGGGCTCGATGGCGGACAGCTTGCAGATTCTGTCCAGACCGAAGGAAATCAACGCTTCGGCCACATCGGCGCTCAGGCGCAGGGCGGCCACGGGCAGCTGCGCCAGCGCGTCCCTCAGGCCGTCGGGTTCGCTGCCGGAGGGCACCACCGCGGGATCGTCGGGGGCGTAGTGCGCCAGCGCCCAGGCCGCGCCGGGAGTGTCGGCGAGGGCCAGCCGTACGGTCAGGCCGAAGTCTTCGAGGGCGGTGCGCAACGCGGCGATCAGCGCCTCTTCGCCGCCGAAGAGACGGGTGCAGCCGGCGATGTCGAGGAAGATCGTGTCCACGCCGTCGGGCATGACGCGCGGGGTGAAGCGGTCGGCCCAGCGCGCGAGGCGCTTGAGCGCGAGGGCGTCTTCGGCGCGGTCGGCGGGCCGGACGACCACCTCGGGCACGATGGCGCGCGCGTCGGCGAGGGGCATGCCGGGGGTGAGGCCGACCTGCGTGGCGCGGGGGTTGGCGGCGTCGATGATCTGCCGGCCCCTGCTGTCGGCGGCGGTGACGAAGGGGCGGGTGCGCGCGCCGGGATGGCGCCGGGCGAGTCGCTCGGTGGACCACCAGGGGAGCCATGCGGCGAGGATGCGCCGGGAGAGACGCGATTCCGATAGGGCAGGCGCACCGGGTGGGGTCGCGGGATTCGGTTCAGGGGCCATGGCCTGTGAAGGATAACCGAATATAAACCGAATATCAATCCTTCATGCCGGGCGAACGCAGGTAACGGGGCGAATGTCGGCTGTCGCCGGGTGTGCACGCCAGGGAGTGGGCGTGTTCCAGAACCTCGTCACGCCGTACCTTCGTCGAGGTTGTCCGGACAAGCTCACGAAACTCACAAGGAGAGAAGAATGGCTGGCAGTGAAAAGGCAGGAAAGTTGACGGCCGTGGTATCGATCGTGCTGGCTTTGCTCTTCCTGTTCCAGGGCGTGACCAAGCTTGCCGGGATGATGGTCGAGCAGTTCGGAGCGTGGGGCTATCCCGCCTGGTTCCAGTACCTGATCGGCGCAGCCGAAACGGCTGGCGGCGTAGGCTTCCTGGTGAAGAAGACGCGCTTCCATGCCGCCGCGGCCATGATCGTCGTCATGCTCGGCGCGATCTTCACGCTCTTCCGGGCGGGACAGACGGGCCAGGTCGTGGTGCCGATCATCGTCCTCCTGCTGGCGGCGTTCGTGGCGCGGACTTCGCGATAGGGAGGCCAGTGTCCTGTCCCGGAGATTTCTCGGCTATTCGAGCACCGATGCATCCGCGCTGGGACACTGGAATGTTGCATGCATGAGTGAAGCAAAGCTCGCGCCTGCACGGGCCGGAGTCGCCGTCATCGGGGCCGGCATCGTCGGCAATTGCCTGGTCGAGCATCTGGCCAGGCTGGGGTGGGATGACCTGGTGCTCATCGACAAGGGCCCGCTGCCCGACCCCGGCGGATCGACCGGTCACGCGTCCAACTTCATCTTCCCTACCGATCACGGCCGCGAGATCGCGCTGCTGACCCTCGAGAGCCAGCGCCAGTACAGGGCGCTCGGGGTCAACACGACTTGCGGGGGGATCGAAGTTGCGCGCACCGAAGAGCGCATGGAGGAATTGCGGCGGCGGATGACCTCGGCGCGGGTGTGGGGCATCGACAGCGATCTGCTGACGCCTGCGGAAGTCGTCGCGAAGGTGCCTTTCGTCAACCCGGACGTGATCCTGGGCGGCTTCCACACGCCGAGCGTGTCCGTCGTCGATTCGGTCAGGGCGGGCACGATCATGCGGGAGCGGGCGCTCGGGCGGGGCGTGCTCACGGTTCTGGACGAGACCGAGGTGACGGGCCTGGAAGTCGAACCCTCGCTGTTCGGGCGCCCCCGCATCCGGGCGGTCGGGACCAGCCGCGGAACGATCGAAGTCGACCACGCGGTCATCGCCTGCGGAGTCTGGAGCCCGCGCGTGGCCGCGATGGCCGGCGCCACGATCCCGCTCACCCCGGCAGTCCACCAGATGGCCGACTTCGGCCCGGTTGAGATCCTGCTCGGGACCGGCAGCGAGATCGGCTACCCCATCGTGCGCGACATGGACTCGTTCATGTACGAGCGTCAGAGCGACGGCGCGATGGAGGTGGGTTCGTACGCGCACCGTCCCATTCTGATGCACCCCGACGAGATTCCCTCGGTGGAGGAGGCAGAGCGTTCCCCGACCGAGCTGCCCTTCACGCCCGCGGACTTCGCGCCGCAACTCGAGCGGGCGCGCGAGATCATGGGCGGCCTCCTCGCCGGCACCGAGATGCAGTACGCGGTGAACGGCCTGCTCTCGCTGACGCCCGACACCCAGCAGGTGCTGGGCGAGACCGCCGAGGTGGCCAATCTGTGGTCGGCGGCGGCGGTGTGGGTGCGCGAGGGTCCCGGATCGGCGCGCCTGATCGCCGAGTGGATGACCCACGGCTACCCGCGCCTCCTCGACCCGCACGGCTCGGACGTGACGCGCTTCCAGCCCCACGAACGCACGGGGCATCACATCCGGGCGCGCTGCCGCGAGCACTTCCGCAAGACCTACGGGATCGTGCATCCGCGCGAGCAGTGGGAGTCCGAGCGCGGCGTCAACCGGTCGCCCTTCCACCCCCGCACCGAGGCGCTCGGGGCCGAGTACTACGAGGCTCGCGGTTGGGAGCGCCCGCAGTGGTACGCGTCGAACGAGGACCTGGTGGCCCGCTACGGCGTCCCGGACCGCCCGCACGAGTGGGACCGCCGCTGGTGGTCGCCGATCATCAACGCGGAACACCTGCACCTGCGCGAGAAGGCCGGCGTCGTGGACCTGGGCGCGTTCCAGATCTTCGACCTGTCGGGGCCCGGCGTGCTGCCGTACCTGGAGAGGATGACCGTCAACCCGTGCGACCGGCCGGTCGGCAGCTCGATCTACACGCCTCTCCTGACGCCGGACGGCGGTTTTCGCGCGGACCTCACCATCCAGCGGCTCGCCCGCGACCGCTTCCGCGTCGTCACCGGCGTCTTCGACGGCGCCCGCGACGCCTTCTGGTTCCGCAAGCATCTGCCGCCGGACGGCTCGGTCCAGTTCGAGGACCGGTCGTCCGCGATCACCACCCTCGGGGTGTGGGGGCCGCGCGCGCAGGCCATGCTCGCCGGGATCACCGATCGCGGGCTTGGTCAGGCGGATTTCCCATACGGCACGACGCGGCGTGCCCTGATTGACGGAATCCCCGTCACGATGCTGCGCATTTCGTACGTGGGCGAAAGCGGCTGGGAGATCTACACGCGGACGGAGCACGGCCTGGCGCTCTGGGACGCGATCTGGGGCGCGGGCCTGGAGTTCGACGCGCGGCCCGTCGGAATCGGTGTCTACGGCACCACGGGCCGGATGGAGAAGGGCTACCTGCTGATGGGTTCCGAGCTTACTTCCGAGTACTCGCCGGCCGAGGCCGGGCTGGGGTGGCGCCGGGTGAAGCGGGCGGACTTCATCGGCAGGGACGCATGCGTGAAGGCCCGTAACGAGGGGCCTGCGGCGAAGATCTGCACGCTGGTGATGGACGACCACACGAGCGCGTCCGGCGTCGCGCGCTTCCCCACGGGCGGGAATGAGCCGGTCCTGACGCTGGACGGGGACCGCATCGTGGACACGCTGGGAAGGGAGTCGCGCGTGACATCGGCCGGGATGGGGCCTTCGGTGGGCAGGTACCTGCTCATGGCGTACCTGCCGGTGGAGCGCGCGCGTGTTGGGGAGCGGCTGCAGGTCATGTACATGAACGAGTGCTTTCCGGTAACCGTGGCGGCGGTGGGCAGAGGGATGTTCGACCCCGGCGGCAGCCGGATGAAGGGGTAGCAGCGACGGGCCCGCGGAAACCGTGGGCCCGATGCGCGGCCGCCGCGTCGAGCGCATAGCGCACCTTGCCCCCAGGGTCAAGCAAACGGATTGCGCGTCTTCAACTCCGGAAACAGGGCGAAATCGCGGTCGCGCGACAACAGTTCATCGATTCCGTGCGCGACGCAGATCGCGGCCACGCGGGCGTCGTGAACGAGGGGCCCGCGCACGCGGGGCCGCCGCACGAGCCGCTCGAGGATGTCCGGAAAGCCGCTCGTCTCCCCCAAAAGGAGGTTCGAAGGCGAATCGACCCACGCCCGCAGCTGACTCCACCCGTACCCCCTGAGCCAGCGGCTGATCCGTCGGCTGCAGACGGTCCCGCGGCAAGTCGGTGCGGCCGGCGTCAGACTACCGCGTCCTCGCCCCGCGCATGCGCCACTTCGCGCGCGCTCGGGTTGGCCGACGGCCGGAACGGGATCTCGCACACCCGCGCCCGGTCGGGCCTGCCCGGCTCGCTCGCGTATTCGTCCGGCAGCCGGACCGTGAGCTCCGTCCCGACTGCCGACATCCCCACCGGCACGTAGCCCAGCGCGATGTTGCAGCCCAGCTCCGGCGCATGCCACGGCGAGGTGAGATACCCGACCGGCTCGCCGCCATCGGCCCCCGACACCAGCCAGAAATCGGGCGCGTAGTCGTCGATCGGCCGGCCGCCCATCTTCATCCCCACCATCACCATGGAGAACGGAGGCCGCCCCGCCTCGATCTCGGCGCGCATCCCCTCGAGCGCGGCCCGGCCGATGTAGTCCCCCTTCTTCTCGCGGGGTACCTGGTAGCCGAGGTTGCACTGGAAGGGCACGGTCTCGTGGTCCATGTCCTGTCCCCACGAAAGGATCCCCGCTTGGATTCGGCGCTGATGGCCCGGCGCGATCACCATGAGCTGGTGCGCCTCGCCGGCCTCGAGGATCGCGGCCCACAGCCTCTCGGCGTGCAGGGTGGCGTCGCGCAGATAGATCTCGTAGCCCTTCTCGCCCGAAAAGCCCGACTGCGACACCAGCACCGAGCAGCCCGCGATGTCGGCTTCCAGGAGCCCGTAGTAGGGGATGCCGTGGATCGCGTCGCCCACGAGGTCGGCCATGAGCGCCAGCGACTTCGGCCCCTGGATCTGGAGGGGACACACGTCGATCTCGTCGATCTCGACATCCATCCGCAGTCCGACGTTGACGCCCTGGAGCCAGAAGAGCAGGTCGGAGTCCGCCAGCGAGAACCAGAACTCGCCGGTCGACAGGCGCAGCAGTACCGGGTCGTTGAGGATGCCGCCCCGCTCGTTGCAGAGGATGACGTACTTCCCGTGCATCGGCTCGATGCGGGTGGCGTCGCGGGTGATGACGTAGTCGGTGAAGCGCTCGGCGTCCGGCCCGCGCACGCGGATCTGGCGCTCGACGGCGACGTTCCAGAGGGTGACGTGCCGCGTCAGCGCCTCGTGCTCGGCCGCGGCCCCGCCGTCCTCGGGCCGCACATAGCCCCGCGGATGGTAGATGCGGTTGTAGGTCGTCGCGCGCCAGCAGCCCGCCTCGTGGGAGAGGTGCCAGTAGGGGGATTTCCGGACGCGGGTGGAGATGAGCAGTTCCACCGGAGTTCGGCCGCTCTGGCGGAGGTTGATGGGGACGATGCGGTCCGACTGGTCGACGGTGGCCGGCTGATGTGGCATGGTCTTCGGGACTCTCCGGTACTACGGGGGCAGGTGTGACGAGGATGTCCGCCGCGGACCGTGGCGCGCAAGGGCTGGATCGCGCAGGCGTCATTCCGGCCGGCGGCGGCCTGGCGTTGGCACCGATTCAGCCAGCTTGCCGCATCCGGGGCCTCGGGGCTTCGGTGCGCCGCGGCAGGACCTTCCACCCGCCGTCTCCCCAGTCCACGATCCATTCCGCCGGGCGTCCGCCGCGGCAGTGCCGCAACTCGACGCGCCATCGGCCGCTGTCCGTCTTCGGCTGCGGCCGCCCGCCCTCGGGCACCCGGCCTCGCGAACCGGCGACTTCCCCCCCCGCCCCGCCCGGGACGCCCGTCACCCGCCAGCGGCTGACGGCCGCCCGCACCCCCACCCCCCCCCGCCCCCCATCCCGGCGCGACAGCACCAACCCCAGCACCCCGGTCGCCTCGGCGGCCAGCATCAGACGCCGCCCCGCCACCAGGCCGATCCCGCCGGCCCCGGCCACCCCTCCCGCCTCACCCACCCTTCCCGCTCTGCCCACCCTTCCCGCCCCTCCCATCTCGGCCACCACCCCCCTCACGGCCCGGCAGCGGAGCGCTTCCTCCATGGCCCAGAGCATGTCCTCCTGTCGGCGCAGCCCCGAAACCACCAGCAGCTGCCCGGCTTCGATCCCGAACCGGACCAGCCCGGGCGCGTACAGGTCGTCGTCGCGGGCGAGCCAGAGAAGCGCGCCGTGCCGGCCCCCGCCGCGCGCCTCCCCATCCCCCCCGGCCAGGGCCCGCGCCAACAGCGCCGCGCAGAATCCGGTGGCGGCTTCGTCCCCCGTCACTTCGTGGATGCAGCCCAGGCGCAGCCCACCACCCGGGAGGGCCCGGTCGATCCTGGAAACACCCAGCGGCAAACGCGGCTCGGCCGGCGATCCGGCTTCCTCGATTTCGCGGATCGCGCGGCGGAGCGCCTCCGCGGCGTCTCGTCTGGGCTTCGGCACATTGGTCATGGGCCGGACATGATACCGAATAAAACCCGTACACACAAGATTCTTGCTGCTTTTCCCGTATGCAGACTAGGTTTTCCCCACGATCCATCCCGGGAAAGAGGTCATTCATGTTTGCGAGACAGTTGCTGGTCGGCTCCATGCTTTTCCTGTCAGGCTGCTCACTGGCCTTTGTGGACGGTCCGCCGGATTTCATCCCCGCCAATGAGCCAGTGCCCGAAGGGTCGTGCAGCATCGAAAGGGTGCTGCCCATTCTGGATGCCGTCGGCGCCGGGGCCTTCCTGATCACGGCCCTCACCAGCTCCGACGGGGATGCCGTCAGGTTCGGCGCGGTCCTGAGCGGAGGACTCGGCTTCTCGTCCTACACCGGATTCCGCAGGGTGGGCAACTGCAGGGAGCGGATGTTCATGCAGCCGGCCGGCCCGATTCTCGACACGGTGCTCGTCCGGCCCTTCGGTGTGACCACTCCGCTCCTGGCCGAGCCACTCCTCGCGGACCCGATCTTCACCGGATTCTCCGCGAATCGCGGCCTGACGGGAAGCGGCATATGGCCGAAGCGGAACTGACCACCGCCGCCGACACCGCCCTCCACGACGAACTCCGCGGCCGCTTCGGCGATCGCTATTCCACTGCGGCCGCCGTTCGCGAGCATCACGGCAAGGACGACTCGCACCATCCCGTGATTCCGCCCGACGGGGTGGTCTTCGCGGAGTCGACCGACGAGGCCGCGTTCGCTGTACGGGCGTGCGCGCGGCACGGGGTGCCGGTGATCCCCTTCGGGGCCGGCACCTCGATCGAGGGGCACGTGCAGGCGGTGTGCGGCGGGATTTCCATTGACATGGGCGGGATGAACCGGGTGCTGGCCGTCCGTCCCGACGACCTGGATGCGACGGTCGAGGCCGGGGTGACGCGGATGCAGTTGGACCGGGAGCTTCGCGGCACGGGGCTGTTCTTCCCGGTCGATCCGGGGGCCGACGCGACGCTGGGCGGGATGGCGGCCACGGGCGCGTCGGGGACGACCACCGTGCGGTACGGCACTATGCGCGACAACGTGGTCTCGCTCACCGCCGTGCTGGCGAGCGGCGAGGTGGTGCGGACCGGGGGCCGGGCGCGGAAGTCGTCGGCCGGGTACGATCTCACCAATCTGCTGGTCGGGTCGGAAGGGACTTTGGCGGTGATCACCGAACTCACGCTGCGCCTGCACCCGGTGCCCGAGGCGATGGCCGCCGCCGTGTGCGCCTACCCGGGCATGGAGGAGGCCGTGTGCTCGGTGGTGGAAGCCGTGCAGATGGGGATTCCGGTCGCGCGCGCGGAACTGCTCGACGCAACAGCCATGCGGGCCGTCAACGGCTATTCGGGATATGCCTATGCCGAGGCGCCGACCGTGTTTTTCGAGTTCCACGGTTCGGAGGACGAGGTGCGGGCGCAGGGTGCCCTGATCGAGGAGATCAGCCGCGGCCTCGGCGGGACCGCGTTCGAATACGCCCGCCAGCAGAACGAGCGGGCACGGTTGTGGAAGGCGCGCCACGACGCCTACCCGGCGCTGCTGGGACTGCGCCCCGGCTGTCACGGCCTGACGACCGATGTCTGCGTACCCGTCTCGCGCCTGGCCCGCTGCATTGTGGAGAGCGAAGAGGATCTGAAGACGGCTTCAATGCCCTGGGGTGTCGTGGGTCACGTGGGCGACGGGAACTTCCACGCGGTCTTCATCATCGATCCCGATTCCGAGGCGGAGCTGGCCGAGGCCGAAGCGATCAACGAGCGCATCGTGCGGCGCGCGATCGCCATGGAAGGCACGTGCACCGGCGAGCACGGGATCGGCCTGGGGAAGATCGGCTACCTGGAGTCTGAGTTCGGCTCGGCGGGTGTGGCGGCGATGCGGGCGGTGAAGGCGGCGCTCGATCCGCAGGGGATCATGAATCCCGGGAAGGTCGTGGCCTGACTGCGGGCAACAGCGCGCAGAAGGAGATCAGGATAAGAGCGGCCGCGGCCGGCAGTCCGGCTTGCGATGCCGCACCCACGGAAGTCGCCGGCTCGAAGGCGGGTACCTGCTCCCAGTCCACTTCCGCGATCGGGACTGCCGCGAACAGAAGCGGCAGGAAATGGGCCTTGAGACGTTCGTGGTGCCGGCGGACGGCTTCCTGGTAGGCAAGCTGCGTGGCCAAGTCGGTGTGCGAGAGCCGGTCGAGCGCGATCTGGGCTGCAAGCGGCGGAACCAGCAGCGACCAGCGGCGGGCCCACTCGTCCCGCCGCGTCAGGATGTCGCGGTAGGCGCGTGATGCATCGCGGGCGGCCCGGTCGCCACGGTGGTTCATCGCGTAGTACCAGGCCCACGTGAATTCATCTTCCGGGACTGTCTGGTCGCTCCACTGGGGGTAGTCTTCGAAGAAGCCGTCCATCGTCGCCGCCTTGGGAAGATCCCACGCTTCGTGATAGCCCTGGCGCTGGCGCACGGTCAGCTCCAGGGCTTCGGGAACGGGGTGCAGGACCGCGTTCGTCAGGCTCAGGACCGCCGGAGCCAGGAACGTGAACGCCACCCATACACCCACCAGGATCATCGCGTTGGTGGTCGAGGAGCGGTGCCCGCCGGCGACACCCAGGCAGAGCGCGAACCAGAAGAGCGTGTGCAGGGCGATCAGTGCGGCGGCCCAGCCCGCACTGCCATCGGCGTCGATTCCTGCAAGGAGCATCCCGATCAGACCCAGCGACATGACCAGGCCCGCTACGAGAATCATGCGTGCGCCGACCTTTGCGGCAACCAGCCGCCGCGGTCGGGCGAAGAGCCGGGCCATCTGCCAAGTGCCACGCTCGCGTTCACCCGAAACGATGTCGTAGGTGATGGCGATGACGAAGAGCGGAAGCAGGGCGATGAGGACAAAGCCCAGATCGAGATGCCCTGCGGCCGCTAGACGCGGATTCAGGGTCTCGTGTTCGTACAGTTGTCCCTCGAGCGCCAGCAGGCGTATCCGCAGGCTTGCCGTCTCGACCTCCGCCCTGCCGCTCGCAAGTGCCGACAGCGGTGACGGCGGCTGTGGTGCCGGAAAGGCCAGGTAGTACAGCAACTCGCCCGCTTCCGTCGTCGGGGGGTAGATGGACGCGAGGTAGGCGAGCTGATCCCGGTAGGCGGTGTCGGCTGCTGCAGTGGCGGCGTCGGCCGCCTGAATCCTCCGGTTCCCCTGCCAGCCCGCATATACTCCAAGCCCCAACAGCAGCAGCACCGCGACCCTGACACCGCCGGCGCGGATTATCCGGGCGATTTCGAGCCGGATCAGTCGCATCCACGCGATCGCGCCTGCGAACCTCATCGTGTCGGCGCTCAGGATCCGGACCCGTCCACACCTACGCGCGGCAGCCGCTTTCGCCCCAGCCCGAGGCCCGCGAGGGGAAGGACGACCCACAACCCAAGTGCCGCCAGCGACTGGGGACGGCTGGCCAGAGCCAGCCGGAGCGAAGGGAGACTCGGTTCGAAGAACGGGAACCGGGTCCATTCCTGGCGGGCAATGCGCTGAGCACGGTCGTTCTCGTATTTGATCTCGTGGATGTGCAGGTCGTTGAGGCGCTGAATGATCTCATAGCGGTGGGCTTCGGCCTGGGCGCGGAACGCCTCGACCGCCTCCGGCCCGGTGCCCGCCGCCGCCATTGACAGGTCCCGTGCCGCCAGGTAGGGGGACAGCAGCCCGAGCCACGCCATGACCTGGTCCTGCCTGCGATACGCGGTGGCCAGTTCCTGCTGGTGCTCCTCGTGGATCCGGCTGGTGACCTCCTCTCCCTCGCGGCTCACCACTCCGCCCCAGTTGATCGGAAGCTCTTCGACCGTCGCCACCTGGTAGCGCGCCAGGTATTCGTCGCGCAGGGCGCGGAAGAAGGGATCGTCCGGGTTGTGGCTGTCTCCCACCTGCCTCTGCGCGTTCTCCACCTGGGCGATGAACTGCGCCCGCGACGGAATGGGATGGAGTGCGGCCGCGAGGGAAGCACCGAGGCGCGGGGCGGCAACGCAAAGCGCGACCCATGTCGCCACCAGCTGGGCGAGCGCGGCCCGCGAAGAGGCCCTGCGTGACGAGACCCACACGGTCAGCAGCACCCATCCTGCAAGATACGCTGCGTAGGTTGCAGCGAGCGCCAGCATCCGTGCGATCGAGGGTTGGTCCGAGCCTCCGACGGCGACGAATCCGGCCGTCATCAAGCCGATCGGAAGCGCCGCAGCTACGGCTACCGCCCCGACGCCCAGCGCCTTGCCCGCCATGATCTGCGCGGGAGTCGCGCCCTGGGCCAGGAGCAGCCGAAGCGTGCCCCGCTCCCTCTCGCCGCTCACCGACGCGAAACCCGCCGCCACCACGAACAGCGGCAGGAGAAGCCCCAGCACGGTGGCCGGCGTGAGACGCCCGAAACGCAACATCGCCGTCGCGTGCCGGGCGTCCCCGAAGCTGGCGGTATTCTGCCGGTGCCCCTCCAGAAAGAGGGACGTTCCCGCGTAGGCACCGACCCCCGGGTCGAAGAACGCCAGGGGCGCCTCTTCGCGGAAGACCAGGAAGCCGTAGTGGATCACCCGGTGCGGATGACGGTCCGGCTGCTCCGCCCACTGGCGATCGACCATCGCCTGATAGCGGGCACGCTGTTCCGTCTCACTCGCGGTGTGATGCCGGGCCCCGAGCACGGAGACGGCGCCGAGAGCCACGACGAGCCCCAGCAGCAACAGGATGTACCGATCCTCTCGCATCGCACCCATCTGCCTCCGCGCGACGAGCAGCGTGTTGTGGAATCCCACGCTAGTGTCCGGTCCCGGCCACTAGTCCGCCCCTCGCACCCTTCCGAGCCCGACCCCGGCGCCCGTGCCCACCACCAGCACCAGTCCGCCCAGCACCACGAGCGGAACGATCGCACGGCGCCCGATTTCGGCGGACTCCTCGTCCATGTGGCGAAACCTCGGCACTTCGGGGAGTACGCTGGCGCTCATCTGCTCGTCCGCGAGGATTGCGGGCACGAAGAACTCCTGCCACTGCTCCGCAAATGTCCGCACCTGCGACTGAAAGTGAGCGAAGCGCGCGTCGCCGGTCCCTGCGGCGTCGATGAGGACTTCCTGGGCCAGGAGCGCCGGCGACAGGAATCGATAGCGGCGGACCAGGACGATCTGTTCGGCACGCTGCGCATCGTGCTCGGACGTCACTTCCTCCAGGCGGCGATTCACGGCGTCCGTGGCGGCCCACGCGAGCGCGCCCAGCCCGGGCTCGTCGGCCACTACACCCTGGGCCATCTCGGGATGGTCCTCCAGGTACCGCGCCAGGAGCTCGCTGCGCTGGTTCACGGCCTCGTTCGAGGCCTCGCGCTGGGCGGTGATCATCTCGACGCGCGACGGCAGCGGGTGCAGCAGGCCCGCCGCGATGTTGATCGCCGCCGGTGCCACCACCACGAGCACCAGCCACGCACCGACCAGAACCGTGGCGTTCCAGGCCGAGGACCGCCGCAGCGTGTTCACCCAGGCCGCAAGCACGAACCAGAAGAGCGAGTAGGCAACGATCGTGACACACCAGAGAAGCACCCGGTCGGGCGAGCCAAATCCCCCCGTGGCCAGAGTGCCGAGCAACGAGACCGCCAGCACCATTCCCACAACCAGAAGCGCCCGGAATGCGAGCTTCGACGTCACGACATTGCGGGCCGACACGGGCTGCGAAAGCGTCAGCGCCAGCGTCCCCTGCTCACGCTCCTCCGAAAGCACGTTGAAGCTCAAGGCCAGAACGAGCAGCGGCAGCAGGTAGATCACGACAAAGGCCAGGTCGAAGCGCCCGACCATCAGGTTGAGGGGGTTCTCGACCTCGCCGTTCTGCTGAAACGACGACTCGTTGGTGTAGATGTTGACGTCGTAGTAGTACGGCAGGAGATCGCTTTGCCCGACCGCCAGAGCCGTCAGAGGACCCGGCGCCAGCGCAGCGGTTTGGCTGCCGCTCGGCCCACCCAGCACGAGCGGTGAGCGCGGATCGGCAAAGGGAGAAGATGGTTCGCCGCCGTTCGCAATGGCGGTCAGTTCCTGTTCGAAGGCGCTGGTGCGCTCGGCGTTCCCGCTCTCCACGGCCTCTACGGTGCGCTCCTGAAACCGCAACCATACCATGCCGTTTGCCAGCGCGTAGACGAGGAGGACGGCGAAGAGCCCCAGCGCGATCCGGAGCGCCCGATCGGCCATGAGCAGCCGCCACTCGTTCCGCAAGACGGTTCGCGCGGTCATCTACGCCACCTCCGCGCGCCGTACCCGCACTGCGGCGGCAATGATCGCTCCGACGAGCCACGCTCCAAGGACAAGGAGTGAAAGGACCCGGTTGCCCAGCACCCAGCCCAGCGTCGGGGCCGCGTACTGCAACGGGGGAACCGCTTCCCACACCTCGGCCCCGACCGTGTAGGTGAAGTCCCCGGTCAGCGAGTTCTCGGTCATGTCGCCATTCATCCGCCGCATCAGGTCCCGGCGGTACGTCTCGGCGGCGACAGCGAAGTGCCGGTGCTGCTCGACATCCGTACCGGCCAGTCCCATCGAGAGCGTGCGCACCGCGAGCAGGGGCGCCGCCAGCGCAACCGTCTCGTGCACGACGCTCTGGCGCTCGAAGGTGTCCCACAGCGCACCGTAGTTGCGGTCGAAGATCCGGTTGCCGAATTCTTCGCTCTCCTGCAGGTAGACGCCCACTGCGTTGATGGGCAGGTCCTCGACCCGCGCCACTCCGTATTCGGCGAGCAGACGCCGGGTCGACGCGTCCCGGTCCGGAGGGGAGATGTCCCCTGCGCCGCTGGCCATCTCCTGCTCCACGGTACGGGCGAACTCCAACGCGGAGGGCGTCGGGTGGAGCCATTTCGACAGATCCACCGCGACGCGAGGCGCCACGAGCCCGTTCACCACCCACACGGCAAGCAGGACGACCAGGGCAGTGCGCGCCGAGCGCGCCCATGCGGATACGGCGAGTGACAGCGCCAGGAAGGCGGTGAAATACGCCAGATAGACGCCGGCCAGGACGGTGCCCCGAGCCAGCGGCGATGCCGCCGGACCGGGACTCGCCACGACCAGCGCTGCCGCCCCCACCACGGCAGCCGGCACCAGCAGCAACCCCAGTGCGCCCGCCACGCCCAGTGCCTTGCCCACGGCCAGATCGCGCCGGCCGATCCCGGAGGCCAGCAGCTGGCGCAGCGTGCCGCGTTCCCGCTCACCGGCCAGTGCGCCGAAGGTCAGCAGGATGATGAGCAAGGGCACAAGGTGCTGAAGTACCTGCGCCGCCGTTAGCGCCCCGATGCGCTGTGCAGCCGTCGCGTCCTGCGCCGGACGCAGAAGGAAGTCGTTCTGCCGGTGGGCCTCGAGCCACACCGACGTACCGGTGTACGGGTCCACGCCTTCGTCGACAAAGGACAGCGCCAGGCGGGGCTTGAACGCGTATATCCCGTAGTGCGCCGCCGAATGGGGATTCTTTTCACCCTGCGTCTCCCAGTGCTCCCGGGCGGTGGCCTGCGCGGCCGCGCGCTCCTCATGCGCACTGCGCGCCTGGACCCACCCGTGCCCCAGCGAGACCAGCAGCAGCGCTCCCACCAGGATCGAGCACCAGCGGAAGCGGCCGTCCCGCAGCACGTCGGTGAACTCCTTGCGGACGATATGCCTGATCATGGATGTCTCCTATTAGTCCGTGGATAGAGCCGCCCGAGCACCGAGAGCGGTGAGGCGCCGGGCTGGCAAGGAGCGACGAGAGGGGAATAGCAGAGCTATTCGCCCGAGGAGCGACGCAGAGCGCCGCCATGAAGTCGCCGAATGTATACTATACATGACATATTGTAACGTTGTCTTTACATCGCGAACAGGTGAAGCGAAGCATCCAGCGCGGATGCATCGCCGCTCGAATGCCGGGGGGATTCTGTCCACGGGCTAATCATGCATGTGTTCGAGATAGATGCGCTCGAGATCGGCGTGACCGATCTCGTCCGTGCTCAACTCCGTGACCAGGCGACCGTATCGCATGATGCCCACACGCGTGCCGGTCTCCTTCGCCCGAAACAGGTCGTGGGTCGCCATGAGCACCGCGACGCCGCGGTTCCTGAGCCGCTCGACCAGCGCCGAGAACTCGTTCGCGGCCTTGGGGTCGAGCCCGGATGTCGGCTCGTCGAGCAGGAGGACGCCGGCTTCCTTGGCGATGGCGATCGCGATGCCGACCTTTTGCCGCATGCCCTTGGAGTACTCGGATACTCGGCGGTCGACCGCGTCGCGCTCCAGGCCCGCTTCGACCAGGATGTCGGTGAGCCGTTCCCTACCCAGCACTCCCTTGCCGCCCAATGCGGCGAAGTACTCCAGGTTCTCGAGTCCGCTGAGATTGCGGTACAGCATCACCTGCTCGGGGATATAGGCGAGCCGCTGCTTCGTCTCGCGGTCGTGGGTGGCCACGTCCAGGCCGGAGACGAGGGCCTTGCCCCCCGAGGGTGACACGAACCCGAGGAAGAGGTTGATTGTAGTGGTCTTCCCCGCGCCGTTGGGGCCGAGGAGGCAGTAGACCTCTCCTGGCGCTATGGCCAGGTCGAGGGAGTCGAGGGCTCGGGTGGCACCGTAGTTCTTGCTGAGTCCGCGGGCTTCGAGAAGGGGTGCGTGCCCCGCCCGCGATTCGCCGTTCTGCATGTGTTTTCCATCTCTCGCGTTGGGTACGCCGTCACCGGCGCAACCATGGACAGGTCTTCCACCGACGCCCGGGTCGGCAGAGGGGCTCATCGCTACAGAGAGACGGGAAGCGGCGGTGCGCGGCTGCGATGAGGGGAGAGATGGACGATTCCGGCAAACAGCTGGTGTCCGGGAAGTGTGGGAGCTTGCAGCACTCCCGCCCCGACGACGACCGGTGGGCCTCCGGCGGATGTAGGCACCCCCTGGTGACCGATCTCGCAGACAGAGCACATGGCCGACATATCGGCTTCGGCGTGTGTGTGTGTGCCTTCGACGGTGGTGGCGACCAGCAACGACAGCGCGATGGCGATTCCCACCGACGCATGCATGCCCCCCTGCGATCGTCCTGGGCCGATCAGGTGGGTCATGGTCCGTTCCGCCTTTCCCCGCAGACTCACACACCGGCCTCGCGAGGCCGGCACCGACAGCAACTCTACGCAGGGCCAGCCGGCCGATCAAGCCAGACACCGCGAGGTGGCCAACCAGGCCTCGGGAAGGGTGGCGGCAATACTTGACGTGATTGCATTGCAATCATACTATCTTCCGTACCCTCGGAGGTCTCAGGGTAGCACACAGGGCACCCAAAGGAGGCCGGCGATGGCCAGCATCACAATCCGCAACCTCGACGACGCAGTGAAGACGCGGCTGCGCGTGCGTGCGGCCGCGAACGGTCACTCGATGGAGGAAGAGGCTCGGATCATCCTGCGCGAGGCGGTGGAGCGCCGCACCGGCCCCCAAAACCTGGCGCACGCCATTCGGACCCGATTCGCGCCCCTTGGTGGGGTGGAGTTGGAGCTCCCGGCTCGGGAGCCGATGCGCGACCCGCCCGGATTCGATTGAGCACTTCGCACCAATGTTCGTTCTCGATACCAACGTGGTTTCCGAGCTAATGCGCCCGTTCCCGAGTCCGGTTGTCGAAGAGTGGGTGGCGGACCGCCCTGCGAGTCACCTTTTCTTCACGTCGGTTGGTGAAGCGGAGTTGCGCTTTGGCGTTGGAATTCTGCCCGTGGGCGCACGCCACGACGCGCTGGCCATAGCGATTGAGGGGGTCTTGCGCGAGGACTTCGCCAACCGCGTCCTGCCGTTTGACAGTCCGGCCGCACGAAAATACGCCGAGATTGCGGCTGCTCGACGAGCTGGGGGACGGCCCATCTCGCATACCGACTGTCAGATCGCCGCGATCGCCGGGTCACGTGGTGGGACGGTCGTGACAAGGAATACCCGCGATTTCGAGGGAATCGACATCGCGGTCCTCAACCCGTGGGAGAGCCGGTGATGAACAAGTCTGGAACAGCAGCCATCTTGCTGGTGTGTTGCGCGATCTTCGCGTGCGCTCCGGATCAAGGCACCCGGCCGGGCCGATCCACCCAGCCCCTCGATCTCACCCTCGAGAACATCTTCGGTCCCCGCGGCCGCGCCGGCGGCAGCGAGATCAGCCCGGACGGGAGGCACGTCGCGGTGTCGGCCACGGGGCCGCAAGGGTCGGGGATCTACCTGGTGCCGACAGGCTGGGAGACCGAAGCCGTGGAAGCGGCCGCGCCCGGCGAGCCCACCACCGGCACACTCTGGGTCGAGGGCAACTCCCCGTTCTGGTTCCCGTCCAGCAACGGCATCGTGTTCCGGCGCGGCGGCGACCTCTGGACCGTCGCGGTCGGCAGCAGCGAACCGGCCCGCCTCACCAACGACGACGACAACGAGCGCGCGCCGCGCGTCTCGCCTGACGGCAGCCTGGTCGCCTTCTACTCGGGCCGTTCCGGCTACCAGGACATCTGGGTGGTGCCCGCCGACGGCACCGGCGATCCCCGCCAGGTCACCTTCGACGCCTTCGCGCCCGACGACTTCCGCTGGTCGCCCGCATGGGCGCCGGACAGCCGCCGGATCGCATACGTGTCGAACGCTGCCGACTACTGGCACGACGACATCTGGGTGGTCGACATCGAGACCATGGACACCCGCCAGGTCTCGCGCACACTGATGGCTTCGACCGAGCCCGTGTGGTCGCCCGACGGCACGAAGATCGCCCTGCTCGGCACCCACAAGGACGGCTACTGGTACGAGGACCTCGCCGACATCTTCGTCCTCGACCCGGCGGCCGGCACCGAGCGCACCGTGGACATGCAGATTCACGCCACGGACTGGCTGCACCGCATGCGCATCTTCTGGTCAGGGGACGGGGAGCGGATCCATTTCCCCTACCACGAGCGCGGCGACTTCGACCTGTGGGCGGTGCCGGTCGCGGGCGGGGTTGCCACCCGCGTGACCAACATGGGCGGGTCGCTCGGCTCCATTTCATCCTCTGCCGGGGCAGATGTCTTCGCCTTCACTCGCGCCACACCGACCCGCGGGTCCGACGTCGACCTCATCCCCTCTGCCGGAGGCCCACTCCAACGCCTCACCAACTTCGCGGCGACATGGAACACCGTGGTCGACCCGATCGAAATCTCCTTCCGGAGCCACGACGGCCTCTACATCCAGGGTTTCCTGTACATGCCGCCGGACCACGTGGCCGGCGACCGCCACCCGGCCCTGGTGCAGGTGCACGGCGGCGGCACCAACTCGTACCTGCAGGGCGAGAACCTCTTCGAGCAGTACCTGGCTTCGAAGGGGTACGTGGTGCTGGCGGTGAACTACCGCGGCGGCTCCGGCTTCGGCCGCGAGTTCCAGGACCTCGGCATCAACGACTGGGCCAACGGACAGGCGCGCGACGCGGCGGCGGCCGGGGTGTTTCTGCGCACGCAGGATTACGTGAACGGCAAGGTGGGCATCTACGGCTACAGCTACGGCGGCATCACGAGCATGGCGGCGATCGCGCGGGTGCCGGGCGTCTTCGACGCGGCGGTGCCGATGGCGGGGATCTACGACTTCGGCGACGCGTACACGAATGCGGACCGGATCGGCCGCATCTTCATCAGGACGGGCCATTCGGGTTCGCCCGAGGAGCAGCCCGACATCTACGCCGTCAGCAACACGCTCGCGCGCATCGGGAATATCGACACGCCGCTGCTGATCATGCACGGTGAGCTGGACGTGCGCGCGCCGTACCGCCAGTTCGAGATCGCCGTGGCCGAGCTGGAGCGCCACGGCAAGGTTTTCGAGAGCCGCAGCTACCCGGGTGAGACACACGGGCTCAGGCCGGCGGCCCGAATCGACATGTACACGCGCGCCGAGGAATTCTTCGACCGGATGCTGAAGGGAACGACCCCATGAAAACTGCCGTAACTGTCATCCTCCTTACGGTCGCGACCGCGCCCATCGCCGCCCAGGACCTCGTCATCACCAACGCACGGGTCGTGGACGTGAACGACGGAACGGTCTCGGATTCTGCCGTGGTGATCGTCGAGGACGGGCGAATCGCCGCGATCGTTACAGGCGAGACTGGCGTGGTGGACATCCTGGACACCCCGGAAGGCGCCGCCACCATCGACCTCATGGGCCGGTATCTCGCTCCCGGCCTCCTCGACGGTCACGTCCACGTCTCAACGGCGGCCGACGCGCGCCGCGCCCTCCACACCGGCGTCACCACCATGCGCAGCATGGGCACCTCGCACTACGTCGACATCGGGATGCGGGATCTCCAGGCCGCCGGCTACCTCGAGGCGCCGCAGTACCTTGCCGCCGGATACCACGTGCGCCCGCCCGCGGCCGAAGGCTTCTTCCAGGACCACCCCGAGCTGGGGCGGATGTACGGCAGCGAGGTGCGCGGCGAGGAGGCGGTGCGCGCCATGACCGCGGCGATCGTCTCGCGCGGGGTCGATTTTGTGAAGACGAACGCCACCGAGCGTGCCGGCCTGCCCGAAACCGACCCGCGCAAGCAGTTCTACTCGGTGGCCGAGCTGCGGGCGATCGTGGAGGAGGCGAGTGCCGCGGGGATTCCGGTTGCCGCCCACGCACACGGCGACGGCGGCGCCAGGGACGCGATCGAGGCGGGGGTGCGCAGTATTGAGCACGGCACCTACATGAGCCGCGAGACGCTGACGCTGATGGCCGAGAAGGGCGCGTTCGTCGTGCCGACCATCGCGATCGTCAGTGATCTCACGATCCCGGGCGGCGACTACGACAACGCCGTCCTCAACGTCCGTGGCCGCCACATGCTGCCACGCGTGCGCGAGATGGCCCGAAACGCGCACGAACTCGGCGTGAAGATCGTGGCCGCAACCGACACCGGCTACGGCCCCGAGAGCACCACGACACTGGCCCACGAGCTGATCGAGCTGGTCGGAATCGGCATGACCCCGCTCGAGGCGCTCCGGGCCGCGACCACCACCGCCGCCGAACTCTTCGGGCTCGAGGGCCGGATCGGCGCCATCGCGCCCGGGCTCGAAGCCGACCTGATCGTGCTCGAGCGCAACCCGCTCGAAGACATCGGCGTGGTGCAGGACGTGCTGATGGTGGTCAGCGACGGGAGGGTGGTCGTGCGGCGCGGCGACTGGCCGGACACGCGACCGGTTTCGTAACCGGGCGCCGGGACGGCACGACCGGTCCCACAATTCACAGAATGTCATGTCAACATTACAAAATGTAATGATGAATTGACATTGTGCCGTCATCCCGCCAACGGTCGACACCGGAAACGTTTGCGGCGGATTGGGTGCCCGCCATAGTTTGCTCGATGTGGAGATGAACCCGAACGGGGTGGTGTAGCGGCGAGGCGGAGGGGGCTCACCTCCAGAGGAGTCGGATGATGCTCGTTTCTTACGGAGCACACCCTCTGGCAGGGCGCCAGAACGCACGTCACCATGGTGCCCCGGTCTGCCGCCGTGATTCCTGCGTCCCGCGATGGCCAACCTCTGCCATCGAGATGCCATTGCCGCCCCCATCCGCGAAGGAGGACTGATGTCGACTCATTCGTTCGTTCCAGGACCCCAGACAGTTCCGAAGAGCGGCATACGGGCTGCAATTGGCCGATCGGGGGCGATGGCGCTGGCCTTCGCCCTGTTTGCCGGCCCCCTTTCGGCCCAAACGGGGTCGGTCACCGGCACACTCGTCAGCGGTGAGACAGGTGAACCGCTCCCAAACGTCCAGGTGTCCCTCGATGGCACCGGGCTCGGGGCCATCTCGAACAACCAGGGCCGGTTTCTCATCCTCAGCGTACCCGCCGGAGAGGCCGAGCTTGTGGCGCAGCCGGTGTGATAGACGTGACTACGAGGTAGGAGGCGCCCCGCCCGCACACACCGCCGGCGCCTCCTCCTCCAGCCCCAACAACCGGAAGTAGTTCTCCCCCAGCGCGATGTTGCGGAACGCCTCGTCATCCACGAACTGCAATATCCTGCTCGTAACCTCCAGCTCGCCCTTGTAGACCTCGAAATCCTTGTTCGACGACGCCAGGAAGTCCGTCCCCGGCAGGATTCGGTCCGAGTACTCGTTCAGGAACGCGACGTACAGCGGCTGGTAGTCGGCGCGCGAAAAGTAGTTGTCGTCTATGATCCGCCAGGTGATGTCGAGCATCAGGTTCGGATGGCGGTCCAGCATCGACGACATCAGCGCAATGTGGTCGGCCGCGGGCAGCGTAGTCAGTTCCAGGGACAGCCCCATGTGCATCCACACGATGCGGTTGTCGGGGTAGCGGTCGAGGACTTCCCGCATGAGGGGGAGGTAGAGGGTGGGGTCCTCGTCGTTGCCGAGATCGGAATGAATGGCGATCGGGATTGCGCGCCGGCGAAGGATTTCCATGAAGGGCGCCCACCGGGCGATCGCCTCGACCGGCACCGGTTCGTGCAGGTTCCCGAATTGCGCCTGCTTGACCAGGTTCACCTCGCCCATCCAGCGGAACATCCCCGGGAACTCACGGTCGAGGATCTCGATCCCGGCCACGACCGACTCGGGCCGAGCCAGGTCCGGGAAGGTCATGGCGAGGGTCACGTGGATGCCCTCCGGCGGGCTGACAAGCACGCTGGTCGCGTTGGCGAAGTCGTTCTTCAGCGTCGGCAGGACCGGGGTGCCGGGGCAGTCCAGGTAGTAGGTGCAAGGAGAGCCCACCGGGAGCATCTGGCCGATGCCGTACACGTTGACGTAGCGTACGCCGGTCTCGCGCAGGTACCCCATGACCTCGTCGAAGGGCACTGGAGGGCCTCCGAATGGACGAAAGTGGAGGTGGCTGTCGACGATGGCCGTCTGGGGTTCGGTGGCGCGGTCGTAGCAGGCGGGGACGGGGGGCTGGGGTGGTGGCGAGCCGGGGGATGGGGAACATGCGGACAGCGCTGCCGCCGCGACGACGAAGCCTGGCCTCCGGATCATCGGTTCAGGACCGGCCGAGGAGGACCGACAACTTGTCGAGGACTTCGCCAAGCACGGCAGGGGGGGCGTTGCACACGAATCGCGCATTCCTGGCCCGCCAGTCGAGACTCTTGATCTGGTCCGTCAGAACCACCCCGGTGACTTCGGCGTTGGCCGGTAGGCCCACCTCGAATGGATACCCTTTTCTGTTCGAGGTTATCGGACAGAAGAGGGCCAAGCCGCTCTTCTGGTTATAGATGCGAGGGCTAAGAACCAGCCCGGGACGGCGCCCGGCCTGTTCATGTCCAGCTTGCCGTGTGAAGGCAAGCCACATGATCTCGCCAGCATCCGGCACGTGTCGACCTGTTACCACTCCTCCCTCCCTTGAGGAGAACCGGTGTCTATCTCGGCGTGGAGTGTGTCAGGCGTGATTCGGGCCACCATCTCCTCCAGGTCATAGGCTTTTCGGCGCATCACAAGCTGCTCTCCGCGGGAAACCAACTCGATTCTGGATCCTTCACGTACACCCCATTGCTCTGCGATCGGCTTGGGAATGCGAACAGCCAGACTGCTGCCCCACCTGGCGACATGTGATCGTGCACCCATGCTTGCTGCCTCCAATCGGCGTCTAACTCCGTTACGGCTTGCGGGATATACAATAGATATCCTGCGAGGATCCGGGTGATTGTCAACCCACCAGCGATCAGCGCGTCCGCGGCAGGCTCGGGACACTTGGCCGCTACACCGTCGCCAGCTTCCACCGCCCCCGCCGGAACAGCACCGCGCTCACAACTGCCAGCGTCGAGAACGACACAGTCATGGCAATGTACACGCCCGTGGTCTCGAGCCCGCCGGGCAGCGCCAGGCCCCACGCCAGCGGAATCTCCCACATCCAGAAGCAGAAAAAGTTGAGGATGGTCGGTGTCCACACCGCCCCCGCGCCGTTGAACGCGGCCGTCAGCACCATGCCGTAGGCGTAGAAGACGAAGCCGATCGACACGATCCGCAGCCCGGTCACGGCGACCGCGGAAGCGCTGCTCGTCCCACCGAACATCCCCACGATCGCTGGTGCGAAGGCGATGAACACAACGCTCACCGCCCCCAGGAAGGCGAGATTCAACTTGCACGCGATCCACGCCGCGCGTTCCGCGCGGGCCGGATCGCCGGCTCCCAGGCCCTGGCCCACCATCGTTGCGGCCGCGTTGGAGAGCCCCCAGGCCGGCAGGATCGCGAAGAGGATGATCCGGATCGCGATCACGTAGCCGGCCAGCGCCTCGGCACCGAAGATCGCGGTCACACGGGTGAGCCCGATCCAGCTGGCGGTAGCGATGAACGTCTGCAGCGTGCCCGTCGCCGACAGCCGCACGAGCCGCGCCATGATCGCGGGCTGAATGCGCAGGTGCGGCCGCCGGATCCGGAGCTTCCCGCCGAGCCGCAGCAGGGTGTAGACCTGCACGAGCACCGCCGTGCCGCGCCCGATGTTGGTCGCGATCGCCGCCCCCTGCACGCCGAGTTCGGGGAAGGGCCCGAGGCCGAAGATGAGGAGCGGGTCCAGGACGATGTTGAGCCCGTTGGCGATCCAGAGCACCCGCATCGCGATCGCCGCGTCGCCGGCCCCGCGGAAGGCGGCGTTCTGCAGGAACAGCAAGAGGATGACGGCGTTGCCCCCGAGCATGATGCGCGTGTAGGGAAGGCTCGTCGCCACGACGGCGTCGTCGGCGCCCATGAGCCGCAGAATGTCATCCGCGTACACCACGCCGGCCACGCCGAAGACGACGGCCAGCAGCAGCCCCAGGAAGATCGCCTGCGCCGCGCCCCGGGCCGCCCCGTCGCGGTCGCCCTCACCGATCCGCCGCGCGACCATCGCGGTGACCCCGATGCTGAGCCCGATCGCAGCCGTGTAGATCAGCGACAGCACCGACTCGGTCAGCGCCACCCCCGCCATCGCGGCATCGCCGAGCCGCGACACGAAATAGATGTCGACCACTGCGAAGAGCGACTCCATCACCATTTCCAGCACCATCGGAATCGCCAGCAGGATGACCGCGCGTCTGAGAGGACCGGCGGTGGGATCGCCGCCCGTGCCCCGGACGGCGTGCACAAAGACCTGCCACCAGGTCTCGTGCGGTGCGGATCGGCGCGCGCGCGCCGACTGTGCCTCCGCCCGATCCCCTGGCCGCGCCTCCGCCCGATCCCCCGACTCCGCCCCCGCCCGGTTGTGCATTCTCTCGGAATCCTCCATAGTGGCGCTTAAGCTAGCTGGAATCGCGGGGACGGCGGGACGGCACGCGACCGCCGCTCCCCGGTGGGGACGAAGAATCGAAAGGATGACGATGAAGACGGATCTCAGCCGCCGCGCGTTTCTCCAGACAACAACCGCCGCCATCGGCGGATTCAGTCTTGCCGCCTGTTATCCGGGCGACGGCCTGGCCGCCAATCCGCTTCGCATCCTCATCCTCGGAGGCACCAGCTTCATCGGTCCGCACCAGGTGCGTGCGGCGCTGGCGCGCGGCCACGAGGTCACTCTCTTCAACCGGGGAATGACCAACCCGGATCTCTTCCCCGACCTCGAAACGCTGATCGGCGACCGCGACGGCGATCTGGGGGCGCTCGCCGGGCGCGAATGGGACGTCGTCATCGACAACTCGGCCAACATCCCGCGCTGGGTCCGCCTCTCGACCGAGGCGCTCCAGGGCTCGGTGGGCAAGTACGTCTACATCTCGTCAACCGGCGTCTACATCCCCTACCTGACCACCGATATCCACGAGGACGCCCCGGTCGACACCCTCGACGACCCCGGAATCGAAATCGTCGACGGCCGCACCTTCGGCGCGCTGAAGGCCCTCGCCGAGGACGAAGCCCGCGCCGCTTTCCCCGACAGCCACCTCGTCCTGCGCCCCACCTACATCATCGGCCCCGGCGATCCCACCGACCGCTACACCTACTGGCCCGTCCGCATCGCGCGCGGCGGCGAAGTGCTGGCTCCCGGCACCCCCGACGATCCCATGCAGCACGTCGATGTCCGCGACCTGACCGCGTTCATGATAAAGGCTTTGGAGGACGACCTTGCCGGCACCATGAACATCGTCGGCCCGCGGGAGCCCCTCACAATGGGGAGCCTGCTGGAGCGCACCCGCGCCGCCATCGGCTCCGACGCCGAGTTCGCCTGGCTCGACGCCCTCTTCCTTCGCGACCACGGCGTCCCCGCGCTCACCTACTGGACCGAGCCGTCCGGCGACTACCTCGGCATGATGCAGGTGAACGGCGACAAGGCCTTCGCGGCCGGCTTCGAGATGCGCACCCTGGAGGAGACCGCCGTTGAAACGCTGGAATGGTTCAACGCGCAGGACGCCGAGCGGCAGGAGCTGCGGGCGGGGTTGGCGCCAGAGCGCGAGACGGAGCTGATCGCGGCGTTTCGGGCGGAGGCGCGTTAGGGGCGAGTCATCGCGGGTCAGTTCCGCAGCACTCGCACCACCTCTCCCTGCTCGTTGATCACCCGGACAGGCCCGCGAGGCACGTCGCTGCCCAGCCCCACGATCGGGTCTACAGCCGGCTCGGCGATGGACGCGGCCGGAACCGGAACCGTATACGGGTCCGCCAGGCTGACATCGACCGTGTAGCCGAAGTCCGCCAGTGTCTGGATCGTTATCGCACTCAAGGGGCTGGAGCCGGGCTGCACGCACGCGAAAGGCGTCATGATTTCGTTCTGCATCACCGATGTCCTCCAATGCGAGTCGTTCACGAAATCCGAAAAGCCGTTCTCGACAGGTACTCTCGCCCCGCCCGTGTAGGCTGCGCCGCCGGCCGCGTTGAACGCGGCGGTTGCAAGCGGGCCCGTAAAGTGCGTATCTGCGCCCCGGTTGCCCCGGCGCGAGGGATTGCGCAGCAGTCCCAGGCCGTCCCAGATCGTGCCGATCCCCAGCGTGTGGCCAATGAGGTGAACGGCGACCTCCGGAAGCCTGCCGTCGCCCTCCAACTGGGCGAGGGACCCTTCGTTGAACTTCACCACGGCCACCAACGGCAACAGCGAGCCGTTCCGCATCCGGCAGGGGCCGGCCATGAATGCCGAGTTGTCGTCTTGCGTGACCGTCGCGAGCACCAGCAGATCCTCGATCTCCGCCATGCGAAAGCCCGGCCTGGCGCCGAAGCACTCCAGATCGTCATCCGCGAGTACCGCCGTGGTAGGCAAATCGGTTTGCGCCACGATCCGGCGCCAGCGCTCGGCGGCCTGGCCCACCCTGTGCATGACGTGCGCCGGGACATCGCCCACGGCGACCAGATCGATGTCGAAGCCCTCCGGATCACCCGGCGCGATCACGTGCATCCGCACGGGTTGCTCGGCGCTCAGGCCCCCCGGGTCCGTCGCCCGGATCGTGACCAGCGCCGTCCCTTCCGCCATCCCCCTGAACGTGGCGACGCCGCCTGACAGGCCGGTCCCGGCAACTCCGGGATTGTCCGACACCACCTCGTAGGTCAGCGAGTCACCGTCGGGATCCTCGAACCATGGGAAGGCCAGGTCGACCTCGCCGGCCCGGCCACCCGCCCGAAGCCGGTACGGCGGAATGGCTTTCGCGGCGACGGGAGCACGATTGGAGGCCTCCGCGAACAGAACGATGGGATCGCCGACGTCGATCCCGATGCCGGTGAACTCTCCCGATACCGGCGGCGGCGGGCCCGCGCTGACATGGGTCGCCGTCCCCGTGCTCGATGTGACCTCGAATTCGCGGCTGCTCGTGGCTCCGGCCTCAAGGGTGACCTGCTCCGACGAAAGTGCACCCCCCTGCGCCGACACGTTGACCGTCATGTCAAAGGGCGTGCCCTCGTCGATGTGCAAAACGACCTTGCCGGGGCTCGGCGAAAGCAGGTTGTCGTTGTCGGTACGTTTGACCCGCAGCACAAGGGCAAAAGGAGCGCCGGGGTTGCCATGCAGCGTAAGCCGCTTGGCGTTCTCGAGCCCGGCAAAGATCCCCGCGGGAAGCTCCTGCAGATCGTTGTCGGCCAGGGACAGGATTTCGAGGTTCGACAGGTCGGCGAACAAACCGGAGGAGAGTTTGTGGATACGGTTGTCCTCCAGCTTCAGCGTCCGCAGACCCGTCAGGCCGCCGAACACCTCTTCGGGCAATCCGGACAGCCGGTTGGAGCTCAGGTCCAGCCATCTCAGGCTGTCGAGCTCCGCGAACACACCATCGGGAAGTGTCTCCAGCGGGTTGTGGCCCAGATTGAGTGACTCCAGTTCCCGGGGGCCCGACAACAGCCATTCCGGCAATGAACGGAGGTTGTTGAAGCCCAGCCGTAGCGTCTTCAGAGCGACCAGATCGACAAAGAGGTGCTCGGGCAGGGTCTGGAAGAGGTTGTACCTCAGATCGAGTGTTTCCAGGCCGCCGAGCCCGGCGAACACGCCTGGGGGAAGAGATCTCAGATTGTTGCCCAGGATGGCCAGCGTTTCCAGCCGCGACAGCCCCCTGAACAGGCCCTCGGGAACCGCGGCGATCCCGCTGCTTCCCAGATGCAGGTACTCCAGGCTGCCCAAGCCTTCGAACACCGCTTCGGGCAACGCCGAGATATCGTTGCTGACGAGGCTCAGTCGCTTGAGCCGCGACAACCCGGCGAACACCTGCGGCGGAAGCGCGGTGAGATCATTCTCGTGAAGCGTCAGCCATTCCAGATTCGCCAGACCGTAAAAGACTCCTTCCGGCAGAGTGGTGAGGGCGTTGAAATGCAGGAACAGCTCCCGGAGGCCTGTCAGCCCGGCGAAAATGCCCTCGGGAAGTGATGTGAGGCTGTTTTGCCCCAGATCCAGCCGCGTGATCCCGGTCAGCCCGTCGAAATCACCCTCTTGGAGGGAGGTGATTCCGGCTCCGGCCAGATCCAGCCACACGATCGCCGCAAGATCGTGAGAACCGACCAGCGTGCAGCTGGAAACCCCGGCCCGGCGCACGATCTCGTCCTGCACCTGAGGGGTCCGGTTGCACACGTCGAGCCGAGCAGGCGATCCGACTCTCAAGAGATCGTCAACACAGGCTGTCAGCGAAACGCCAACCGCCAACGGGGCCAGCGCAAGGCAATGCCGTTGCCGCCTCACCCGCTACATCTCCGCCCGCCGGAAGATAGAGTGGCCCATCAGGTTCTCGAGAAGCGCGCTGCGTGACCGTCCGAGCAGCACGACCGGGCCGCTCCAGCGCGGCGCGTCGGCCGCGGGGGCGCCGTCTTCGCGGCTGACGACGATCACGATCTTGTTCCAGTGCACGGGAGCGGCAAAGGGCTCGCCGGACGCGACCGTGCCAAGCGCCTCGATGCGGTCCAGGGCGGGGGTGGCGACCCAGGCGACGTAGCGCGGCCCGTCCTCCGAGAGCCCCGCTTCGCCTTCCAGCGTCGGAAGATCGAGGACGAGGCGCAACTCCTGGTCGAGGTGGCCGGAGCGCATGACCGCGAGGCCGAAGGGCGACCACGCGCCGACCAGTTCGGCCAGGCCGCAGCCTTCGCGTCCCGGCGCAGCGCCGAGGTTGAAGCGACCGAGATCCGAGACTTCCGCCGTGGCGTGGTCCAGGACGGGCTCGCAGGGGGGAACCACGGGTTGGGCGGTGGCCGGAAGGGCTCCGGCGGCTCCGGTCAGGGCGATGCCCAGGAGCGCCGCCACGCATGGCGAAGCACGTCGCAACCGTGATCTCACACTCGTCCTCGGAACTGTGTCACCGGCGGATACCGTTCAGTGAATACAAGAGTACCCGCCAGGCTGTATACAAGTTCCCGGGTTCCCCTATGGGATCACCCGCCGCGGCGCGTTGTCCCAGTCCTGCACGCTCGACACGTTCGGCATGCCCCAGTCCGCACCGTTCCACCCGTCGAAGCCGTCGAGCTTCATGAAGTGGACGCCGGTGGTGAAGTCGCTCACGACGATGAGGCCGTCGGCGTTGCGCACGTCGATCCCCCACGCGCCGTTGAACCCCGTGTCGCCCTCGGCGAGGGTGCGGGGGTCGAGCCCGCGGCGCTCGGGGCCGTGGTAGGTGTCGAAGAAGCCCACCGTCGACGGGTTCTCAGGGTCGCGCATGTTGAAGACGTACAGGCCGTCCTCGAACGACGACACGAATACGTAGGGCCAGCGCATCTCGTGGTTGTGGGTGAAGCCCTTCCAGTTGGGCGTCCACACCGACATCTCCTCGTTGATCGTCTCGACCTCGCCCGAGAGCCCCGGCTGCAGGTCGTAGAGGCGGACCGGCGAGTAGAGGTACTCGGTCTGGCCGACGGCGTACTTGTGGTCCGGGGTGGCGCTCATCGTGTGAGCGAGCTGCACGCCGAGGACGCCGACGATCGAGGTCGCCAGAACGGGGTTGGCGGGATCGGTCACGTCGTAGACGTAGTAGCCGTCGAGTCCGGCACCGTACGCCATGTCCTTGCCCGTCGCATGGTCGAACGCGACGTAGAAGTCGTGGTAGCCCTGGAGCATCCCGTAGGGTGACGGGGTGGCGGTCGAGGGCCACGGCATCTGTCCCACCAGCCCCTGGGCGCTGTCGCCCTGGATGAAGAGCGACATGTCGTAGACGTTGGCGTGCTGGCCGCTCGTGGTGGCGAAGAGCAGCGGCGCGCCCGACGAGTGCTTGTACATGAAGATGTTGTGGAAGCCGCCCGGAGTGTCCGCCGCGCGCATCCGCCCGACTTCGCGGACGCCGGAGACATCGGGAAGCGACGTCACGTCGAAGACGACCGCGCCGAGGTCGACGTTCGGGCCGCCGGGCGCGAACTGCATCGACTGCACCAGGTAGTAGCGCCCGTCATGCTTGAAGTACTTGGGGTCCATCCCGCCGAGCCCGACGTGCAGCTCCGCGTCCTCGATCCGCCACTCGTAGATCACCTCGGCGTTGTTCGGGTCCTCGATCGAGATGATGTCGAAGCCGAAGGTCGGGTTCATGATCCGGCTGGCGTAGACGAACGGACGGCTGAGCTCCTGCTCGATCTCGACGTCCGACCGGCTGAACTGCGGCCCCATCTCGAGCGGCACGTGCTTGAGGCGCTGCAGGTTCGAGGTGTTCTCGCGGTCGGGACCCTCCTGGGCGGCGGCGGGCGCGGCCAGGAATGTGGGCGCGGCCAGCACGGCGGCGGCCGCGGCGAGGAGAGCGGCGCGGGCGAGTGGGTGGCGAGTGGTCATGCTTCCAGCTCCTTGCACAGTGTCTGCACGGTTCCATTCGGGGGACGCGGCCGTGAGGGCCATCGGTTCCGGCACCAAGAGTAAGTCCCACCTGCCCGGTTGCGCGACAGTGCGGGGAGTTGATCGAGCGCGGGGTCGGCGAATGTCGATTTGGCGTCGGCCGACTTCCGGCTTGACAGGTATACAGGAATACGGTTAGCATGATCGGATGAAAGCGACCATGGACATTCCTGATGATCTGTACCGGCAGGTCAAGTCCGAGGCTGCCCTGCGCGGGCTGACGATTCGCGAAGTGACGACGCGGCTGTATGAGCGCTGGTTGGGAGAGGGAGCGGAAGGTCAGGCCCGCGAGACCCCGGCCGAATGGCTGCGCTCATGGCTGGATGAGGCGGACGAAGCGATCAGGCAAGCTCCGGCGGGCCGCACGGCGAGAGAAGAATTGGAGGCGGACCGAAACCGCCTGGAGCCCAGGTGATCACGCTCGTCATCGACGCGAGTGTCTGGGTCTCGGCTGTGGATTCAAAGGATAGCCGGTCAGAGCCCAGCCGCCGCTTCCTTTCCATGGTGGTGGACGGGAAGATCCCGATTGCCCTCCCGGAATACGCGGAGTTGGAGATCGCCTGCGCACTTGCCCGCAGGCTGCGCAACCCCACCCGGGGTAGCAAGCTCGCCGGTCGGATGCTGGGCTCGCCGCTGGTCGCGAAGCACTCGTTGAATCGGCCGGCCATCCTGCGGGCGATCCGGGTCGGGACGCGGAGTTTCCTTCGTTCCGGGGATTCCCTCTACGCCGCCCTTGCGCGGAGTGTGGAGGGGCAGCTGGTATCCTGGGACCGAGAGCTGATCGCAAGGGCCGGGGCGATCACTCCCGACAGCTGGGTCAAACGGCACGCGTAGTGCCATGCGCCCGCTGCTCCTCCTGCTGACCTGCCTGGCGCTCCTCGCGTCCCACTCTCGTCAGGTAGCCCCGCCTCCCGTCGACACCTTCCTCCTTCTCGCCGCGTTCGACCCGGACCAGGCGGCCGAGGCCGAAGCGATCGTCCTGGAGAACTGGGACGATTCCTACGCGTCGATGCTCATCGAGCTGCACCGGTTCGTGCAGGGCGTGTGGATCGAGCGGCGCATCATCGAGATCCTCGAAGAGGGGACCGGGCAGAAGCTGGGGCACGATCCCGACCGGTGGTGGGACTGGATCTGGCGGACCGACCCCGGCACCCACCCCGACTACGCCGACTTCAAGGCGGCACTGTACGAGTACCTCGACCCCCGTTTCGCGGAGTACTTCGACTACGACCCTCCCGCGGCCATCCGGCTCGACGAGATCCGCTGGGGCGGCGTGCCCCAGGACGGAATCCCGCCTCTCGACCACCCGAAGATGATCACCGCCGCAGAGGCGGAGTACATGGACGACGACAACGTCATCTTCGGCGTCGCACTCGACGGCGACATCCGCGCCTATCCCAAGCGCATCCTCGCCTGGCACGAGATGTTCAAGGATTCGATCGCCGGCGAGCACTACACGGGCGTGTACTGCACCCTGTGCGGGACCATGATCCTCTACCGCTCGGCCTTCGACGGCGTGCACCACGAACTCGGCACGAGCGGCTTTCTCTACCGTTCGAACAAGCTCATGTACGACCACGCGACCAAGTCGCTCTGGTCGACCTTCGCGGGCGCGCCGGCCGTCGGTCCGCTCGTCGGCCGGGGGATCTCGCTCGAGCCGCGCTACGTCGTGACCACGACCTGGGAGGAATGGCGCAGGCGGCACCCCGAGACCCTGGTGCTGTCGCTCGACACCGGCCACGAGCGCGACTACCGCGAGGGCGTGGCCTACCGGGACTACTTCGCCACCGACCGGCTCATGTTCACCGTGCCCGAGCTGGACGACCGCCTCGACAACAAGGACGAGGTGCTGGTGCTCCGCTTCGCCGAGGCCCCGGGCGAGCAGCTTGCGATCGAGGTGGACTTTCTCGCGCGCAATCGCGTGTATCACGACGTGCTCGGCGGGAGGGAATTCGTGGCGCTGACCGACCGCAGCGGGGCCAGCCGAGTCTATGAAAGCGCGGGCCGCCGCTTCACCCAGTGGGATGGCGACAGCGCGGTCATCGACGAGAGCGGGGAGCGGTGGACGGTCGAGGAGGGGGCGCTGACCGGGCCGGCCGCGGAGCGCCTGGAACGGCTCCCCGCGCACCGGGCCTTCTGGTTCGGGTGGTACGCGCGCTACCCGGAGACGCGTCTGGTCCGCAGATAGTTACGGCACCACCGTGAACGACCCCATCATGCCGGCATCGAGGTGCTCGGCGATGTGGCAGTGGACCATCCACTCGCCAGGGTTCGACGCCTCCATCAACAGGTCGACGGTGGACCCCACCGGGACGAGGACCGTGTCCTTCCACGCCAGATTACGGTTCTCGACGCCGTCGCGCGACAGCACGAGGAATCGCTGGCCGTGCAGGTGGATGGGGTGGTGCATGGGGTGGAAGGCGTCGGCGTCGTTGCGGAGGCGGATCTTCACCACGTCGCCGAGCGCGAAACGCCAGTCGATTTCGTCGTTTTCGGCTGCGGCGGCCTCGTCGCGCAGGATCCAGCGCACCTCGTTCGATGTCGACAGCCAGTTCATGTTCGGCATGCCGTCGGTCCACTCGACGGGCGGCCGGTAGATGGTGTCGATCGAGATGAACTGCTGCACCAGGATGGGCAGGCCCTCGATGTCGACGGTCAGGAGGAGTTCGTGGTCTGCGGGGCGGTCGAAGTGAGGGCGGAATTCCGCAAGCTCGGCTTCGAGAACCGCATCGGTTCGCATGGTCGAGTGGGAGGTGCGGAGGGCGTCGCTCTCTTCAACCTCATCTCCTGCCACGACGACGGCGCCCAGAGTGTCGACAGCCGCGTAGAAGGTGCCGCGCATGTGGTCGACGACCTGGACCTGGTTGAGCAGCGCGTAGGTGCCCGCGGCGGGGAATCGCACTTCGACGATGTAGCGCTCGGCCGGCGAGATGACCAGCGATTCCACCATCATTTCGCGCTGGAAACGGGACAGGTCGGTGCCCACGAGCTTCATGTCGTGGCCGGCGAAGCTCAGGTTGTAGCTGCGGGTGTTGGACACGTTCGTCACGAAGAAGCGGACGACCTCGCCAGGGCGGACGGTGGCGGCGTAGCGCTCCTCGCCGTTGACCAGCATGACGTTTCCGAAGCGCCCCATGATCGTGAAGTTGGCGGCGTCGCGGCCGTAGGGGAGGAGCTCGTCGCCGTCGACCAGGAGGTCGTCCACCATGATGAACTCTTCGCGGGTGGCGGGGCCGAAATAGTCGGCGCGGGCGGGGTCGACCATCATGTTGCCGTAGAGGCCGCCGTCCTGCTGGATGTCCTCGCGCACGTGCGGGTGGTACCAGTAGAGACCCGCGTCGGGGAAGACGACCTCGTAGATGAACTCGCCGCCGGGCGGGACGGGCGGCTGGGTGACGTCGGGAACGCCGTCGAAGCGGTTCTCGAGGCGGAGGCCGTGCCAGTGGATGGTGGACGGCAGGTCGATCGAGTTTGTGAAACGAATCACAATCCTCGTGTTCTGGGCGACGCGGAGGAGCGGGCCCGGGTACTGGCCGTTGAAGCCGTACATGACGAAGGTGCGGCCGCCGATCCTGCGCTTCACGATGCGGGCCTCGAGGGCGACGGTGTCGCCGTCGGCGGCGTAGATGACTTCGCGGGGGGTGGCCCAGGCGATGGTTGCGGTGTCGACGCCCTCGCCCGGCAGGAAGGGGTCGACCGAGGGGCTGACGCCGCGCAGGCCGGGAAGCATGGGGTTGCGCAGCATGGTCATGATCATGTCGCCGGAGCCGCGGACGGAGTCCATGGGCATGGCCATGTTCATCGGCATGGACATGGCGCGGGCGCGGGTGGTGTCCTGGGGGGCGGCGCTGGTGGGGAGTGCCCAAGCGGCAGTGAGTGCCAGGGCGAGGATGGGGAGGGGCCCGTGGCGCCGCCCGACTGCAATCGTTTGTATGGTCGACATTACACTATGTAAAGTCGCGTTTACAATTCTAGCGCGACCAGGGAGGCACGATCCTGTTCATGCGGGCGTATGCGATCGCCTGGCCGAGGTGCTCGTTCATGTGGGTGAGGAGCTGGAGCAGTACCGCCCAGCTTGCCACCTGACGGCCGTACAGTTCGGCGGGCGCGTCCAGGTCGGTGTCGGACATGCCGGCGACGACGGCGCGCGCGTGGTCCATCGATTCGACCAGGATCCTCGCCACCTCTTCCTTGTCGGCACCACCCTCTTCGAGAGTCTCGTAATCCACGCCCTTCGGTGGCTCGACGCCCAGGTAGAGGTGCGGGTACATGTAGTTGTAGCGGGCGATGTGCCGGTAGACGCTGGCCACGGTCATGACCCCTTCCATGGGCGACCAGCCGTACGATTCGGCGGGCATCGCCTCGGACAGTGCGACCAGCTTTTGGGCCGTCGCTTCGTACTGTCCCTGGAATTCGGCGCGGAAGTCGGGGGTGTCCTGGGCCTGGGCGGGTTTCGGGGCGAGGGCGAGGAAGGCGAAGCCGAGGACGGACAGGGCGGTGACGTGCATTGGGTTCGGGCGCTCCTTGGGCGGCGATTGGGTCCGGATGACGGCTCTAATGTGAGTCGACGGGTGACTCGCGGGCAACGGCGGCCTGTCTAATTCACTGTACCACTTCAAAATATCATGATAAATTGAAATGCATGTTCAAGAGAGTCCTATCCCTGCCGCCACCCGGGCGAGAGACGTTCTTCCTCTGGGGTCCCCGGCAGACCGGCAAGAGCACCCTGCTGAGACAGCACTATCCCGACGGTCGCTGGATCGACCTGCTGAAGAGCGACGAGTTCCGGCGGTACGTAACCCGCCCGGAGCTTCTTCGCGAGGAGATCGAAGCCGAGGGCCCCGAGCCGGGCCGGCAGATCGTGATCGACGAGATCCAGAAGGTCCCCGCGCTTCTGGACGAGGTACACTGGCTGATGGAGAACCGCGGACTCAACTTTGCCCTGTGCGGCTCCAGCGCCAGGAAGGTCAGGCGCGGTGCCGCCAACCTTCTTGGCGGGCGAGCGATTCGATACGAGCTCCGCGGTCTGACGGCGGCGGAGCTGGGGCGGGGATTCGACCTCGATGATGTGCTGAACGCGGGCTATCTGCCCCGCATCGGCCAATCGGCGAAACCGCGGCGGCTCCTTGACGCCTATGTCGCCGATTACCTCAAGGAGGAAGTGGCGGCCGAAGGGCTGGTCCGCAACCTACCGGCCTTTTCCGGATTTCTGGACGCCGCGGCGCTGAGCGACGCCGAGCCGGTGAATTTCTCAAATGTCGGCCGGGATTGCGGTGTGTCCTCGCAAACGGCCAAGGCCTATTTCGGGATCCTCGAGGACACCTTGCTGGGCCGCTGGCTTCCGGCGTGGCGCAAGCGCCGCAAACGCCGTTTGGCCGCCGGTCCGAAGTTCTACTTTTCCGATGTCGGCGTCGTCAACCGGATGGCCCGCAGGGGAACGATCGTCCGCGGTTCCCAGCTGTACGGAAAGGCATTCGAGAACTGGGTCCATCACGAATTGGCCGCGCACGTCACCTACACCGGGTTCGACGGGGAGCTGACGCACTGGCGGATGCCCAGCGGGGTCGAAGTCGACTTCATTATGGGCGACATGCGCCTGGCGGTGGAGGCCAAGGCGACCGGCAACGTCGGGCGGCATCACCTCAGGGGGCTGCGCAGCCTGGCGACGGAGCACAGCGTCGAGCGCCGCGCGATCGTGTGTCTCGAACCACGAGCGAGACGCACCCGGGATGGAATCGAGGTCTTGCCTGCCGGGGACTTTGTCCGGCGCCTGTGGAACGGCGAGCTGGTCGCGCGCCGATGATTCCTGCCGGCCCGACGGGCGATCCGTGGTTGCCAGCGCCGCGGCCGCTCGTAATTTCCTCTACGCTTGATCTGGTCCACCTGTAGCCCCAAAGAGGTTGCCGTGCGTGCCCTGACCCGTACCGACAAGGCATCTCCGCTCCGCGCGCTGGTATCGGCGGCCACGATCGCGGCGCTGCTGGCGGCTTCCGCGTGCACCACCTTCCAGCCGGTCGCCGGGGATCCCGTCATCGGTTCGCAGATCCGCACCGACCTGACGCCCGAGGGACAGATACGCCAGGCATCCGCCACCGGGGTGGCGCGGCTGAGCCTCGTAGGCAGCGTGCTCTCCGTCGATCCCGATGCCATCGTTCTCGTGGTCCCGATCCCGGGCATCGTCCCGGAACTCCAGCGCAGCCCCAAGGTCGCCGATACCCTGCGGATTCCGATGGCCGACGTGACCGGGGTCGCCGAGCAGCAGTTTTCCGCAGCGCGAAGCGCCCTGCTCACCGGCGGGGTGGTGGCGGGGGGCATCCTTGGCGTCCTCCTGGCCGGTCACATCGGGTCCTCCGAGGGTGGCACGGAAGATCCCACCAACCGGCAGGCTTTCCGCCCCGGGATGACCATCCTGAGGATCCCGATCGGGCGCTGACTGAATACGCTTGCGTGTGCAGTTCCGCCTGCATAAGGTGGAAGCCAATTCCCATGTCCAGCAATCCCCCGCAAAGGAGGCTCCCATGAGAGTATCCATCGCAGACTTTCGGGCAATCCGGGTCCTTCGGTTGCCCACACTTCTAGTGCTCGTCGCCGGGATTGTCGCCGTCCTGCCGTCCGCCGTTTCGGCGCAGACCGGCAGGATCACGGGCAGCGTGCTCAACGCATCGAACAACACCCCCATCGGCGTCGCGCAGATTCGCATCGGCGACACCGGTCTCGGGACCGTGACCGGCGACAACGGCCGCTTCATCATCCTCAACGTTCCGGCCGGGACCCACGAGGTCTTCGCCGAGAGGATCGGGTTCCGGACCGTCAGCCAGATGGTCCAGGTGTCGGACGACGAGGCGGCGGTGCTCGAGTTCCGTCTCAGCGAGACCGCCCTTGAGCTCGACGAGCTGGTGGTGACGGGGACGCCGGGGGCCTCGTCACGTCGCGAACTCGGTAACAGCGTCGGCAGCGTGCGCGCGGCCGCGCTCGAAAACACGCCCTCGCAGACGCTGACCGAGATCCTGAACGGGCAGACGACCGGGCTGCAGCAGTGGCGCAACGAGGGACAGGTCGGCGGGGGCTCGAAGATCGTCCTCCGGGGGATCAACAGCATAAGCCAGGATGTGCAGCCGCTGATCTACGTGGACGGGATCCGCATGAACAACAACTCGGGGATCTACAACAACCGGTCCAGCATCAACCCGGGCCCGGCGGGCGCGCAGACCTCGCCCAATCCCCTCGATCTGATCGACCCCTCGGATATCGAGCGGGTCGAGGTCGTGCGCGGGTCGGCGGCGACGACGCTCTACGGCACCGAGGCGGCGGGCGGCGTGATCCAGATCTTCACCAAGCAGGGACGCTCGGGGCAGGGAGCGACCTGGACGGCGGAGATGACCGGCGGCACGCGCTTCATGACCGGGAACACCATGGGGCCGATCCTGGGCAAGACCGATGACTGGGGATTCACCAAGCCGTGGTACTCCAACGGCGGGCTCGGCGAGGCCAAGCTCTCCGTCTCGGGCGGCACGAACGTGTTCCGCTACTTCGTGTCCGCCGGAATGAACTATGAAGACGGCGTCATCGACAACAACGACGACCAGCTCTACAGCGTGCGCGGCAATTTCGGAATGCAGCCGATGTCTTCGCTCAACATCGCGCTGAACACGTCCTACACGCATCGGACGACCAACTACATGGAGATGGGCGACAACGCGACCGGCTTCATGCTGAACGTGCTCCGGGGCACGCAGGACTACACCAACGCGGCGGTCGACCGGGACAACTACCAGGGTGATCCCGACCAGATCCTTTTCGACATCACCAACAGCGGCCGCGTGGAGCACTTCGTCGGCGGCCTGACTACAACGCACAGGGCGGATGCCCTCGGCCTCACGACCAGGCTGACCGTCGGTCTGGACTACACGACCGCCTTCAACCAGCAGAACTTCCCCTTCGACCACGTCCTCCGCCCCCGCGGCCGGCGCAACCTGAACGAGTGGGAGCACCGGACGATCACCTTCGATCTGGGAACGACCTGGGAATACGACATCAACGACAACCTGTCCTCCAGCTTCTCGGCAGGCGGACAGATCTTCAGCGACTGGGACCACACGGTCTACGGCTTCTCCGAGGACTTCGGCGGGCCCGGAGAGAAGACGCTGACATCAGGGGCGACGACGACATCCAGCGAGGATCTGCTGAAAGTCGTGAACGCCGGGTTCTTCGCGCAGGAAGTCCTGGGAATCGGCGAGAACCTGTTCCTGACCGGCGGCGTCCGGGTCGACGGGAACAGCGCATTCGGGGAGAGCCTTGGACTTCAGGTCTATCCGAAGGTCAGCACCTCGTATGTGGTTTCGGATATGGACTTCTGGCCCAGCGAGTGGTGGCCGGTGATGAAGCTTCGGGCGGCCTGGGGCCAGTCCGGCAAGGCGCCCGGCGCCTTCGACGCCGTTCGCACATGGAACCCCGTCGCCGGCTATGAGGGGCAGGCCGGGGTGACGCCGGCGAACCTGGGGAATCCCGACCTCGGCCCCGAGCGTTCCTCCGAACTGGAGCTGGGCTTCGAGGGAAGCATGTTCGATGATCGCGTCGGCGTCGATGTCAGCTGGTACAACAGCGTGACCAGCGACGCGCTCATGCCGGTCACGGCGGCGCCCTCCGACGGTTTCCTCAGCTCGCAGCTGCGGAACGTCGGGAAGTTCAAGAACACGGGCATCGAAGTCGAACTGCGCGGCGTGCCGGTCTCGCTGGCGAACGTGCGCTGGGAGGTGACGGGCCGCGTCTCGACGATCAACAGCGAGGTCCTGGAACTGGGCGAGGCGCCCGAGTTCTTCCTCGGCTGGGGATCGATCCTCGGCCAGTGGGTGCGCGTCGGCTATCCGATCGTGTCGCTGTGGGGCGAGTCGGTGTCGAATCCGGATGCGATTGCGGATCCTGTGATCGAAGAGAATCACTACTACGGCCCGATCTACCCGACTCACATCCTGAGCGGCTCGACGTCGATCAATCTCTTCCAGCGGCTGACGATCTACGCGCTCGGCGAGTTCCACGGCGGCCAGTACCAGTTCAACATCATGCCGTGGCAGCAGGTGCGGCGCGGCCTGTGGCCGGAATGCAACGACCTCGGGCTGAACAACGCGGACGACGCAGCAGCCTGGGGCGCGGCTCCGGCCATCTGGCGCGCGCGTTGCCAGCTGCCGACGCCGAACTTCGACTTCTGGATGCGGCCTTCGGACTTCTTCAAGCTCCGCACGGTCTCCGCGTCTCTCCTGGTTCCCGACAACATCATTCCGGGTGCGACCGGCACGACCCTCACGGCGACGCTGCAGAACGCCTACAAGTGGTCGAAGGGTGCCGGCATCGATCCCGAGCTGACCGTCGGCTACTACGGTGGAGTCGGGACGTTCCCGGCCCGGTACGAGTACTACCAGCTACCGGCGCCGGTCATGTTCTCCATCAGCCTCCGGGCCAACTTCTAGGCCTGCCGGGAGAAAGGAGAAAACGATGAACACATGCACAAAGGGATACCGGAACATTCTCGGGGTGCTGGCCTTCGCGGCGATGCTCTCCGCATGCGACCTGTTCGACGTTGTGAACCCGGGTCCGATCATCGATGACGCCCTGAACGAGGAAGCCGCCGGGAAGACCGTGCTGGTCGGCGTGGTGGCCGATGTCGAGGTGGCGCTGGACGCGATGTCCTGGCTGGGCGGACCCGCGTCGACCGACCTGAACGCGGACGCGACGCAGCCATGGCTGCAGGATGCGGGCGAGGGTCGGCTGACCGTGACCAACGCCGAGTCCAGCTGGAATCCCATGCAGCTCGCGCGCTGGGGAGCGGCGGCCGGGATCAGCCGGCTCACGGAGACCCAGTCCGACGCGGCCAGCAACCAGTACCTCACTGCCGCCTACATGTGGGCCGGGTGGGCGAACCGTATCCTCGGCGACAACGTCTGCATCGCCGTCTTCGGCGGCGAGGACACCGACGGCGACGGCAACGCCGATCCGGGGCGCCTGGAGGACAAGAACATGCACTACACGCGTGCCCTCGAACGCTTTGAGCAGGCGCGCACCCGCGCGCAGAGCACCGGGCACGACTCGATCGCGGTGGCATCGACGGCGGGGATGGCGCAGGCCAACCTGATCCTGGGCAACTATTCAGCGGCCCAATCGCTCGCGGCCCAGATTCCGGACGACTTCAGCTGGGTGGCGCACCGCTCAGACAACAGCGGGCGGGAATGGAACTCGGTGTGGCAATTCACGCACGAGAACCAGAAGCAGATCACGGTCTGGCAGATGTACAATGACAGCATCGGCCCGGACACCGATCCGCGCGTGCCGTGGAGGGACATGAACCAGACTTCGGGCGGCGGCGTAAAGCCCTTCTACCGCCAGCTCAAGTACACCGACCGCGCCGACGACTACCCGCTCGCCAAGGGCCACGAGATGCGCCTCATAGAGGCGGAAGCCATGCTGCGCATGGGCGACCGCCAGGGCGCGATCGACAGGATCAACTATGTGCGCGACCGGGTCGGGGTGCCGCCCGTGTCGGCGTCCACCGACGCCGAGGCGTGGCTGGCGCTCGACCGAGAGCGCAACTTCGAGCTCTGGCTCGAGGCGCGCAGGCTCAAGGACAACGCGCGGTTCGCCGCGGAGGGCCTGAGCCCGTGGGCGACGGCGTTCATGCAGGGACGTCACGACTGCTTCCCGCCGAGTTTGGCGGAGTGCAGCGCGAACCCGAACGTGGACGGCAACGCGTACTGCAGTCAGGGTTGACTGAACCCCCCGCAGAGGGCTCACCGGCTGCCGGGGTCGCAGGGATGCGGCTCCGGCGGCCGGTTTGCGTTGGGATGGGGTGGTTCACCCGGGATCTGTCGGGGAGATTGCGGTCGCGGGACCGATTGCCTGCCTGCTATTCGAGCCCGGGCACCTCGTCCGCATCCAGCATGCGGCCGGCGAGGCTGGGCGGCGGGATCTCGCAGGCGTCGGCGCGGCCGAACCAGCGAATGCGGTTGCGCGCGAAGACCTGGTAGGCCGCGTCGCGTAGGGGGCGGGGGACGAGGAGGGCGAGGGCGCAGGCCGGCCAGGGGAGGCGAAGGTGACGGGTGAGGCGGAGGACGGCGGTGGAGGCCGTGTGGACGCCGTCCCGGTCGGCGAGCACGATGGCGTCGGGGAGGGAGTCGAAGTCGCGGCCCGGGTCGGCGAGGGCGACCACGCGGCGGGCGGCGTCGGAGGCCAGGGGCGCGAATCGCAGCCGCGCGAGGGGGTCGCGCTTGACGGTCCAGCGCACGGTCGCGTTGCAGAACGCGCAGTCGCCGTCGAAGAGGACGACGGGGCGGGGGTCGGTCACAGCGTCTCTCACCAGGCCGTTTGCGTAGGGGGGACCGGGTTCGCGAAAATGCGGGCTGGCGTTTTCAGTATCGCAAATCCACACGAACGAGGGCTACCGCGTCGAATGAGCGTAAGGCTGATGGTAGGGACGGGGAAGGGCGGATTCTGGGTGACGAGCGACGATCGCCGCGAGTGGACGGTGAGCGGGCCGTTCTTCAAGGGGTGGAAGGTGACAGCCGGGCTGCGGCTGGCCGATGGGCGCTTCATGGCGGCCGTGGCGAGCGACGTCTACGGGCCCGCGCTCCACGTGTCGCCGGACGGGGAGAAGTGGGAGCAGCTTGAGAGCGGCCCAGCCTACCCGGACGGGAGCGACAGGCGGCTCCGGCAGGTGTGGACGCTGCGCGAGAACCGGGGGACGATCTACGCGGGCGTGCAGGACGCCGGACTCTTCACCAGCAGCGACGGCGGTGAGTCGTGGGACGCGGTGCCGGGGCTGAACGAGCACGAGACGCGGCCGGCGTGGATGCCGGGTGCGGGGGGCCTGTGCTGCCACGCGCTTCTCTTCGACCACGCGAACCCCGACCGAATGTGGTGCGGCATCTCCGCGGTGGGCGTCTTCCGCACGGAGGACGGCGGCGCGACGTGGTCCCCGCGCAACCAGGGCGTGCCGATGGCGCTTGAAGACGAGCACCACAAGGGGATCGGCACCTGCGTCCACGCCCTCGCGCAGGACCCCGACGATCCGGCGTTGATCTACCGGCAGGATCACCTGGGCATGTTCCGCAGCCGCGACGGGGCGGACAACTGGACGCGCAACGAGGAGGGCCTCGCCGCCAGCTTCGGCTTCCCGATCGTCATCGACCGCGCGAGCAGGACGCTCTTTGCCGTGCCGCTGGAAGCCGACCAGTACCGGGTACCCGTGGGTGGGGCGCTTCAGATCTTCCGCAGCCGCGACGGCGGCGACAGCTGGCACTCCGCGTCGGCGGGACTGCCGCCGGAGAACTCGTTCGGCGTCGTCCTGAGGGGCGCGATGGCGGTGGACGATCTGGACCCCGGCGGTGTCTACTTCGGGACGACCTCCGGCAGCCTGCACGCGAGCAGCGATCTGGGGGAAAGCTGGACGAATCTGCCGGTGATCCTCCCCCGCGTACTGCACGTCTCGGCCTGGGTCGAGTGATGCCCACGCCGACTGGAAGAGGCTACTCGACTGCCTCGACCGGGCGGAAGCCCCAGGTCACCGTCTCGCTCCCCTCGCTCCTCGACTCCGTCACCGGGGGCGTCCGCGAGATGACCGCATCGGGCGCAACCCTGCGCGAAGTCTTCGCCGACCTCCTCGAACGCGAGCCGCGCCTCAGACCCCACCTCTTCAACGAGGCCGGGGAGCTGCGGCGCCATGTGCTGTGCTTCCACAACGGGACGAATACCCGCTGGATGGACGGTTGGGACGGGCCGGTTGCAGAAGCGGACACGGTTCTGTTCATGCAAGCGGTGTCGGGTGGCTAGGCGGCCGGTCGTGCAAGGCCGCGCGGCCGCGTGGGGGGTCGGCCCTCTCACCCCGATCCGCAGGTGATCTGAATGCCCCCCTGGTTCAGGCGCTACCTGCTTCCCGGACTGGTCTTCCAATCCATCATCATCGCCGGCGGGTACGGAACCGGCCGCGAACTGGTCGAGTTCTTCCTGGAATACGGGGTCCTCGGCGGCTTGCTCGCGATGCTGCCTGCGACGATCCTGACGAGCGTTACCTGCATGGTCGGCTTCGAGTTCGCGCGCGCGTTCGAGAGCTACGACTACCGCTCGTACTTCCAGCACCTGCTGGGACGCGCGTGGATCTCGTACGAGGTCGGATACCTCACGGCGCTGATGCTCATCCTCGCCGTGATCGGCGCGGCCGCGGGTACCTTCCTGTCGGAGACCTTCCAGCTGCCGGGCTATATCGGCGCGGTCGGGCTGCTCGTGGCGATCGGCGCCCTGGTCTTCAAGGGGACGCCCACCATCGAGCGCTTCTTCGCGAGCTGGTCGATTTTGCTCTACGGCGCCTATCTGATCCTTTTCGTGTGGAGCATGGCGACCTTCGGGGACCAGATCGCGGCAGGGCTGGAGGGCGGCGAGGTGCGCCCCGGGTGGTTCTCGTCCGGCGTGCGCTACGCGGCGCTGCTGGTGGCGCTGGTGCCGGCCATGCTCTTCGCCACGCGCCATATCCGCCGCCGCCGCGAGGCGCTGTGGGCCGGGGCGCTGGCGGGCCCGATCGCGATGGTCCCCGGCGTCCTCTTCTGCCTGGCCCTGGCAGGGCAGTACCCGGCGGTCCTCGATCGGCCCGTGCCGGCCAACTACATGCTGGAGATGCTGGGCTCGCGTCCCTTCCAGATCACATTCCAGCTCATCCTCTTCGGCACACTGATCGAGACGGGATCGGGGCTCATCCACGCATTCAACGAGCGCATCGACAGCGTCTATCGGGCCCGCGGCGGCGCCATGCCGGCTCGCCTGCGGCCCGTTACCGCGCTATTGCTTCTTGTGGCCGGCTACCTGCTGTCGCGGGTCGGCCTCATCGACCTGATCGGAATGGGATACAACGCCATGAGCTTCATCTTCATGGCGGTCGTCGTCGTTCCCCTGCTGACGGTGGGGGTCTACAAGCTGCGCGGTCGCTGACAGGCCGCACGCGAGCGCTCGCCGGGCGAGCAGAAATGAGTATATGAGTATATGAGTAACTCGACCCCCCCACTCGGCACGGTTGACGCAAAGAAAACGGGGCGCGCCCACGCCGGTGCGCCTGCGGGAGATGCGTTCGCGGGAGATGTGCCCGCGACCACCATCGAACGACGGCGTTTCCTGGCGACCGCGGCCGCGGCGGCGGCGGCCGGAGCCCTCAAACCGGCATCGCTCGGCGCGGACGCAGGCTCTGTCGGCGCGTCCCCCGCCTCAGCCCCGCTCCCGGCCCCCCAGACCCCGCCCCAGGAGGCCCCGCCGCCCGTCCCTCTCGGGAACGGCGAGCCCCCCGCGCTTCAGTTCCAGGCCTACCCGGGCGGCACCGGCGCGCTCATGGAGAAGCTGTGGCACGAGACCGGCGGCAATCCCTTCGAGCGCACCGGGATCGAGATCGAGCCCTGGAGCGGCGCGGTTCCCACCGCCGAAGAGGACCTGGTCTTCCAGCCCGTCCACCGCCTCGCGGCCCTGATCCGCGCGCGGGACATTTCGCCTTCCGAGCTCACCGGCGTGTACCTCGAGCGCCTCAAGCGGCTCGACCCGGTCCTCCTATGCGCGGTGACCATCCTGGAGGGCCGCGCGCAGGAGGAGGCGCGCCAGGCCGACCTCGAAATCGCGGCGGGCGACTGGCGCGGACCCCTGCACGGCATCCCCTACGGGCTCAAGGACCTCTTCACGGTTGCGGGGACCCGCACGACATGGGGCTCGGCCGAGTTCAGCCATCAGTTCATCCGGGAGGACTCCGAGGTGGCGGTGCGGCTGCGGGACGCGGGCGCTGTCCTGATGGCCAAGCTCGCGACCGGCGAGTTCGCGCGGGGCGACCGCTGGTACCGCGGCCGAACACTGAACCCGTGGAACCTCGAAGAGGGGTCGAGCGGGTCGTCGGCGGGTCCGGGATCGGCCACGGCGGCCGGGTGCGTCGCCTTCGCGATCGGGACCGAGACGCAGGGGTCGATCGTGTCCCCTTCGCGGCGCTGCGGCCTGACCGCGCTGCGTCCGACCTTCGGCCGCGTCAGCCGTTACGGCGGCATGGTCCTTTCATGGAGCATGGACAAGACCGGGCCGATGTGCCGCAGCGCACTGGACTGCGCCCTCGTCTTCAACGCCATCCACGGTGCCGACACGAAGGACCCGGCGTCGCTCACCACGCCCTTCCGCTTCGATCCCGACCCCGACCTGAGCGCGATGCGAATCGGGTTCGACGAGGACGCGCCCGAGGCATTCGTCGAGGGACTGCGAGCGCTCGGCGCCGACCCGCAGCCCATGCCGGAGATCCCCGACTTCCGCTCGAACGCGCTTGGGGTCGAGTCGTCGGCGGCGTTCGACTTCCACGTCGCGCCGGATGGCGAGCCGGAGCCGATCTCCGAGGACCTCGACGAGGACGAGCGCCGCCGCCGCGGCAGGTTCCGGGGCGGCCGGGAGGTGCCCGCGCTCAACTTCGTCCAGTCCCAGCGCCGCCGCCTGATCCTCATGAAGCGGATGGCCGAGGTCATGCAGGGCTTCGACATGTTCGTGAGCGGGTCGGGGCTGGTCGGGCTGACCAACCAGACCGGCCACCCGGCGGCGGTGGTCCCCTACGAGTTCGGCGAGCGCAATCCGGACGCGGACAGTCCCACCACGATGCCGCTCACCACCACCCTTCTCGGCAATCTGTTCACCGACGACAAGATCCTGAGCGTGGCGCACGCCTTCCAGAAGGGGACGGACTGGCACCTGAGGAGGCCGGAGATCGGGTAGGGAGTGGCCCGCGTCCTTGTCGGCCCGCGGTGGGGGCGCCGGACTGGACCGCAGAGCACTCTTTCCACCAATCCATTCACCTGAATCTGTCCAGTGATCGCATGGAGATCACCAGCCCCGGAGGGTTCATCGGGGGCGTCACCGCGCAGAACATCCTTCGCCATCCCCAGCTGTCCGCCGAAGAGGCTGCGGAAGCCCTGGTCTCCCTTCGAATACGCGGTTTCCTGGTTCCCCAGGGAAGGGGCCGGGGGACGAAATACCGGTTGGCTCGCCGGTATTCGGCACTTGTTGAATCCGCGGACGAGGGAGAGCGGCTCACTACGTGCCGGCTGACAAGGAGTGAGGCGATTGTTTCCAGCGCTCCGCTCTGCGTTGCTTCTCGGGTGAATGGCGGTGCCTATTCCCCTCTCGTCGCGCCTTGCCAGCCCGGCGCCTCACCGGTCTCGGTGCTCGCGCGGACTGCCAGCTGAAATGCCGCCAGGCTCTCGGATATCCCGTCGCCGGCATGGCGGAATTCCTCGGGGATTGCGCGTTGGCGCTCCTCCGCACGCTGCAGCGCATCCTTCATGAAGCTGTCTGCCGTTTCTGATGCCGCGCCAGGCGCCCTTCCGGCTTCATTGAACGCAGCCAGCTCCGATTTCAGGGCCGCCTTGAACCTCCGGAGAACAGTCTGCTGGCGCGTGAGCTTCTCGCAGTGATAACCCATGGCGGCCAGGCGGATTGCCAGCGGCAGCAATCGGGGATGATCCCTGGAGACCCTGGCGATGTAGCGTGAGAAAACCGGCAGCTGGTCCCGCGTCAGGCGCTGCCGGATCAGCATGATGCTCGCATAGAGGATGTGTTTGCTCACCGGCTTGTAGAGATGCGGTACCGGATTGAGGTTGTCCAGCAGCGTCAGGCAGCGGTCGAAGTAGTTCTCCAGCGTGGAGTCGTAGATGGTTCCGACGACCCGCAGGTATCCTTCCACCAGCGTCCGGGGATCCATTTCCGGCTTGAAGTTCAGGCTAGTGGCGTCGATTTCGACCGGTTTGTCCAGCAGCCGGTTTTCGCGCTCCAGCCGGGTCCACAGGTTCGTTCCCTTGAGTGCCGTCAGCAACCCGACCAGGGCGATCGGAATCCCGGCTTCCTGAATGAAGTCGATCTGGGCATCGAACGCGTTGTCATCGTCGTCGTCGAGGCCAAGGATGAAGCCGCCCAGAACCATCATTCCCTTCTGCTGAATCTTGCGCACGGCCGTGAACAGGTAGTTGTCGTCACGCATGTCGAGATTCTGAGGCTTCTTCATCTTCTTGAGAGCCTTCGGATTGGGCGTTTCGATGCCCAGGAAGACGGCGTCGAAGCCGGCCTCGATCATGACGTCCATCAAGTCGTTCATCCGCACGAGATTGACGCTCGCTTCGGTGAACAGCGAATACGGGTGGCCGCGCGCCTTTTGCCATTCGGCGAGCACGGGGAGAAGCCTCGATACTTCACGCTTGTTGCCGATGAAGTTGTCATCGACCAGGAAGAGCGGACCCCGCCAGCCAAGCTCGTACAGGTGGTCGAACTCGGCCACCATCTGCTCCGGCGATTTCGTGCGGGACACGCGACCGTACAGCTTGGTGATGTCGCAGAACTCGCAATCGAAAGGGCATCCCCGCGAGAACTGCAGACACATGGAGTGATAGTCGCTCAAGTCGATGAGGTCGAAACGGGGAACCGGAGCCGTGGTCATGTCCGGCTTCCTCGGGGCGCGATAGACGGACTTTGCAGTGCCGTCTTCCAGGTCGCGAAGGAAGGTCGAAAAGGTCTCCTCGACCTCATCGAGCACGAAATGATCGATGCCCTCCATCTCCTCATGAAAGGTGGTGGGGTGCGGCCCGCCGGCGACGACCGGAACCCGGGCACGGTTGCAGCGCTCGACGACCTGCTCGAGCGAGGGACGCTGCGGAATCATGGTCGACGTGAAGGCGAGGTCCGCCCACTCCAGGTCGGCGTCCTCGAGCGGGGTCACGTTGAGGTCGACCAGGCGCAGGTTGTACCGGGAAGGGAACATCGCGGCAACGGTGAGCAGGCCGAGAGGAGGAAACACCGCCTTGATGCCCAGGAGTTCCAGGGCGTAGTTGTTGCCCCAGTAGGTGGGAGGGTGCATCGGGTAGATGAGGAGGGCGTTCGGCATGGTCTACGTGGCCTCGTCGAGGACCAGCGCCGACCCGACGCGGTCCGCGACGAACTTGCGGTAGTTGGCGAACTCGGTGTTCACCTTGGCGGCCGTCAGGCCGTAGTCCGCGATATCGTACGTGTGCCGCTTCTCGGCGCGCCGCTTTTTCTCCTGCTTCCAGAACCAGGCTTTCATCGCTTCAATGGATTCCGGCTCGATCGACCAGCCAAAGCGACGGTAGATGCCGCCCACAACCTCCAGGGGGTTGCGGACCAGATCGTAGAAGCTCACGTCGTGCCAGCGGTCCTCCAGTTCGGGGTGCGACCGCCGAAAATCAACCGCCCGATCCAGCATGCGACTCATGGCCTTCAGCTGCTCGGCACCCACCTCCTCCCGCGGACGCGGCACACTGAGCTTCGACCTGACCCGCTCGACAAGACTGCACCAGCTTCCCATGAAGTCGACCGGTTCGCGATGGGTCTGAATGAACAGGGCGTCCGGATACGCTTCGAGCAGAGCCCCCAATTCCATCAGGTGGGTCGGCATCTTGAAGAGCCATTGCCCCTGCAGCCCGGGATGGCACGCTCTTCGCTGATAATTGTAGTGTTGCATGGTGCGCCGATGGAGGTGGTAGGCCTCCAGTGTGCCGACCTCCTCGAGCCACCGCTCGTACTGCGGAATGCGATATCGGGTCGTGAACACCCATGACTTGAGCGAGAGCCTGAGGATCGGGATGTCCTCTTCGAATTCGTCGAGCGTCAGGTGGTGGACTCCCGCAAAGGAATCGACGATGCCGGATGCCTCGAATACGTCGGCTGCCTTGATCCGGCGCGGATCCCCGGGCGTACCGGCGACCGCCGCGTAGTCGCCGTCCGCGACGACCGGCTCGACGTATTCGTAGGCTCGAAGCGCCCAGAACTGCCGGTCACGGGCCAGCAGGCGGTGCAGGAAAGTCGTTCCCGTCCTGTTGATGCCCACGACGAACACCGGCTGAACGATCTCCTGGCGCCCTATGCCCGGCAACCGCCGCCGTTCGCTCGCCAGCTCGGCGTTGTTGCGCAGGACCCGGCAGAGGTCGAAGACGCAGTGCGCGATTCGGTGTCTGCGCAAGTCCGATTCGGGCGAATTAATGGCGTCCACGAAGCGGGTCAGTCCCTCGATCATCCAATCGGGGTACGTGGACTCGAACGACACACCGTTGTTGTGTGCGTAACGCCGAGCCTGGTCCAGCAGGTTGTCGAGGCTGACGCGGCGACGAGGGATCGGATGGGGCCACTCGTCGTCGTGGTTCCTGATCCAGCGGCTGTAGCGTGCGTACCTGGTGAGCGGTCCCGGCCATTCGACGGCGCTCGGACTGTCCTCGAGAATCGCCCGGTCGGAGATTGGCAGGTTACGGACAGGCTCTCCTTCCCCGAACCAATAGGGGGCGAAGTGGTCGAGCATGGCCCAGTTGCGGGCGACCGGCGAAGCGTCGCGGCGAGCCTGACAGGCACGTTTGAAGGTGAGGTAAGGGACTTCCGGATACTCCAGTCCGAGTTCGGCGAAGCGAATGGTCCTGTAGGACGGATTGGGGTTGCAGCAGCTGTAGAGGGTGAAGCGCCGGTTGGGGTTCAGCGAAATGTCGGTGCAGATCCGGCACAGCGTATCGACCGGGTCGTCGGCGAACTGCGCCGTCAATCCCTGGGGGATCATGCCGACATCGACTACCGCCGCGAACAGACGCTGCGCGAGGTTGTCTTGTTGCGTGTACCCGCTGGAGGCCTGGCTGGTCTGGCCCATGCGGAATACTGCCACGGGCAAACCTACAGAATGTGCGAACAGCACGGCCTGCTCGGCCACGAGCTTGCTCCAGGGGTAGCCGAGGAACCCGAGCGGGATCGCCCGTTTCATGCGGGCGAGGTCCGGCTGGGCGTGATCGCCGATGCGGCAATCGCGGAATTCCCGCGCGAACGAAAAGATGTATTCCGGAAACACCCCCATGGTCGACACGTAGAACAGGTGCTTGAGCCGCGTTGTCAGGCACAGGCCCAGTACATTCTGCACGCCCAGCACGTTGACGCGGCGCAGTGACCGGTAGGATGCGCTGAGACTGAGGGAAGCCGCGAGGTGGTAGACTGCATCGATCTGCCGGCACAGCCGGTCGAAATCGTCGCTGGGGAGCCCGAAGCGGGGCTCCGCCATGTCACCGGCATGGACACGGATCCGCGCCTCGAAGGCGTCATCCCAGGTTTCCGCGTGCCGCATGTTGGCCCGCAGTCGCGCGAGTCCTTCCTCGGCGGTCTCCGCCCGCACAATGCAGTGGACGATCAGCGCGTCGTCGTGTTCGAGCAGGTCCCGCACGAGGAACCGGCCCATGAATCCGGTCGCGCCGGTGACCAGGACATGGCGGAAGTCGGCTGGAGAAACGGCGTCGGCCGGGGTCGCGTCCGAGAAGGCGCTGCGGACCAGGCTGCGCAGGGTCGCAAGGTCCCTCTCGCAGTCGGGCGGAAGGGTTCCGACCAGCCGCGGGACGGGGTGCGCGGCCCCGGATAGAGGCGTCATGACGAATCAATCCCCCGCGGAGACGACCGGCGGCGCAGCGGTGGACATCGAGCGAGGCCCGGGTGCATCGAAGCGATCGGCCGGGCCGGGCCCGCCGTTCGGGAAGTGGTCCTCGATCCTGTTCGCAAAGGGAGAGCTTCGCCGTCGTGCGCGCCGATGGAACTGTTCGGAAACCGCGGCTGAACCATCGGCTTCGGATTCTACCTCGGCCTCTCCGTCCGATGCCGACCCATCGACGATCGTCTGCGCGAGGGACAGGGCCGTTGCGGTCGTCATCAGTTCCAGCGCGCTGACCTGGTGGTTGAATTGAGTCTGGATGAAGGCGCCCAGTTCGGCCACCGAGACCGACGTCAGCCCGAAGCTGGACAACGGTTCGGTCAGTTCACCCTCGTCGTGGCCGCACAGTTCGGCCACCTTGGTCGAGATCTGGGCGACTACGCCATCGATGGTCAGATCGCCGCCCACATCCACCTCGAATGCCGCCTGGTTGTTCACAAGCCGCCCGTTGCGCATGTAGTCGGGAGAATCGACGGACCAGGGCGGGTTGGCGAAGAGCGCGGTGACGAGGTGGTCCTGGTCGGGCATGGTGCGCAGGGCATAGTCGAGATTGGCGATCGCGAAGTTGGCGCTCACGGTCGTCATGCCGGCCGCCCGCATCAGCCGCATCACGTGGAGGCTGCGCGCCGCCATGCCCACCTCGGTCACCGGACCCAGGTTGTAGGAGAGGGCGGGGAGGCCACGCCGCCGCCGCCACGATGCCAGCCCGTCAAGGAAGGCGCTCGCGCCACTGTAGTTGATCTGCCCGAGGTTGCCGAAGGTCGAGGCTATGGACGAGAACAGGACGAAGTAGTCCAGGTCGCGGTCGGCGGTGGCGCGGTGAAGATTCAGCGCACCCCGGGCCTTGGGCGCAAACACCCTGTCCAGCGACTCGGGAGACGTGTCGAGGAGGGAGCGGTCCTCGAGGGTCCCGGCGAGATGGAACACTCCCTTCAGGGGGCGTTTCAACTGCGAGACACAGCGACGCACGTCATCCTCGCTGCGCACATCACCCAGGGCGATGTCGATTTCGTAATCCTGCTCCATCTTCGACAGGGTGGTGTTCTGCCGGATCCAGTCCACGTCCCGGCCCCTGTCCGGGTCACGGTCCATCAATGTCAGGTGCCGGGCCCCGACGGCGATCAGGTAGGGGACGAAGCGGAGGCCGAAGCCGCCCAGGCCGCCGGTCACCAGGTAGGTGGCGTCGGGATCGAGGAAGGGCCGCGCGTCCGCGATCCCGAATCCGCGATCCGTACCGGCCGGCGGCGCGGTGAGGACGAGCTTGCCCTGGTGCCGGCCGGTCGTCATGAGGCGGAGCGCGCTGGCGTAATCCCGGTACGGGAAGTTGGTGAGCGCCGGCGGTGGCACCGCACCCTCCGCCATGAGGTCCAGGCAGGCCTGGGAGAGGATGTGCGACAGCACCGGATCGTCAAGCATGAGCCGGTCGACATCGATTGCCGCGAAACGGAGATTCTTGCGGAACACGCGCATGCTCAGCGAGTTGTCGGTATAGATGTCGACCTTGCCGATCTCGCAGTGCCAGCCGGAGGGGCGCAGGGCCTTGAGGCAAAGCGCGATGTGGTGGCCGGCGAGGGAGTTCAGCACGACATCGACTCCCTCTCCGCCCGTGGCCTCCATCAGATCGTCGTACCACTTGTGGCTGTGGGAGTCGAAAGCACCGCGCGCACCCATCTCCAACAGCTGATACCGCTTGCTCGCGTTGCCCGCGGTGGTGTAGATCTCGGCGCCCACATGCTTCGCCAGGGCAATTGCGGCCTGCCCCACGCCGCCCATCGCCGAATGGATGAGGACCCGCTGTCCCTTCCTCAGCCGGGCCAGATGGATCAGCGAGTAGTACGCGGTCACGTAGACGGACAGCGACGACGCGGCTTCTTCCATGCTGATCCGGGGCGGCTTCAGGAACGCGAGGTGCTCATTGACCACGACTCGATTGCCGATGCACCCGCCCACGGTGACCGCCACCTCGTCGCCGACCTGCAGGCGTTTCACGCCATCGCCCACGCGCCGGACCACACCGCTGCCTTCGATGCCCACCTCCCGTCCGAGCGCCGAGCGCTCGTAGGCCATCGCCGGCAGGAGTCCAAGGGTAACCATGACATCGCGAAAGTTCAGGGCGGCGGCGGCGACTTCAATCTCCACGTCGTCCGGACCCAGGGGAGGAAGCGCGCAGGTCGTCATCTGCAGCCCGCTGACCTGCCCGGGGTTGTCGAGGCGGAGTCGGTAGGGCGGGTCTTCGCCCGCCGGTACAAGCGGGGAGCGTTCTCGCACGCTGATCACCCGCGGGGCCCAAAGCCGTCCGTCCCGCACCGCCAATTCACTTTCCCGCATGCTGAGCTGGTCGACAAGGAGCAAAGGCTCCAGGTCGCCCGCCACGCCCAGATCGACCAGTTGGAAATCGATTCGGGTGTCCTCGGCGAGGAGTTCCAGGGCGATACTGCGCACGGCCCCCCACAGCGCGCTTCCGCGTGGATCGTCCACATCGCAAACTGCCCCGCGCGTAACGACGGTGATGCGGCAGTTCCGGGTCGCATTCTCCAGCCGGAACGGGGCGAGGGCCTGAAGCAGCGCCACGAGCCGCCACACCGCCTGTTCGCCGGTAGGATCCGTGGGCTCCGGTCCGATGAAGAGGTCGATCGCCGCCAGGTCGGCCGCCGAGGGCCACTCGTCGACCGACGCGAAGTCGCCGCTCTCGTAGCGCTCCCAGGGGACCCGGTGGACCTCCGGCGAGTCAAGCAGCGCCGCCCAGTCCGAGGCCCGGCTCTCCGGCTCGCCGATCACCCAGCGCGGGCGCGCCACGTCCGGGGCGTCCGGGGGGTCGAGTGGCTCGCCGTAGGCTTGCGGCGCCTGCAGCAGCGTCGTACGGGTCCCGGTATGAACGCTGGTCCAGCCCTCGGCAGGCTCAACGGCATCGCCGTCGTCGTGGCAGACCAGGGCAAGCCCTCCGGCGACGAGCAGCCGATGCACGAGAGCCCACTGGTCCGGCCCGTAGGCCGCCGCCTCCGAATGCAGAAAGAGGATTTCTGCCGCAGCCGGCCGCAGCAGACCGGAAGTCAATGCCAGATCCCGTGCCTGCTCCGACATCGGATCGAATTCGGCGAAGCGAAGTGCTGCCTCTCGATGATTGAAGGCCTCGTAATGGGCCCGGGTGCTTTCCTCGTCCCCGCCGAGGATCCAGAACTCGGACTGGGCATCCAGCCCCGACAGATACTTAATACATTTGTTTAGTATTGTGGAATCGGGCTTCCGCCCGCCCGCGACCTCGATCGCTCGGCAGGCGTACCGATGACCGATGGCGCCCTGCTCGAGCGCGACGATCAAGGCGGCGGGATCGACCTCTCCGTCCCGGATCGCGTCGCGGACGTCCGGTGCCGGGGGCACGAACCTGGGCTGCCATTCGATCAGGTGTTTGCTGTCCGGGACATCGCTCCAGCGGGGGTTGCTGTTGAAGGAGTGATACTCGCCGACGTGGGCGATCAGGTGTCCCGTGGCGCGGTCGTAGAAGCTGAGCCGGCCGATGTACAGTTCACCCAGCGGCTTGGTGTATTGCCCGCGTTCGTCCACATCGTACCATTCGCCCGTATCCACCAGATGGCAGGCGATCCGCGGCCCCGTTGGGGGACGCAGAAAGGTCACGTCGCAAGCCCGCTGCGGCATCGAGAAGAAGTCGGGCAGCCGCATCAGGTAGCGGAGGAAGATCTGGAGTCCGCCGTCCGTCAACGGCGGATACATCACATACCCCTCCTCCCGAGCGGTGACCCACAGCCGTTCGTCGACCTCGATGTCCAGCAGCATGTCCGTCGAGCCGCGATCCATGTCGATCTGCCGGATGCTGCGAAACTCGGGGCCGAATTCGAAGTCGTCACCCACGACCGCTTCGATCTGTTCGTAGACCTCATCTCCGGTGCCAAGGGGCTCGGGATCGAAATCCGAGGCCAACACCTCGTCGAGGGTCGCGAAGGCATCCACAGGGTGGTCGGGATCCACCCGGCGGACCCGTCCCCGGCAGTGCAGCGTGCCCGCGTCGTCGTCCTCGAAGGATCGGGACGAAATAGTGAAGGTGAATTGACCAGGTGCGTTGGCAACCGGGAACAGCGCGGTCTGCAGCCTCACCGGCGTCTTGCCGACAGGCGTGTGCTGCAGGAACTCGATCTCCTCGATGTTGACGGGGTCTCCCGAGAACGCCTGCAGCAGCAGCTCGATGTAGCCGGCGGCCGGAATGATCGGTGCCCGATGGACCCGGTGGTCGGTCAGCCAGGGGAAATCCCGGGCGGAAAGGCGCCCCTCGTAGAGGATGTGGTCGCAGGGGACCCGGTGGCCAACCAGCGGACCGTGCGAGTACTCGCCCCGGTGGATGAACATCTCGTCGTCGCACAGGTCGTCGCTGGGCGAAACCTCTTCCTTCGGATGACCGGGCAAGAGATGGGCGATGGGCTCGGGGCGCGGATACTGCGACACGAAATCGAGAGCGACACCGGCTCTGTAGAGGGCACCCAGAGCTTCCTGGAAGCCGAGGCACACGTCCTCATCCTTCATGAGAGTCGGGATGCTCGCCGCTGTCGGTGCGCCGACTTCCAGGCACTGCCGGATCAGAGGTTGAAGCGCGCTGTGCGGAGCGATTTCCAGAAGCGCATGCGGCCGGTGGTCCCGCCTGATCGTTTCCATCGCGGCAGCGAAACGAACCGGCTCCCGGATGTTCGACCACCAGTAGGCGTTGTCGAGACGCTCGACGACTTCCCCCGTAACCGAGGACACCATGGGCACATCGGCATCGAAGGCACGTTCGTTCAGGAAGGACAGGGCTTCGGCGGCGTCATCGTGCAGGGGGTTCATTGCAGTGGAATGGAAGGCGATGTTCCCGGGAATCAGCCTGTTCTGCAGAGCGCGGCGGTCGAGTTCCGCCATCACCGGCTCGAGCTCGGATTCCGGGCCGCAGATGACGGTGTTGGCCGGCGAGTTTTCGCAGGCGACCTCGACCTGCGCCCGCCGGTGGTTGCCGGAGCGGAATGAAACGCTGAGTTCCTCCAGCAAGCCCTCCACGCCTGGCCGGTCCAGACCGATTGCCAGCATGCGTCCCGAACCCGCCACTCGCTGCTGCAGTCTGGCGCGGTGGTAGACCAGATGCGTCGCGTCGGCAAGGGAGAGAGCCCCGCTCGCGTACGCTGCGGCGACCTCGCCGGAACTGTGGCCAACGACGCAATCGGGATGAACGCCCCAGGTTGCCAGCAGCTCGACCAGAGCACACTGAATCATGAAGATCGCCGGCTGGGCCAGCTGCACCTCATCCAGCTCTTCCTGGCTCGCCGTGAAACAAGCCGCGCGCAAGGAAACGTCGGAATGCCGCCTCCACTCCTCCTCCACGGCGTCCACAACACGGCTGAAGACGGGATCGGCGTCGTAGAGAGCCTGTCCGCACCCGGCCCACTGTGTGCCCTGTCCGGAGAACACCATCGCCACCCGGCACTCGCCCTCGTCCGCGGTCGAGACCGGGGAGGCGTCTTCCACAAAGTCGTCCAGCGCGTGGGCCAGCGCTTCGCGGTCACGCACGGCAAAGGCGGTGCGGGTCGGGAAATGCGTGCGTCGCCGGCCGAGATTCCCGGCCAGCGTGTAGAGATCGATGTCTGGTACATCCAGGGCCCGGCGCAGGTGCCGTGCGCTCTCCGTCAGAGCACCGCTTGTACGCGCGGACAGAGGGATCATGTATCCAGCCTCCGGAGCCGGCGGCACCGACCACACCCTCGGTTGCTTCGGAAGATACTCCCGAACCACGCAGTGTCCGTTGGCGCCGCCGAAGCCGAAGGAGTTGATGCCGACCACGACGGGCCGGTCCGGAAACGGCTCGCACGCAGTCTGCACCTGCATCGGGCAGCTGTCGAAGTCGATCTCCAGGTTGGGGGCGAGAAAATTCCTCGAGATCGGGGCGAAGGTACGTCGTTGCATCATCACGATGACCTTGAGCAGCGCGCAGCTGAAGGCGGCCGCTTCCAGGTGCCCCACGTTGCTCTTTACGCTGGCCACGCGCAGCGGAATCTCGCGTTCCACCCCCCCGAAGGCCTCGGCGATGGCGTTCCCCTCGATGCGGTCGCCCACCACCGTGCCGGTGGCGTGCGCCTCGATGTAGTCGAAGTCCTCCGGCCCCAGCCCTGCCCGCGCACGGGCGGCACGCATCAGCTCGACCTGCGAATGGCGGGTCGGGGCCGTGATGTAGCGCCCTTGCGCGAGTCCGCCGCTGTCGTCGGCGGTTCCGGCGGTATTCACCGCGGTGGCTTCGATCACCGCATGGATGTTGTCTCCGTCCCTTTCGGCCGCTTCCAATGGCTTGATGGCGAAGACGAAGGACCCTTCGGAGCGCATGTAACCGTTGGCGTCGGCATCGAAGGAATGACAACGGCCGTCAGGACTGATGACACCGAGGGCATTGAAGGAGACGCTGCACCGCGCCGAACCCAGGTAGGTCGCGGCTCCCACCAGGGCGCGGTCGCAGTCGCCCTGTGTGATCGCGTTCACTGCCGTGTGCAGCGCGGTGAGCGAAGCGGAGCAGGCCGTTGCACACGCAACCGACGGCCCCATCAGGTTGAGATGGTAGGAAATGCGATTGGCCAGCATCGATGCGTCGATGCTCAGAATCGAGAACTCGTTGGTCCCGTACATCGCGCGCCAGTTGGCCGTCGACGCGACCTGCGATCCGATAAAGACGCCCGTGGGACTGTTGCGCAACGCGTGCAGATCCCAGCCCGCCCGCTCACAGCATTCCCAGGCGCATCCCAGCAGCATGCGGATCTGCGGATCCATGTAGGTCACTTCGTGATGGGACACCCCGAAGAGGCCGGGGTCCATTCGCTGCTCCCCTTCGTCCCGGATCAGTCCCTCGTAGGCGCTCCCGAAGCGGCCCGGGCCGGAGAATCCGCCGATCGGCTGATAGCCCTTGCCGTACCGGTCTGTAATGGGTTCGCGGACGATGTCGCGCCGGCTCAGAAGGCGCCAGAAGTCATCGTCGGTGACAATGCCGCCGGGCATGCGGTACGCGTAGCCGACAATTGCCACGGGCACAGCCCGTTTCGTCGCTTCCAAACTCATTCGTGGCACTCCAAATTGGGGTATGGTACCGGCCTCCAGAATCGGGACGCGGCACGCATGCCCGGTCAATTACGCCTTCCGGCTATTACATTCGTTGATTCCAAATCCCCAAGCGAGCCAATGAGCTTTCCGGCCAGCACCGTGGACGGCATCCCCGGCCTCCGATCTTGACCGAATGCCCGGGCTCCCGTCACGTTGGGCAGGAACCCGCGCGACCTCCGTCCAAATGGCTCGTCCGATTTCGTCGCTCCACGATACGCGCCCGCGTGGCGCCGATCAACCGATATGAAAGCGCCTGGCGCCGGACATTGGTGCCGTATCCGGATTTGCGCGCTCTTCATGGCTGTCGGTTGCACAGCGAATCCGTCCAACGGCGACGGCAACGAGCGAATCGATGAACGGGCCGCGACCGCCGCCGAGCCGGAGGCCGCTTCCGCGGAGATTTCGCCCTACGGTTCCCTCGATCTCGAAACGGCCCTGTCCCTGTCCGCGATGCCGCTCTCGTGCATCGACCGCCCGCACGCCCTGCGTCCCGACCGCGCCGGGTACATTGATGACGTGGCGTACACGAGGCGCCGCGGCTTCGAGCAGCAGCGCGCCTTCTACGGCTGCTGGGACTGGCACTCGGCGGTCAACTCCACCTGGGCGATGGTGCGCCTGGTCAAGGAGGTGCCGGGGCTCGCGGTCGCGCCGCTGATCCGCGAAAAGCTCAGGGACCACCTCTCCGAGGACGCCTTGGCGGGCGAACTGCAGTACCTCACCGACAATCCCTCCTTCGAGCGCCCCTACGGCTGGGCGTGGCTGCTGCTCCTGCAGGCGGAGTTCGCGTCGTGGGACGATGCCGATGCCGCGGTCTGGGCGGCGCGCCTCGACCCGGTCACGGATCTGGTGAGCGATCGTCTGGCCGCCTATCTGGCCGACCTGGAGGGGCCGGTGCGGACCGGCGTGCATCCCAACACCGCGTTCGCGATCGCCACGAGCCTTCAGGCGGCGGCGATGCGCGGCCGGCCCGAGTTGGAGACGGCGCTCAGGGATGCCGCTGTCCGCTTCTTTGGTGGGGATCGGCGGTGTCCGGCGGCGTATGAACCGGGGCGCTCGGACTTCGTGTCGCCGTGTCTGGAAGAAGCGGCGCTGATGGGGATGGTGATGGAGCAGGGTGCCTACGTCGAATGGCTGGACACCTTCCTTCCCCCACTGGAATCGGACGAATTCGCGACGCTCCGCGATCCCGCGCCGGCCGGCTCCAGCGAGGATCCGCCTTCGGAGGGAGGCGCGGTGATCACCGACGACTCGCTGCGGGCCGTCCTGGGTGCGCGGTCGCATCTGATCGGACTTGCGTTCACGCGGGCCGACGCCATGTTGCGGATCGCGGATGCCCTGCCGCCGGACGATCCCCGGGCCGCCGGTCTGCGCGATCTTGCGGGCATCCACGCGCGGGCGGGATTCGAGACGATGTTCGATGCAGACTACGCCGGATCGCACTGGATCGGGTCGTTTGCGGTCAAGTACCTGGCGCAGGCAACGAGAGGGAGCAGCTGATGAGAAGAGTGACAGAGACGGGGCGCGTGACGCGGGCGCGGCGGCGGTGCATGCTGGCACTCGCTTCCATGTGGGGCGTGGCCTGGGGCTTATTGGCGGCTGGGCCGGCGGCTGCCCAGGACGTCGTCGTCACGCGCGGCATTCCGGCCGAAGCGGGGATGTCGGCGGGGGTGCTCGCCGGAGGCCTGGCGCTCTACGAGGAGGCGATCGCGAGCGGCGAGGTGGTCGGCGCGGTGCTGCTGGTCGCGAAGGACGGCAAAATCGTGCTCCACGAGGCGCTGGGGTGGCGCGACAGGGCGCGGGACATCCCGATGGAGCCGAACACGCTGTTCCGCATGGCCTCGAACACGAAGCCCGTGGTGGCGACGGGGATCGCAATGCTCGTGGAGGACGGCAAGCTCGCATACGACGATCTGGTGAGGGAGCACATCCCGTCGTGGGACAACTACCGGGCCGGCTTCATCAACATCGGCCACCTGCTCTCGCACTCCAGCGGGCTCCGGATCCCCACGCTCTTCCTGCAGCCGTACATGCAGCCGAACGCCGAGCACCCGGACGCGCCCACCCTGCAGCTCGAGGTCGCGCGCTTCGGCGAGGTGGGCGCCGAGGTCACGCCAGGCACCAGCTACAGCTACAACAATCCCGGCTACAACACCCTGGGCGCCCTGACCGAGATGGCGTCGGGGACGATGCTCGACGAGTATCTCGACCGGGAGCTGTACACGCCGCTGGGCATGCACGACAGCTATCACCACGAGGTCGACGAGAAGATGGACGGCAAGCTCGACCGCATGTCCGTCGTCTATTACGAGCGCGACGGCGAGGGCGGCTGGCTGCCGGGGTGGACGCCGGGCGATGCGCCGCAGGTGCCGTTCGTGCGCGCGTCCGGCGGCATGATTTCGACCGCCGAGGACTACGTGATCTTCTGCCAGATGTTCCTGAACGGCGGCGTGTACGACGGGCGGCGCTACCTGTCGGAGGAATCGGTGGCGCTGATGACGTCGCCGAAGATCCGCACCAACCCGGGCTCGGCCGGGCCGGCGTCGTATTACGGCTACGGCTGGAGCGTGTCGGCGGACGGGATGTTCTCCCACGGCGGATCCGACGGCACCAACGCCTTCGTCGATCCGGCGAACGGGCTGATCGTGCTGGCCTTCACGCAGACGCCGCGGGGGGCGAGGCCGGTGGGGCGGTTCCTGCAGGTGGTGAGGGACGCAATCGAGGGGTAGGGCGGCGGGCCGCTACGGATTCAGATAAAGCTGGATCAGACGCCAGGCGGTCAGGTCGGTGGCCTCGAAGGCGATGTCTCCACCCTGGTTGGTGGCGGCCACAACGGCGAAATCCCTGCCGGGTGCCATCCACACGACGGCGTACCAGCGCAGGTTGCTGCCGGAGTGCGCCAGTGCGCGGCCGCCGGCCCATTCGCGGCTGGTCACCACCCATCCGGATGCGTAGGTGAAGCCCTCGGCCGGCGTGTGCAGCCGCTGAATCGTCTCCGGCTGCAGCAGATCCGCCACCCCCTGCTCGCCGGCGAGGTGCATCGCCACGTAGCGGGCCAGGTCCTGCATGGTGGCGTGCACCGTGCCCGCGGGGCCGATGCCGGCCGGGTTGTCTGCGTTGGGCGAATTGGGTTCGATGGCGGTGAGCGCGCCACCCTGCCCGGAGTGTCCCCGCGGCTGGTCCATGGTTCCCGCTACCCCGGGAGCCCCGAACCCGGTGTCGCCCATGCCGAGGGGCGCGAAGACGTGGGTGCGCATGAGCGCTTCCCAGGCCTCTCCGGTTACCGACTCCATCATCGCGCCGGCGATCATGTACCCCACGTTCGAGTAGTGGTAGGTCCGGAGCGGCGGAAACGCCGGCGCGGTGGCCGCGACTTCGGCCACGAATGCGCGCCGCTGCGCGGGGAGCGGATCGGTGCTGCCGAACATGGTGTTCCAGGCGGCGAACTGCCGAAGGTCGTTGGTGAAGCCGCCACGGTGGGCCAGCATCGGCTCGATGGGGACGGGCCGCAGGTCGTCGTGGAAGGTCGGTGCGATGTCGGGGAAGGCCTCCTCGAGGGTGGTCGTCCAGGCAAGCGTCCCATGCTCGACCAGGACCGCCGCCAGCGTCGAGGTCATCGACTTCGTGATCGACCCCAGGTGCCACTTGTCATGGATCGTCACCGGAACGGGCGATCCCCGGGCCCGGTTGCCCACCGCGGCGACATCGGCCAGGCCCTCGCTGGTCACGATCGCCCCCGCCAGCCCGACCACTCCGTGCTGCCGGCGCACGCCGAGGAGGGCGGCTGTGACGGGAGATGCGGTGACCGTCAGCGAGGCCGTCCCTTCGGCGCCCTGGCTCGCGGCGGTGATGGTGGCCTGGCCCGGCCCGGCTCCGGTAACGAGGCCGTCGGGGCCGGCCCAGGCCTGCGTGGACGAGGCGGTCCAGGTGATGGTCGGGTTCGCGACGGTCTGCCCGTTGGCGTCGGCGACCACAGCCGTGAAGCGCACGGTGTCGCCGACCTCCACGGAGCTGCTGGCGGGTGTGACCTCTACCGTGAACGTCGGTGCTACCGGGGTGACGGGCGTGGTGGGTTCATTGTCCCCGCCACCGCACGCGGCCGCGACGATCGCGGCGGCGAAAGAGGTGGCAGCGGCTGTTCCGGCAGTGATCCGCATTGTGGCTCCCGTCCTGCCGCATCATCGAGGGAGCGGCGTGCCCTCGCAAGGCAGGGCTGGTTGTCCCGCCTGGATCACCGCGCCTCCCGCTTCCGCCAGTAGCGCGCCAGTCCCCACCAGGAGTCCCTGAACCCCGAAGCCACCGCATAGCATTCGCCGTGCCTCTCCGATGTCTTGCGGGTGACGCGCTCCGCAACCCAGTCGGAGAAGGCTCGGGCCCGTTCGGCGTCGCTCGCGAAGGCGGTGTTCCGCAGCGACTCGCGCACCCACCCCGCCCACGCACCCAGCCTCCAGCTGAGCTCGCCGAAGTGGGCGTCCACGTCATCGTACGGCCCGAAGTGGGTCGCCACGATCCGCTCCGGCCCCCAGGCCATCACCCGGTCCATGCTCGCCCTCCACAACTCCACGTCGATGTCCGGCGGCGGCGTCACCGGCATGGCCGGCCCGCCCCGAATCCGGATGCCGCCCACGTCGCCCACCCAGGCAGTCCCCGTCGCGGCTTCGTAGTAGGCGACGTGGTGTTTGGCGTGCCCGGGAACGTAGGCCACCTCGAAGCGGCGGCCCCCCGGCGCGACGGTGTCCCCCTCGTCGACGACGCGAAGAGACGCGCGCGGCACCGGGAGGAAATCGCCCCACAGGGTGGCCATCGCGTCGCCGTAGATCCGCCCCGCCGAGGCGAGGAGGCGCGACGGGTCGGCCATGTGGGGCGCGCCGACCGCGTGCACGTGCACGGCCGTGCGGGGCGCTTCCCGCACGATCGCGCCCGCCGCGGTGGCGTGATCGAGGTGGATGTGGGTGAGGAGGATGGCGCGCACGTCCTGCAGGGTGTGTCCCAGCTCGCCCAGGCCGGCGCGCAGGGCGTCCAGGCGAGCCTCGGGACCGGGATCGACCAGCGCGATCCCGCCATCCGGGAGTTCCAGGACGCCCACTCCGATGATCGTGCGGCGGCCTACATGGTGCAGGTCGACGATCGCCGCGCCACCGCCGATGCCATGTGTGGCCGCGGTCGCCGCGGCGCTGCGGCGGTCTTCCCGCAGGCTCCCCGTGTCCGTCAACTCCCGCCCTGTTCCGTCGTCATCGGGTCCTTGTGGGTCCCCCACTTCTCAAACCACTTCCGCAGGTAGAGCTGCGTGCGCAGGAAGTTGGACGGGCGGCGGCTGGTGCCGTGCCACTCGCCCTGGAAACGCACCATTACTGTCGGGACGCCGAGGTACTGGAGCGCCTGATACATCTCTTCGGTCTGCGGCATCGGTGTGCGGATGTCCATCTCGCCGGTGAGGAACATCGTCGGCGTGGTGACGTTGCCGACATAGAAGATGGACGACCGGTCGATCCATTCGGCGGGGTCTTCCCAGAAGGGCTTTTCGAAGGTGCGGAAGTAGCTGATGGCGTCCGAAGTGCCCATCGCCGAGATCCAGTTGACGATGGGGCAGTTGGCGGACGCGGCGGTGAAGCGGTCGGTGTTGCCGACGATGTAGCTGGTCAGGATGCCGCCGCCGGAGCAGCCGTAGACGAAGACGTTCTCCTCGTCGACGTAGCCGCGCTCCAGCATCTCGTCGACGCCGTTCATGAGGTCGGGGAAGTCGGCGCCGGGGTAGTCGTGGTTGATGGCGTTGGCGAATTCGGTGCCGTACCCGGTCGAGCCGCGGGGATTGGTGTAGAGGACGACGTAGTCGTTCGCGGCGTGCTCCTGGAAAGCAAAGTTGAAGCCCCCGTTGTACATGGCGTGGGGCCCGCCGTGGATGACGAGCATCATCGGGTACCTGCGCGCCGGGTCGAAGTCGGGGGGCTTCACGATCCAGCCCTGCACCTGGAAGTCGTCGGTCGAGTCGTACCAGACTTCTTCGACTTCGCCGAGCGTGACGTGGCCGAGGACGTCGGAGTTGACGTCGGTGAGTCGGGTGACGGCCTCGGGGTGCGTGAGGTTGAAGCGGTAGATGTCGCCTGGTTCGTGCGCGGACGAGATTGTGGCCACCGCGACCCCGTCCCGGGAGAAGGACGACATCGCGAACAGGTGCTCGCCCGATGTGAGCATGCTGACGCCCCGATCCAGCGACACGAAGTGCAGCTGGCGGTAACCGTCGCGGCTGACGTTGAAGTAGAGGCCGCCGCCGTCGGGCGCCCAGGTCATGGGGCCGACCTGACGGTCGTAGTCGCCCGAGATTACCCGCGAGCCGGACCCGTCCCGGTGCATGACGTGGATCTTCTGGTTGCGATACGTGTCGTCGTGCGCGTCGATGCCGGTGTAGGCGATGAGCGAGCCGTCGGGCGAGGGGACGGGGCTGCCGTCGGGGCCGCGGCGGGTGGTCAGCTGGCGGATGTCGCCGCTGGCGACGGAGACGGCATAGATCTCGGACTCCTGCCAGTGCTCGGGCCGGTCGGCGTCCTCGTGGCGGAACGAGGTGAAGTAGATCTCGGTGCCGTCCGGGCTCCAATGAATGGACGAATGGTTCCAGTCCCCGTCGGTGAGCTGCCGTGGGGTGCCTCCGTCGGCCGAGACCACAAAGACGTGCGTCCATCCGGTGTCGACGTAGCCGATGCCGTCGCGCTTGTACGCCGGGCGTTCGACGACCTTGGGCTCACGCTCCCACTGGGCGCCGTCGGGCCGGTCGGGCAGATCGACGCCGGCGAAGTCGGCCCTGTCGGACACGCGGCTCGTAAACGCGATCCACTTGCTGTCGGGAGACCAGAGGGGGTTGGACGGCCCGTTTTCGAGGCGCGTGATCTGGGTAGACAGACCCTCGGCGTCCATCCAGCGCACGTAGAGCTGCGAGCCACCCGGGGCGCCCGCCGCCGTGTAGAGGATTCTGGCGCCGTCGGGCGACCACCTGCCGCCGCCGCCGTCGACAAGGTGCCGCTTCCTGGATCCGTCGGCGTTCATCATCCACAGCGCCGACTCGCGCCGGTCGTTCCTCTCGTCGATCCACCCCTTCGTGTACACGATCCGCACGCCGTCGGGCGAGATCTGCGGGTTGGAGACGCTCTCGATGTCCATGTACTGGTCCAGCGAGAGGCGCTGCTGAGCGCTGGCGGTGGAAGTGAGGACGACGATCGAGCAGGCTACGGGCACGATGCGGGACAGCACAAACGGAACTGGTTGGGGGCGTCTCATGACGGTTCTCCGGGCAAGTCGGGTGTTCGCGACATCCTGCATAGTGTACGCACCGGGCCTGCTACGACACCGGGGCGCTTCCCCTCCTGATCGCCTGGCCGGGGAAGACACCGTCGACCACGGCCCCGTCGCGCACCACGGCCGTGCCACCCACGAGCACGAACCTGAACCCGCGCGAGGGGTTGGCCGGTGCGTCGTAATCGGCCATATCGGTTACGGTTTCCGGGTCGAAGAGCGCGAGATCGGCGTCCGCGCCCTCCTGCACCCGTCCCTTGCGCGCCATCACCGGAGCAGCGCCCTCGACCCGGCGCGCCGGAAGGATGGTCATCTTGGCCAGCGCATCCATGAGACTGATCACGCCGCGGTCTCGCGAGTAGTGGCCCAGGATGCGCGCGAAGGTCCCGGCCCCGCGCGGGTGCACTGACAGGAAGCTGAAGGGGATGCCGTCGCTTGCGGCGATCACGTCCGGCTGCGCGACGATCCACTCGTTGGTCGCCTCGTTGCGCCCGTGGATGACCACCCATCCTCCCTCCTCGCGGTACAGCGCGAAGGTCTCCGCGTTGAGCCGTTCCTCCTGCCCCGGCCACTGCAGCCGCTGGTAGGCCGAGTCCGCAAGTCCCACCCAGGGATCGAAGAGCGCGGACTCGATGAAGGTCGACGAAGCCGTGTACGGATACGCTTCGGTGGTCACGTCCAGTCCCTGTTCCGCGGCTCCGCGCACGAGTCCCACCGCGTCCATCGCCGACTCGTCCGCCGAGGAGTTGAGGTGGACGATGTGCAACGATGCGCCGGTTGCCGCCGCATTTGCGATGACCTCCTGGAAGGGCCCGAGATTGCCGCCCTCGTCCGCCGCCCGAAGATGGACGTACGCCGGCACGCCGTACGCCTGGGCCGAAACGAAGAGGTCGAAGATCTCGGTGCGGGACGCTCCGGGGGTGTAGGTGATGCCGAAGCCATAGCCGAGGCCGCCCTCCTCCAGCCCCGTCTCCATCAGGGCGGCGAGTTCGGCGACCTGGGCGTCGTCCAGCTCCTCGTAGATGATGTCCGAGCCCATCGACTCGTTTTCGCCCGGGGGCAGCGTCGGCTGGTGACCGACGTCGATGCCCGCGAGGAGCTTCGTGCGGGCGTTCGGGTGGCTCACCGTCGCGCCGAAGTGGATCAGGGCGCGGCCCTCGCGGGATGCGTACCAGGGCGCCACCGGGTAGACGCCGATCTCCATCTCCAGCGCGGTGGTCACCCCGTCCAGCGCCTGCAGGCGAGCGCTTATGGGATCCTGGCCGTGCGCATGGAGATCGATGAAACCGGGCGCGACGACGAGGCCGGCCGCATCGAGGGTGTCCAGGCCTTCGATCGCATCATCGGTAATCACCGCGATCGTGCCGTCCAGGATCCCGACGTTCCGCGGGGCGTCCAGCCCGGTTTCGGGGTCCATAACCCGTCCGTTCAGGATCACGAGGTCGTGCGGCGAGCGGCCCAGGTACCAGAACAGCACTGCCGAGACGGCGGCGGCCGCGGTCAGCAGGAGCAGGTTGCGGTTGCTTGTTGCAGACTGTGGCATGGCGGGGTCCGTCTCCTCGGCAGCGGGTTTCGCTGTCTCAGATTCCGCATGGAGGGACCGGTGCGCAAGCCTGGGCGGCTGCGGCCCCTGTCAACTCGCGCCCGGCATGAGTTGCGTCCCGGGATGGAAGGCGGCCCAGGCGGCCCAGAAAGCAATGTACGCGTCGCCGATCGGGCGGAGGCGACGGCCGGTGCCGGCCAACCGACCGGCGACGGGACTGCCGTCGACGGCCCAGGTCGTACCCGTGAGGTCGTCGACGACCCCCTCCTCGCCGGCAGCGAAGCCGGCGGGCCGGCCGCCGATCTCCTGCCGATACGCCATGGCCGCCTCCCTCGTGGCGTCCCAGATCACCATTGCGGACGCGCCCTCCCAGGTGAAGGTGAAGACGGCGTGATCGCCCGCCGCTGACATGGCGCTGAAGGGGAAGGCTCGCGGCGGAGCTCCCACCGACTCGCCGGGCAGGCCCAGCACCCGCTCCTTCGGCGGCAACCGGTCGTCCACCGGGATCGGGTGGCCCAGGAAGTCTCCGTTGTGCGGATCCTCGTAGTCGTCGCCGTAGGGGTTGCGGACGTATCGCTGCCAGTCGTCGAGGCCGCCTGCGGCGCCCACCATGCGGGAGTCGGGGTGCAAAGCCTTCCACCCTGCCATTGTCATCTCGACCACGGGAAGCGGCTCGAGACGGGTCCCGGACTGCGGACCGCAGCGCGCCTCGCCGAACATCTGGGGCCAGAAGGACTCGGGCACGTTGGTGTCGTACATGATGAGGTTGGCCTGGTAGAGCAGACCCGACACCCGCAACTCGGCGCCGTCCACGGCGTTTCGCCGGAAGGCCATGGCGGACCCGGTGAGCGGACAGTAGGTGACAACCATCTGATCGGCGCCGTTGAAGTTCACGATCTCGTGCCGCCACATGATATTGTGCGGGACGACGATCCATTCGGCGTTGAGCTGCACGGCGATCACACGGTCCTGGTCGCGAACGAAGGAATTCGCGGGCACGTTCGGCGAAATCGGCACGAGAGGAGGGTCCGTGAGTGCCGGGATTCCGTCCCTGCCGACTTCACCGTCGGAGAGGTACGCCGGATCCAGGTCGCAAATGAGTTCGTCGGCCGGATCCGGACCAATGCCGGCCGGATCCCCGCCGCCGCAGGCCACAAACGCTGCCAGAGCAACGGAGGACCCGAGGTGGCGGCAGCGCGAGCGACTCGGCTCACGCGCTGTCGAATTCGTTGGGCCTGCCATCGGGTTCGCGGATCCAGGCATTGCTCCACACAGCCGTCGGGCGCGATCTATTACGTCGTCCTGCCTCCAACCCAACCTGACATCAACGCAAGCAACCCGCACCTGGCTACGGAAGCCCGCACGATGAGATCCCGCACACGCCTGCTCGCCCTCAGCCTCGCCCTCGCGTTCTCGCCCGGCACGGCCAACGCCCAGTCACAGGCCTCCACCGGCGTGATACGGGGAGCGGTCCTCGACGCGGCCGGCGCGCCGGTCCAGGGAGCGGTCGTCGCGCTGACGCACCGGGAGACCGGGCTGCTCACCACCGTCGAGAGCACCGCCTCCGGCACCTTTGTGCGCCCGCTCCTCCCCGTTGGCACCTACGACGTGACCGCCCGGGCCGACGCCCAGCTCGGGGCCGCGGCCGCATCCGGCCTCGTCCTGCGCGTCGGCGAGGAACTCACGCTGACGCTGCGGTTCAGTGCGGTGGAGCTCGAGGGCATCACCGTCGAAGGCCACCGGGAACACCTCGTGCACCCCGAAGACGTGACCAGCTCCACCCGGCTCACCGGGGAGGTCGTGGACGGGCTGCCCAACAACGGGCGCAACTACCTCGACTTCGCGCTCCTCACCCCCGGCGTCGCGATCTCGCAGGGACCCGACGGCGACGAGCTCAACATCGGCGGGCAGCGGGGGATCTTCAACAACTTCATCGTGGACGGGGCCGACTTCAACAATCCCTTCTTCGGCGAGCAACGGGGCGGGCAGCGGCCGGCCTTCACCTTCAGCCAGGACGCGATCGAGGAGGTCGTGGTCGTCAACCAGGGCGCGGCGGCCGAGTTCGGAAGGTCGGCCGGCGGGTTTGTGAATGTGATCACAAAGTCGGGCACCAACGAACTGACCGGTTCCGCCCACTACTTCGGCCAGTGGGACGGTGTCTCGGCGGCCTACCCGGCCGCGGTGCAGGCGGGCGAGCCGGATTTCCTGCGCAACCAGTTCGGCTTCACCCTCGGCGGGCCCATCGCTCGCGACCGGGCGTTCTTCTTCGTCGCCTACGACCAGCAGGCGGCCAGCGAAACCAAGCAGGCGCACCGCCTGGTGGAAAACCCGGCGAACCTTGCGAAACTGCGGGACTTCCTCGGCACGCAGTGGCCGGGCCTCTTCGACGGCGAGTTCGGACCCATCTCGCGCACCGACGACGCCCGCGCCCTCCTGCTCAAGACCGACGTGCACCTCGACGGGCGCAACCAGGTCTCTTTCAAGTACAACTACAACTGGTCCGAGCAGCTCAACGGCACCTTCGACGTGGACTCGTGGGGACTGTAGGCCAACGGCGTCGAGACGGACGAGGCGCACGCCTTCAACGCCAGCTGGCGCTCGCTGCTCAGCAGCACCCTGTCCCATGAACTGCGCCTGCAGTGGGCGCGAGAGGACCGCGTCCGCTGGTACGAAGGGCCCCTGATGCCTGCCGGGGCGACCGTCCCCGCCCCGCCGCAGTTCCGCACCCTGGGCGGCCGTCCCTTCCCCGACATCGGCATGGACTTCGCCGACGGGTTCCGCATCGGACTCCCCTTCTTCCTTCCCATCGATCCGGCGTACGACACCCGTTTGCAGGTCGTCGACAACTGGTCCTGGCTCAGCGGCCGCCACCTCTTCAAGGCGGGCGTCGAATACAACCGGACGGCGATAACCCAGCAGTTCATCGGCTTCGCCAACGGGCGCTACATCTTCGATTCGGTCGACGGCTTCATCAACTTCGTCACACACGGAAACCGGTACGTCACATGTTCGGACGGGTCGGACAGCGCGACCGGCGAGTGTCCGGCAGGCGCCGGCATCACCGGGCCGGTGCTCGTCTATCTCCAGTCCGGGACGGTACCCGGAGTGGCGCCGGACAGGTTGGGCCGGGGCGATTTCGGCATGGACGAACTGGCGTTCTTCGTCCAGGACACCTGGCGGCCGAGCGACAGGCTCACCCTCAACCTCGGACTGCGCTGGGAGGGGACCTGGCACCCCGATGTCAAGGTGCAGCCGGAGGCCACCTTCTACGGCCCCTACCTGGGCGATCCCCGATTTCCTTCCAACGGGACCATCCCCGACGACCTCGACAACTTCCAGCCGCGCTTCGGCCTGGCGTGGGACGTGTACGGCGACCAGGAGACGGTGCTGCGGCTCAACGCCGGCGCGTACCACGCGCGCATCCCGATCCTGGTCTTCGCCCAGAGCGTGACGACGAACGGGGCGTTTCAGCAGATCTTCTTCCGCAGCAGCTTCGGGCTCCCCGGGCAGGCACCGCCGGCGATCGGCGAACTCATCGACGGATCCGCGAACCCGCCCTTCCTCCCGGACATCCACGTGACGTCCGGCGATCTGGAGCTGCCGCGCACCTGGTCCTTCGCCGCCGAAATCGACCGCGAACTGCCCCGCGGGGTGGCCGCCAGCGTCTCATACCAACATGCGCGGAGCGACAATCTCTTCCGCTTCGTGAACCGCAACGACGCCGCCTTCGGGTCGCCCTTCGGACTCGGCACTCACCCCGGCGGCGGGGGAATCGGCACCCTGACCGTGGCCGAGAGCACCGCGCGCTCCCGCTACCACGCCGTCACCGCGGGGCTTCGCGGCCAGGACGCCTTCGGCGAACTGCTGACCTTCGACCTCAGCTACACGCTCTCCTTCGACAGGTCGGACGACGACAACGAGCGCGACCCCTTCACCTTCCGTTACGCCGACGCCGCGCGCCTTGCGACCGAGTACGGCTGGTCGGACCGCGACCGCCGGCACAAGGCCACCGGCTACCTCGCCTTCGACCTCCCCGGCGACCTGGCGTTCAGCAACATCGTGCGCTACCTGTCGGCCTCGCCCGTCTCGGAGAGCTGTGCCAGCCGCGGCCAGCGGGCCAGCCAGCCCGCCGACCGGGTCTGCGCCGACGGCACGATCCTCGAGCGCAACACCCTGCGCCGCGACAACGAGTTCTTCACCTGGGACATCAAGCTGTCACGCCCGGTGGACATCGGCGGCGGCCGCATCGTCGAGCCGGTCTTCGAGGTCTTCAACCTGACCAACGCGGACAACTCGCTCGACACCGCCCACAGCTCGCTGCTCTTCAACTTCGACGGCTCGATCCGCAGCGGCCTGGGGGACACGCGGCGGGCGCAGCTGGGGGCGCGGCTCCGGTTCTAGCGTATGGTATCGCGATATGTAATCTAAACACTACATAATGTCGTGTTTACATTACATTCATGCGCTGCTCACCTGCACCGTCAGGATGTCGATGTTGTGGTATTGGTGATGCTTCACCGAAGAAGCGTGATGCCGCAGCAGGGACAGCGACAGATCACGGTCGGAGGTCGGGTCGGGACGGCCTCCAAGGAGCACGATCTCGTCTTCAAGATTGTCGGTGTGCGCGGCCGCGGTGAACTCCAGCAGGGCACCGCTCGGCACGTTCTCGGCTACAACCCGCAGCCGGCGTCCCCGGGATGCCGGCGCGTATTCGTCCTCTTCCTGTCGCAAGAGGCTCAACAACGCTTCTTCAGACGCCGCCCGGAGGCGTTCCCTGGCCTTGACGCCCCATTTGTAGCGCGATGCAAACCCCAGAAGGAACCTGTCGAGTTCGGGGATTTCCTCGGCACTCAAGGCCACCTCGGTCTTGTGGCGGCGCGGCCCGGTGAGCTGCATGAACAGGCTGAGGAGCAGAATCGACAGTCCGCCGGCTGTGAGGCCGTTGGCGAGCATACGGGCAGTCGGCGTCCCCAGGTGGCCGGGGAAGATCGCCTGGAACTGAATCCCGATCCCTATCCAGAACGAGAGCCCCGCGACCAGCGCGTGCTGGCGTCCGATGCTCTCCTGGAAGATGACGCGCATGCCCTGCGCAAAGATGAGCCCGAAGACGACCATGATGTACGCGCCGATCACCGGCAGCGGGATCGCGAGAATCAGCGCGGTGATCTTGGGAACGAAGGCGAACGCGATGAAGAAGGCGCCGATGAAGATCCCGATCCTCCTGGCGGCCACGCCGGCACCGGAGGCCAAAGCGATCCCGGCCGCATACGGCCAGGGGGGAAGCACGCCCGCCAGCCCCGATAGCAGCGTCCCGGCGCCGCATGCCGCGACGCCGCCCTGGACCCTGCGGAAGTCGATGGCCCTGGGTTCGCGCCGTGACAGGCGCTGCATGCGGACGGTATCACTGACCTGCCTGACCGTGATCACGAATGTGACGAAAAGGAAACCGGGCAGGAGCACCCAGAAGCTCGATCCGAAACCCAGATCGAACCCGGCGGTCGCCGGGGCCGGCACGCCGATCCAGCGCGCGTTCGCGACAGGCCCGAAATCGAGAATCCCGAAGAATGCGGCGGCAATGCATCCCGCGCCCATCCCGAGGACCGGAGTCCACGCCCGCACGAAACGGGGACCGCGGAGCATCAGGATGACGACCAACAGGAATGTGATGACGGCGATGGTGGGAGCGGCAGCGGGAGGAGCGCCGTCGGGGACCCGCGTGAGCATGGCGAATGCGAGGGGCATGACCGTCACCGACACGAGAGCCGTAAGCGTACCGGACACGACCGGCGTGATGATCCTCCGCAGGAGCGCCAGTCGGGAGGCAAGGATGAACTGGCAGAGCGCAGCCGCCACGACCAGCGTCGCGAGCAGCGGAGGGCCGCCCGCGGCGAGGGCGAGCGCCGAGACCCCGATCGAGGCTCCGGACGCGCCCATCACCGTCAGGCTGCCGGCGCCCAGTCCCCCGATTCTCTTCGCCTGGACGATCGTGAGGAGGCCGCCGATCACCATGCTCGCGAAGATCGACCAGGACAGATAGGCGTCGCTCTGATCGGCCGCGCGGGCGACGATGGTCGTGACCACGACCAGGGGCAGACACACCAGGATCGCGGCCTGCGACCCGATGACGAGCGAGAACGGATTCGGCGGCCGCTCATTCGCGGCAAACCGCAGATTCCGACCTGGTGTGGGTGGGGCAGCCATTGGAGGGAGCCTTTCTCTCGATTCAGCCTGCAGGGCCGAAAAAGACGGCCGGTTGGACCGACCGCGCCAATACTCTCGACCGTCATGATAGGTTCAGGACGCCCGATGGCAAGCGTCCGCAACGGGGAGAGAACATGCCCGATCGAGTGCTGGGTGCTCCAGGACCCGTCCTGGTCACCGGCGGCAACGGCTATGTCGCGTCCTGGCTGGTGAAGAGGCTGCTCGACGACGGCTTTCGGGTGCATGCCACGGTTCGCGATCCCCTTGACGAGACGAAAACCGCGCACCTCGAGGCGATCGCGCAGGGCAGTCCCGGCACCCTGTCCCTCTTTCGGGCCGACCTGCTGGACCGGGGCAGCTTCGACCAGGCGATGTCCGACTGCGACCTGGTCTTCCACACAGCCTCGCCGCTCATCGTGCGCGGGGTCGACGACCCGGTGCGGGACCTGATCGAGCCGGCCACCGAGGGCACGCGCAACGTGCTCGAGGCGGCCAACCGGACCCCCTCGGTGCGCCGCGTCGTCCTCACCTCGAGCATCGTGGCGGTCTACGGCGACGCCGCGGACCTGCGGGACATCCCGGAGGACCAATTCGACGAGCGCCACTGGAACACGACCAGCAGCGAGAGCCATCAGCCCTATTCCTGCTCCAAGACGCTATCGGAGCGGCTGGCGTGGAAGCTGGCGGCCGACCAGGACCGGTGGGACCTGGTGGTCGTGAACCCGGGACTCGTGCTCGGCCCCGTGCCTGAGTCCCCACACGAAAGCGGAAGGAGTCCTGGTCATGCGGGACTTCGGGAGCGGCTACTACCGCTTCGGCGCCCCCGAGCTCGAATTCGCCATCGTCGACGTGCGTGATGTCGCGGACGCCCATCTGCGCGCGGGCCTCATGCCAGAGGCGATCGGGCGTCACATCCTGGTAAGCGAGACGCTGAGCGTGATCGAAATCGCCGGGGTGTTGCGGCGCCACTTCGGCGACGCATTCCCGCTGCCCCGCAACACCGTCTCCAGATCCGTGGCCCTGATGCTGGCACCTCGAAGGGGCATACCGCTGGCCGTCGCCAGGCGCAACCTCGGCTTTCCGCTCCGCTTCGACAACTCGCGGGCGCGAGCCGCTCTCGGTCTTGCTTTTCGGCCAGCCGCCAAGTCAGTGGTGGAACACTTCCGGCAACTGCTGGACGACGGGCTGGTGGCTCCCGCGAAACCCGCGAAATGAAGGTCCTGCCTGCGAGCTACGGCGCCGGCGGCCGACCGTCAGGTCGCGCGTTGGGCCACTACGTTCTCAAGGGCCGCTTCCGCCGATTCGAACAGCTCTGCGCGGAACTTCCTCCGTCGATCGATGGCGCGTTTTACGTGTTGCCAGAGAAGGGTCGATATCGCGTTTACCGCCTCGGCCCGGACTTCCTCCGCCAGAGGGGCGTTGATGAACTCGTACTTCTCGACCGTGTATTGAGCGACGTCGGAGATATTCTCGCCCACGATCCCCATGTCGAGCGGGTTGCGCAGTTCCGGAGGTGCGGCCGGCTGCTTCACCTCGGCGTCGCCGGAAGCGGCATCCTCCGCGCCGCCGCCTGTACCGGCGATCGCCCCTAACGCTTCGCCCTGGGAGCCGAACACCTGGATGATCTGGCTGAAGCCGCTCACCGAGATGACTTCATTGATGTGGTCTTTCAGTGCACAAAGGGCGAAGGTCTTGTCGGCGCCGGTGAACTTCTTCGCGAGCATGAGCAGGACGCGAAGGCCGGCGCTGCTGAGGAAGGTGATCCCGGCCATGTTCAGGAGCAGGAACCGATCATCCGGACCGATGCCCGACCCGAGCGCTTCGTGGCAGTCCATGCTGTTGGCGCTGTCGATTCGACCGCTGACTGTCCCGATGAGGACCCCTGAATCCCGGCTCCAGCCCAACTCCATTGCCATGTCTTTTCCTATCGGCTGCCGTTTGAATCGGTCGACCGATCTGATCGACGCGGCCCAAAGCTATTGAAACGGTGCTGGCGGGTCCAGCGAACCAGGAGTCCCGGTTGGCATGTTACGATTTCGGTATCGCCTTGTCGGGATCCACGAAGGGGCGCGGCACCACCACCGCCCCGCGCTCGCCCTCCGCCGTCGTCACGCTCAGCCGCGTCCCCAGTTCCGCGACGCCGGACGGCACCATGGCGTAACCGATGTTCCGGTCGAGACGGGGCGAGTACACCGCCGAACTCACGAAGCCGATCACCCTTCCACCCTGGTGCACCGGCCACCGGGTCATGTTCAGGTCGAGCGGGTCGCCCGCGATCTCGACGCCGGCCAGCTTCCGCCGCGGCCCCTCCGCGGCGATCCGCGCCAGCGCCTCGCGCCCGATGAAGTCGCCCTCCTGGCCGTGGTCGACCTGCCACCCCAGCCCCACCTCATAGGGGTTCGTGTCGAGCGTCATGTCGATGCCGTAGTTCAGGATCCCCGCTTCGATGCGGCGGATGTCCGACGGCCCCGTCGGCGTGATGCCCAGGTCGCGTCCCGCGTCCATCACGCGATCCCAGAGTTCGACGCCGCGGCTGCCGTCGCGCAGGTAGATCTCGTAGCCGACCTCGCCGCTCCACCCGGTGCGCGTCACCACCACCGGGATGCCGTCCAGGTCGGTCTCCAGGAACCAGTAGTAGCGCAGCTTCAGGACATCGTCCCCGAAGAGCCGCTGCACGACCTCCTTCGACTTCGGGCCCTGCACCTGCATGGGCGACACGTCCGGCTCGCAGATCTCGACGTCGAGGCCGGAATTGAGCGCTACGCCCCTCGCGTAGAGGAGCACGTCGCTGTCCGCGAGGGCGAGCCAGAAGTGATTCTCGCCGAGTCGCAACAGCACGGGATCGTTCACGATGCCGCCGTCGTCCGCGCCGATCAGCACGTACTTCCCCTGTCCGACCGCGCACTTCGAGAGGTCGCGGGGGGTGAGCAGGTTGGTGAATTCGAAGGCGTCCCGCCCGGTGATCTCGACCTGCCGCTCCACGCTCACGTCCCAGACCGTGACGCCGGTCAGCAGCTTCTCGTATTCGGTGTGGAGGTCGTCGTAGCGGGTGGGGAGGAACATGTGGTTGTAGACGGTATAGCTCCGGCAGCCGGCGCGCAGGGTGGCGTCGAAGTACGGTGAACGGCGGAGGCGGGCGCCGCGCTGGATGAGGGCCATGTCGAAGGTCTGGGTCATCGGGTGTCTCCGGGGTGGAGGTGGATGCGTTTCATGAGCGGGCTGGGTGGCGGCGGGCGCGCAGAATCTCGCGGGCGGCAAGGCGGCCGGGCATGCAGGTGACGCCGCCGCCTGGATGGGTTCCCGCGCCGCAGAGGAACAGCCGTTCCACGGGCGTCCGATGCCGGGCCCATCCGGCGACCGGCCGCATGAAGGCGAGTTGGTCGAGCCCCATCTGGCCATGGTATTCGTCGCCGCAGGTCAGCCCGAATTCGCTCTCCAGGTCGAGCGGCGTGATGAGGCGGTGGTCGAGAATGCGGTCGCGGGTGCCGGGGAGGAACTCGTCGAGGGTGTCCCAGGTGCGGGCGAGGAACTCGTCGAAGATGTCGCCGGCGCGGGGGGTGGCGCCCGGCGCGATGTCGCCGCCGGGGGGCGATGGTCCGGCGTGCGGACCGCGGACAGGGGCGGGGCGAAGGTGGTAGGGGGCGTAGCGGATCTGGATCGATGCGATGTGGCGGCCGGGCGGGGCGAGGGTGGGGTCGTGCAGGGTGGGGATGACGATGTCGAGGTGCGGGCGGGGCGAGCAGCGGCCGTACTTGGCGGCGTCGCTGGCGCGTTCGAGGTAGTCGAGGGAGGGAGCGACGAGGGTGTGGCCGGCGAGGCGCTGTTCGGCGTCGTCGAGCGGCGGAAGGTCGTCGAGGAGGAGGTGCAGAATGGCGGTCGTACCGCGCATCTGGATGCTGGCGACCTTGCGGTTGAACTCGGGGCCGAGCTGCGGCGCGCCCACCAGGTCGAAGAAGGTGCGGCGCGGGTCGGCGCCCGACACGACGCAGTGTGCAGGTATCTCCTCGCGGCCGGCGAGCAGTACCCCGGTGGCGGCTCCGTCCTCCACGAGAATGCGCTCGACCTCGGTCCCGGTGCGGATTTCGGCCCCGCGAGCCCGCGCCGCCGCGGCGAGAGCCTCGGAGAGCGCGCCGATGCCGCCTTCCAGGAAGGAGGTGGAGCGGAAGCCGTGTGCCTGGCCGCCGGTCGCGTGGTACAGCATGCGGAAGGCGCCGCCCATGGCGCCGGGGCCGTGGCTGGCGCCGGGCAGGGCGGTGGTGGCGAGCATGCCCTTCAGCGCGTCGCCGGCGAACCAGTCGTCGAGGAGGTCGCGGGCGGGGAGGGGGAGGACGCGCAGCAGTTCGACCACGCGGCGCCTGCCGAGCCGGGCCGCCTGCGCGAGGGGGCGCAGCAGGCGGAGGCGTTCCCGCCTTGTGAAGTCGTGCAGGGCCGGAGCGGGGTGGTCGAGGCCGACTCGCAGGATGCGCGCCATCGCGTCGAGGTAGTCGGCCCATTCGGGGAAGCGGTTCGCGTCGGCCCGGCTGTGGCGGGCGATCTCGCCCTGGGTGGCGGCGGGATCGCGCCAGAGCGTCAGCCCGTCTCCGCCGCCGAGGAGCGAGGTCGCCACCGCGGGGGGATGCACCCAACCCGGTGCGCTGGCGCCGAACCCGAACTCGTCGACAAAGTCGCGCCGGAAGAGTCCCGCGTCCTGAGCGGCCACGTTCACCCGGCATCCCGGGAAGACCTCTTCGGTCGCGGCAGCGCCCCCCACGACCCCACGCCGCTCCAGCACCAGCACCTTCCATCCCCTTCGTGCCAGCACACAGGCGGTGGCCAGCGCGTTGTGGCCGGCGCCGACGAGGACCGCGTCGTACTTCTTCACCGCCCCCTCCTCCCCTTCCCCCGACCCAGATCCTTCATCACCACCCCCGCAGCCAGCTTCCCCGGTGCCCCCATGATCCCCCCGCCCGGGTGCGTCCCCGACCCGCACTGGTAGTATCCTCGCACCGGCGTCCGGTACCTGGCGTAACCCGCGATGGGCCGCAGGAAGAACAGCTGCGACGGCGTCAGTTCACCCTGGAAGATGTTGCCCTGCGACAGCCCCGTGGTGCGCTCGATGTCGAGCGGCGTGACCACCTGACTGTGCAGGATGATGTCCATCAGGTTGGGGATGTACCGGGCCAGCGTGTCGATCACCGTGTCGCCGAAAGCCTCGCGCTTCTCGTCCCAGGTGCCCTCGCGCAGCTCATAGGGCGCGTACTGGACGAAGCACGACATGACGTGCTTGCCCGGCGGCGCCATCCCCGGATCGATCGCCGAGGGGATGACGATGTCGATGTACGGTTCGCGCGAGAAATCCCCGTACTTGGCGTCGTCGTAGGCGCGTTCCAGGTAGTCGATCGAGGGGCTGATCGAGACTGCGCCGCGCAGATGGGGGCCGTGGCCGGGCATGCTGCTGAAGTCCGGGGCCGCGTCGAGGGCGAGGTTCACCTTGCCGGAGGAGCCGCGGAAGCGGTAGCCGCGCATGCCTTGCACGACCTCGTCGGGAAGTTCACCGTCGGCGACCAGATCGAGGAAGGTGCGGTGCGGATCGAGGCTGGACGAGACCACCTTCGCGCGCAGTTCGTCCCCGTTGGCGAGGGCCACCCCGGTCGTCCGCCCGTTCTGCACCAGCACCCGTGCGACCGGCGCGTCCGTGCGGATCTCGGCCCCCGCCTCGCGCGCGGCGGACGCGATCGCCTGCGCCACGGCCCCGGTGCCGCCCTTCGCGAAGCCCCACGCCCGGAAGTGCCCGTCGATCTCGCCCATGTAGTGGTGAAGCAGCACGTAGGCGGTCCCCGGCGAGCGCGGCCCGAGGAAGGTGCCGATGATCCCGCTCGCCGACAGCGTGGCTTTCAGCACGTCGGTCTCGAACCACTCCTCGAGGAAGTCGGCCGAGCTCATGGTCATCAGCTTGGCGAGGAGGTGGAGCTGGTCGGGCTCGAGATCCAGAAAATGGCGCCCCAGGCGGAGCATGCCGGAGATGTCGCCGGGAGCGAGGCTGGCGGGGTCGGGGGGGACGATGTCGAGCAGGTACTTCACGGCCCGCGCCATGTAGAAGAGCGAGCGGCCGTAGTCGTCGTAGGCCTCGGCGTCGCGGATCGAGAAGCGGGAAATCTCGCGCCAGGTGCGGTGGTGGTCGGCGTCGCGGTAGAGGCGGTCGCCGTCCGGCAGGGGGGTGAGGGTGCTCTCGAGCGGCAGGATGGCCAGCCCGTGGCGGGGCAGGTCCAGCTCACGGATGATATCGGGGCGCATCAGGCTGACGACGTAGGAAAACACGCTGTACCTGAAGCCGGGGAAGATCTCCTCGGTGACCGTGGCGCCGCCGACGAGCGGGCGAGCCTCCAGGACGCATACGTCGAGGCCGGCGCGCGCGAGGTAGGCGGCGTGGACCAGGCCGTTGTGACCGCCGCCGATGACGATGACGTCGTATCGCCTGGTCATCGTGACCAGCGCCTCTTTGTGAAGAGTTTCACAAGCCGGGCGCTCGCGTGACAGCCGTTCATGACTTCAACGCCGCTTGCGCACCGGGTCGAAGAACGGTGTCCTGACCACCCGCGCCGGCACCGTGTGACGCACGAACTCCACCGTCAGCTCGAACTTGACGCGATGGCCCGGCCGCGCGAACTCCCGCCGGACCGTGGCGAGCGCGATGTACTTCTTCAGGATCGGCGAGAAGGTGGAGCTGGTGACGTACCCCACCTGCTTGCCACCGGCGTAGATCGGGACCGCCTCGCGCGACGCGCGTCCGGCCACCAGCGGCGGCAGCCCGACCGCCGCGAAGCGCTTCTCGATGTGCGGCCACTCGACCTCGAGCCCGGCAAACCCCCACTCCGACGGCGCGGCCGCCTCCCGCGCCAGCGCCCGGCTCCCCACGAAATCCCGCCCCGGCCGCGGCTGCACCGCCCACCCCAGCCCCGCCTCGTACGGCGACGACTTGCGCGATTCGATCAGTGCCGTCCACGTCGAGACGTAGTCCACGTCCTTGAGCAGCAGCCCGGCCTCGATGCGCGCCACGTCGAGCGCGTCGAGGCCCGCCGGCGCGAGCCCGTAGCCGCGGCCCACCTCGGCGAGCGCATCCCAGACCCCCACCGCATTTTCGGGGCGCACCCAGATCTCGTACCCCAGATCCCCCGTGTAGCCCGTGCGCGTGACGGTCACCGGGGCCACGCCGATGCTCCCCCCGGTCAGCCCGAAAAAAGGCAGCGCGGCAACGTCGGCGCCCGTCACCACCCGCTCCAGAATCTCCCGCGATGTGGGACCCTGCAGCGCCAGCGCGGCCAGCTCGCGCGTGACGTCGCGCACGGCGGCGTCCATCCCCAGCGCGCAGTCCTGGAGCCAGCGCAGACACGGATCCGCCGAGGTCACGCGAAAGGTGTCCGCTCCCAGACGCTGCACCGTCCCGTCGTCGATCATCTTTCCCGCCTCGTCGCACCAGGGCGTGTAGAGCACCATCCCCACGGGACAGTCGAACGCACTGCGCGTCACCACCCGGTCCACCAGCGCCGCCGCGTCCGTGCCCGCGATCTCGTACTTCCGCAGCGGCGAGATGTCGAACAGCCCGGCGCCGCTCCGCACCGCGTAGTACTCGTACTCGTGGCCGGGCTCGTAGGTGAGCGCGCTGGCGTACCCCGACCAGTTGCGCCAGCGGCGGCTGCGGCAGAGGGGGGCGGTACGGGGGTGGAAGGGGGTCTCGAGGAGCATGCCGGAAGTTAGCAAGCCGTGGATGAGCCCGCGCGAGCACCGGGAGCGGCACGCAGTCGGTGCAACAGGTCCCAGTGCATTCGGACGGCGGCGCTCCCACGCTGGCCGTGGCGATCGCGCACCCTCGCGCCAGCATCCCTTTGCCGAATGTTCGTCTCCAGGAACATTGAAATCATGTCTGCAATCTCATTGAAAACATGTTTCCGCAAACGTTGAAATCGTGTCTGTGAGCCGGCCGTTCCACCCGATGACGTCACACGCCACACCAGGGTCGGCCGAATCGTCCGACTGCGTCTGCGGCTTGCGAAATCAAGCTCGGCCTGAGCCGCATGCAGGATGCGTCCGCGTGATGTCCCGCCGGCTCAGAAACGCATCGCCGAAAAGACCGCCTGGTGTCCGGTCACGATACGCTCGATGGCCTCCGGGTCGGGCTCCAGCGACCACTCTCCACGTTCGGCGGTGCCTCCCAGCACGATCCCGTCGCTCCGGGGTTGCATGTGGATGCCGAGTCCGCCCCGGGATGGCCCGGGTCCCCCGAAGGTTCCGTAGTCCACTTCCGGCTGCGGCACCAGCACGGTCAGCTGCCCCTTCACGGGAATCAGATCGGTGTCTCCGAAGAGGTCGCGGGCTCCCAGGCCCGTGCAGTTGATCACGAGGGATTCGTCCAGCGCCGCCAACTCTCGCGGCTCGGTGAACTTGCGAATGACGATGCTCCCGCCGAAGTCGATGAAGTCGCCGACGAGAGCCTCGAGATAGACCGTGGGCTCGATGCGCAGCTGGGTGCGCCGGGTCGCGTAGCGGGTCGGAAAGGGGTGCTCTCCGGGGCCGAGGCGTGTCCTTCCGGTGCGCAGGTGCGCCGGAAGCAGCGGAGCGCGCTCCGGTTCCTCCTCGCTCTGCCGGGCGCGGGGCTCGTTGTCGCTCAGCGCGTAGCTCCTGATCCACGACACCCCGTATCCCCGCCCCACCAGGAGCTGCAACTGGCGGTACGAGATGTCCGCAGCTTCGCGGAATTGCGCGTCCCACGCCGGGGTCCGCAAGTCGTCGTCGACGAGCCCCGACGTTGGAGTGAAACCTGCCAGCGACATGTTGGATGTCGTGTTCGGGGGCACCGTCATGGCGTAGATGGTGACATCGAAGCCACGCCGCTGGAGCTCACGCGCGGAGGTGAGCCCCGCGACCCCGCATCCAATCACCGCCGCAGTTCGGCTGGGGTGATCGAGAGCCATCTCGGCGGCCATCTGCCCCGTGCCCCACGAGATCGACATGCCCGCCCCGCCGTGACCGTAGTTGTGGATCACCGTGGTGTCGTCGAGCCGGTCGGCGCGCAGCAGGAAACCGGCAGGGCGGTGCGGTCGCAGCCCCACGGTGGTGCGGATGATGCGGTCCCACTCCGCCCGCACGGGCGTCAGCAGCGGGGCGCGCCGGTCCGTGGACCAGGAACGTACCGAGCACGCTCCCAATCCGCTTCCGATCAGGCTCATTCCGCCGATCTTCAGCAGCGTTCTACGATCCACAGGTCGCCTCCGGCCCAGGCTCACATGGCAGGCGTCTTCACCGATACCCATCTTGGACGGCGCGCCCGCGGCGGGCAACTTGCAGCCGCCGGGCGACGGTCCGGTTCAGACCATCCCCGCCAGCACCCCGAGCAGCCGGTCGACATCACTCCGGTTGTTGAACATCCCCACCGCTGCCCGCAACAGCGCGCCGTCCTCCTGGAAGGTGACCGCCACCCCCTCGCCCTCGAGCGCCAGCGCCAGCCGCTCGTGATCGAGGCCGTGATGGAAGCTGACGATTGCGGACGGGTTGCCTGGCGGCGTGAACAGCCGCATCCCGAGCGCCTCGGCTTCCGTGCGCAGCTCGCCGGCCAGCCCCTGCACATGCGCCGCGATGCGGTCCGGGCCGACGCCCTCGAGAAACTCCAGCGCGGCGGCCATGGCGCTGACCGGACCATAGGCGGGATTGGCGTACTCGAGCTTTGCGGCGCTCGTCTTCAGCCGGAAGCGGTGGCCCGGGAGCGTCTCGGCGACCTGGCTGTGGCCATGGCGGTCGGCCGTCATCCACTCCAGGTGCTCGGCGCGAACATAGAAGGGCGCGCACCCGAAGTCCGCGTGCAGCCACTTGTAGCCGTTGCCGCAGGCGAAGTCGACCTTCTCGTCGTGCAGGTTGGTGGGGAAGGTCCCCCACGCCTGGATCGCGTCGGCGTAGAGATACGCCCCGTGCGCGTGCGCCAGGTCGGCCAGGGGAGGCAGGTCGTAGCGGAAGCCGTTGCGGTTCGACACCCAGGCCACGCTGATCAGGCGGGTGCGGTCATCGGTGTGTTCGGCGAAGTCGTCGACCGAGACCACGCCTTCGCGCGAGGGGATGATCCGCAGCGCGATTCCGTGCCTGCGCTCGAGTTCCCGGTACAGGACGAAGGTGGTCACGAAATGGAGTTCGTCGACCACCACGTTGTCGCCCGCGCGCCAGTCGAGAGCGCTGGCGATGATGTTCTCGGCGCCGCTCGTCGCATACAGGAACGCGATTTCGTCCTCTTCGGTGCCGAAGACCCTGGCGAAGCGGGAACGGGCGCTCGCGATGGCCTCGCGCCCGGAGGACGTGTTGCGGCGCCGCATCTTTTCGTCGGCGTAGGCATGCAGGGCGTCGCGCACGGGGATCGACAACGGCCCGACCGAAGCCGTGTTGAGATAGGCGAGTTCCTCGGTCACGGGGAAGCTTGCGCGAACCCCGAGCGGATCGTCGAGGCGGTGCGGGGGGGTGCGGGTCAGGGGGGCCGACCCGTCCCCGGGAGTTGAAGCCGCGAGACCGCGGGCTGCCGGAAGAGCCGAGAGCCCGATCGCACTGGCCTTCAGAAAATGTCGCCGATTCACATTGTTCATGGATTTCGCCCTGGAGCTCGGGGGGTCGCGTCGCGTGACGTTGTGATGATAGCACCGCACCGCGGGCGTGCCAGACCCGCTCTTCCCCGTTGCTCGAACCGCGCGGCGCAGGGATGGGAGCCCTCCGCGTCGCCGAAGCAGGCCGGGGAAAGTGTTTCGGGCAGCCGTTTGACAGCGCTCTGCGAGCCGGACAGTATTTCGGAGACCTTACCCCGGAACCTTGAAATCACGAGGGAATGACAATGACGATACAAGTCAGCTGGAGTCGTCCTGCCGGCGTTCTGGTGGCGTCGGTGTCCGGCCGTGTGGACAGCGGCAGCAGTGCGGCTCTTCAATCGGCGTTGGACGAGGGGATAGAGGCGGACGAACAGGCTCTCGTCCTCGATTGTCGGCATCTGTACTACATGAGCAGCGCCGGCCTTCGCGTCCTGCTGACCGTGGCGAAGAGATTCCGAGGGTCAGGCCAGTCGGTAGGCCTATGCAACCTCTCGGAGTCGATCCTCGCCGTCGTTTCGGCCAGCGGATTCGACAAGGTCATCCCGGTCCATGCCACTTGGGCGGACGCCATCGACGCGGTCGGTGGAGCGGCCGATGGCGGCGTGGGCGCAGTCTACTCGACGCAAGCCGGCGAAACGCCAATCCCGATGCGCAATGCGATCAATTTCGCCGTAGTGAGCGAAAACATCGCCGACATCACCGGATACACCATCGAGAAATACGAATACGACAACGAGGATATCCCGTTCGTCCTCCGGGCGAAGGTGGATGCGGAGATCAAGGCTGTCCTGTGGCAGCAGGTCGAGGTCATGAAGGAGCGTCGCAAGAAGGCCCTGGCAGAAATGTTCCGCAAGGCTGCCGCAACGCTCGAAGACGTGCTCGGACGGAGCACCTGACCCTGCCCTCCTGGGCGGCTGCCGCCATCGAATCGGTCGCCGACCCCCGTACCCGCAAGGCTGCTCTACCTTGAAGCGGTATCCCTGGCTCTCGGCCCTCGAATCCGAGGCCATCGAGATCATGCGCGAGGGGATCGCCGCGGCAGCCCGGCCGGTGATGCTCTATTCCATCGGGAAAGACTCGTCGGTTCTCCTGCACCTGGCCCGGAAGGCCTTCTGGCCTGCTCCGCCGCCCATGCCTCTGCTGCACGTCGACACCACCTGGAAGTTCCGCGAAATGATCGCCTTCCGGGACCGGGTCGCGGCCGAGGCGGGCGTGAAGCTCATCGTCCACACCAATCGGGAGGGCGTGGACGCGGGCATCACCCCCTTCACCCACGGGTCCGCCTGCTTCACCGAGGCGATGAAGACCGTCGCGCTGCGCCAGGCCCTCGACGGGGGCGGCTACGACATCGTCTTCGTGGGCGCGCGCCGCGACGAAGAGAAGTCGCGCGCCAAGGAGCGGGTCTTCTCGCTACGGAGCCCCACCCACCAGTGGGATCCGAAGGCGCAGCGGCCCGAGCCGTGGAACCTCTACAACACGCACCTGCAGACCGGTGAATCGCTCCGGGTCTCCCCTCTCTCGAACTGGACCGAGGCCGACGTCTGGCGTTACATCGCCGCCGAGGAGATTCCGATCGTGCCGCTGTACTACGCCGCGGCGCGTCCGGTAGTGAAGCGCGACGGCCTTTGGATCATGGTGGATGACGACCGCATGCCGCTGGAGCCGGGCGAGACGCCCCGGATGCGACGCGTCCGCTTCCGCACGCTGGGGTGCTATCCTCTCACCGCCGCCATCGAGAGCGACGCGGCCACGCTCGCCGCGATCATCGCCGAGACCATTGCCACCGACCACTCGGAGCGCGAGGGCCGCCTCATCGACCACGACGACGAAGCGTCGATGGAGCGCAAGAAGAGGGAGGGCTACTTCTGATGTCACCGACCCTGCGATTCGTCCTGTGCGGCAGCGTGGACGACGGAAAGAGCACGCTGCTCGGCCGCATCCTCCAGGACACCCGCCAGGTGTTTGCCGACGAAATGGAGCGGGTCGCCGAGGACTCCCGACGCTACGGCACCCGGGGCGACGCGGCCGACCTCGCCCTCCTCGTCGACGGGCTGCTGGACGAGCGAGAGCAGGGCATCACCATCGACGTCGCCTACCGCGCATTCGAAACGCCGCGCCGCCGCTTCATCGTAGCCGACGCGCCCGGCCACGAGCAGTACACGTGCAACATGGCGACCGGCGCTTCGACCGCGCACCTCGCCGTGGTCATGACGGACGCGCGCAAGGGCATCCTGCCGCAGACGGCGCGGCACACCCGCATCGTCGCCATGTTGGGCGTCAGGCACATCGTGCTCGCCGTGAACAAGATGGACCTGGTGGATTGGGACCGCGACAGATTCGAGTCGATCGCCGCGCAGTACCGGGCCGAAGTGGCCGGAATCGGCGTGACGAAGGTGCAGGCCATCCCCGTTTCCGCGCTGACCGGCGACAACCTGACCCGTCGCGGCTCTGCTTCGACCTGGTACGATGGCCCGACCCTCCTGGAACACCTGGAGACTGTCGATGCCGAGCGGCCCGCCGACCGCCAACCCTTCCGCATGCCCGTCCAGTACGTCAACCGCCCCAACCCGGATTTCCGCGGATACTGCGGACGCGTTGCGGCAGGAACGGTGTCGCCGGGTGACCAGGTCCTCGTCTCGCCTGCGGGAACCCCCGCCGAGGTGGAATCGATCGTGGTCTGGGGGGGCGAGCGTCAACAGGCCGCCCGGGGCGACTCGGTCACCCTCACCCTGCAGCCGCAGGTCGACGTTTCCCGCGGCGATGTCATCGTGGCCGCCGGGGAGCCCCTGGAAGTAGCGGACCAGTTCCAGGCGCGGATCGTGTGGATGGGAGATGAACCGCTCACCGTGGGCCGCCCCTACCGGATGAAATTGCACACCCAGGAGCTGGGCGCTACGGTGACACGCATCCGCCACCGGGTCGGCGTCTCGGACGGAGCGGAACTCGCCGCCGCGAACCTCGAACGCAACGACCTCGGGGTGATCAACCTCGCGACCACCCGTCCCGTCCCCTTCGCTCCCTTCGACGAGTCCCGTGCTCTGGGCGGTTTCATCCTGATCGACCGTGCGACCAACGCCACCGCCGGGGCGGGCACGATCACCTTTCCGCTCATGCGCGCGGCCAACCTGTCGTGGCAGGCCTTCGACATCGACCGCGCGGTCCGTGCCCAGATGAAACGCCAACAAGCACGCTGCCTGTGGCTCACCGGTCTTTCCGCGTCGGGCAAGTCCACCGTTGCAAACCTGCTCGAACGGCGCCTCGTGACCGGCGGCCGCCACACCTACCTGCTCGACGGCGACAACCTGCGGCACGGCCTGAATCGCGACCTGGGCTTCACCGAAGCCGACCGTGTCGAGAACATCAGGCGCGTGGCGGAAGTGGCGCGCCTCATGGTGGATGCAGGGCTGATCGTGATCGCCTCCTTCATCAGTCCCTTTCGGTCCGAGCGCGAGTTCGCGCGCAGTCTCTTCGAGCCGGGCGACTTCATGGAGATCTTCGTGGACGCGTCGGTGGAGGTGTGCGCGAGGCGCGACCCGAAGGGCCTCTACGCCAGGGCATTGAATGGCGAGATCAGGAACTTCACCGGCTTGTCCAGCCCCTATGAGCGACCGGAGAACCCGGACGTGCACCTGGACACCGAGAAGCTGTCTCCGGAACAGTGCGTGAAGCTGGTGATTCAGCAGATGGAGGAGGTGGAGTGATTCACGATTGTAAATCAAACATTACATAATGTAATCTAAACATTACATTTCAATTCACCGCTCAATAGTTGACGGGTGGCGAAGGCGGGCGCAATAATGCGGGGACGAACCGGTGGGCGCGCTCGCGACCCCGATTCGACCCCCGCAGACGAGGCGCATGCGATGCCGAGATCCCGCAGGTCGTTCCTGAAGCAGTCGGTCGCGACCGTGGCGGCGGCCTCCGTCGCCGGGTGCGCGCCTGACGGGGACGGTGAATCCGGCGCCGCAAGCGACGGTGGGACGCGCGGGGCGGCGCCCGGCACAAAGGCGATCCGACTCCCGGCCCACACCCTGCGGGCCGTCGGCGAAACCGTCCTCCCCGCCGAACTGGGCGACGATGGCCGCGAGCGCGCCGTGGCTGCCTTCGAACGCTGGTCCGATGGCCTGGAACCCGTCGCCGAACTGGCCCACCCCTACCTCGTGCCCGAAACGCGATACTCGGGGCCGGACCCGCGGCCGGGTTGGGCGGCGCAGCTTCAAGGGCTGGAGAAGGAGTGCCGGGCCCGGTTCGGCAGCGAGTTGGGCGAAATCGACGTGGCCGGTCGCAGGAAGCTGCTGGCAGGGCCGGTCGGCCAGGCGGGAACGGGCCTCGGCTCGCCGTCGAACGCAGGCCACGTCGCCGTCGCGCTCATGGCGCACTTCTTCAGGTCGCCAACCGCGACCGACCTGTGCTACGGGCGGGTGATCGCGAAGCAGCAGTGCAGGGGACTCGACGGCGCGCTGGGCGAGCCGGTGCACGTGGCCGGCTCCGAGGGAGGCGCCCCATGAGCCGCGTCATCGAGAGCGACGTCTGCATCATCGGAGCGGGAATCACAGCGGCCATGGTCGCCGAACGCCTCGCCGAGCGCACGGGCGCATCCATCACCATCATCGAAGCCGGCCAGCGCACCGCCTCCCTCGCCGAGCGCACCAACACCCGTGCCCGCATGTTGGCGTACGGCGAAAACCCCTACCCGAACGACCACATCCCCGACCAGACCGGCACAGGCAACATGTACCGCCAGATGGTCGTCGGCGGCTCGGCCATGCACTGGGGCGGGGCGATCCCGCGCTACTCCCCGGAAGACTTCCGCATCCGGTCCCTCTACGGCGTCGGCTTCGACTGGCCCATCTCCTTCGACGACATCGAGCCCTACTACCAGGAGGCCGAAGAGCGCATCGGCGCGGCCGGCGAACAGGGCCCCGAGGACTGCGATCCCCGCTCGAAGCCCTACCCCATGCCTCCGCTCCCGCTGTCCTACAACCTCGCCCGCATGCGCGAATGGACCGACAGCGCCGGCATCCCCTTCTGGACCCAGCCCTGGGCGCGCAACACCGAGCCGTACCGCGGCCGCAACGTCTGCCAGCGCTGTGACACCTGCGCCGTCTGCCCCACCGGCGCCAAATACACCCCCGACTTCGCCTTCGACCAGCTTCTCGCGCAGGGGCGCATCGACCTCGTCACCCGCACGCTGGTCCGCCGCCTCGCGCTCGAGCCCGGCACCGACCGCATCGCCGCCGCCGAAGCCGTCAACCGTGACGCGCCTGCCGAGCCCATCGAATTCCGCGCCGGCACCTTCGTCCTCGCCGGCGGCCACGCCTGGAGCTCCCACCTGCTCCTGCTGTCCGGCAACAGCCGCTTCCCCGACGGGCTCGCGAACCGCACAGGCAACGTCGGACGCTACATGACGGGTCACTGGTACGTGAGCGGTTTCATCGATCTCCCCATGCGCCTCTACCCGGGCATCTTCGCGAACAACAGCCTGCTGACGCACCGCTTTGCCAGTCCCGGACCCCTGGATCGCTACGTACGCCACGATATTCGCCTGTGGGAGTCGGATGTGGGACGAGCGCCACGACTCCGAAACGGCGACGGCAGCCTCCTGTGGGGAGACGAGATCATGGCAGACTGGCGTGAGCGCACCGATTCAGGCGCCACCGCCCGCATCCGCTCCTACTACGACGTGCTGCCCGACCGCGACAGCCGCCTTACCCTCGACGGCTCGAACACGAACGCCCTCGGCGACCCCATGCCGCGCATCGACTACCGCCCCGCCCAGACGAGCCTCGACCTGGAAGGCCACACCCACAAGACCATCTTCGGCCGCTTCGAACACCTCGCCCGCGCCGCCGGCGGCTCGATGATGAGCACGCGCACCTCACGCCTCTGGGAACACCCGGGCGGCGGCTGCCGCATGGGCGACGACCCCGCGACGAGCGTGGTCGACCGCTGGGGCCGAACCCACGACCACGAGAATCTCTTCGTGGTCGGCGCCCCGACGATCGTCTCGAGCGGATGCGCCAACGGCACCCTCACCTTCTGCGCCCTGTCGCTGATGGCCGCCGAGGAGATGGAGAAGGGGCTGAACGGGTGAAGGGGCTCGATACGGCCCGACGCACCGGTTTCCTTGCGGCTGCCTTCCTGACCGTGCTGCTCGTCACGCTGCCGGAACCGCTCGACGCACAGTGGGGCGCACGCACCCGCTGGGCACCACCCCGCAAACCCTCGGAAGTAACCGAATTCGGCGAGTTCACCTTCTGCCGCCTTCAGTACCGGCCCGTGCGGCGGGAGTGGCTCGGCACCGGCTGGGACACCGACTACCCCGACGGCGACCGCAATCTGCCTCTGCGCCTCTCGCAGTTGACCAGGGCCGATATCGCACGCGACGAGCGGGGCGATCCCTTCCACGCGGTCGTCGAGGCCACCGATGCCGACCTGTACGCCTGCCCGTTCCTCTTCGCCTCCGATGTGGGCACCGTCGGGCTCTCCGAAATCGAGATCGTGCGTCTGCGCGACTATCTCCTCAAGGGCGGCTTCCTGTGGGCCGACGACTTCTGGGGCGAATACGCCTGGCACAACTGGATGATCGAGATGGGCAAGGTCCTGCCGGGCCACCCGATCGTGGAGGTGCCCGCCGATCATGTGCTCTTCCACACGCTCTACTCGGTCGACAGCATCCCCCAGGTGCCCTCGATCCAGTACTGGAGGCGGAGCGGGCGCATGGGCACCTCCGAGCGCGGCGCCGAGAGCGCAACGCCGGCCCTCCACGGAATCATGGACGAGTCCGGCCGGCTGATGGTGATCATGACGCACAACACCGACATCGCCGACGGCTGGGAGCGCGAGGGCGAGGACGACGAGTTCTTCTACCTCTTCTCGCCCAACGCGTACGCCGTCGGGATCAATGTGATCATCTACATGCTCACGCACTGACGCGGAGGCGATGTTGAGCGACTGGTGGGTCGAGGGGCTCCTCTTCGAGAACTGCAACTGCACCGCGGTCTGCCCCGGCCATATCCACTTCAGCCAGAAGTGCACCCACGACGTCTGCCGGGGATTCTGGGCCATCCGCTTCGACGACGGGCGCTTCGACGACGAGAAGCTGGGCGGGATCTCCGCGGTGATCATCTACGAGACACCGCCCGTGATGATCGACGGAGGCTGGAAGCAGAGGATCGTGATCTCGGACGACGCGACGGCCGGGCAATACCGGGCCGTGGAGGAGATCCTCACCGGTGTGCACGGGGGACCGTGGCGCATCCTCGCCAGTTTCGTCGCCGACGCGTTGCCGACCCGCGCGGCTCCAATCGCCATCGACGAGCCGCCGACGGGAAAACGGGTGACGGTCAAGGGCATGCTCCGGGGCGCCATCGAGGCGATCCGGGGCCGGAACCGCGCCGAGCCGGTCAACTTCGTCAACATCTTCAACCAGATCCACGACTCCACCCAGGTGATCGCGATGGGATCGACGCGCTGTGACGACGGGGATTTCGCTTTCTCCATCGAAGGAACCCACGCCCTCTGGTCGCGCTTCCGCTGGACCGGTGGGTAGCTACCTTCCCGTCCTGGCCATGTGGCTGGCCATGACCGGCCTGATGATGGCACCAGTGGTCCATCCCTGGCTGCGCGCGCTGAACCGCATCGGGAGACGTCAGGTTGCCTCCGCCGGCACGGGCCCTCTCGCCTCGGACGCGCCACGCCATGCCGCCTCCGTCGCGCCACGCTCACGCACGCCCGTCGCGCCGTTTCTCGGCGGGTACATTCTCGCGTGGGCCGGCTTCAGCGCGGCTGCGGCCGCCGTGCATGTCTCGCTCGCGGCGATGGCCGTCCCGGTACCGCTCGGCATGGAGGCGCCGGTGCTCTCCGCGGCCGTCCTGATGCTGACCGGCGCCTACCAGCTGACCCCGTTCAAGGGGGCGTGCCTGTCGCACTGCCGCTCCCCGGCGGGGTTCCTGCTGTCGAACTGGCGGGACGGCGCCGCGGGGCAGGTCCGCATGGGGTTCGAGCACGGTCTGCACTGCGTGGGGTGCTGCTGGGCGCTGATGGCGGTGGCGCTCGTGGTGGGGATGGGCAGCCTGGCGTGGATGGCGGTGCTGATGGCGGTCATGGTGGCCGAGACCGCGCTGCCGTTCGGAGCGCGGCTGTCGCGTCCGATCGGTGCCGCGCTGATCCTCGCGGGCGTGGTCGTGGCGGCCGCGGGCGGCTCTGCGTGACAATCAGCTGCCGGGCGGCCCTCCCGCAGGCGTGCCGTGATGCTGTCACGGCTGTCCGGGGACACTAGCTTTCCCGCATGAGAGTCGCGTTCTTCGTCACCTGTCTCGCGGACCACTACTTTGCGGACGCCGCCGCCGACGCGGTCCGACTCCTTCGCCATTTGGGGTGCGAGGTGAGTTTTCCGCTCGATCAGACGTGTTGCGGACAACCGGCGTACAACGCGGGGCGGACCGGGGAAGCGCTTCGAATGGCCGAGCACACGCTCGATGTCTTCGGCGGCCTGCCCGACAATCCCGCGGATGCCGACGCCGTCGTACTTCCCAGCGGATCCTGCGCGACCATGGTCAAGAAGTTCTATCCGCGGCTGGCGACGGGTCCGGGGGGAAGCGCGGTGCGCGCAACGGCACTCGCCGAGCGGAGCTGGGATCTGGCCGAGTTCATCGTCCGGCGGCTTGGCGTCACGCGGCTGGGCGACGGGCTGGCGGGCCGGCGGATAGCGGTGCATCAGGGGTGCCACGCGCTTCGCGAGCTGCGTCTGGAGACGGAACCGGCAACGCTCCTCGAGGGGGCCGGTGCCGTAATCGTGCCCTGGGAGGCGCAGGAGGAGTGCTGTGGGTTCGGTGGCCTGTTCTCGGTCAAGATGACGGCGGTTTCCGCGGCCATGGCGGATCGGAAGCTGGAGACTCTGCCCGACGTCGACTGGGTGGTATCGGGCGACGGCGGATGCGTGCTGCACCTCGACGGACGAAGCCGGGCACGCGGTGATCGCGTCGAATTCGTGCACCTGGCGACCGCGTTGTGGCGCGGTGTGAACGGCGCCGGCGGGACAGCCGGAGCCGAGTGACATGGACACCGGCATCAAGGACTACGCGGCGCGCTCGCGCGAGATCATCCGCGAAGAGCCGGGTGTCAGGGAGTCGGTCACCGGCGCGACGATCGCTTTCGACGAGAAGCGGCGGCAGGGTTACGCCGAAGTCGACGCGGACACCTGGCGGCGCTGGGCCGAGGGGGTGAAGAACCACACGCTCACCCACCTGGACCGCTATCTCGCCGAAGCGGAGGAGCAACTCCAGGCCAACGGTGCGCAGGTGCACTGGGCCGCGGACGCGGCCGAGGCGCGGGAAATCGTGACCGGGCTTGCGGTGCGGCATGGTGTCCGGAGCGTGGTCAAGGGCAAGAGCATGGTCACCGAGGAGATCGACCTGAATCCCGTGCTGGAGGCTGCCGGGATCGAGGTCTTCGAGACCGACCTGGGCGAATACATCCTGCAACTCCTCGAGGAGCCGCCGAGCCACATCCTGGGGCCCGCGCTGCACAAGAGCCTGGAGCAGGTACAGGAACTCTTCGCCGAGCGGCTCGACACGGCGCGGGACGGGGACCCGGACACGCTGGCAAGGGCCGCCCGCGAGGTGCTGCGCGATGCATTCATCCACGCGGACATGGGGATCACCGGGGCCAACTTCCTGGTAGCGGAGACGGGAACCGTCGCGCTGATCGAGAACGAGGGGAACATCCGCCTGACCACCTCGCTGCCCCGGGTCCATGTCGCCGTGGTGGGGATCGAGAAGCTGCTGCCACGGATGACGGACCTGGCGGGCTTCCTCCAGCTCACCGCCCGTGCGGCGACCGGCCAGCCGATCGGGTGCTTCGTATCGCTCATTCAGGGGCCGGCCGCGGATCCGGGTGACGACGGCCCCGAGGAAGTGCACGTCGTTCTGGTCGACAATGGCCGGACCGATGTGCTTGCCCACGAACACGCCTGGGAGGCGTTGCGCTGCGTACGCTGCGGCGCCTGCCTGAACGCCTGCCCGGTCTACCGCCAGACCGGCGGCCACGCCTACGGGTACGTCTACTCGGGGCCCATCGGGTCGGTGCTCGACCCCGGGCTGCTGGGGCTGCACGAGGCGATGCCGCTTCCCTTCGCGTCGTCCCTGTGCGGTGCCTGCCAGGATGCCTGTCCGGTCCGGATCCCGATCCCGGAACTGTTGCTCGAGTGGCGGCGCGAGGCACAGGAGGAAGGCCTGACCCCCTGGAGGGAGCGCGCGGCACTGGCGGGACTCGCGAGCGTGGCGACCCGGCCGGGGCTGTACCGCCTGGCGGGGAAGATCGGCTCGAGGCTGGGCGCGACGGGGGCCGCGCGGGTGTTGCCGATGCTCGGGGAGTGGTCGAAGGACCGGGCGCTGCCGAAGCCGAGTCCGCGCACGTTTCGAGACCTGTGGCGCGAGGGGATCGAGTGAGCGTCGAATCGCGCGAGCGGATACTGGCACGGGTTGCCGAAGCCACGGCGAGTCGGGCCGGGCTGCCGCACCCCGGTGCGCTCGAGACTCCCTTGACGGACGATCCGGAGGCCGCGTTTGTGAAACGCTTCACAAGCAGCGGCGGAGAGGTGGTGGAGGCCGACCGGGTCCGTGGGCGGAGCGTGTGGCTTACTCGTCTTCTGCGGGGGCTGGACCCGGAGGTCGTGGGGGTGGCCGTGGGGCCGGAGGTGCCGCCGGAGTTCAGGCCGCGGTTGCCCGAGGTCGCGGCAGCGCACGCTGGCGCCGGCATCTCGGTGGCCTGGGCGGCCGTGGCCGAGTCGGGGAGCCTGATCCTGCCATCGACCGGCACGCGGGCAGTGCAGCTGCTGCCGCCCGTTCATGTGGTGTGGGTGCCCCGGGGACGCGTGTACGGTCGCCTCGAGGACGCGCTGAGGGAGCTGCGGAGGAACCTGTCGGCCGGTGTGGGTCTGCATTCCGGCCCGAGCAAATCGGCCGACATCGGGCGGACGGTTGTCACCGGGGTTCACGGCCCGGGACGCTGCATGGCAGTGCTGGGGAGTCACGCCTCAGCGGGCACGTCCGAAACTTGACACGCGCGCCGCGTCGACCGGAGTATTGGCCACATGGCCGGTCAAAGGCCGACACGATGCGTCAATCGAAAAGCCACGTTGCGATAAAGGGGTATTCAATGATTCGCTCAGTCTGTGCGGCCGTGCTGGTCGCAGCCACCCTCGGCTTCACCTATGCGCCGATCTCGCCATCCGGATCGATCGGACACGGGCCTGGCCAGATCAGCCCGCGGAAGGCCTACTCGCAGGGCAAGGCACTGACGTTCAAGGTGCTTGCCTGCGACGACTGTCCGATCCAGAAGGACGATCTCGACCGCGATCGGGCGCTCAGCCTGACGGCCAGCCTCGCGGCGGTCTACGATGGCGAGGAAACCGGATCCCCGGACGACGAAACGGTCCAGGCGCTCTGTGGTCCGGAGGTCGACGACTGCGGGATCCGCATGGAGGTCGTGCACTACTTCCTGAGCCGCCGCTTCAAGCTGGAGTCAGCCGGATAACGCGCACCGCTTCGGGTGCGCGAAACCGACCCATACTGGAAGGGGACACGCAATGTCTCGCGTCCGCAGATTGTTTGCAGCCGTTCTGGCCGCATCGAGTCTATTGGCGTGCCTGGCGGCGCGCCCGGCCGTCGCGCAGGGTACGGCGTGGATCGCCGAGCCCGGGACCGGCACCTTCAGCATTTCGTACGTCAACCAGAACGCGCACGAGTTCTACCGCGAGACGACCACGGTCAAGGGACCACTGGAGGCGACCGGCGCCAACCTCGGGCAGAATACCGTGTGGATGGGGCTCAACTACGCTCTTCACGACGCGGTGGCGCTGGACGTGCAAACCGCTTGGGCGAGGAGCTTCGTAGCGGGGGCAGTCGGCCCGGCCGGCGGCCAGGAGAGCTACAGCGGTCTGTTCGACACCAACGTCGCCGTCACCTGGCGGGTCGTCGACGAACTGATCAGCGACGCGCCCAGCGTTGCGCTTCGGGTAGGCGCGATCATCGCCGGCGGTTACGACACCGGTTATATCAACTCGCTGGGAGACGGTGGCAACGGTATTGAGACCTCGCTCGTCATCGGGAAGTTCTGGGATGCCCTCGGGGTCTCGGCGGAAGTCGGCTATCGCAACCGCGGCAGCACCGATGTCAACCCCGACGCCGTCGGCGCGGCCGGTGCGGCAGGCGAGACGGTCGACATCCCCGCAGACATGTTCGTCAACATGTTTCTCTTCCTCCCGGTCGGCAGCCGCGTGACGCTCGGTGCCGATTACCGGATGGTCAACGCACTCTCCGGTCTGGACATCGGCGGCGACGGGTTCTCACCAAGCCGGTTTCCCGGGCTTCAGGAAGATGCGCAGATGTTGGGCGGCCGGCTGCTGACCGACCTGACCGGAACCGTTGGCATGAGCGCATTCTTCGGACAGGTGGTGGGTGGGCGAAATACCGCCAAGTCGCGGATCCTGGGCTTCGGTCTCACCGTCGGGTTCGGCGGCAGCTTCGGCGAGGGCTTTTAGAGTCCCCCCGACGTCAGGTTTTGTGAGGCGTCGCGGTTCCCTTGCCGACGCCTCACCGCAAGTCACGGGGTAGACGGCGCGTTCAAGCTCCAGTCGTACTCGTGGTCGAGTGACCCGTCGAAATCCCTCAGCTGCTCGGCCAGGTCGCCCTCCGCATATTGGCGCAGATGCTCCAGCACGCCGGCCTCGGAGTCCCCGAAGTCCTCGTGGTACCAGTAGTAGATGCTGGAGACGACGCCGAACGCTTCGTCCAGGAGTTCCGCGCCCCGCACGTGATTCACGTAGTCTCGCGCCCCCTGCTCCAGCAGCCGCTCCAGGTTGTCCGCGGTGTAGGCTTCCGGGGCCAGGTTCGGGCAGCCCATGCTGGCGCAGTTTACGGCGTAGTGGATCCGGTTGTCCTGCCAGATGGGGCGCAGAATGTCGTGTTCGATGTTGTCCAGCGTCAGCGGCTCCCCGGCTGCCATCGCATGAACGTCACCCCATGGCCCCGTCCCGGGAATCAGGCCCTCGTGGATTTCCTTGATCGATTCGACGGGGTATTCGTCCAGTACCACCCGCAGGGTCACCGCGTTGTAGAGATTGATCCAGTACGCCATCTGCACGTCCTTCGCGTACTGCCGCGGGTCCAGCTCCTGCAGGTAGTCGATGTACCCGGCGAGACGCTCCTGGTCCGCATCGTTCCCCTGCAGCTTCGCGTAGTCCACCAGGTTCACGCCGGAAGGGTCGTCGGTGATCAGGTAGGTGTCCAGCAGTGCCTGCCACTCGCTGTGGTCGAGCCGCTCGCTATTGTTCGGGTCGTGGTCGGCCCAGCTCACGTCGGCGGACGGAGTGCCGCACGACGCCATGCCCGGCACAACGAGGCAGAGCAGCCCCAGCGGACGGAACCGAACCGCCACCAGGGCGCATGTTTCCCGCACCCGCGCCAACCGGTTCATATCGGGTACTTCCCTTCTGCTCATCGAGCGTTGCCTTGCCCGGTCCTAGGGCCCAGGGGAGTGCACCGGCCGGCGTGAGCACGCCTGCTGCCAGCGCAGCCGGGAGATCATCGAGAGGATTCCCACGCTGGCGCCGACCACGCCCCGCACTGTGCCCCCTACCTTAGACCGGCCAAAACGGCGTCGCAAGGCGTCCACGGGTACCTCCGCGATCCCGAATCCGAGCTGGATGGCCTTGATCTGCATCTCGACGGTCCAGCCGTATGTGCGGTCCTGCATGTCAAGGCGCTGGAGCGCCTCGGAGCGAATGGCGCGGTAGGGACCGAGGTCGGTTACCGCCGCCCCCCACAGCAGGCGGATAAGCAGGCTGGCAATCCGGTTGCCGGCCAGTTGCGGGAACGACAGGGCGCCCGGCTCCCGCCGGCCCAGCACTCGTGAGCCGATGGCCAGATCGGCCCCGTCGGCGATGGCATCGAGCAGCCCGAGTCCCTGCGCGGCCTTGAACGACCGGTCGCCGTCCGTGAAGAGCACGACATCGACCGGACGGAGGGCCGCAAGGGCCGTCAGACACGCCAGTCCGTAGCCCGGTGTGTCCTGTCGCACCGTCCGCGCCCCCGCATCACGCGCTCTGAGCGCCGTCTCGTCCGCCGATCCGTTGTCGCAGACGACAAAGTCGTCGACCAGGCGCGTGCCCCGGTCGTCGCGCAGTGCGAGCAGGTCGGCAACGACAGCTCCGATATTCTGCTCCTCGTCCCTCGCCGGTACGACCACGCCGACCGTCATCCCTCCGTACACGGCGGCGGGCGCCTACGCCGAGTCCGGCAGGCGACCGCCGATGCCCCGGCGCCGGCTCAAGTCATACATCATCGCCGTCAGGATCAAACCATACTCCACCGGGCGCACCCAGAACGGATGCCCGAAGGGCTCCATCTGCAAATCGTTCAGATTCAGTCCCGTCAGGTAGGAGAGCAGCACTGCCACCGATGCAGTCCAGGCCCACGCGCTCGGTCGGATCGCCGCAAAGGGCAGCAGCCACAGCAGGTACCACGCGTTGACGACCGGCCACAAGGCGAGGAATCCGCCGTAGATCCAGTCGCCGCGCGGAACGGCCGCCGAAGCCGATCTCCGATACACCGCATGGTACCAGGCGACGCCACATGCCAGCGCCAGCCCGCAGGTCGCCCGGGCCGCGGGATTGGACATCCACGGCTTCAGGAACGCGAACAGGGCCGCATTGAATTCCCACTCCCGCGCGAACACCACCAAAGTTCCCAGGTCGGTGGCACCCTGGAGGACGAAGGGCAGATAGAGGAACAACAGTGTACCCGCGAACATCCCCCAATGGACCGGCCGGGCCCGCGCAAGGACAAACGGCACCAGCAGCAGCGCCAGCACCTTGGCGCCGACGGCCAGCCCGAGGCATACGGCGGCACCGGGCATGCGGCCCCTTTGCGCCAGCAGGACCGCCACGAGCAGCAGGCAGACCCCTACGCCGTCGGGATGGGCCGTAAACGCGATCTCCTTGATCACGAGCGGACACCAGGCGTACAGGAGCACCGCGCGCGCCGGCGCCAGGCGAAGCAGCAGGCCGATGGCGAAGAGGTCGACCAGGATCAGCGGCAACTGCAGCGCGGCGATGTTACCGGGGCTCAGCCCGTAGCCCAGCAGAAAGACGAGCTGGGTCACCGGCCCGTAGATCGTCGGCAGCTCCGGGTAGTTGATCTGGTCGAGGATTCGCTGGAACCGCGCGGGCACCCCGGGGTCGGCGAAGAAGGCTTCCGGCGGCGCACCGTAGGGCGTGCCTTCCTGCGCGAAGCGAAACGCGTCCCAGAGGTAGCGGTAGAAGTCGTCCTCGTAGATCGGCCCGCCCAGCAGTCCGCAGATGCGAAAGACGATGGCCCATCCGAGGAGGCGGCCCAGCGGAAACGCCTCGTCCGGGTTGCGGCGGTGGTATGCGTACAGGCCGAAGGTGAGCAGGGCGGCCCACGCGGCGACCCCAAGGAAGAGGATCAGCGGCGGATCGCCCGACTGGCGCGCGGACCAGGAGAGCACTCCGTAGCCCAGGGCGCACCCGAGTCCCGCAACGTCGATCGGCTTGGGGGCCCGCACTACGCCCCACGGCACTCGCAGCTTCCGCATCCGACCGAAATTGACGCCGAGCCCGGAGCCCGTCAACGGCGCTACGCCGCCGTCCACGTCGACCACCGTCAAGCCCTCAGACCCCTCGATGACGAGGTCCGCCTCGGCTCGTTGCGGCCCCGCTGGAATCAGCCTGTTGCTGAACTTCGCAACACCTCCACGATCTCCGTCCGGTCCACTTTACCCACCCCCGTCAGCGGCATCTCGCGCACCAGCACGATATGCCTCGGGTGCGCATACGCGGGCCCGCGGTCCAGCGTGTACATCCTGAGCGCGTCGGCCGTTGCAGCCGACCCCGCCGCGACCTTGACCATCGCCGCAGGCACCTCACCCTTCACCGCGTGCGGCACCGGCACCACCGCCGCATCGAGCACATCAGGATGCGAGAGCAGCAGGTCCTCGACCTCCTTGGGGTAGATATTCTCGCCGCCCGAGTTGAACATGTCGTCCGTGCGGCCCCTGAAATGGAAGAACCCGTCTTCGTCGCGGCGAAACAGGTCGCCGGTCGCGAGCCAGCCGTCCCGGATCCGCGCCGCGTTGACCTCGGGCAGGTTGTGATAACCGGTCGTCACGCCGGGATTGCGGACCCACAGCTCACCGTACCGCGCATCCTCGACGCCGTCGCGCATGAGCCTGATCTCGCCCTCGGGCCACGCCGCGCCGCAGCTTCCCCTGGGCACCGGGCGGCCGTCGGGCGGGGGGCCGAGCATGACGGGGCCACCCTCGGTCAGGCCGTAGCTCTCACCCACCTGCACGCCGAACGCACGCTCCACCGCGTCCATCAGCTCCGGCTGCACGGGGGCGGATCCGAGCACGACCTTCCTGAGCGCCGAGAAGTCGAGCCTCCGTATGAGGTTCATATGGTCGAGCAGGATCGTGAAGACCGCCGGGACCGCACCGACCTGCGTGCATCGGTATTCGCTCAGCGCCTGCAGGAAGGCCACCGGCTCGAACCCGGGGAGAATCACGACCGATCCCCCCGCCTGGAGCAGCGGCTTGACCGCGCCCGCCATCGCGTTCTTGTGGTAGAGCGGCACTGCTGCGAGCGCCCGGTCGTCCGGCCCGGACGGCCAGTATTTCTTCAGGCAGCGCACCCACCAGATCTGTCCCTCGTGGTCGAGGACGACGCCCTTGGGCTTTCCGGTCGATCCGGACGTGTACGGCTGGAAGGCGGGGTGGTGCGCGCCGAGAACGGGGGGATCGAAGTCCGGTGACGCTTCCGCAAGGACGGCTGCATAGTCGAACCAGCCGGCGCGGGCCGGTTCGTCCGCCGTCTCGCCGCCGCCGACCTCCCACCTCTTCTCGATCCCCAACTGCTCCACGACCGCCGCAGAGCGCTCCGTGACCGCGACCTCGACGAACGCCGCCCGGCAATCGGCGTCCGCGACAACGTGCTCGAGCGACTCGGCCGAGAGCTTGAAGTTGAGGGGCACGGGCACCGCGCCGCAGCGCATGCCGCCGAACATGATCTCGACGAACTCGAAGCGGTTGGCGGCGCCAAGCACGAATCGGTCGCCAGCCCGGATCCCCGCCGCCGTGAGCAGGTTCGCGACACGGTTCATGCGCTCGTCGAGCTCGCGGTAGGTGACCTCGCGGGGAGGGGTGCGCGACAGGTCTATCAGCGCGACGCGGTCCGGGAACTCGGCACGGGCGTCGTGCAGCCAGTAGCCGAGGTTGTTCACTCGGCCGGATCCGCCGCGCGGTCGGGCAGGGCCAGCACCGCCATGCATGCGACCGTGGCCACGCCCCCGATCAGGATCCAGGCCCAGCCGCTGCCCGTGCGCAACTGCGACGACACGCCCCACAACGTGACCGCGTTCGCGGCCAGGTTCAGGACAAGTCCCCAAACGCGCCCGGACCATGGCCCGATGCGACGCTTCAGGAGCCGTTGCAGCGCGCTGCCGCTGCTGCTTGCCGTGCCCATCACCACCACCCCAGGCGGTTGAAGACGTAGGTGATGGCGATCCCGTTCAGCAGCGTGACCTGCAGGAGGATGCCCAGGTTCCAGAGGTACGATTTGCTGCGGTCAGCGCCCAGAACCTTGCGGTCGTTGAGCAGGAGGTACATGGACCAGCCGACGACGTTGTTGGCGAGCGACAGGAAAGCCGCGATCGCGATGACGAGCCAGACGGGACGCGCGTTCCAGGCCGCCAGGAAGGCGATCTGCGGCAGCAGCGCGCTGATCTTCCAGCGCCACGACGAGGTGTCGGGCTCCCACCCGAAGGCTTCGTGGATGGCCATTGCGCCGGCCAGGCTCATCCCGACGGTGGTCGTGATCGGGACGGCCAGGAACCCCACGTAGAAGAGGATCTGAGACCAGGTCGGGCCGAGCAGCGGCATCAGCGCGGCCGCGAGTTCGGGCGCCGATTCGGGCGTGATCCCCTGCGGGAAGAGGGTGGCAGCGAAGACACCGATCACCAGGAAGTTGACGATCACGAAGGGGAGGAAGAGCCCGGCGATGACGTCGAAGCGGGCCAGCGACTCGTGGTTGCGGCCCCAGCCGCGCCCCAGCCCGGCGTAGTTGAAGAAGACCCAGTCCATCACGCCCACGGCGGCCGCGGACGACGCGATGAAGAGGTCGAGCCCCTCCCCCCCGCCCGGCAGCCACGGCACGAAGGTTCCCCGCGCCGCCGCTCCCCAGTCGACGCCCACGACCAGCAGCACCGCGCCGAACGCGGCGATCATGATCGCGATCCCCGCCTTCATCACCCATTCCACGAGGCGCGTGCCGGTGCCGCCACGGCGTCCGTAGCTGAGGATCAGCCAGCTCGTGACGGCCACATAGACGATCCAGTTGTACTCGGCGGGGAAGGAAAAGCCGGCGAAGGGCGCGAGCGACTCGATCAGGTGGGTGCCGAGCGCGACCTGGCCGAAGTTGAAGATGACCGCGACGGCTGCGGTGCCCACGAGCGCCGTCATCAGCGAGCCGATCAGCCACGAATGCCGCCGGTTCTGCACCTGGATGACGCGGAAGCCGCCCTTGCAGGTGAAGCGCGCCATCGCGGCCATCATGAAGAGGCCGAGGCCGCAGGAGAGCCAGATCAGCCAGAGGGTGCGGTAGCCGAAGGTCGCGCCGGAGAGCATGGACGAGGTGAGGGTGCCCGCCCCGAGGGTGAGGGCGGCGGCCATGAAGCCGGGACCGGCAAGGCGGGCGTAGCCACCCGCACGCCGGTGGATCGGGGCCTGCCTCAGCTCGGTCAGCCGCTCGGCCTCGGCGTCCAGGACCGCACGCGGGATCTTTTGGGCGATAGGATACTCGACCGGGTCGCGGGCGGCGGGCTCGCCGGGCGGAACCCCACTCACAGCGTCAGCACCGACTTCCCGAAGACCTCGCGCGCCATGAGTTCGCTCATCGCCGTGCGGATCCGCTCGACGGGTCTGACCACATGGATCACCGGCTCGAGCTTGCCGGCGGCCACCATGTCGAGCAAGCGCGCCAGGCCCTCTCGGCTCCAGCCGTCCGAGCCCATGATCGTCTGCTCGAAACTCCAGATGTAGCGGATGTCGGTCGGCGGGTCGTAGCCGGCGGTGGCGCCGCAGGTGACCATGCGGCCCCGGAAGCGCAGCACCTTCAGGCTGTCCACCCAGGTGGTGCCGCCGATGTAGTTGATGACGACGTCCACGCCGCCCGAGTCCGGATCGTGATAGCGCGGCTTGCCTGCGATGCCTCTGACCAGCCGCACCAGCTCGTCCGAGCGAGACGAGATGACGTGGTCGGCGCCGAGCGCGCTCAGCCGGGCCAGCTTCCAGGCCGAACCGCCGGTGGCGATCACCTGCGTGCCGATCCGCTTGCAGAGTTGGACGCAGCAGGCCCCGACGCCGCCGGTCGCGCCGAGGATCAGCACCGTCTCGCCCGGTTGCACCCTGGCGCGCTCCTCGATCATGCGCACGGCGGTCCCGTACGCAACCGGAAGGGCGGCGGCATGCTCGAACGAGACACCCACGGGGATCCGCACCAGGTTCTCCAGCGGGACCGCGAGGTACTCGACCGCCGCCCCGGGCGCCTTCTCACCGAGCATGCCCCGGCCGTCGATGATGGGGTCGATCATTGCGCGGTCCCCGACCTGCCACCCCGCCGCGTCCGTCCCGGGACCGAACCCCGCCACCTCGCCGGCCGCGTCGCCGCATGGGATCATGGGGAGCGGGACGTGCAGCCCGGTGGTCCCGCCGAGCATCATGGGGTCGAAGCCGTTGAGGGCGCAGGCCCGAATGCGAATGAGGGCCTCGCCTGGGGCGGGGTCGGGGGTGGGGACGTCGCCCAGGTAGAGTTCGTCGACGCCGCCGTGGCGGTCGTAGAGGACGGCCTTCATCCCGTCAGCCGACCAGGGAGGAATAGGTGCCGCGTCCCACCGCGCAAAGGCGCCCCTGGTCGTCGTGCACGTCCACGTCGGAGGTCGAGATGGTGCGGCCGGCGCGCCGCAGCCGCGCTGTCGCCAGCAGGTAGGGACCGGTGCAGGGGCGCAGGTAATCGACCCGCAATGAGATGGTCGGCACCCCGCCCCCGGCGCGCACCGCGACGACCATGTCCCCCGCGATGTCGATCAGCGACGCCACCGGCCCGCCGTGATAGATCGTGCCGTCGCCGCGGGTGAGATCGAGCCGCTTCGGCATCTTGAGCACGCAGGTGTCCTCGCCCACGTCCTCCAGGGTGATCCCAAGGGCGACGATCGCGTCGGAAGCAGCGAGGATCGATTCGATGAGGGTCCAGGACTCGGTCTTTTTCGGTGGCATGGCGATACGAATTAGCGCGAACCGGGATGCCGGGCAAGCCTTGACCCGCGCGCCCGCGCGCCCCCACTTGCACGGAGCATTTCCCTCAGGTCCGAAGGAGCCCGCACCGATGCGCATCAACACCCGTTTCCTGATTCCGGCCACCGCCACACTGCTCGCGATTGCCGTCCCGGCCCTCGCCGCCCTGGCCCTCACCCCGGCCCAACTCACCGCCCAGGACGCCCGCCTCACCGTCGACCGCTACCTCGACTGGGAACGCGTCGGCGATCCCCAGCTCTCCCCCGACGGCAGCCAGGTCATCTACACGCGCAGTTGGGTCGACCAGATGGAGGACGAGTGGGAGTCCTCCCTCCACATCATGGACGCCGACGGCTCCCGGCCGCGCTTCCTCATCGAGGGCTCCTCGCCGCGCTGGTCGCCGGACGGCACGCGCATCCTCTTCACCGCCCCCGGCGAACAGGGCGGTGCCCAGATTCACGTCCGCCACATGGACGCCGGAGGCTCCGTCACCCAGGTCACCCGCGTCTCCGACACCCCCATGAACGCCCGGTGGTCGCCCGACGGCACCATGATCGCCTTCACCATGTACACCCCCGGCGAGCTCCCCAGCGACTGGTCGATCGACCTTCCGGCGGCTCCCGAGGGCGCCAACTGGACCGCCACCCCCCGCATCGTCGAGAACATGCACTTCCGCGCGGACCGCGTCGGCTTCACCGACCCCGCCTACGTGCACCTCTTTGTCGTCCCGGCCGAGGGAGGCACCGCCCGCCAGATCACCCACGGCAAGTGGCACGTCGGCTCCCGCTTCATCGGCATCTACGGCGGCGTCGGCTACGACTGGACCCCCGACGGCAGCACCATCGTCTTCGACGGGCTCATGAAGGAAGACTGGGACATGCGCTACTTCGAGTCCGCCATCAACGCGGTCGACGTGGCCACCGGCGAGACCCGCGAGATCACTCCCGTCCGCGGCCTGTGGAACAGCCCCTCGGTCTCTCCCGACGGCCGCACGATCGCCTTCACCGGCTACGAATGGTCACCGCAGACCTACCACGTCGGCGAGATCCACACCATCGGCATCGACGGCAGCGGCATGCGCAAGCTCACCCCCGACCTCGACCGCGACGTGGGCGACATGATGTGGGCCGCCGACGGCAGCCGCTTCTACTTCTCGGTCGCCGACCGCGGCTCGTCCAACATCTATTCCGCCACGCCCGGCGGCGACCTGCAGCAGCTCACCGACGGCGTCCACATGCTCTCGCTCACCTCGATGGCCGGCGGCACCGCGGTCGGCGTGCGCTCGGCCCCGCAGACGCCCGGCGACGTGGTCCGTTACGACCTCGAAGCCGGCGCCGCAACGAACCGCCTCACCGATGTGAATGATGATGTGCTGGAGGGCGTCGCTCTCGGCGACATCGAGGAAATCTGGTACGAGTCCACCGAGGGGGCGCAGGTACAGGGATGGATCATCAAGCCACCCGGCTTCGACCCCACACGCAGATATCCCCTCGTCTTCGAGATCCACGGCGGCCCGCACGCCATGTACAACGTGGGCTTCAACTGGATGTTCCAGAACTTCGCCGCCAACGACTTCGTGGTCCTCTACACCAACCCCCGCGGCTCGACCGGCTACGGCACCGACTTCGGCAACGCCATCGACGACAGCTACCCCGGCGAGCGCGACCTCGCGGACCTCCTGCACGGCGTCGACGAAGTCGTCGGGCGCGGCTACATCGACACGGACCGGATGTACGTCGGCGGCTGCTCCGGCGGCGGCGTCCTCTCGAGCTGGGTGATCGGCCACGACGACCGCTTCGCCGCAGCCGCCGTCCGCTGCCCCGTCATCAACTGGATGTCCTTCGCCGGCACCGCCGACGTGGCCATGTGGGCCTACCGCCGCTTCCGCGAACTCCCCTGGGACAACCCGGACAAGTGGCTGCACCACTCGTCGCTCATGTACGTCGACAACGTCACGACGCCGACCCTGCTGCTGACGGGCGAACTCGACCTCCGCACCCCGATGACCCAGTCAGAGGAGTACTACCAGGCGCTCAAGATGGTCGGCGTCCCCACCGCCATCATCCGCTTCAACGAGGAGTACCACGGCACCGGCCGGAAGCCCTCCAACTTCATGCGCACGCAGCTGTACATGCGGAAGTGGTACGATCAGTGGGTGGGGAAGCGGCCGGTGAGCTGAGCGGGCCCCCGGCCTCCGCATGACCGCGGCCCTCGACGAATCGTGACGACCACCAACAGCCCCGGACCAACACCATGAACACCCCTCCGCCGGAATCACGCTCCGGGCTCAAGCCCTTCGAAAAGGCCGAGCTTCCGGCTCCGCCCGCGCCGAAGGGGCTGGCGTGGATCGGCGTCGTGGGCCCCGGCGTCATCGTGCTGGGCGCCTCGATCGGGAGCGGCGAGTTCCTGCTCGGGCCGGCGGCGTTCGTCCAGTACGGGCTCGTGCTGCTGTGGGTGACGCTCGTCGCCGCCTTCCTGCAGACGGTCTTCAACACCGAACTCATGCGCTGGACGCTGGCCACCGGGGAGCCCGTCGTGACGGGGTTCATGCGCACGAAGCCGCGGGCCTGGTTCTGGGCGTGGTTCTATGCGCTCCTCTACTTCCTGCAGGTCGGCTGGCCCGGTTGGGCGGGCGCGGCCGCGGGCGCGATCTTCTTCCTCATCTTCCGCGAACTCGCGGGCCCCGGGCAGGAACTGACCGTGTACCTGATAGGGGTCGGCACCTTCGCGCTCTGCGTCGGGATCCTGCTCTTCGGAAGGCGGATCGAACGGACGCTCGAGCTGCTTAACTGGATCCTGGTCGCAGCGATCATCGGCGGCTTCCTGATTCTGGCCCTGATCTTCGTCGCGCCATCCACCTGGGTCGAGGCGGCGGCGGGACTGGTCGGCTACGATCCGGGCGCGGGGGCCTTCCGCTTCATTCCGGAAGGCGTGGACTGGTTCCTGATCGGCGCGTTCGCCGCGTACTCGGGCGCCGGCGGCGTCATCAACATGACCCTCTCGAACTGGGCCCGGGACAAGGGCTATGGGATGGGCAAGCGTGTCGGCTACATCCCCGCCGCGGTCGGCGGCGAACGCAGGCAACTCGAGCCCACCGGCTTCACCTTCGAGACCACATCGGACGCCATGAGCCGGTGGCGCGGCTGGTGGCGCATCGTGCGCGCCGACCAGTGGGGCATCTATTTCGTGGGTGCGATGCTGGGCATGGTTCTGCCCGCGGTCATCTACGTCACCTTCATCGAGAGCGGCACCGACATCCGCGGCCTCGCCGTAGCAGCGACCCTCGCCGACGCCATCGCGAGCGAAAAGGGCGCGATCTTCGGCGGCGTCATCGCGATGATGGCCGTATGGGTGCTCTTCAAGACCCAGCTCGACATCCTCGAAGGCATGACCCGGGCGATCACAGACATCCTCTGGACGGGGTCCGAACGGGTCCGCAACTGGCGCGACGGCGACGTGCGGGTCCTGTACTACACGGTGCTCGGCGTGCTGGCGATCTGGGGGGTGATCGCGCTCAGGCTCGCGCAGCCGATCTTCCTGCTCCAGCTGGGCGCCAACATGGCCGGCGTGGTCTTCGTGATCGCTCCGCTGCACCTGCTCTACATCAACACGCGGCTGCTTCCGGAAGCAGTGCGGCCGCCGATGTGGCGCAGGGTGGCGCTGGTTGCGATGTCGGTGTTCTACGGAGCGTTCGTGACGCTGTGGCTGGGGAGCATGCTGTAGGGTCGATTTGTCCGCCAGATTTGCCGTTTTTTGGCGGTCAAGCCGTCCGTCACTACCGTTGTCCGCCAGATTTGCCCTTTTCTGGCCGACAAGACCCTACAGCGTCGTCATTCTCCCGTGACGGCTCAGCCGTTCCAGCGCCCGCTCGAAGCTGACCAGGCGACGAATCAATGCGTTGTACCTGGAATGGGTGTCGGAAGGATGCTCGGCGCCGATGGCCTTGTAAAGTGCGATTTCCGGAGGATGCGGAAGAGGCGGGCAATGGGGAAGCTCCAGACCTGCGGCGCGCATGCGCGATGCTCCAACCATCACCAGGAGCGCTTCGACGGTCGCTTCTCCACGCTTCAGCGCTTCGACTCCAGAGGATACCAGGTCAGCGCCCGGGAGGTCCGGGGGGACGGTCGTCATGGAAAGATCTCGCTTGCAGCCTGGTGGAACCTTTCCCGAAAACTCGCTGGGTCGATTGCCGGATACCTCACCAATGCCGGCTCGATCGCCTGAAACAACTCGCTCATCCGTTCCCGCCGAATCAACCCAAGCCGCGTCATTGCCCTCACATCGCTCAAGTCCTGCTCGTGTCCCCGCTCAATCTTGGCCAGCGCCTGTGCATGGAAGTCGTAGTGATAGTAATCCACGCGTCCATGCCGGGCGATAAACGGACTGCGTTCGCGCCAGCCGGGCAGGGCCGGAATGAAGTCGTCGGGCGCGGCAAGTTCGACGTTGATGTTGAGAGCGTCCTTCGCCCGTGCGATCGCGGTGAAAACGCCGCGCGGCTCGGGTTCGAGCTTCAAGTCGACATCAACGGTCACATCCCTCCAGCCCACAAGCACGGCGGAGCTGCCGCCGACCAGATAGATCCTTCCGTCGCTCTGCGCCGCCCGGCCCAGCATCCGCATGAGTTCACGTACCTTGGCGGCACCGGCGGGCAGTCGGGCAGTGCTCATCGCTCCACGATCCGAAACAGCTGAATCTCAAAAAACAGTGTCTCGTTGGGCCCTACCAACCCGTCAATGCCGTCCCAGCCGTACCCAAGCCGACCGGGCAGCGTCACCTGGTAGTGACTCCCGACCGACATCAGCTGAAGCGCCTCGCGGAAGCCGCGGATCAGGTCCCTCAGTGCGAGCACGTCCGGCGCGCCGCGATCGTAGGACGAGTCGACAACCGTCCCGTCCTCGGTCGTGCACCGGTAGTGCAGCACCACGCGGTCGCGCGCGGTGGGCCTCGGGCCGGTGCCCTCGCTGATGACCCGGTACCTGAGGCCGCTTCCCGTGGTGACGTAGCCGTCCGCGTCGGGGGTTGGGGGGTCGGCGGAGGCCCGGGCTCCGCCGCCGGCGCAGGCGGTGCAGGCCAGGAGCATGAAGACGCCCAGCGGGGACGGGGTCCGCATCATCCGTTGCCTTACACCGGAGCCCGGTGTTGTGTGGACTCCCTGCCGCAACGGAGCCTCCGCCCTAACTCCCAACAATCTCCAGCAGCTCGATCTCGAAGATCAGGTCCTCGTTGGGGCCGATCACGTCGCCGGCACCGGTCTCGCCATAGCCAAGCGCCGAAGGGATCGTGACGCGGATGTGGCCACCGACCGACATCAGCTGCAACGCCTCGCCGAAGCCCTCGATCACGCCGCTCACCGGGAAGGTGGCGGGCTCGCCGCGGTCGTAGGACGAGTCGAACTGCGAGCCGTCGGTGAGGGTGCCGCGGTAGTGCAGCACGACCTCGTCGTCGATGGTCGGCGATGTGCCGTCACCCGCGCGCAGGACCTCGATCCGGAGTCCGCTCTCGGTGTTGATCATTTCGGGCCCGGCGTCCGCGCAGGCCGTGACGAGCGCGAGTGCCGCGGTGCCCAATGTGATCCGCATGAGGTTTCGCATTCTGTCTCCCTGGTTCGATTCATGTTCCGCCACTATTCCGTCCCTATGGATGTCTCGACGATGCTTGCCAGCGAGGGCGTCCCCGCCAGCCGCATTGTGACCGCAAGTTCGTTGCGCAGGATTTCGAGCACGCGCTCGACGCCGGCCTGGCCGAAAGCCCCCAGTCCCCACAGGTAGGGACGGCCCACCGCCACCGCGTCCGCCCCGCGCGCGATCGCCTTGAAGATATCGGTGCCGCGTCGAAAACCGCCGTCCACGATCACGGGCACCTGGCCGGCCACCGTCGCCGTGATCTCGGGCAGGGCGTCGATGGTCGCCTGGCCGCTGCCCTCCGCGCGCCCCCCGTGATTCGAGACCCAGATCCCGTCGACCCCGTTCACCAGCGCGAGTTCTGCGTCCTCGTGCGTCATGATGCCCTTCACCAGGATCCGCTGGTCGGTGATGTCGCGGAGGCGGCCGATCATGTCCCAGGTCATGCCCGGGGTGCGGTAGTCGCGGGGGCTGTACACCGTGCCCTGGTACATGGGCTTGATGTCGGGTGCGCGGCCACGGGGACGGTGGCACTGGGTGCAGGTGCGGTCGTCGATGCGCGACCACCGCCGCCCGGTGAGGCGGTTGCTCCCGGTGGGCAGATCCACGGTGAGCACGATGACGGGACATCCCGCCGTGCGCACGCGTTCGACCACGGCTTGCGTGACCTCCCAGTTCGAGGTGGCGTAGAGCTGGTACCACACCGGCTCGCCGCGCGCCTCGTTCACCTCTTCGACCGCGGTGGAGGTCACGGTGGACAGCGTCTGGAGGTGGTTCCGCGCCTGCGCGGCCCGGGCCGTCGCCAGTTCGCCCTCGGGGTGGAACGCCCGCTGGCTCCCGCACGGCGCGATCATGATCGGCGTGGGCCATTCGCGGCCAAAGAGCGTGACGCGGGTGTCGAGGCGGCTGACGTCGACGAGACGGCGCGCGCGGATATGGATGCGCTCCAGCGCCTCCCGGTTGTTGCGCTGGGTGGATTCGCCGTCGACGCCGGTCTGGATATAGCCGAAGTGCGCCGGGGGCATGGCGGTTTCGGCCACCTTCTCCATGTCGAAGACGTCGAGGGCGTCGCCGGCGCTGGTGACGAGGTCGTCGAGGGTGGGGCGGGGGGTGGGGGGCGGTTCGGCGGCGGGAACGCCCTGGCCAGCTGCGCCGGTGAGCGGGCCGGGCGAGGCGCCGCGCGGGGCGCAGCCCGGGATGGTGGCGAGGAGCGGGCTGGCCGCCAGCCAGCGCAGGAAATCGCGGCGGTTGGACGTTTGGTTGTCGGGGAAGTCGTGTCCCATGGGGGCATCCCGGTGGCGCGGCCGTGTTGCGTGGTGGCCGTGGGAATGTGTGGGTAACGAGGTCGCGGGGCCACTTGAGGGGCGATGCACGCCGCGCTTCGACCCGGTACCTTGAACCCTGCCGGAGGTCTTGGGCGGCTGAAGCGAGGAGGCTCCGGGTCCGCGACCGAGCGCGGTCATCCTCCTGCTCTTGGCAGGGAGTTGAGCATGTCACAGCCTTCGTGGTATTTCATCCTGCCGCCCCTGGCACTGGCGATCGCAAGCTGCCGGGATGCTCCCGAACCGGCGGCCGGCTCTGACGATGCGGTGGGCGTGGCGACCATATCCACCTCCGATTCCGCCGGCGTGCAGATCGTCCGGATCTCGGACTTGCAAGCCCTTTCGCTGCCCTTGCTTGAACCCCGACTGGTCTACTCGACCGCCACGGATCTGCTGCTCGGGCACGTTCTGGGGGCGGTATTCCTGCCGGACGGGTCGCTGGTCTTCGCCGATGACGCGTCGACCGAGATCATCTTCCTCGACCCCGATGGACAGCTGCTCGGGCGTACGGGCCGGGAGGGGGAGGGGCCGGGAGAATACACCGACATCGCGCGCGTCGGCGTAAGCGCGGACGGCACGCTCCATGTCTATGATCGGCGGCAGCGGCGGTACACGTTCATGGATGCGCAGGGGACGGTGACCGGCGTCCAGGACATCGAGCGATTCGGCGAGGTGGTGCCGCTCGTTCGCCTGACCGGCGGAGAGTTGATCGCCGTTTTTGAGCCGAGGTACGAGATCCCGGAGGGGCTGCAGAGAATCCCTGTGCACCTCCTCCACGGCGACCAGTCGTGGGAGAATGTCGACACCCTGGGGTCGTGGGCCGGGAAGGAACGCATATCCTCGGCGGATCGTTGGAATCCCGTCGCCTTCGGAGCCACCGCCCTCTATGCCGGGCGCGGCCGACACGTGGTCATGGCAACAACGGATTCCCTGGACCTGACCCGCTTCGAGGGACCGATCCCCGTCGCCGGAATTCGCGGCGGATCGTCCCCCCGCGATATCACGGCCGTGGAAATGGCGGGCTGGATGGACCTGTTCCTCGGTATGTACCCGGAAGAGCGGCGCCCGGTCGAGCGTCGGCGACTGCAGAATTCGACGCTGCGAGACACCTACCCAGCCTTTGACGCCCTCCGCGTCGACGCCGACGGCCGGATCTGGCTCGGCGACTACGCCAAACACCAGGAACAGGAGCGGCGGTGGACGGTGTTCGGTGCCGACGGGCTCCCGATCGCCGCCGTCAACCTTCCCGTTTTCCGTCCTGAATGGGTTCAGATGAGGGACGGAGCGATGACCGGCTACGGCTGGGTCGAGTTCGAGGTCACGATTCCGAACCCGGAGCACGAGTTGCTCGATGTGACGGGGCGCCGGATCGCCGTACTCCGCCGGGACGATCTGGAGGGCGAGTTCATCGAGGTGTACGAGGTCGAGGGGCTGCGGTAGCCGGCCCATGAGCGACGGACGGCACCGGCGAGCCAGGGCGACGGACGGGCCGTGGAAGGGGCTCAATCCCACCATGGCGCTGGCCGCGAAGGGCTTCGTCCTGGCATTCGTGCTGTTCGCCATCCGGGATGTGGAGGCTGCCGGCGCCGCGTTCGAGCGCGTCCGCGTCTGGATCGAGGGGACGCTGGACTGGTACTACATCCTGGCGGTCTGCGCCTGCCTCTTTGCCTGCGTCTTCCTGGCGTGCAGCCGGTTCGGAAGGGTGCGTCTTGGCGACGACGATGCCGAACCGGAGTTCCGCACGTCTTCCTGGCTCGCCATGCTCTTTTCCGCTGGCGTGGGGATCGGGCTGCTCTTCTTCTCCATCGCCGAGCCGCTCTTCTACTTCGACAACAACGCCAGCGCGGGCTACCCGAACAACCCCATGGCCGACCTCGCCGGCGCCGTGTCGCTCGACGAGCCGCGCGCCCTGCACGCCATGCGCGTGGTCTACTTCCATTGGGGCCTGCACGGCTGGGCCGCCTACGTCCTGGTGGGGCTTTGCCTGGCCTACTTCGGATTCCGCAAGAAGCTGCCGCTGACGCTGAGGTCTGCCCTGCATCCGCTTGTCGGCGACCGGATCTACGGCCCCATCGGCGACCTCGTGGACCTGCTCGCGGTGTTCGGTGCGGTCTTCGGCATCGCGACAACGCTGGGGCTCGGGGCAAGCCAGATGGCCACCGGGCTCAACGTCCTGGTCGGCGTAGATCCGGGGCTCGTTACGCAGATTGCTGTGATCGCGGCCATCTCGGCGGCGGCCACTCTGTCGGCCGTATCCGGCGTGAGCCGCGGGATCCGCATCCTGTCGGAGTGGAACATCGTCCTGAGCGTCATCCTGCTGGGCTGCTTTCTCTTCCTCGGTCCTGCCACCTGGCTCGCGGGATTCGTTGCGACCTCGCTCGGCGAATACGTGCGGCATGTACTGCCCATGGGATTCTGGATCGCCGATGATCCGGGGCAAGCCGAATGGCAGAATCGCTGGACCATCTTCTACTGGGGATGGTGGATCTCCTGGGCGCCCTTCGTCGGCATGTTCATCGCCCGCATTTCGCGCGGTCGCACGCTGCGCGAATTCGTCATCGGCGTGCTGGTCGTCCCGACTGCCCTGGGGCTCCTGTGGATCGGGATTCTCGGTGGCAACGCCATCCACCTGGAGCTCAACGCGGCGGGTGGCGTCGGAACCGCCGGGATCATCGATCTGGTGCGGGACGCCAACTACGAGGCCGCCCTCTACGGGACCATCGCCCGATTGAGCGACATCGGCTGGCTGACCTGGGCCATGTCCGCCCTGGCCACCCTCCTGCTGGCGACCTGGTTCGTCACGTCCTCGGACTCCGGCACGCTCGTCCTCACGACCCTGCTGAGCATGGGCGATCGTCATCCCCCGCGTCGTTTTCGCGTTGTTTGGGGACTCGGGATCGGGTTGGTGGCCGCCGTGCTGCTGCTTGCCGATGGGCTGCAGGCGCTGCAGACCGCCGCGATGGCTGCGGCGCTGCCGGTCAGCGTGGTGCTGTTGCTGATGATCGCGGGGCTGGCGAAGTCGCTGGTGGAGGAGGGGTGATGGGGGCCCGGGGGGAGTTGGCGGCTTGATCGGTCAGGCGTGCCCCTCCCCCTTCCTGAACAGCTCCCGAATCTTCGCAAGCTCCTGCTGCATGTCCTCCGCGACCCTACGGACTTCGATTGCGACCCTGGGTTCCTCACCCATTTCCAGTTCGAGCGCGGTTGTGAGCGGGAGTAGGTGGTTGGCTGCGGGCGACTCGCGGATCAGCACAGCCAGTTGATCGATACCTAGCGCAAAGCTGGCTGACATCAGGGCGTGGATCGATTCCGTCTGGATAGCGGCGAGTCGTGGAAGAGTTTGTAGAATCGCTTGGACATCATCGACGACCGCTGGTACATTTGCAGCCCTAACGTAGGTAATGATCCGGATCCTGTGGGTCGCCAGACGCAATGTGAAAGCGGCTGCTGCGTCGTAGTCAGCAACTTTCCCAGCCAATGCTTGCTGATCAAGCCGGTCCAGGCGATTCAACAGTTCCTCACAAATCGCGAGATGCTCGCGAATGCGCCCCTGTACGCTCAGGATCGCGCTTTTGATGCTCATCGCCGTCCAGGCCGGTTGAAACACACGGAAAGACCCGTGGTTGCCGAAGCGGTGCCAGGTCTCCTCGCACACCGCGAGCGCCTCGTCCAACCGCCGAAGACCAAAAAGGGTGGCCGCTTTGTTGACCTGCCCGCCCACGACTGGTGCCAGGATGTCTACCGACTCGCTGGCACCGAATCGATTGTACAACTCGTCATACGCGGCCAACGCGTCTTCCGCTCGATCCATCTCCTGCAACAACTCGGCCAGGACCCGTAGTGCTCCACGGAGGTTGCCCTTCTCGAACTTGTCACCAGCTCGTTCCAGCAGCTTCGAGGCTGTCTCCGTGGTCGCCCTCACTTCGTCCGGCAAGTGTTCCCGGTGGGTTCGATAGAAGTGCCAAGCCAGCGCCGGCAGGCCGCTGAATCGATGCAACGCGGCCTCGTAGATCAAGCGCGTGTATGGGTCCACATTGCCCAGCTCCCCCACCATTTCATCCACAAGCCCCTGTAGTTCCGACGGCGAATAGTACGCATCCATGAACTGCACGAGCGCCCCTACCAGGCTGTCCATGCCCCGGCTCCGGCGCAGCAGATAGTAGATGTTGTAGAGACGCTCACTGACGTAGTACAACTTCCTTCGGTCGGTTCCGCCCTCGTTCGAGACTACGCCGCGCCCCACCAGACGCCTGAGTTGCGCGCTGCACTTGCTGGTCTCCATCCGCGCACGCTCGCCGACTTCCCGGGCCGTTGCCGGTTTCCACAACTCTGCCAGGGCCAGGTAGACCCGCCGTTCCTGAGGGGGCAGGGACTCCAAGTGGCTCTTGAAATAGGCCGTGTGTTCGTCAACGAGATCGAGGAGGTCGGACAGAAGGGTGCGAAACGACCTGGCGGCACCGAACCGGGCCACGACGGCGAGCAACCTGGGACTTCCTCCGGTCAGGATCTGAAGGCGACGAGCCACGCCGTCGTCCACGGCTTTCCCGGATACACTCTTGCAGAGGATGGCGCTTTCCTTCCGGTCCAGCGGTTGCAGCGAGAGTACGCGGAAAAGGTCGTAGAGAGGCCGGTCGGGCCTGTCGATTTCCCCGAATCTGCTCGTTGCGCTACCCATCAGCATGATTCGCGGCTCGGTCTGGAGCGTCTTTCTCAAGCACCAGCCGGCGTCGGGATCCATCATGTCGGAGAACAGCATGTCGAGGTTCTCGACGTGTAGCACCAGCCGCTTCCCCTCCCGGTCGGCGAAATCGAGCAGCGCGCCCAGACATCGTTCACGGAGCACGCGGTCGTTTCGTTCTTGTCGGATGTCCTCCAACGTGCGTCGTAGATCGGGTTCCCGGTCGCTGCGTGGTACCTGCTGCGCCAACCGGGAGAGACACTCCAGCCAGAACTCGCCGCAGGAGCTGACCGAATAGCTTTCCTCCGCAAAGACGATCGGGTACAGTCGGGACGAGAGTTCAGGGTCCGACCTGACCTCCAGGGCGACCCGCAGCAACAGGGTCGTCTTTCCACTGCCCCGCGGCCCGACCACTACGACGTGCTGGTTCGAGGCGCCGGTATTCTCGCGCAGGGTCTCAAGGAGCGATTCGAACTCGCCGACCCTCACGCAGAACATGTGCCGGAGCTCATCGTCAGTCAGGAATCCCGGGTTGTAGCTTTTGGTCGCGATGGCCACGGCTCGCCCCCCGTGCCTAAATCTGCCGCTCGGCGAAGGGGATGAATCCCCTTGCGTTGCGCGCGCGCCACCAATCCTCCACCAGCCCGGACACGAAGCGGTAACCGTCGTCGCCGCGCACCAGGTAGCCATCGTGCTCCAGCACATGCAGCACATCCGTGACTCGCGCGGCTGATTCTTCGGACACGACCGACCGGTATGCTTCGTACTGCCCAATCGAAGCGTCGCTGAGTCGGCCGTCGCTCACCGCAGCTTGCGTCAACAGCTCAAGGGCGACTTCGTAGCCCACATCGCCGAGTACCAGTCGCAGTCGGCTCTGGTAGTGTTCGAGATGCACCTGCCCTCGCACGCCGAGCATGTCCTCGGAATAAACCCGCTCGACGTCATTCAGTGTCGCGTCGCGTCGATGGTTCCGTCGCAGATGTTCGTGGAGTTTGTCGAAGAACTGCTGCACGTGGTGCGGAATGCCGCATCGAAGGCGGTGGAACATCTCCTGGCGGACACGCTCAGGAATCCGCAGGTGATAGGACTCCGCCAGTTCACCGAGGCACGCGACCGCAATCTCCTCGTTCCAAGGCCTCAGGTCGAACGAAGCGAATATGTTGGCGTGGGCGCTCAGCTCGTCTTGTTCCAGGATCGGTTCCAGGCCCACGCTGCCTGAGACCACCAATCGGATCCGGCCTCGGTGGGCCTGTCCGTTCTTGCGAAGCCAGCTCAGAAAAGCATCCGTGTCCTGCCTGCGCTCCGGCGTGATGTCGTAGTCGTGGCCCTTGAGAAGCCGACCAGCGCTTCGATCTCGACCTCGCGGTCGAAGAAGCGGTCACCGTCTACCCAGTTTCCTCCAGCTTTTCGTAGAGTCATTCCCATTTCCCATCATAATTGTTGGCAACAATGTTGTTGGCAACAGTAATGTTGGGAAACCTCAAGTCGGCGTCAAGGCGCTCTTCCGGGATTGTCGCCGACCTCCCCCGACCATGCTTCCCGTGGTCTGCGTCATCCCACGGTGATCAAAGTTGCCGAGATGACTTCCGCTCGTGTCCGGAAACCACGACTGGGTCAGACGGGCGGAGTTGCGCGAGGGGCACGTAATACCGCGCGTAGCGCTGCCCGTCGGACCAGCGCTCGCCCTCCGGGTCTTCCACCAGTACCGTAGCACGCTTGGTGATCCGGTTGACGCGCCCTTGCAGCAGCTGTCCCTGATAGGGAAACGTCACACGGCTGCCGACGGTGATCCCGAGGCTTGCGGCCCGTTCTGTGCGGGTAATGAGCTCGTGCGTATGGGCTCGGTGGAGAAACAGCCGGGAGGCGATATCCTGAAAGCGGCTACGGGCACAGTGGCTCTCGTCCCAGCACAGCCATTCCGCGAGGTGGACAAGTTCGTGCTCGAACAGCCGCTGCAATGCCTCCAGCCGGTGGCGGCAGGGCAGCCCGCACACAGTCACATTTGGATCTCCCACTCCGAATCCGTCAAACAGGATTGAGGCAGCCACGGCGATTTCGTAACGAATGGCGCCGTCAGGGCGCCGGAAGCGCGTCGTCTTCCCGCCCGCGCGTGTCATTCTGGTGGAGACGCGAAACGTCACCCCGTCCGGGCCGAGCAGCTGTCCACAGATCCCGTCCATGAACCGCGCGTCGTAGGCGGCGAACAGGAGTGAAAGGTCGCCGGGATCGATCGCGGTGAAGTTGGGCTCGCGGACGTGTGTGGAAGTGTCGAGTAGACGCCGACCGATGCTCTGGGTCCGCTTTCGAATCCGGGTCGCCCCGGGGTCACGCGTGAGCAGGATGTGCGCCAGCGCTTGCTTCTTCACATCGCGAACGGGCATACGGCTGCTCCGGATCAAGGCGGTCTTCAGGCATCGTGCGCGAGAGTGCCCGAGCTGACAGTCAGTAATCTCACAAGGGTCACTCCGATGGTCGAGTTCCGCTGATGAAGGGAGCCGTAACGGTCCGCGGCACAAGATTGTCCGCCACTGTCGCCCCATCTTGGCCGACAACCTGCCCGCGCGCTCGTTGTCCGCCAGATTCGCCCCTTTTTGGCGGACAAGCGGACCCTTCGCTCGCGCGACCGGCTATCATTGTGGCAAGGCGTCGCACTCTACGAGCTCAACCCCGCACAGCTCCATGAACAAGCCACCCGCCGCAACCGGACCCGGATCCGCCTCCCCGAAGCCCCGTCTCCACCGCAACGTCTGGGCCGCGAGCGGCACGAGCTTCCTCACCGACGTGTCGAGCGAGATGCTCCTCAACGTCCTGCCGCTCTTTCTCTCGAATGTGCTGGGGGTGCGGATTTGGGCCGTGGGCGTTGTCGAGGGTCTGGCCGATGCGAGCGCGAGCATCCTCAAGCTGTATTCGGGGTGGCTGTCGGACCGGCTGCAGACCCGCAAGTGGCCGGCGGTCGCCGGGTACGCGATTTCGGCGCTGGCGAAGCCGTTCTACCTGCTCGCTGCGACCTGGGGGGCGATCGCGGCGATCCGGGTGGGGGACCGGGTGGGGAAGGGGGTGCGCACGGCTCCCCGCGACGCGCTCCTCGCCGATTCGACGCCGCCGGAGCGACGCGGCCTCGCCTTCGGGCTGCACCGGGCGGCCGATACCGCGGGCGCCGTGATCGGGATCGCGGTATCGATCTTGGTCGTGCAGCAGGTGCAGGGTGGCGGGGCGCTGCTCGAGGCCGGGACGTTCCGCAACCTGGTGTTGTGGAGCCTGGTTCCCGCGTTTCTCGGGGTGGTGGTGCTCGCGGTGGGGGCGCGGGATGTCGGGGCGAAGGGCGAGGCCCGGGCCGACCAGGGCGGCAGCCCTGCCGACGTCAGCCGTCCCCGGCCGAGCCTGCGCGGACTCGGCCGGGGCTTCGCGGCGTTCGTCGTCTGCTCCGTGATCTTCGAGCTTGGCAACTCCGCGGACGCCTTTCTCGTGCTGAGGGCACAGGAGCGGGGCCTGTCGGTGATCGGAATCCTGTGGCTGCTCCTCGCCTTCAACGTGGTCTACACGCTGGTGTCGACCCCCGCGGGAGCGCTGGCCGACCGGATCCCCCGCAAGCGCGTCGTGGCGGCGGCGTGGGGGTTGTACGCGCTGGTCTACCTCGGCTTCGCGCTCGCGGACACGGCCGTGCACGTGACGGTGCTGTACCTGCTGTATGGCTGCTATCAGGGGCTGGCGGCGGGCGCGGCGAAGGCGCTGGTCGCGGACCTGGTGCCGACGGTGCAGCGGGGGACGGCGTACGGAGGCTACGCGGCTGCGATCGGCCTCGCCACCCTCCCGGCTTCGGTGCTGGCCGGCGTGCTGTGGGAGGGGCTTTTCGGCTGGCAGGGCCTCGGCCCGGCGGCGCCGTTCGTCTTCGGTGCGGCGATGGCGGGCGTCGCGGCGGTGCTCCTGCTCGCGACGGTGCCTGGAGGGCGGGTCACCCCGGCGGATTGATGGCCGGCGGACCCCTCAGTTCGGTGGCAGCCTGAACCGCACCAGCACCGGCAGGTGGTCGCTCGTGGTGTCTTCGTAGTCGGGAATGTGTTCGTCGACCCGGTAGACGAGCGCCGACCCGGCCTCGTACCACGCCATGATCTCGTCCGACGCGAGGATGTGGTCGATCACGTCGTCGTAGCCGAGGATCGAAGTCACCCCGGTGGTGCTGAGCTCGGCCGTGGGGAAGACCCAGTCGGGGCCGGCGTCGACGAGCGGCCGGTACGGGGTGTCGCGTCCCGAGGTGATCGACTCGTCCATGTCATCGTTCCAGTCGCCGGGGACGAGCACGATGTCGTCGGCAAGGGTGGACTCCAGGTGCGCCTTCAGGCCCTCGCCGGCCGCGGCGCGCCGCTCCCAGGAAGTGGCATCCTGGTTGGCCTTCGCATGCAGCACGATTATGACCGCTTCGCGTGAGACACCTGCATGGTTCAATCGGACACGCACCTCCAGCGGCGGACGGCCGGCGAACTCGTAGTCCAGCTCGGCGAGGATGACCCGCGCCCCGGTCACCTCCACCGCGGACGACTTGAAGATCAGTCCGACCTTGATCTCGCCCCCGGTGTAGGAGCCGGTCCCGCCGACCACGCTCGTGTCGTTCACCAGCAGGCCCCCGTAGCCCGGAAGGTTGGCCAGCAGACTCTCGAACGCGCTCGCCCTCGACACCTCCTGAACGCCCCACAGGTCGGCATCGGTGCCCAGGATCACGTCGCGAATGCGCGCGAGTTGGAGGATTTCGTCCGACGGGCCCTGTCCGGTCGACCCGAAGTTGAGGAGGTTCCACGTCGCCATGTCGAAGGTGGCATCGGTGCCCCGGGCCGGGATCGCGATGGGTTGGGGCAGGGGGTCCGGGGGTGGCTCCGGTGGTGGCGGAACGGGAGGGACGGTCGGCGTGTCGGATCCGCACCCCAGCAGCGCCAGCAGACAAAACGGGATGGCGGCCCCGCGCCGCCGGCGAATCATGGCCGCTCCCGCAGCCGCCGGTCGATCGCGTCGAGCACCCGCCGCAGCGCCTTCCGCTCACGCCCGAAGAGGGCCCGCCACGGAACGAGCGCCGTCGCCCACGCCAGCAGCCCGGCCGGAATGACGACCATGGGGTTCGCGCCGCTGAGAGCGCCGCCGAGCAGCCCCCCCAAAACCCCCAGAATCGGCCCCGGCCCGAAGGCGAACGTCAGCAACCCGTCGCGATAGTTGCCGAGCACGCGCACGCGGGTCGAGTCCCCCTCGCCGCGAATCGACACGTAGCGCCCGCCCATCACGCTGCGCGCGCGCCATTCGAAGCCGCCGAGCACCTCCTCCACGATCCCCTGCCGAGCGAACTCCGTGCGAATCAGGTCGAGGAGTTGGGGGAGGAGGTCGTCGTCCAGCCTTGCGGGAACGACCCGTTCCATCTGCACCGTAGGGGGCAAGCCGACGGATGATGAGTTCAGCGCCCCATCGCGGCGAACTTCCAGCGAAGTGGCCGCCTCGTCGATCCGGGTCGTATCGATCCCGGCTTCGGCGGCGATCTCCTTCAGTTCGGCGAGCGTCAGGCCCGCGCCCGTGCCGCCCTCCTGGTCGCGCGCGGCCGCCTCGACCGCCCGGTGCAGGATGAGCGCGACCTCTTCCTCATCGTAACGGCGTGCGGTCATCGGCTGTTGGGACTCGTCGACCGGGTTGGTGCGGCCGCGCCGGCGCCATCGGAGTCGCGCGCCGACGCGGAACTCGCCGGCCCGGCCCCGCCCGGCCCGTCGGCCAGCCTGTTCAACCGCTCCATCGCCTCGGCGAAGCGGGTTTCCAAACGCGGGATCTCCGCACCACCATACCCGATTCGCAGCCGCGCAACGGACGCCGTGAGGATGTCGCGCAGTTCATCGGCCGCCTCGCGCCGGACATCGGGGTCCGTGCTGCCCCGCGCCCCGATCCACACGGGAGCCGTGTGCGCGAAGGATGCCTCGTCCATCGCTGGCCACCGTGTCGCCCCGCCGCGGGCCCGCGCCGCCACCCAGCCGCCCGTGGGCAGCTCGATCTCGCCGGAGTAGCTGCGCTGCCCGGGCGACTGCATGCCCGGATGGGACGCCACCACCCGCCCGTTCACGATGATCTCGACCGTGTCGACCGAGGTGGCCGTGGCGAGATTGAGCGTCCACGCCGCCGCGCCGGCCCCCGTCACGGAGCCGGGCCCCGCCCCGCCGACCTCGAATTCGAGGAAGGGGCCGTTGGTCACGAAGGAGCGCCCTTCACGCAGCCCCTCGATGTAGGCGGGCCAGTTCAGCTGGTCGCCGGTGTGTACGTAAACGCGCGTCGTCCCCACCGCCATCGTGCGATATAGGTTGAGCATCACATCGGTCCCGGCGGAAGGCGCAACCGGCACCCCGAGGTTCAGGAACCTGTACCACAGCGCGGACGTCCCCGGGGAGCTGCTCCACAGACAGATCACCTCGAGCGCGTCCACATCACCCATCACCGCATCGGCCACCAGTTCGACGGGAACGCCGCCCGCGCCCCCCTCCGCGAACGGATCCGGCACCGACACCGGGTGCACGTAGTACCCGAGCCCGCCCTGCGCGTGCGCGAAATCGAGGACTTCCATGTTGGTGCGGTCGTCCGTCCCATACACCTCGTAGCCGGGTCCCCACACCCACGGCCAGTGCAGCTCCGTCGTCTCTATCAATCCCATGTGCCCGAGAAAGTGCGACCGGATCTCCTGGCCGAAGCGGATGAAGGGTGAGGCGTCCGACTTCTCCCACCCCCACAGATGCTGATCCTCGTAGCGGTTGTGCAGGTTTGCGAGGAGCGGCGAGGCCATGTCGAGCGCTTCGCCCCGCATCTTCGCGACCATGTCCGCGGGGTCCAGGTTGGTCTGCCCGCCGTAGTTGAGGTGGAAGTGATGATCGCCCGAGGCCCATCCGGCGGCGCGCGCGTCCCAGACGGGGGTCAGCTCGAGGGTGACTTCGGTCGTGGACCCCGGCGTGGCAGTGACCGTGGCCGTGGCCTCCTGCGTCGCGAGCCCCTGCACGGCCGATACCGTGACCTCGCCCGCCGGAACCGTGACCTCGATCAGTCCGGGACTGTAGAAGAAGACGCGTCCGTTGGCGCCGTCGAAGTGGACGCCTTCCCGGTCGGGTACGGCCGGGTGTCCGGTGGCGTCGAGAACGTTGAGGCGCGTGGGAGCCAGAGCGGCGGACCCGTTCATGGTCGTCCGGATCCGCAGCCGGGCGGTGCCCGCCGCCCACTCCCAGGCGCGCACTTCAACGGGCTCGGCAGGCCCGCCGACCGGACGGACTCGCTTGAGGTGCATGACTTCGTCGTCATCGGCCTCGGAGTAGTAGATCCACTCGCCGTCGGCGGTCCAGGCGGGGGTGAGGGGAAGGCCGCCGCTCGTCAGCAGCACCGCGGGCCCGGGCTGGGCGAGGTCGTGAACGCGGAGATCCCATCCGTCCTGCGTGGGCCAGTTGAGCGCGAAGGTGTTGCCGTCCGGCGAGAGGGCCGGGCGCGCCATCGAGGCGATGCTCCCCGCGCTGAGCACGTACGCTTCGTCGCCGCCTGGGGTGCGCAGTTCGACGCGGTTGCCGCCCGACTTGGCCAGCACGAGAAAGCTGCCGTCCGCCCGCGGCTGGGCCTTGAGTTCGATGCCGGGGTCGGCGGTGAGCGCGCGCGATTCGCCTGACGCGAGGTCCATCGCCCATATGTCGAGGGTGCCCGCCTGGCCCGACGTGTAGTAGAGCGTGCCGCCATCCGGCGAAAACGCGGGATCGAGGTCGATCGCGGGGGTGTCGATGGTGCGGAGGTCGGCGCCCGATGCCGCGTCAACCACGACGATGCGCGTGTCCCGGTCGTTGTCGCGCACGAGGGCGATGCGGTCGCCGGACGGGTGCCATGCCGGGCGTGAATCGAGGTCGCGGCCGCTTGTGAGCTGGCGAGCCGTCCCGGTCTCGATGTCCATGATCCAGATCCATCCCCGCGCGGCAAAGGCGATGCGGCGGCCGTCGGGAGCCGGGGCGGGATCGATCGGGCCTACGTTCAGAATCGGGAGTTCGTAGCCCTCAAGGTAGACGTGATGACCGTACCCCTGGACGTGCGGATAGCGGTTGCGCCACTGTCCGGAAGCGGGTTCCGGAATGAGCAGCCCGGCGGTCACAACGAGAGCGCAAACAGCCCATGCACACGGATGTTTCGGGGTGCGATCGGTCCAGGGCGGCATCTTCTTCACGGCGTCAACTCCTCGGGGTGAAAGAGGGGTAAGCATCGCTGTGGCGAGGCGACGTGGGCAAGTGCGGGCTATCTTTCCCGAGGCTCGGTCTCCTGGCCGTTCCCACCCACAGCCGACCGACCCGATCAGACACAGGAGAGTCCCAATGAGCCATCCTTCGACGGTGCGCCGCCCTGCGGCCTGCGCCTTCCCCGTCCTGGCCCTGCTGGCCGTTGCCGCCTTCGTCGCCCCCGCGCCCGTCCATGCTCAGGAGGCCGACGAAAACGTCTTCCACGACGGCGCCGATCTCCCGTGGGGAGAGCCCAACAACGGCATGCAGTACCTCGCGCTCTACGGAGATTCCGGCGCGGGGGGCGCCTTCGTCTTCCGCCTCAAGGTCAACACAGGGTTCGAACTGGGGCCGCACACCCACCCGATCACCGAGCATATGACGGTGCTCTCGGGCAGGTTCTTCGTCGGGATCGGCGAGACGCTGGACCGCGACGCCGCAACGGAGTATGGCCCTGGCAGCTACCTCGCGATCGCCGCGGGGGTGCCCGCCTACATGTGGGCCGAGGGCGAGACGGTCGTGCAGGTCCATGGCGTGGGACCGCTGCGGACCGACTTCATCACGCCGCCGGGGGGATGACGGTGCGCGGGATGTCGCCGCAGGCCCGCCGCCGCCGACCCCGGCCGCGCCTGCTCCCAACCGTAGCCGCGGCCCTCGCGGTGCAAGTGCCGGCCTGCATCCCTTCCGAGGAAGCCACCCTCCGCCACGGCGACCCCGCCCCCGAGTTCACCGCCATCGCCCTCGAAGACGGCAACCCCGTCTCGCTCACGGACTATCGCGGCCAGATCCTGCTCGTCAACCTGTGGGCGACCTGGTGCCACCCCTGCCGCGAAGAGACGCCCTACCTGCAATCCGTCTACGAGCGCTACCGCGATCGCGGCCTGCGCATCCTGGGCGTGTCCGTCGACCTGACCGCCGACTCGGCCGCGGTAGTCGAGTTCGTCCACGAATTCGGCGTCGAGTACGACATCGCGCTCGATCCCGAGGCCGTGTCACGCGAGGTCTTCCTCGCCCGCGGGCTGCCTACGTCGGTGGTCATCGACCGGGACGGAGCCGTGGCGTTCTCGTGGGTCGGCCCGATCCCGGAAGGCGACCCCACCTTCGTCGAGGGACTGGAGGCCGCGCTCGCGCGGTGATCAAAGGATCCGCTCGACCCAGCGGACCACTCGATCCGCGATCCTGACTGCTTCGGCGTGCTCAGCTTCAGTAACGGGCCGCATTGGTCCCGGATACCGTGTGACCACCGCATAGCGCGTCAGTGTCGCAGCCTCGAAGACATCACCAGGGATCTTGATGCCGGTTTCTTCGATCAGCGACAGCAAGGCGGACAGGTCGTGAGTGAATGGGTGTCTGATGGCCCTGGCAAGCAACAGTCCCTTTACCGCCTTCTCGGCTGCCTGCTGCGCATCGTAGCAAAGGTCTTCCAGGTACACTTCGGGCGCTGTGACTGTTGCGCGAACCAGATTACTGCGCGCGCGGTTCAGCCATTCCCGCGGGTCATCGCCCGAGTGTCTCCTACGCAACGTCATAGACCACCGTTCCTTCACGCACGGCCTCCCGGATGACCATTCCGTAGGAGTCCTTGTAGCGCTGGACGTCATCGGGGGTAACCACCAGGGCATCGACCGCTGCGCCGACGCCCCTAAGGCCCAGATAGATGTCGCCCATGACGTCGAGTGCATCCGCACCCGCCTTGACGATGAGCAGGTCGATGTCGCTGTGCGGTCCCATTTCACCGCGGGCGGCAGAGCCGAAGAGAATGATCCTTTCGGGCTGGGCGATGGAAACGACACGCCGGATGACTTCATCCAGAATCCGCTTCTCCACCGTTCCTTCCACATCGGCAACCACTGAAGTGCGGCCCCAGTCTGTCGGCGTCCCTGGTCTGTCGAAGCGCCCGGATCTCGCGTCCTGTCCCAGTGGATCCTCGGCTGCCGGCATCAGAAACCGGCATTCAGCCTCGCTCACTCGACTCAGGCCGATGTCGAGCGTCGCAAGGGGACACTCGAAGGCCTCCGCCACCGCCACGTACCAGGCATCACGGACCGCCATGGAGTGGCGCAACTCCCAGACCCTGTCGGCGAAAGGCGCCAGCGAAAACAGGTCGACATCCCGCCGCCGCAGGTCGCGCCGGGCTCCGTTGCTCTCGATTCCCGATATCTCGCCACTGCGCTCAAGCCCGTGCAGGATGCTGGTCACTTCCCACTGCAGGGATTCCGGAGCCACCAGAGCATTCTCGCCGACCACCGTTTCCGCCCACCTGCCTTCCGGTCCTGAATCGACAAGGGCGGCAACGAGCACCGACGCGTCGGCGACGACAGTCACCGGCGATCCGAGTCCCGTGCCGAGAGGATGCTGCAGCTGGACACCCGCGTGCCCGCCAGTTCCTTCCGTTCGCGGACGCTCTCGAGCCAACGGTCGAGCGATGGCCGCGCCGCGATTCGCTCAAGCTCGCGCCGCAGGTATTCCTGCATGGACAGGCGGGCCAATGCAGCGCGTGCCGCAAGCTCGTCGCGAACCTCCTCGGGGACGCCCCTTACAGTGATCTGAATGCCCATGACAGCATAGTAATGTCACTGACAGCAAGTCGCAAGCACACATCGGACCATGGCTGAGTCGCAGCACAAACAAGAAGATTGGGGTGGCGGCAATGCCCCCGGGCTGATCAGGTGCAGGGTACGGCGGCAGAGCCGAGCAGCCCCGCTACTCCTCCCGCTCCCACTCCCCGCTCCGACGCTCCTCCTCGGCAATCTCCCGCGCCCGCTTCCGCAGCCACGCCCCGGTCCCGAAGATCAGGCCCAGCGGCAGCAGCGTCAGCAGGCCGGTCGTAGCCAGAAAGGCGATCCGCGCCTCGTCGTCCCGGTCGAAACACACGGGACAGGCGTGCAGGGTGTCGGGGAAGGCGGCCGTCACCACAAGGGCGAGCGTCGCTCCGGTCAGCGCAACGCGCCGACTCCACGGGGTCCTGTCGCGATTTGCCATGCCTATAGATACACCTGGAAGTACAGGAAGGGCCAGACCAGCACGACGAAGTACCAGAAGAGCGCCACGGTCGACATGGCCTCCTTCGTGAGGCGGTCGCCCACCAGCCGCGCGAACGCCCATCCCAGCGCGGCGATCGCGGCGACCGCGTGCAGGGCGTGTGCCCCGATGATCGTGTAGAAGAGGGCACCGTAGGTCGAAGACGTGATCGTGAGCCCCTCCTGGATGAGCGCCAGCCACTCCACCCCCTGCAGCGCAACGAAGGTGCCGCCGAGAACGGTCGCCGCCGCCAGCAGGGTACGGATGTCGCGGTTGCCGCGCTGGAACATCGTGTGCGCGATGAGCAGCACGATCCCGCTCGCGATCAGCGCGGTCGTGTTGACCGCCGTCTCCGCGAAGGGCAGGCGCGGCTGATTGGGCGGCGGCCACACCGACCCGACGGCGCGCGCCTTGATGATCACAAAGGCCGAGATGAAGCCCGCGAAGAGCATGATCTCGACGAAGACGAACAGAATCATCCCCAGCACGCCGTTGGACACGATCTTCTTCGCCCTGTGCGGCCGGGGCCGGAACGGGATGACTCTCGCCTGCGCAGACATCTTCTACCCTCCTTCTACGCTTCCTGGCCGCCCGGCAACAGCTTGCGGATCCTGCCCACCCCCGGCAGCCGCAACAGCTTCTCCAGCACCGGCCCGACCATCCGCTGCAGCATCGGGATCTTCATCAGCGTCTCCAGCGCCAGCAGCAGAATCCCGATCGACAGGATGATCGCGACGGCGTTGGTGCCGATCGCCACCAGCACGACCACCGTCCAGAAGGCAGCGTGCACGAAGTTGTAGCCGCCCGGCAGCAGGTTCGCCGTGGTCTTGGCCGTCGGCACCAGCCCCGCGTAGCTCACTTCGGCGTGATCTCCCTCTTCGACGTGCTCTTCCTCGGCGTGCTCCTCCGGCTCCGCGATCCCGCGGTCGACGGCGGCCTGGGCGGCGTCGTTCTCCCACATCCGCCCCGAGTGCAGCTGCACATCCGGCGCCACGCCGCCCCAGAAAAGGGCCAGCAGCAGCACCGACGCGGCCAGGAAGAGCTTCGGCACCACCCGCTCGATCGTCAGGTGCATGAAGTTCTTGATCACGAGCCAGGCTTTGACGACCGCGATCCCGAATGCCGTGATCAGCGTGATGACGATGCCGAGACTGAACGTCCGCCCGAAAACCTCGACCTGTCTGTTCAGCCCTTCGCCCACAAATGGCCCCACGATGCTCACCGCCAGCAGAACCAGCAGCACGACGTAGACCCTCACATAGTGGTTGCCGAAGAATCCCGTGTCTTCCGAGTGACCGGCCATGAGCTATTTCGCGATGTAGAGCAGGGGGAACAGGAAGATCCAGACGATGTCGACGAAGTGCCAGTAGATCCCGATCAACTCGACCCGGTGGAGTTCGCGGCCCTTGGCGGCGTCCCGGGCGACGAAGGCCATGATCACCGCACCCGCGATCACGTGGAAGGCGTGCAGGCCGGCGGCGGTGTAGTAGAACGCCCAGAAGCCGTTCGAGGTGATCGTGTAGCCGTGGCTGATCTCGTACCACCACTCGTAGGTCTTGACCCCAAGGAAGACGAGCGCGCCGAAGATGGTGCAGTAGAGGTACATCGCGGCTTTTTTGCCGTCGCCCCGCTCGGCGGCCTGGTGCGCGAGCACCGCCGTGAGGCTGGAGGTGAGCAGCACCCAGGTGTTGAAGGCGCCGATCCAGGTGTTCGTGACCGCGGCGGCGTCCGCCCACTCCGGGTGACCCAGGCGGAACATGACGTACGAGGCCAGCAGTCCGCCGAAGATCACCACTTCGGATGCCAGCACCCACCACACGGCGAGCTTGCCGGTGGCGGTCCCGGTGGCGGCCCGTGTTGTTGCAATCGGCCTCATGCGATCGCCCCCACGCTGTCATGCATTGGCATAGGACTCGTCATTTGGGTTCGTTCTGGGGCCAGTAGTCGTCTTCACGGCCCGGCACGTTGTACTCGTAGGGCCCCCGGTAGACGACCGGCATCCGGTCGGGGTGCCAGTTGCCGTGCGGCGGGGGCGATTCGGTGGTCCACTCCAGCGAGTTGGCCTTCCAGGGGTTCCTGGGAGCCCTTTCCTTCGAGCGCCACGACTTCCAGCAGTTGTAGAAGAAGATGAACTGCGCGCCGAGCATGATCAGCAGCGCAAACGTCGCCACGATGCGCATGTCCTGGAAGATGTCGATGGCCAGCTCGGGGAAGTGCGTGTAGTTGTAGATGCGGCGGTGCTGGCCCCCCATCCCGAGCACGAAGAGCGGGATGAAGATCATGTTGAAGGGGATGATCGTGAGCCAGAAGTGCCATTTCCCGAGCCGTTCGTCCATCATTTTCCCGAACATCTTCGGGAACCAGTATGTGAAGGCCGCAAATGTCCCTATGATCGCAATCGGGAAGAAGGTGTAGTGGAAGTGGGCGAGGACGAAGTAGGTGTCGTGGAAGTAGATGTCCGCACCGGCCGCCCCGAGGAAGATCCCCGTTACGCCCCCGATCAGGAACTCGGCTACGAAGGCAAGCCCCCAAAGCATGGGCGTCGATAGCGTGATCGACCCGCCGTAGAGCGTGGCAATGTAGATGAAGCACAACTCCGCGATGGGCACCGAGATCAAAAGCGTGGTGATGGTGAAGATGTTCGCCATCCGTGGATCGATTCCGGCGATGAACTGGTGGTGCGCCCAGACGAAGAAGCTGAGGACGCCGGTCGCGACGATCGTGAAGATGACGGTGCGGTAGGCGAAGAGCTTCTTGCGCGCGAAGGTGGTGATGATCTCGATCACCACGCCCATCGCGGGGAGCAGCACGACGTACACCTCGGGGTGCCCGAAGAACCAGAAGAGGTGCTGCCAGAGGATCGGGTCGCCGCCCGTGGCCGGGTTGTAGAACCCGGTGCCGATCGTCTGGTCGAAGATCAGCATGATCGCGCCGGCCAGCAGCGGGCCGACCGACAGCATGAAGAGGATGCTGGCGACGACGATCATCCACACGACGATCGGCACGTCGAACGCGCGCATCCCGGGCGCGCGAGAGTTCATCAGGGTGGTGATGAAGTTGATCCCGCCCAGGAGGAACGCCACGAACTCCAATCCCACCCCGATCACCCACAGGGTACTCCCCAGCGGCGTGAGGTTGTAGGTGGAATCCGCCGAGAGCGGTGGATAGGCGGTCCAGGCTCCCGCGAAGCCACCTCCCTCCACCACGAGCGACGCCAGGATCACGATCGTGCTGACGAAGAAGACCTGGAAGGAGAGGCGGTTGATCTTGGGGAAGACCATGTCGTCCGCCCCGATCATGAGCGGAATGAGGAAGTTCCCGAAGGCGGCCAGCAGCACGGGCATGGCCACCCAGAAGATCATGATGGTGCCGTGGTTGGTCACCAGCGCGTTGTATTCGCCCGGCGAGACCATGCCGAACCCGGGCACGGGCATTCCGGGGAAGGCCAGCTGCATCCGGAAGACGTACGCCATGAAGCCCCCGATGAGGGCCATGAACATGCCGGTGAACATGTACTGCATGGCGATGACCTTGTGGTCCGTCGACCACAGGTACTTCAGCCAGCCCTGGGGACCATGATCGGCATGGTCGTCGTGGGCGTGTCCGTGTGTCAGATCGACCGCAGGCTCAACCATCTCTATCGGTCCTCCGTCTCTCTCTTATCTCGCTACTGGGAGGCCGGCGTGCTGCCGGCAGGGGCCGAAGCCGCCGCGACCGGCGTGTTCGCCGCCACCCAGGCTGCGTGTGTTTCCGCGTCTTCGACCATCACCCTGGCGGCCATGACGCCGTGCCCGAAACCGCAGATCTCGGCGCATTGGACATCGAATTCGCCCGTCCTGGTGGGCTCGAACCACCCCGTGATGGTCCGTCCGGGGATGGCGTCCTGCTTGATGCGCCACACGGGCACCGAAAAGCTGTGCAGGACATCCGTCGCCTGAAGCTCGAAGTGGTAGGTCTTGTTGTTCTCGACGTGAAGCTCGTCCACGGTGAAGATGTCGTCGGGGCTGTCGAGCTCGCCGTCGGCGCCGGGGTGCTGGAAGGTCCACGCCCACTGCTGGCCGATCACCCGCACCACTCCGTCGGGGTCCTCGGGCAGGTCCATCTTGATGTTGTACCAGACCCGGAACGACACGATGATGATCAGGATGTCGAAGACCAGCACGCAGAGGTGGGGGATCGTGATCCACCGCTTGTGGCGCTTGTTCTTCCCGTCGATGTACTCCCCGCGCCGGCCCGGCTTCGCCCGGAACTTTAGGATGAAGTGCAGGAAGACGTACTCGGCCGCGAGGAACCACGTCCCCACGATGATCAGCACCGTGAGGATGAGCCCGTCGATCTGCTCGGCGTAGGACGAACCCACCTCGATGAGCGGCTCGAACCAGCTGAATTCGAAGAAGTCGAAGAATCTGTTCATGATTGCAGCACGAAGGTCCAGACGACGGCGGCGCCGATGAAGCCGATTGCCAGCGCCAGCGTGACCTTCATGGTCTTCCTGGCAAAGACGATGGCGTCATTGACTTCGTCGTCGGGAGCGGGCGGGATCTGCGCCGCGAGCTCCGCGTGGGTCGGTGTGTCCGGGGTCGCTTTCTCTTCCATGGTTCAGCGGCTGAGGGTGTAGACGTAGGCGGCGACCGCGCGCACCTGGTCGTCGGTGATGGAGGTTCCGGCCCGGGCGAGCATCTGGCCCGGGTGCTCCAGCGGCTGCGCGACGCCGGTCATGACAATGTCGACAATCGACTCGTACTCGCCGTCAACGTTGAGCCAGGTCGCGTCGGTGAGGCTCGGAGCCAGGGGCCCGCCCTCGCCGCCGCGCAGGTGGCAGGTGACGCAGATGCCTTCTCCGTGGAAGATCTCCTGGCCTTCCCGGGCCATCTCCACGGTGACGCCCGCGGGCAGGATCGACGCGTCGACGATCAGCTCCGGCAGCGGTTCGGGCGGCGGCCCGGGGACCCGGCGCGGCAGGCGCTGCATGCTCATGATGTAGGCGGTCACGTTGTCGATCCGCTCGTCGGACATCCCGGCCATGGGGCCGCGCATGACCGCGCCCGCGCCGTCTCCGGGCGCCGCCCCGCGCACCCCGTCCCGATACTTCCGCAGCGACGAGGCGATGTACCAGTCGTTCAGGTGAAGTACCGAAGGGGCACGGAGTTCCGGCACCGGCGAATCGACTCCGCGGCCGTCGACTCCGTGGCAGTTTGCGCACAGTGCTTCGTACTCCACCTCGCCGGCCGCGGCATCGGCCTCGACGGTGGCCGGAGGATCGGGGATCGGGAGCGAGAAGACGTATTCGACAACCGATTCGATGTCGCCCCGGTCCGCGAACAGCGCCCTCGACATGGGACGCATCCGCAGCCCCTCTGCGTCGGTGTAGTGATACCCGCGCACGCCGTTCTGGAACTTCTCGATCTGGTAGGTCATGTACCAGTCGGACGCCCCCGCGATCGCCGGAGCGGCGAGTTCCTGGTCGCCGGCGCCGTCGTCCCCGTGACAGGGAGAGCAGGTGTCGAAGAGCATCTCGCCCCGGGCGATCCCCGGAGCCGGGTTGCATCCTCCAGCGATCATTACGACCGCCAGGAAGCCCACAGCGCTGATTGTGTTGAAAGATTGACCTGTGGTAAGCCGCGTCATTGTCCTCGCCCGAAGGCTGGTGGCACGAAACGAAAGAAGCCTGACTAATGTCGCCATTTTGGCGTGCGCATTCTAGCCATGGGCCCCCTGCGGGGCAATGTCCGGGCGTGCCCGCGCGCGGACCCTCGGGACGCTGCGCCGCAGCGCGGCCTGCCGGCAGCCGGTCGGCCCGCCCTTGCCGGGGGCTACTTCCGTGTCGTGACGACGATGGCCCCGCCGGTGTAGCCGGTGCCGAACCGGATGGTGGCGTCCGCCGCGCTCATGAAGCTGATCCGCTCCACCTGGCCGATCGGCAGCGCGGCAAGATCGGACCGAGTGGCCCGCGCCATGTTGTCGATCACCACGCCCACGACGGGCTCGGGGTCGTTGGGGGTGCGTGTGGGGCGGGCCCTGAGCCACCGCGGCCGTAGCAGGGAGACCGCCTCCATCGCGTCGTTCACGGAGGTGGCCTCGAGCTCCTCGCGGGTGATGTCGCCGCTGCCGCGGGTGGAAAGCGAGTCTTCTCCGCTGGACGCGCAGGAGGCTCCCGCACCGAGTGTGAGCAGTGCAGCGGCCGCGAGCAGGGCGGCGTTCATGAGTCTCGTGCGTCGCGTCGCGAATCTCTGTGTCATCTCCAAACTCCTCCGTCCTGTGGCCTGATTCCTGCAATTGGCCCATGTCCTATCATTTTAGTTGTTACACCTGCGAAAAGGGTTGCGTTCCGATACAGGTCGTCCGGCGTCAGGCTAACGCAGCGTCACAACGATCGCACCCTCGAAGAACCCGGTCCCGAACCGTGTAGTGGCGTCCGCCGCCGACATGAAGGCGATCCGCACGATCGAACCCACGGGGACCGTGGCCAGACGGTCGCGGGTGCTGCGCTGACCGTTGATGACGATGGTGGCGGCGGACGACCGGCCTCTCATCCACTGGGGCCGCAGCAGGCTGATCGCCTCCATCGCGTCGTCGACCGAGACGGTCTCCAGTTCCTCACGCGTGATGTCGCCCCTGCGCGTTCCGGTCGACCCCTCTCCCCCCGCGGACGCGCAAGCCAGCCCCCCGAGCAGGGTGAGCAGCGCCACCGCTCCCGGCACGCCGCCCTTTATTCCAAATACCCTCGATCTCATCGCCCTACTCCTTTTCGGGGACCACCGGCAGCACGACATGCGACTCCAGCCCCGGCGCGTGGTGCACCGAGTTGCGCGCCACCACCCACTCCGTCTCGTCGTAGTTGTTGCCGCCCGTGTTCAGGTTGCGTTCCCAGCGGGGGAAGCTCGACGAAGTGACCTCGAGGCGGATGCGGTGTCCGGGCAGGAACCGGTTCGCCGTCGCTTGCAGATCCATACGCACTTCGTAGACCTGGTCTTTCTCCATCCAGACCTTGCGGCCGTAGCCCTCGCGGTAGCGGGCGCGCTGGATCCCCTCCTGAACGTTGATGGGTGTGCCGTCGGGCTGCACGTCGACCAGCTTGGCCGCGAAGTCGGTGTCGCGCGCGTCGGATGACACGTAAAGCACCAGTTCGATGGGGCCTGTGACCTCCAGCGCCTCGGTGAGCGGCTCGGAGGTGTAGACGAGGACATCGTCGCGGTCCTCGACGGCGGATTGGTCGAAGCCGCCGGCGGGGGCGTCGGCGGTGCCGGTGCAGCAGACAGGGCCCCCGATGGTGGGAACGGGGTCGTCGGGGTCGTAGGTGAAGACATCGGCGGGCTGGTCGGCTGTGGGGGCGTCCCAGGAAAGGCGGCCGTCGCCGTCGCGGGTGTTGGCGCTGCCGCCGCTGTGGAGGTACATCGGGCGGAACTCGGTGCCCTCGACGGGCCAGGAGTCGGCCGAGCGCCACTCGTTTGCGCCCATCAGGAAGTACTGGAGGCGCGGCATGTCCTGGAAGTCGGTGCCCTCTGCGCCGTCGCCGCCGTCCCGCAGCCAGTGGTCGAACCAGCGCAGATAGATGTTCCAGTAGTCGAGGCGGGCATCGCCGAGGTCGCGCTCGCCGACAACGGTGCGGGAGGTGGCGATCTCGGAGGTGCAGTGGTCGGTGGGGGAGATGATGGCGAACTGGTTGTCGCGGGCGCGTTCGGACTCGGCGTTGTCGCTGAGCAGGTTGAAGAGCTTGAGCGTCTCGCCAACGCCCAGGTCGTACCAGGAATTGACGTGCAGCGCGGGGACGTCGAAGCGGTCGTCGGGGGTGACGTAGCCGATGTGGTCCCACCAGGGATCGCCGGGCTCGTGCGACACGAAGTCCTCGAAGTCGGTGGGCGGTGCGCCGGCGGCCTTCAGCATGTCGATGTAGGGCAGCGTCCGCCACGCGGCCTGGAAGTCGAGTTCGCCCGGATCCGGCGCCGGGTTGATCATCTCCTCGACCTGGAGCATCACGTCGCGGGGCGTGCCTGGCGGGATGCGGTAGAAGACCTTGCTGCCGGCGCCCCGGAACCAGCCGAGGCTTGCCGCCAGCTCGGTCACGCCGCCGAAGATGACGCCGAAGTAGCGCAGGCTGCCGCCGGCCGCCTGCGGCAGCGCGGCCGCATGATTCGGGTTGCGGGTTGCGGCGAGCTGCATCTGGTTCTCGCCGAGGTACGAACACCCGTATGTGCCGATGCGACCGTTCGACCAGGGCTGCTCGGCCAGCCATGAGACCATGTCGTAGCCGTCGCGGCGGTCGTCGCGCGAGACGAAGTACTCGCCCTCGGACTGGAATCTGCCGCGCATGTCCTGGACGGCGACGGCAAAGCCGTGGCTGGCGAACCAGCGCGCCGCGGAGTTCGCGCGTCGGTGGGGCATCTTGCTGTACGGCGTGCGGATCTGGATGACGGGGAGGGGTTCGGGCGCGCCGTCGGGGAAGTAGAGGTCGGTGGCGAGCCGGACGCCGTCGCGCATGGGGACCATGTGGGTGGGGTCGAGACGGACCTCGTACGTGCCTTCGGGGCGGGGGAAGGGGCCCTCGACGTCGCCCGATGCGGTGTCGGTGCCAGCTTCGGGGCTCGTGTCGGCGGGGGCGCATGCGCCCGCCACCAGCAATGCGGTCGCGAGGAGGTGGCGGAACGGGCGGAGTGCGCCCGGTGCGCACGACGATGGGCGTCGCCCGGTTGGGCGGGGGCGCCCGTTGGCCGGAAGGGGGCGTCGGTCAGTCATAAGCCGTCGGGGTTGGAGAGAGGTTCAGCATCTCGCGCGCCTGGGCGGGCGTGGCGACTTCGCGGTTGAGTTCGTGGATGATGCGCACGGCGCGCTCCACCAGCTGTGCGTTGCTCTTCGCCTTTTCCCCGCGTCGATAGTAGACGTTGTCCTCGAGTCCAACCCGCACGTGCCCGCCGAGCATGGCGGACAGCGTCGTCATCGGAAGCTGATGGGGCCCGATGCCGGAGGTCAGCCAGACGGTATCCTCCGGGAACTCGCGGATGATCTGGAGCACGTTGTCGACGGTGGGAAGGCTGGACGTCTGATACCCCATGACGGTCTGAATCCAGTACGGCTTCTCGACCAGCCCCTCGTCGATCAGGTAGCGGATGACCCAGCCGCCGCCGGGGTGATAGGTCTCCAGCTCCGGCTTGATCCCGCGGGCCTTCATCTCGGTGGCGAAGTGCTTGATCTGGTGGTACGAGAAGGGAAGGCACTCGTCGTAGATGATCTCGGGCCGGGGATCCGGAAGGGGCGCCGGACGGGCCGGGATCCTGAATCGGCTCATGTCCGGCGTCAGGTTGAGCGAGGCGACCTCGGGACGCGCGTCCAGGCACTGCAGCCGCTCCTCGTTGGTCATGCCGGGGCCGCCGCCGGTCGTGTCGTTGATGATGATCTCCGGGCAGGCCTCGCGGATCTTCGCGTTGACCTCCAGCCACCGCCCGGTGGTGATGGCGGGCCGGGTGGGGAACTCGGCCTGCCGCGCGTGGACATGCACCATCGACGCCCCGGCCTGGTAGGCGCCGCGGACCGATTCGGCGATCTCTTCGGGCGTTTCGGGCAGATTCGGATTCGACTCCTTGCCCTGGATTCCGCCGTTGCAGGCGACGCAGATGATCGTCGGGGGCATGCGGCCGACACGCGCGAGATACTCGAAGGCGTCGGCGTGGTTCCAGCGGTCGTGAAGGTTGGGCATGGGCGAGTCCGCGTGCAGATTGGTGTGACAGGTCCGGCGATCCCCGTGTAGCGTGGGCCTGTCGTTACAGTATTCACGTCTGCGGGCGCACGCGCGAGGGGAGTATCACCCCGGTGAGCGCGGGAAGCGCCGGGGAAGGAACCAGGATGTCCATCGATTCAGTGTCCGGCCCTGCGTCGCCTGGCGCCGCCGCCGGCTCACCCGGCACGGTCGCCGTAGTCGGCACGGGCGTGGTCGGGAGGAGCTGGCTCCGCGTGTTTGCGCGTGCGGGATTCCCGACCCGCGCCTTCGATCCCGACCCGGGGCAGCTGGACCGCGCTCTGGAGTGGGCCCGCGCTTCGGCGGCGGCCGACGTGCACCTGGGCCTCTACACCTTCACCGAGGCGCAGGCCGAAGAGCACCGGATCACACGCTGTGCGACCCTCGAGGAAGCGCTCGACGGCGCGACCTACGTCCAGGAAAGCGGCCCCGAGGCCATCGCGGCGAAGCAATCGATCTACCGTACGCTGGATGCGGCGGCAGCCCCCGAGGCGGTCCTGGGCAGCTCCACGTCGGCGAACGACATGACGGTGATCGCACGGGGCCTGCCGGGAGCGGCGCGCTGCATCGTCGCGCACCCGGTGAACCCGCCGCACGTGATCCCGCTTGTCGAGGTGCTCGCGGGCGAGGAGACCCGCCCCGACGTCACGGCTACCACGCTCGCGCTGCTCCGCCGCGCCGGCATGGCCCCGGTCGTGCTCGACCGCTACGCGCCCGGCTTTGTCCTCAACCGGCTGCAGGGGGCGCTGCTGCGCGAAGCGGTCTCGCTGGTCGGCACGGGCATCGCCTCGCCCGAGGTGGTGGATACGGTCATGCGGGACGGGCTCGGTCTGCGCTGGGCGCTGATGGGGCCGTTCGGGACCGGCCACGCGAACGCCGACGGGGGCATCGCCAGCTACTTCCGGAGGTACGGCGACGCCTACCGCGCCATGTGGGCGGACCTCGACCCGGCGCCGGTGTTGGATGAGGATGTCATCGAGGCGATCGCGGCCGGCACCACGGCGATGTACGGGGAGGGAGCGGTGGCGGAGCTTGCAACGTGGCGGGACCGCATGGTGCGGCGGATCGCTCGGTTGAAGGCGGACGATCCGGCGCCGGGGTCGGCCGGGTAGGGTCAGTACACGTCCAGATCGGCCGCCGAGACCACGCGGCCCGTGTAGCCGGCATCGCGGATCTCCTGCAGCAGATCTTCGTCGGTGGCGCCCCAGTACAGCTGGTGATACAGGACCAGGAGTTCGGGGCGCGCCCGGGCGGCGATATCGGCAAGCTCGACCGTCGAGGTGTGGGAGTCGGCGTGGTATCTCTGCCACAACCGCGGGCGGGTCGTGAAGGCTTCCGCCGAGTAGACCTCGTGGACCAGGATGTCGCAGCCGTCGCAGGCCTGGACAAGCGACTCGCTGGGCCGCGCATCCCCCGAGACGACGATCGAGCGGCCGCGGGCGTCGAAGCGGTAACCGAGCGAGTGCGGCCATGACCCGTGCAGCACTGGAATCGCGGTGACGCGCACGTTCTCGTCCTCGTAGACGGGGCCGCCGGTGGTCTCGGTCACGGGGGACAGGTAGGCGTCGCGGTTCTCATCGCGCGGCTCCAGACCGAAGAGGCGCATGTGGACATCCTGTCGCCAGGCGGCCTGGATGTGGTGAACCATGTCGGCGGTGCCGGGCGGGCCGAAGATGCGGATGGGCTCCGGGCGATCGAGCACCCACGGGGAAAAGATCACGTCGGGTAGCCCGACGGTGTGGTCGGAGTGCAGGTGCGTGATGAAGAGGCGGTCGAGCCGGGATTCCCCCAGCGCCTCGATGCCGTGGTCGCGGGCCGCGGCCGCCGCGCGGCGAACGATACCCGGGCCCGCATCGACGAGGTAGGCGCGGCCGCCCGCCACGACGGCCAGCGCCGGGCCGGAACGCTCGGGATCGGCGTTGGGGGTTCCCGTGCCGAGGATGACGAGGCGGGCGGCGGCGGCGGCGCCGGGGTCGGTGTCCTGGGCGGAGACGGGGGCGCCGGGGCCGAAGAGGGCAGCCGCGAGACACGCCAGGGCGAAGCGGGCCGTGCGGGATCGGAGGGTCCGGCCGATTGGCAGAGGGGTGGCGGTACAGGGCGCGGTCGAGCCTGGTCGGTCCGGTCTGCGCGCGGCTGCAGCGTCGTTTTGCATCGAAGGGCTCCTGGCTGGGGCGCCTGATTGTGAAATGGTTCACATGCCCAAGCTGCCGCCCGGAAGGCCTGTCCGCAAAGGGTGGCCCGCCGCAGTGTCATGCGCTTGCCTGCCCTCGGCGCCCCACTTGCCCGCCCGGGCGCCGTGCGCTTGCCCGCCCGCTGCGCCGTCCCGACTATGTCCTTCCCCCGAAACCGCAGCAGGAGACACACAATGCGTCCGGCACTTCCCGCGGCCGAGCGGCCGCCCTCCCTCCTCCTCCTCTCCCTGCTAATTGCCGGTGCCCTGATCTCAGCGGCCTGCACCCCGTCCGCGGACACCACCGGCGGAGCCGATGCCGATGCCGCCGAGGCGGACGCTCCCGCAGGCGCCGACGACCTCGCCGCGCGCGTCGAAGCCCGCCTCGCCACCCTCGACGCCACGAGCTCGCTCTGGGCCAAACACATCCCCACCGGCCGAACGATCGCGATCCGGCCGGATCTCCCCATGAACACCCTGAGCGTGATCAAGATCCCGATCATGGTGAAGGCGTTTCAGGACCACGCCGAGGGGCGCCTCGACCTGGATGCGCGCCATACCGTCGAGGCGGACGACATGCGGCGTGGCAGCGGCCTGATCCAGACCTTTGCGCCGGGGCTGAATCCGACGCTGCGCGGGCTCGTCACGCAGATGATCATCACGTCTGACAACACCGCGACCGACATGGTGATCGACCTCGTGGGCATGGATCGTGTCAACGAGATGCTCGCGGCGAACGGCTACGAGCAGACGCGCCTGAAGCACACCACCCACCGGCTCTTTCTCGAGACCTGGATCCGCACCGACCCGGCGAACGCATCGCTCAGCGAGCGCGAGGTGTTCGAGCGCGGATTTCCCTCGGACGAGGGCGCCGCGGAGCGCTTCTTCGGGATCGAGGGCGACTCGACGATCTGGCTCGGGCGCACGACGGCCGAGGAGATGGGACGCCTGCTGGAGCAGATCCTGCAGGGCGAGCTGGCCGACCAGGCCGCCAGCGACGAGATGGTCGACATCATGGCCGGGCAATTCTACACAACCCGACTGCCGCGCATGGTGCGCTTCGAGGGCGTCACCGTGGCCCACAAGACGGGCGACTGGCCCCCGTACGCCGGGAACGACGTGGGCATCCTGCTGTACGAGGGCGGACCGACGATCATCTCGGTCTTCACGAACCAGAGCACGGGCAGCTTCTTCGAACTGGAAGAGACGCTCGGGATGATCGCCCGGGACATCGTGGAGGAGTGGAGATGAACGCGCACGCCCGAAGGCTCCCCGTCACCGCTGCCGCCGTTCTCGCCGCCGCCCTCCTGACCGCCTGCGCGCCCGACCGCCCCGTTTCCCCGGCACTCGCCCGAGGCATCGACGCGGTCTTCGCCGACCTCGACCGCCCCGGCTCGCCCGGCGCCTCGGTGTCGGTCATCCGCGACGGCGACATCGTCTATTCGCGCGGCTACGGCCACGCCCAGATCGAGCACGGCGTCCCCGTCACCCCCGCCACCGTCTTCCACGTCGCCTCGGTCTCGAAGCAATTCACCGCCATGGCGGTCACCATGCTCGCCGCCGACGGCGCGCTCGGCCTCGACGATCCCGTCCAGCAGCACCTCGACTTCGTCCCGGAGTTCGATCATCCCACGACCGTGCGCCAGCTGATCCACCACACCAGCGGCATCCGCGACCAGTGGCAGCTGCTCGGGATCTCCGGCTGGCGGCTCGATGACGTGATCACCACCGGGCAGATCCTCGGCCTCATGGCCCGCCAGCGCGAACTCAACTTCGTGCCGGGCTCGGAGTATCTCTACTCCAACATGGGCTACACCCTGATGGCGCAGGTCGTGGAGGCGGCGAGCGGCATGTCCTTCGTCGACTTCACGGCGTCGCGGATCTTCCAGCCCCTCGGCATGGACCGCACGCACTTCCACGACGACCACCGGCACGTTGTCCCGAACCGGGCCTACTCCTATGCGCCGGTTGCCGCGGCCGACGATGCCGGCGATGCGGAGCCCGCGGAAGGCGCCCCCCGCTACACCAAGTCCGTCCTCAGCTACGCCAATGCCGGCGCCACCAGCCTCTTCACCACCGCCGACGACCTCGCGCGCTGGCTCGACAACTTCCGCCACGAGACGGTCGGAGGCCCCGGGGTGATGGCCACGATGAGGCAGCGCGGGATCCTCAACAGCGGCGACACGATCCCCTACGCCCACGGGCTGTCGATGGGCGAACACCGCGGGCTGCGCACCATCGGGCACGGCGGGGCCGACGCGGGCTTCCGCACCCAGGTCTACTGGTTCCCGGAGGTCGAGACGGGCGTGGTCGTGCTCACCAACGTGGCCAACGGCAATCCTGCCGGCCGGGCGCGCGACGTCGCCGATGTCGTGCTCGCCGGTTCCTTCCCGGAGGAAGAGGAGGAGGATGATGAGGGCGGCGCTCCGGCCCCGGCGACCGATGCCGCGCCACCGGAGACGCCCGGCCCCGCCGTGCTTGCGGGATACGCGGGCACCTACTACAGCCCCGAACTGGACGCGCTCTACCACGTCGCCGCCGGCGAGGGCGGGCTCGTCGCGCACCACGTCCGCCACGGCGCGATCGCGCTGGAGCCGCGCGCGGCCGACGAATTCGCCACGGACCGGTGGTGGATGCGTGAGATCCGCTTCGAGCGGGGCGCGGGTGGTGCGGTTACGGGGTTGCGGGTCGGTGGTGGCCGGGTGCGCAACCTGCTGTTCGTGCGGCTGCGGGCGCCGCTGCCGGGGGATGAGGCGTTCCCCGCGGCGGCCACACCCGGAGGTTCATCGTGAATCGATTGCTCTCATCGCTGGCCCTGCTTGCGTTTGCGGGTACGGGCGCCACCCTCGCGTGCACCGGCGACGCGGCACCACCCGACGGCGAGACCGAAGCACCGACCGCGGAGGAGGCCGACACTGGGTCCCGGGGCGAGACTCAGGCCCCGCCCGAAATCCCCGAGCGGCCGTTCGCAGCGCCCACCGGCCCCCACGCCATCGGCATGACCGAGTACCGGTGGACCGACGAGAGCCGCCCTGAACGGTTTACGCGGGATCCGGACGACCTGCGCTCGGTTGCCGTGCGCGTGTGGTATCCCACAGCCGAGGCCGGCGAGGGCGGCGCGATGTACGTGCAGGACATGGCCGAGTTCGGCGACGGGCAGGACTTCGTCCCGGTGACACACGTCCGCACCAACGCGATCCGGGATGCGGCCCCGGCCCTGGGCCCGTTTCCGGTCCTGGTGTACAGCCACGGCGGCGGCTGGACGCGCTTTACCAGCACCTTCACCACCGAGGAGCTGGCCAGCCACGGCTACGTTGTGGTGTCGGTCGGCCACAACGGCTTCAACAAGACGCAGTTCCTGCCGGACGGCTCGTCGGTCGTCCTGGACACCCTCACGTTTCCCGACCAGACGGGGGATCTGTACGGCGACGCCATGGCCGGCTGGGAATACCTGGACGAGCACGTCTTTCCCGAATGGAATGCCGACGCCGCCTTCGTGCTGGACCAGCTCGAGATCCTGAACGCGGGCGGCGGCCCCCTCGCGGGGCGGTTCGACCTTGACCGCATCGGCATGTACGGATGGTCCTTCGGCGGCGCGAACTCGATCGAGATGAGCGCGGTCGACGAACGGGTGAAGGCGGCGATCGACCACGACGGGCAGCTCTTCGGGGTCGCACCCACGCAGGGGACCTCGCGGCCCTTCATGCTCATGCACGGCGATGTGGTTGCCGAGACCCCGCCCTTCGAGGACCCGGACTCGATCGCGGACTACAACGACGCGTTCGAGCGCCTCATGGCCGTCGTGAGGGAGACGGACGCCGGGCTCAGGGCGGCCTCGACGGGGGATTGGTACGACATCACCATCGCCGGGACGAACCACGGGAGCTTCTCGGACCTGGTGCTGTTCATCCCGGGAGCGTCGCCCGGGATCGATCCGGTGCGCGGCCACGAGATCATCAATGCTCTGACGGTGGCCTTCTTCGACCGCTACCTGAAGGGTGCGGAGGCATCGCTGCTGGATGATCCGGGTGCCGTATTCGATGAGGTCGAGGCCGCGTCGAGGCTGGGGTCGTGAGGGGCTGCATTGCTCGGTCCGGCCTGCTAGTTGCGTTGACCGCGGCGGCCAATGTCGATCCTGGTTGTGACGGCCGCTGACACCGGGCCGGCCAGGAAGTGTCACATTATTGTTCCGAGTCCGAATAGATTACATGCGGCCCCCACACCGCCGCAGCACAACCAGCATACCCGCTTCAACCCTGCCAGACTGCACCAATGATGCCGCGATTGCCAGACCTCATCCGGAGATTTGCCGTTCGTCCCACAGCGCTGCTGCTCCTCCTCATCTTCGGAACCGCCTGCGCCACCTATCAGACGGCCCGCGTCGAAGACCTGCCCTCCCAGCAACGGGTGCGGATGCGCCTCGCCCCCGAGGAGCTGGCGCGGCACATCTCGTTCGCCAGCGGCAACCAGGGGTTCATAAACGGCCGGTTCGTCGAGTTCAACGGCGACTCGGCAACCTTTCTCCTGACAAGCCCCACGGCGCACAGCCAGGTTCGGCTCCCCGTAGAGTCGATCGTCGCGCTGGAACGGAAGGATGCCAGCCACACGCGCAGCATACTCCTCACGACTGCCCTGGTCGGCGGCGTGGCGACGCTGGCCTACCTCGGGTTCGAAGGAAACGAGAGCTCCGATCTCAATACCGACGACGATCTGACCGACCAGCTCGTGCCCGGAATCAGGATCGTCATCCCGATCGGCCGCTGATTGCGAGATCACCGGACTTGCGCAATTCTCCACTGTCCAGAAGGTTGTTTCGGCGACGCGCAAACGCGTCATCGCTTGTTCCCCTTAAGATGGAGGCATTTATGTCACCAGGAAGCATCAGATGGGCGGCCGGCCGGACCGCCCTGCCGCTTCTCGCCGCCGCCGTTCTGATCGGTACGGTCCAGGCGCCCCTCGCGGCGCAGACCGGCACGGTCACCGGCACGGTGCGAAGCGCGACCAACGGGCAGCCGATTCCCGGCGCCCAGGTCGCCATCCCCGAACTGAACATCGGGGTTCTGGCCAACAACGTGGGCAGGTATCTGCTCCCGAACGTGGGTGCGGGCACGCACACCGTTCAGGTGCAGTACATCGGCTACACGACCTCGACCGCCGAGGTCACCGTCACCGCCGGCGACGCCGCGATCCAGGACTTCGAACTGCGCTCGGAGGCGATCAGCCTTGAGGGCGTCATCGTGACTGGAACGGCCGGTGCCGCCAGACGGCGCGAGATCGGCAACTCGGTGAGCCAGCTCAACGAGGAGGCGTTCCAGTCGGCGCCGATCTCCAACGTGGCCGACATCCTGCAGGGCCGCGCGCTCGGCGTGACCGTGCTCGACAACGGCGGCCAGGTCGGAGCGGGCTCGACGATCAAGCTGCGCGGCAACAACTCGGTGTCGTTCAGCAACTCGCCGCTCGTCTACGTCGACGGCGTGCGGATTCGCGAGCGCGGACTGATCCACTCGGACGAGGCCAACCAACAGACCAATCCCTTCGACGACATCAACCCCGCCGACATCGAGCGGATCGAGACGATCAAGGGCGCGGCCGCCACAACCCTGTACGGGACCGAGGCGGCCGGCGGCGTGATCCAGATCTTCACCAAGCGTGGGGTGGCGGGGGCGCCGGCCTGGACGCTGACGGTTGACCAGGGGCTCAACACGCTGGGCCACATCGGCCCTGATCCGGACGTGAATCCGACCGGTCTGGGGATGAACAACTGCAACTTCACCGGCGACGAGAACTTCCCGGGCGGAGACACCCAGTTCCCTGCCGATCCGAGTTGTCCCGCCAGCGGTTCCTGGCTGAAGAACGGTTCGCTGCAGAGCTACAACCTGTCGGTGCGCGGCGGCGCAGAGCGCATGAACTACTTCATGTCCGCGCGGTGGGGCACCGAAGAGGGCGTGTTCGACACCGGCGTGAACGACAACGGCGTGGCGCGCCCGACTCAGGGCCAGGAATCCTGGAACATGCGCGGCAACTTCTCGTTCGCTCCTGCGGAGGATCTGGACGTCAGGTTCAACACCTTCTACGCACACAGGGACGTGACCTGGGTACCCGACGGCAACAACGCCGAGGGGCTTCTGCTGAACGTGTTCCGCGGTGGCCGCGACTACACCAATGACGAGGACGGCAAGCTCCTCGACATGGACGTCACCAACATCAACGACCACTTCACGAGCGGCGTGAACCTGCTGTGGAATCCGATGGACGGGATGAACCACCGCCTCAACGCCGGAATCGACTGGGTCCGCAACGAGTACTTCGAGGAGCGCCCCTGGGGTTACTTCTACGTACAGGGCGGCAACCGGGAGACCGACGAGCGGACCTTCCGCAAGCTCACGCTCGACTACGCGGGCACGTACAACCGCGACCTGTTCGGCTTCGCCTCCACGCTGTCCCTCGGCGGCCAGCTCTACAACGACTTCGTCACCGGCACCAACGGCTTCGGCAACGACTTCGCTGGCCCCGGCGCCAAGATCCTCCAGTCGGGAGCGATCACCGAGGCGTTCGAGGTCAACAGCACGGTCACCAGCGGCGGATTCTTCGTCCAGGAGGTCCTGGGAATCGGCGATCGCCTCTTCCTCACCGGTGGCCTGCGCGTTGACGGGCACTCCGCCTTCGGGCAGGATTTCGGGCTGGAGACCTATCCCAAGGGCTCCTTCTCGTACGTGATTTCCGACGAAGGCTTCTTCCCGAGCGGCTTCGGCACGCTGAAGCTGCGCGGCGCGTTCGGCGAGTCCGGCAAGGCGCCGGGCCTCTTCGACGCCGCCCGCACGTGGGCGTCGGTAGCGGGCGACAACGGCCAGCCCGGCGTCACGCCCGACAACCTGGGCAACCCGGTCCTGGGTCCGGAGCGGACACGCGAGTGGGAAGCCGGCTTCGAGGGCACCACCTTTGGCGACCGCGTCGCCTTCGAGTACCAGTACTTCAGCCAGCGCACCTTCGACGCTCTCATCCCGGTCACCCAGCTGCCGTCGGGCGGCTTTGTGGGCACGCAGCTCGAGAACGTCGGCGAGGTGACCAACGCCGGTCACGAGGCGTTCGTGAACGTGACGATGCTGGCGACAAACACCATAGGCTGGGATGTCGGGCTCCGGCTGTCGACCAGCGAGTCCCGGGTCATCGACCTCGGCGACCTGGAGAGCATCAACATCGGCTGGCGGAACTACGTGCGTGCGCCCATCGAGTGCACGAACGAGCTGTCCAACGGCGTGACCTTCGACGGGAACGGCTACATCGGCCAGGGCTGCACGCCCGGCGAGATGGTCTACTTCCCGCTCCCGGCGTTCTGTCACGACCGCGTGCAGAACCCGGACGAAGTCGCGGCGCCGAACTACACCGAGCACTGCCTGGGCTCCACCACCCCGAAGTACACCTACGGCATCAGCAGCACGATGACGCTTTCGCAGCGCCTCACGCTCGACGTCGTCGGCGAGGGGATGGGGGGAATGTGGCTTTCTTCGGGGACCGCGTATCAGAACACCCGCCGGCAGGTGTGGCCGCTGTGCCGTTCGACCTTCTCCGCGATCGCCAACGGACAGCGCGACGCGCTGACGGCCGGTGAGCGCGCGCTGTGCGATCCTTCGGTCGTGCGCTACGGCATGTGGACGCAGCCGTCGGACTTCTTCAAGATCCGCTCCGCGTCGCTCAGCTACCGGGTGCCCGAGGACATCCTGCCCGGGAACATCCGTTCGGCGACGCTGCGTCTGCAGGGCAGGAACCTGTTCACCATGACCGACTTCGAGGGCGTCGATCCCGAGGCTTTCGAGGACGGTTCTGCCGAAGTGCTCTTCCGGCAGGAGTACTACAACCTGCCGCCGATGCGCAGCTTCCTGCTGTCGGTTCAGGTCGATTTCTAGCCGGGGGAGACAAGGAATAATGAAAACGATAAGCACACGCCGGTTGTTCCTGGGCGCCCTTGTGGCGGCGCTTGCTTCAACCGGCTGCGACGAGAGCATTTTCGACGTCAAGAACCCCGGACGGATTCTGGACGACGACCTCAACACCGCGCAGGGCGTCAAGTCGCTCGTCACGGGAATGTCCGCCGACTTCTCGGCGTCCTACGACGACCTTTCCTTCACCACCGCCCGCCTGTCCGACGAGATCGTCGGGTCGGGAAGCTACTTCTCGACGGGACGGTACCGGAGGGGCCTGTTCGATTCCGAAGATTCCAACGGCTTCTGGGCCGGCGTGCAGCGTGCGCGCTGGGTAGCCGAGGCCGGGCTCATCCGGATGCGGAACATCGAGGGTTACCAGTTCGACGGGAATCCCGAGACGGCCAGGGCCCACCTCTTCGGCGGACTCGCCAACCGCTGGTTCGGCGAGAACTTCTGTCAGGTGATCTTCAGCCAGCCGTACGACGACGAAAACCCGGGTCCGGCTGGTGAGATCGACACCGGTGATGCAATGGAACGTGACGCCGCGTTCCGGCGTGCAATCGCATTGCTGGAACGTGCGATCCAGAACGGCGGTGGCGACAGCGACATAATCAACGCCGCCGAGGGCGGCCTGGCCCAGGTGTACATGGGTTTGGGCGACTTCTCGAACGCGGTTGCGCACGCGGCAAAGGTTCCGACGGACTTCGTGTTCGCCGCGGCGTATTCTTCCAACTCCGGCAGGGAAACCAGCCAGATATGGAACGAGACGCACGGACGTCATGAAGTCTCGGCATGGATGACGCTGGCCGGCACCGTGGGAGCGGGCGACCCACGCACGCCCTGGACGGACTGCTCGGCTGAAGGCAGCGGCTGCCCCAGCGGCAACGGGGCCGACGGCCAGACGATTCACGTCCGGCAGGAGAAATACCCGACCCGGGACGACGACATTCCGCTCGTCAAGGGTACGGAGATGCGCCTCATCGAGGCCGAGGGGGCTCTGATGGCGGGTGACCTCGCCGGAGCGATGGCCAAGATCAACGAGATGCGGGCGCATCACGGCCTGGATCCGCTCGAGTCCGACGGCACGATCGGTTCGATCACCGGCGGCGACGGCGGCGGAGCCAACCTGACTTCGATGTCAGGTTGGGACATCCTGGACCGTGAACGGCATCTCACTCTGTGGCTGGAAGGCCGCAGGCTGTGGGATCTGCACCGCTGGGACCACCCCCACCTCGACGGTGGCGGCGTGGTCTACGAGGCGACGGTCGCGCGCCGGGCCTCTTGCATGCCGATTTCCCTGGACGAGTGCCAGGTGAACGAGAAGGTCTCCAGCCTCTGCTTCAGCGTGTAGCGGGGCGAGGATTGGTGTAACGATGCATGGAACCGCTCTCCGGCGACCTGGTCCCGGGGGGCGGTTCCGCATTCGTGCGGGGGCGCCGCCGTTTCTGAGCGGCGGCGCCCCCGCGCTGCTTTGCGCCCGGATAGCCGTGTCGGCTGCCGCGCTGCTTGGTGCCATGACGCCCGACTCGGCTGCCGGGCAGATCAGGGTCGAGGGCGAGGTCATCGACGCGAAGTCGGGGCTGCCGGTCGCGGGGGTGATCGTGCACCTGCCGGACCTGGATATCGGCAGCATCTCCGACGAGCTCGGGTACTTCGTGCTCGAGACGGTTCCGCGCGGAGTGCAGATCGTGGCGGTGCACCGGACCGGCTATGAGGCCATCCAGCAGGCGGTGCAAATCGTGCCGGGCGAGGTCTGGGAGGTGCAGCTCACGCCCCAGGCGATCGCTCTGGAGGGAGTCGAGGTGCGGGCGGCTACGGGCGCGGAGCGCGAAGCGGCGACCATCGGACGGAGTTCGGACTTCATCTCGCCGACGACGGTGGCGGAGGCTGCGGAGCGGACCAACAGGCTGCTCGGGGTCCTGCGGTCCAAGGCGCCGCCGCGGCTGCGGATCCGTCAGAAGGGAGGCATCGATGGTGTCACCTTCTGCATCGAGTCCTCGCGCCGCCGTCCGTCCGTGCAGGAAGTCATGCTCACGGGAACGGGGTGCCGGCCGGTGCTACTGGCGCTGGACGGCGTCATCGTCTATTCGCCGCCGCTGGTGACCGAGATGGCGGTCCTGGAGCCTCCGTCGCTCCCCGCCGACGTGGCGGCCATCCTGCTGAACCACAACCCGGAAGAGATCCGCAGCATCCGGGTGCTGTCGCCGGCGGACGCCTTCTTCCGCTACGGCGATGCGGGCCGCTCGGGCGCCGTGGAGATCGTTACCGTGCATCCGGGCAGGCCGAAGGGCTCGTAGCAAGTTGCGCCCGCTCCTGTTGCCGGTCGCGGTCGCGGCGGGTCTCGCGGCCTACCTCCTGCTCCCGAGTGTCCGGGGCACCCCGGGCGCCTTCTGGACCTTCGTCGCCGCGGTAGCAGGGATTCTGGTGTGGACAGGATGGCTGTTCGCATCGCGCCGCCGCCGGAGCGGGAGCCTGACACTGGAATTTGTTCTCCGCACGCCCCACTGGATGCAGACGCTGGCGCAGGGGGCGCTGCTGGTGTGGTGGGGTCTGTTCGTGGACATAGTGCCGTTGTGGGCACCGATGATCCTTGCACAACTGCTCCTGGCGGTGGCGGTCGAGGGGCTGTTCGCGTGGACGCGGCGGGGCCGGTACACCGCGGGCCTGGGCGTCATTCCGGTGATCTTCAGCGTCAACCTCTTCCTGTGGTTCACCGGGCCGTGGTTCTTCTTCCAGTTCGCGATGGTGGTGCTGGTCTACGCGGGCAAGGAGTTCATCCGCTGGCAACTGGACGGGCGCTCGCGGCACATCTTCAACCCGTCGGCGCTGGCGCTGTCGGTCGCGGCGGTGGCGCTGATCGCGACCGGATCGACGGAAATCACCTTCGGGATCGAGATCGCCCAGAGCCAGTTCATCCCGCCGCAGATGTTCCTAGTGATCTTCCTGGCCGCCGTCCCCGCGCAGCTCATCTTCGGGGTGGCGATGATGACGGTGCCCGCGGTGCTCACCATCATGGGCTTCGGTCTGCTCTACCATTCGCTGACCGGGATCTACTTCTTCTACGACGCATTCATCCCGGTCTCGGTCTTCCTCGGGCTGCACCTGCTCTTCACCGATCCCGCCACCTCACCCCGCTCCGATGGCGGGCGCATCCTCTTCGGCCTCATCTACGGCACCGGCGTCGTGACCAGTGCCGCCATGCTGGACGGGATCGGCGCGCCCAACTTCTACGACAAGCTCCTGCCGGTCCCGATCCTCAACCTGCTGGCCCCGCGCCTGGACCGCGCGGCGAACGCCCTGGGGCGCGGACTTCCTTCACTGGTCGGGAGGCTGCAGACCCCCGGTGGTGCCCGGCGCCGTGTGGCAACGGTGGGGATCTGGGGCACGGCCTTCGCGACCATGAGCTTCGCCGGCGCCATCGGCGACAATCACCCCGGCCAGTACTACCCGTTCTGGCGCGATGCCTGCGAGACGGGCAGCGAACGGGCGTGCAACTACTCCGGCGTGATGCTGCAGAACTTCTGCGACCTCGGCTCCGGCTGGGCATGCAACGAATTCGGCGTGCTACTGGTGCGGCTGGACCGCGATTTCGTCGGTGCGGGCGGAGAGTTCGAGCGGTCGTGCCGGCGCGAGTACGGGCCGGGCTGCCAGAACCTGCAACTGCTGGCGACGGGGGATGCCCGGATCGCCCAGGGCACCGGTTTCCGGCGCGGCGATCCCCCTCTGGCGGAACTGCCCATTGTGCTGATGGGGAGCAAGGGGCCGATCACGGAGCGCGATCCGGAGGCACTGCGGACGCTGGGGTGCGAGCGGGGGTGGGAGGAGCTGGGCTGCTGATGGGCGCGTTCGCAATTGCCGTATTGGCGGACTGCCGAGGGTGCGTGACCAGGTGGACGGCGTGACCGCCGGGCGCGGGTCGGTGGGGCGGGTAACGGTGAAACCGGGGGAGGCGGCGACCGGTTCCGGCCGGCCGGGGCCCCTGCTCCTGCCGGTCGTTCTCGCTGCGGTGCTGGCGGCCTTCCTGCTGCTCCCGGGCGTCCGGGCCACGCCGGGCCTGTTCTGGTCATTCGTATGTGCGCCGGCGGGGATTCTCGCCTGGACGATCTGGCTGGACGCGCGGCGCGGCCGGACGGGAGAAACCCTGGCACTCGACTTCCGCGCCGTGAGACCGCACTGGGTCCAGCTCCTGGCCCAGGGGACGGTTCTGGTCTGGTGGGGCTGGTTCTTCAGGCCCGTGTACGAATTCGCGCCCCTCATCCTGGCCCAGCTCATCCTCGCGGTGGCCCTCGAGGCGCTCTTCAGCTGGACGCGCCGGCGGAGCTACACGGCGGGCTTCGGCCCGGTGCCGGTGGTCTTCAGCGTCAACCTGTTCCTCTGGTTCCGCCTCTCGTGGTTCTTCCTGCAGCTGGCGATGATCCTGCTGGTCTACGTCGGCAAGGAGTTCATCCGGCGCGATGTCGGGGGCAAGGCGCGGCACATCTTCAACCCCTCGGCCTTCGCCCTCGCCGTGGCGTCGCTCGCCCTGATCGCGACCGGCTCGACGGGAATCACCATGGGTGTGGAGATCGCCCAGAGCCAATACCTGCCGCCCTTCATCTTCGCGGTGATCTTCCTGGCCGCCCTGCCGGGCCAGCTTCTCTTCGGCGTCGCAACCATGACGATGCCCGCCGTGCTGACCATCTGGGGCTTCAGCGCCGCGTACATCGGCGTCACCGGCGAGTACTTCTTCTACGACGCCTATATCCCGATCGCGGTGTTCCTGGGCCTGCACCTGCTCTTCACCGACCCGGCGACGTCGCCGCGGTCGGAGCTGGGGCGCGTGATCTTCGGCGTGCTCTACGGCACGGGCGTCGTCGCGAGCGTGTACGTGCTCAACGCGGTCGGCGCGCCGCCCTTCTACGACAAGCTGCTGCCGGTGCCGATTCTCAACCTTATGGCCCCCGCGCTCGATCGCGCGGCGACGGCGCTGGCCCCCCGCCTGGGTGCGGCCTGGGCGGCGGCGACTGGCGCGGTGCCCGCGAAACGGCGCATCGCCACAGTCGGGCTGTGGGCCGCGGTCTTCACCACCCTGAGCCTGACCGGCGCGCTCGGCGACAACCATCCCGGCCAGTACTACCCCTTCTGGCGGGAGGCCTGCGAAGCCGGCAGCGAGCGCGCCTGCGACTACGCCGGCATCATGCAGCAGGCCTACTGCGACCGTGGATCCGGCTGGGCGTGCAACGAGTTCGGCATCCTCATGGCCGAGAAGGACCGCAACCTCCGAGGCGCGGCCGGGGAGTTCCAGCGGGCGTGTGGTCTGGGCTTCGGTCCGGGATGCGCGAACCTGGACGCGTTGGCGGCGGACCCTGGCGGACAACTGGCCCGTGCGGCCCCGCCGCTCGCCGAGCTCCCGATCGTGCTTCGGGGCAGCAAGGGGCCGGTGACGGAGCGGGATCCGGAGGCGCTGCGTGCGCTGGGATGCGAGCGGGGCTGGCAGGAGCTGGGGTGTCCGTGACTCATGAATGGGCGGGGCTTCCGGTGCATCGCGAGGATTACGGTCGTGGCTACCCTTCCGTTGTGGGCCGCCTGCGACGACCGGAATCCCCCCTTTCCGTGCCCGACCCCGTCACAAACGGTCGATGCAGGCCGCTCCGTCACCTTCGTTCCGTGCTTCTCCGACCCGGACGGTGACCCGCTGACCCTCAGCGCAGCCGTCACAGCACCATCTCTCGCCACCGTGTCGGTCGAGGGTCTGGAAGTGACCGTCCACGCACTTCAGGCAGGCGACCTCTTCGTCGTTGTGACCGCAACCGATCCCGACGGCCTGTCGGCGGTCCACGAAATCGCGGTAACGATCGAGGGCGCTCTCGCCGACGTGGTCATCCCCGAAGCATCCCCGGACACACAGACCGTGGCCCAGGGCGGCGCGGCCTCCTTCACCTTCAAGACCCTCAATCAGGGCGACGCCGATGCCGGGGCCACCTTCTTCGTGCTGCGCGTTTCCGGCGACTCGATCATCACACCCAGCGACCGCGTCCGTCAGATGCACTCCTTCCGGCTGCCCGCGTTCCCCCCACAGCACAGTGCCGTGCTGCATTTGGTGGTGAGGGACTGGCCAGAACCTGTAGGCGCCGCCTACTTCGGCCTGTGCGCCGACCCGGAACTCCCGGAATCCAACGCGCTCAACAACTGTTCGCGGGGGTTGCGAGTGACGACGACACCGGCGGCCGCCCAGGGGCCATTCTAACTTCGGGCCGAAGCTGCTCCACGTGCAGTGGCTGCAACCACCTCGTCACCGGGTTTTGGAACCGGAAGGCTCTCTTGTACTTCGACCTTGCGTACCCTCGGCTTGAAGACCGGTACCGTGACACCGGACATGCCTGCGCGCGCGGTCAGGCTCTGAACGAGTTCCCTCCAATAAGGCCATGCGTTGTAGGTACCGTTGAGTCCGGCAAAGTGTCGCAGAGCGTCGGCCGGAAACACCGACGTGGCCTTGGTGTGATAGACAACCAGGAACTCGGCTTCGATGTCTGCAACCCGACGATCCGGCTCGCCGTCATCTGCGGTCACTTGCCCACTGTAAGGTTTACATGTCATTGTGTAATGTCATCTTGACATATTGGATCCCAACGCTGTGAGGACGGCGGTCCGGTGCGGCATTCTCGGCACCGATCAGTCGTTCACTGCCCTTCAATGGCGGAGTCAACCGCCACTCGGCGGTGTCAGGCTATCACCAGTGGGGCCGGATCAACCCCCCCCTGCCCCTACCCCTTCGGCTGATCCCCCTGCAGCTGCAGGATGTCCACGTTCCACTCATCGTCGCCCAGCAGGTGCTTCACGAAGTACTCCGCGCGCAGCCAGAACCAGTAGTTGCTCATGTTCCCGAAGCCGTGGCGCTGGCCGGGGAAGATGAAGAAGTCGAAGCGCTTGTTCGCGCGGATGAGCGCCTCGGCCATGCGGAAGGTGCCGGCGTGGTGGACGTTGTTGTCCACGTCCCCCGTGGTCAGCAGCAGGTGTCCCTTCAGGTTCGCCGCGATGTCCGAGTTCCGGTCGATGTCGTACTCGAAGCCCGTGACGGCGCCGGTCGAGTCCTTCACCTCCTTGACCCCGTCGTGCTTCTCGGACCAGTTGGCGTTGTAGACGTCGTTGTTGTGATTCCCGGCTGACGACACCGCCACCTTGAAGAAGTCGGGGTAGACGAGCATCGCCGCGGTCGACATGAAGCCGCCGCCGGAGTGCCCGTAGATCCCCACCCTGTCGATGTCGATGAAGCCGTGGCGGTCGGCGAGCTGCTCGATCCCGGCCTTCTTGTCGGCCAGGCCGTAGTCGCGGAGGTTCCCGTATCCGTAGTTGTGGTACCACTTCGAGCGGTCCGGATGGCCGCCGCGGTTCCCGATCGTGATCACGATGAACCCGAACTGTGCGAGTGCCTGCTCGGTCGAATTCAGCGAGAACGACTTCGACACCGACTCGGTCTGTGGCCCGGGATACACGTAGGCGACGATCGGGTACTGCTTCGCCGGATCGAAGTCGTAGGGCTTGTACATGACGCCGTAGATGTCCGTCACGCCGTCGTCGGCCTTCACCTGGTAGGTCTCGGGGAACTGGTATCCGGCTGCCTCGAGCGCGGAGAGATCGGCCGTCTCCAGGTCCATGATCCTGCGTCCGGAAGCGTCGAAAAGCGCCGATGCGGGGTTGGTGTCGACCCGCGAGTAGTTGTCCACGAAGTAGCGCGCAGACCGGGGCACGATGGCCTGGTGGTCCTGGTTGCCGGGGTTGAGGAGCGTCAGGCCGCTGCCGTTCAGGGCCACGCGGTACAGGTGCATGTAGTACGGGTCCTCGCCCTCCTCGCGCGCGTTGCCGCGAAGAATCGCGTATCCGCCCTCCTCATTCACTCCCATCAATGCGTCGACGTGCCAGGGGCCTTCGGTAAGACGAGCGCGAACCGTTCCGTCCGGCGCGTAGCGGTAGAGGTGCGCCCACCCGTCCCGTTCCGACCACCAGATGAGGTCCCCGCCCTCCAAACGGCGGGGTGTCTGGTGCTCCACATAGGTGTTCAGGCGCTCCTCGATCACGGCGGTGACCTCGCCCGTTGCCGGGTCCGCCCTCATTACGTCGACCCGGTGCTGGTCGCGGCTGCGGCGCCAGAAATACAGCTCGTTGCTGCTGTCCGACAGCCACTTCGTGATGTTGGGCTCGTCGCGGCCCGCGCCGCCGCCTCCGCCGAAGAAGAAGAACCCGCCGCCGCCTTGTCCGGGCGCGTTGAAGATCCCCATGCGCTGGTCCTTCCAGGGATCGTCGTCGACCTGCGTCATCTCGCGCGATTCCATGTCGAAGACGTGGAGGCTGGTCTGCGTGACGTTCTCCTCGCCCGGCATCTCGTACCTGTAGCTCTCCAGCTTGGGACGCGTGTTGCCTACCGCGTGGACCACCCAGAGATGATCGACCTCGCGGCGGTCCTGTCTGGTGAGCGCGAAGTAGCGCGAGTCGTGAGACCAGGTCGTCCCCGAGGGCTGGCGCTTCTTGTGCTCCTCCTCGGTCTCCTCGTCGTTCTGGCCACGGCCCTGCGAACCCCAGCTGAAATCCTTCTCGCCGTCGGTGGTGAGCTGGATCTCCTCGACCTCTACGTCCTCTTCCGCCTCTTCGGCCTCGTCGCCCGACTTCCCGCGCCGTGCCTCGACGATCTTCATGTACTCCTCGTAGCTCATCATCCACAGGTTGAACTCGCGGCTGAAGACGACCCACGCCGTGTCCGGCGATACGCTCGCCCAATTCGGATGGCTGTCCGGCTCCTCGTAATCCTCGAGCTCGCGTAGCGTCCTCGTGGTGACGTCGTACTCGAAGTGGTGGACGATGTTGCGGGTCCTGGGCCGACGCGGCCCGCGCTGCTGCTCGTCCTCCTGGTCTTCCTCGACGTCTTCTTCGTCTTCCTCGTCCTCCTCCATCTCCTCTTCCTGGGAAGACTCCACGTCGAACTGGATGGTATTCGGCCCTGTGAAGCGGATGGCGCGGATCGGCAGGTGCTGGGCGTCCCACGGATCCCGCGTGATGCGGGTCAGCTCCGCGGCGATGCGGTCGTTGTCGAAGATCTCGGTCTTCGTGCCCTGGCCGGGATCGACGAGGTAGAAATGCCGGCCGCTGGAGGTCTCCCACTCGTACCAGAAGCGGTCGGTGTCCTCGATCCAGCGTGGCGTCACGCGGAGGGAATGGACCAGGTCGCTGATCTTGTAGGGGGCGAAGCGGGCGGCCAGGTCGAAGTTGGCGGAGCCGGGGCCTCCGACCTTGATGCTGCCCTCTTCCTGGGCGGCGGCGGGGCCGCTTGTGGCCAGCGGAAGCAGGAAGCCCAGAGCCATTGTTAGCACGAGGCAGAGACGTGAGTTGGCAGTGGTGCGGCGGATCATCAGTGACCTCCGTTGAGGGGCGGGCGGCGAGTCCCGGCGGCTTGAGTAGCGCACACTCCCGTGGACACGCATCTTCGCCCGAGCGTTTGACATCGGGCGGGCGTCGCACGCCCAACCCGCGGTCGGCATGAACAGAAATGGGAGAAGTCAGGCGATGTTGCAAGGAAAAGGCATTCCACGGGTCGCCGCGTCTGCGGCTTTTGTCCTCGCCCATCTCCTCGGCGCGGCAGGTTCCGCGGACGGCCAGGGGTCGACGACCCGCCCCGTCGTCACGGCGGCCGACTATGCGCGGGCCGAGCAGTTTCTGCCGGGTAACGCGGGCCGCTTGCTGACCGGGGTGCCGCTCGGCCCGGTGGCATGGGTTGCCGAATCCGACCGGTTCTGGTACCGGGTGCGCACCGGGAACGGCGAGCGCTTCATCCTGGTCGACCCCGCGGCCCGGACGCGGCGCGATGCCTTCGACCACGGCCGTCTTGCAGCCGCCCTCTCCGCCGCCGCGGATACCTCGTACGATCCGGCCCGAATGCCGTTCGCCACCTTCGAGTTCCTGGACGTCGGCGGCGCGCTGAAGCTGGACATCGGCGCGGCGAAATGGCGGTGCGACCTGGCCGACTATACCTGCACCGAACGCGATGCGTCGACCGAATTCAGCGCGGCGGAACTCGTGTCGCCCGATGGGACCCGAGCGCTATTCACCCGCGACCACAATCTCCGGGTTCGGACCGCCGGCGAAGATGAGGGGGTCCAACTCACCGACGACGGCGAGCCGTACTGGGACTACGCTTCGTCGCCCGAGGGCAACACGTCGGCAGTGACGATACGCCGCTTCGGCATCCCGGTGCCGCCCGCCGCGCTCTGGTCGCCTGACGGCCGCTACGTGGCCACGCACCAGTTGGACCAGCGCGGCGTCCAGGAGATGCACCTCGTGCAGGGCGCCCCCGAGGACGGGTCCAAGCGTCCCCGGCACCATGCCTACCGGTACGCCCTGCCCGGCGATTCCATCATCCCCATGGCCCACATGGTCATCGTGGACACGGAGATGGGCGCGGTCACCCGGCTGAACGCGGATCCGCTCATGTCCATCTTCCAGTCGCCCTTCACCTTCCAGAACGTGTGGTGGGCGGATGACGGATCGGCCATCTACTCCCTTCGTTTCACAAGAGGCCAGAAGGCCGTGAGCCTGGAGGTGGCCGACCCGGCGACGGGCGAGGTCCGCACCATCATCGAGGAGAGCTGCGCGACCTATTGCGAGGCCACCCCGTCTCTCGCGTCGCGGCCCAACGTCCGCGTGCTGGGTGGCGGCGACGAGGTCCTGTGGTGGTCCGAACGCGACGGATGGGGCCACCTCTACCTCTACGACGGGCGCAGCGGCGACCTCAAGCGCCAGGTGACCAGCGGTCCCTGGCTGGTCCGGGAAGTTCTGCATGTCGACGAGGGGACGCGCACGGTGTGGTTCACCGCCAGCGGACGCGAAGGCGGCGACCCGTACTACATGCAGCTGTACAGCGTCGGACTGGAGGGAGGAACGGTGCGCCGCCTCACGCCCGAGGACTCCCACCACCTCGTCACGGCCAGCCCCGGCGGCGCCTGGTTCGTGGACACCCACGGCCGGATCGACACTGCGCCGGTCACCGTCCTGCGAGACCGGAGCGGCTCGGTTGTGATGACCCTGGAGACCGGCTCGCTGGACGGCCTCGAAGCCCTGGGATGGAGTCCCCCCGAAACGGTCGTGACCAAAGCGCGGGACGGCGTCACCGACCTCTACGGCCTGATCGTCAAACCCACCGGCTTCGACCCGGATGCCACCTACCCCGTAATCGACTACGTCTACCCGGGACCACAGACGGCGTGGGTGCCCAAGAGCGTCGCCGACCCCCTGTCGCGGGTCCTCTGGGACGCGCAGGCCTCGGCGGAACTGGGCGCCGTCGTCGTCGTCCTTGACGGTCTTGGCAAGCCCCTGCGTTCGAAGGCCTTCCACAACTTCTCATACGGCAACCTGCAGGACGCCGGAGGCCTTGCCGACCACGTGGCCTCGATGAAGCAGCTCGCCGCATCCCGGCCCTGGATGGACCTCGACCGCGTCGGCGTCTACGGCTTTTCGGGCGGTGGATACATGTCGACCCACGCCATCCTGACCCAGCCCGATTTCTACCAGGTCGCGGTCTCGGGCGCCGGCAACCACGACCAGCGGGGCTACATCGCGCTGTGGGGCGAACTCTACCACGGGCTGTTGGACCCGGACGGCGCCAACTACATCCAGCAGGCCAACACGACCCACGCCGCCAACCTGAAGGGGAAGCTGCTGCTGATCCACGGCGAGATGGACGACAACGTCAGCCCGGCGCTCACCATGCAGGTCGTGGACGCCCTCATCAAAGCGAACCGCACCTTCGACATGCTCATCCTGCCGAACCTGAACCACGGAGCGGGCGGTGATCCCTACTACATCCGCCGCCGCTGGGACTATTTCGTCGAGCATCTGATCGGTGCGGAGCCGCCGCCGGACTACCGGGTAGTGCCGTCGTAAGCGTCGTCTTTTGACTGCGTAGTGTATACATCAATGCGTACTGGTTGCAGATAGGACTTGCCAAGGCGTATCTTGACGCCCGTCTGGCAGGGAGGGTCTCACAATCAAACAAAGGAGAGTTCCTATGAGACCGACTTCGCGTTCGAGACCCGGGCTAACGCCTGGGCGAATGGTCGCGGGCTCGGCCGCGGTACTCATGGCCCTTGCCATGGGATTCGCACCGATGTCCGCGCAAAACACGATCACCGGGACAGTGGTGGAGGGCACGACCCAGCGGCCTCTCCCTGGCGCGCAGGTCGTGATCGAAGGAACCGAACTCGGCGGCCTCACCGACAACCGGGGGAGGTTTCTCATCCTCAACGCTCCATCCGGAACCGTCACGCTCCGCGTCCTCATGATCGGCTTCCGCGAAGCCACTGCGCAGGCCACTGCGGACCAGCCCGTGACGATCGAACTCCAGGAGACGGCGATCTCCCTTGACGAGATCATCGTGACGGGGACGGTCGGCGAGCAACAGGCGCGGTCGGTAGGCAACGCGATCGGCAATGTCGACGCTGCGATCCTGCAGGAGCGTGCGCCCTCCGCCGATGTGCAGCAGATGCTGTCCGCCACCGTACCCGGCGTCCGCATCATGAACAGCAGCGGGTCGATCGGCGAGGGCGGGATCATGAGGATCCGCGGAGCGGCCTCGCTGACGCTTGCGGCAACCCCGATCGTGGTGGTTGACGGCGTTCGCGTCAACGGACAGGACGGTGACCTCGGATTGCTCGCTGGTGTCGGCCAGGACGGTCGAAGGGCACCCTCGCGGATCAACGACTTCGATCCCGACGAGATCGAGAGCATCCAGATCATCAAGGGTCCCGCAGCGGCTACGCTGTATGGCACGGAGGCGTCCAACGGGGTGATCCAGATCATCACCAAGCGTGGCGCCCGGGGTGCACCCCGCGTGAACGCGACCATCCGGCAGGGAGCCAACTGGCTTCCCAACCCCATCGAGCTGGTGCCCCCGACGTATTACAAGAGTGCCGCCGGTGAAATCGTCGAAGTAAACGTCCTGCGGCACGACAAGGAGGACACCTACGGCCTGCTCGGGGGCGGCCGTGAATGGTTCCGCACGGGTCACAACCAGTCGTACGGGGCCGACGTAAGCGGCGGCACCGAAGCCGTGACCTATTACGTGAGCGGGGAATTCGACCGCCAGGAAGGGCCGGTGCCGTACAACTGGCAGAACTCTCTGCGGGGCAGGGCAAACCTGACCTATGCCGCGAATGAGAGCCTGAAGTTCGACTTCAGTCTGGGAGCAAACCGCTCCAAGCTTGAGTCAGCGTCCGCGCAACAGCCACTGCTCACGGCTGTGATCTGGTCCTGTCCGGCACCGGGTTGCGAGCCCGGCACCGGTACACCCCAAGCGCTTGACGGGCCATCGCGCGGATACATCGCCTATCTCCCCGAAGCCTACGAAGACGAGATCGAGGGGATCACCGATGTCGACCGGACTACCTTCAGCTTCCAGACTGCGTGGGATGCGGCCGACTGGATGAAACACCGGCTGGTATTCGGTGGCGACTTCGGCAGCCGCACCAACTCGGAGCTGTACCTGGCCACCGGGAGTCTCGGGAACTTCTTCAATACGGGCCGCAAGACCATCGCCAGCGAGCGTACGTCGTACGTTTCGGCTGACTATCAGGTCAGCGGAGACTGGTCCCCGGTCGAATCCATCACCATGAGCACCGGAGCCGGCCTTCAGTACAACGCCAGAAAGTCCGAGGTACTCTGGGGACGGGGCGAGTCCTTCCCCGTGAGATCTCTCGAGACCATTCCTTCGGGATCGACCCGAAGCGCTGACGAGGACTACCGGGAGAACAAGACCTTCGGGGTTTTCGTCCAGGAGCAGATCGGGTTCGGCGACCGGCTGTATGTTACCGGAGCGGTACGGGGCGACGACAATTCCGCCTTCGGGAAGAATTTCGACTTTGTCGTATACCCGAAGTTCTCGACTTCCTATGTGATCAGCGACGAGGACTTCTTCAGGCAGAGCGTGGGATTCATCCAGCAGATGAAGCTACGCGCCGCCTGGGGACAGGCCGGAAGGCAACCCGATGTCTTCGATGCGCTTAGAACCTATGAGCCCTCCGTGGGACCGGGAGGGGCGTCCACGGTTACCCCGGAGAACATCGGTAACGAGGAGCTCAAGCCCGAGGTGGGTACCGAAGTCGAGATCGGTTTCGATGCCAGCCTGTTCGACGACCGGGTGGGCCTGGAGTTCACATGGTACGACCAGACAACCGACGATGCGATCGTTTCGGTTCCCGCGCTTCCGTCCAATGGCTTTCCCGGTGTTCAGTTCCAGAACATCGGCCAGGTCAAGAACGCCGGCATCGAGATCGGCGTCAATGCCAGTGTGTTCAGAAGCGAGTCCATGACCCTCGATCTGGGAGCGACTTTCTCCACTGCCAACAACGAGATCACGGATCTTGGCGGGCAGCCTGCCGTCCTGGAGAGTTCGACACTGGGGCAGTACCACGCCCTCGGTCAGCCGTTGTCCGGCATTTACATGAAGCGTGTGGTGAGCGCTGACCTGGCCGATGGGGCCGCGGTGAATGTGATGTGCGAAGGCGGCCCGATTCTGGAGAGCGGCGAGTCTGCCAATATCTCTGCCGGGGGAGGTGCACCGGTTGCGTGCGCGGACGCTCCGAACGTGTACTGGGGTCAGCCGCTCCCGGACAAGGAAGGCAGCGCATATGCCACGCTGTCGATCGGGCCGGATCTTCAGCTGTACGCACTGGTCGACTACGTCGGGGGCCGCACGATGGTCAGTGGCGACATCGCGGCGCAGCATCGCTTCTTCATCAACTCGCGTGCCATTCTGGAGCGCACGGACCCGATCCTGTTGGCTTATGAGACCCTTGGCGGTGTCGGCCTCTGGCAGTCGGGGATCATCGACGGTGACTTCGCGAAACTCCGGGTTGTTTCGCTCAACTACAATCTACCGGACTCGTGGGCTGAGCGACTCAACGCTTCCGGGGTCACCCTCAACGTGGCAGCCAACAACATGGCAACGCTCTGGGTAGGACAGGCCGAGGGCTTCGGTGTGAAGCAAATGGATCCGGAAGTCGCCCAGCAGACGGGCACCACGCGCGGTTTGAACGCCTACAACCAGGAAGGATGGCCGCAGCTCCGGACCTTTACGACTACCCTTCGGCTCACATTCTGAGGAGAGGAGCAGATCAATGACTAGACAGATCGAATCTGCGGCACGTGCCCTGCTGATGGCCTCTCTCTTGGCCGCAACGCTGTTCAGCGCAGCATGCGACCTGAACGAGGTTCTCGCGGTCGACATTCCCGGCAAGGTGGACGCGGAATCACTTGCCGATCCGGCTCTTGCCGACGTCCTGGTCAACTCGGTGGTGGGCGACGCCGAGTGTGCCTGGAGCAACTATGCGGCAGCGGCGTCACACCACTCCGATGAGTGGATCCCGACTTCGGGCAATCTGAACATGCGGGAGTGGGGACAGCGCAAGATGGAACTGCAGGCGCTTTCCGGAGGCGTCCTGGCCACCGGCTCCTGCGCGTCGAACTACGGCATCTACACGCCGCTTCAAACCGCCCGGTTCCAGAACAACGACATCTTCGACAAACTCGGTGAGTTCGATGCTGGCGATGTGCCCGGCAAAGCGCAGATGCAGGGCAGGGTCCGAGCCTACGGCGGGTGGGCGCTGCTGGCGCTTGGCGAAGGCTTCTGCTCGATGGCGCTGGACGGCGGGGCGGAAATGCAGCCCGACCAGGTGCTTGGGGCCGCGGTGCAGAACTTCAGCGAGGCGATTTCGGGTGCCGGAAACGCAGCGCTGGTTACCAGTTCGTACGCCGGCCGCGCACGCGCCAAGCTGGATATGGGCGACTGGGCCGGGGCAATTGCCGACGCTCAACAGGTGCCCGAGGGCTTCAAGTTTGGGGCCGACCGGGCAGCAGATCTGGACAGACGGCAGAACTACCTGCACCGCTGGCTCAACGACACCAACGACGGGATCAGCAAACACGGGTCGGTGGCGGATCACTTCCGCGACCTGACGGTCAATGCAGCTGGGGAGCTGACCCAGAACGACGGCGTGGCCGACCCAAGGGTCCCGGTCGAGACGATCGGCAACCAGGCGTTCGACTTCTCGACGATCCACTACTACACCACAAAGTACACTTCGCGTGCCGATGCGGCGCCGATGGCTTCCTGGGAAGCCGCCCAACTGATCATCGCTGAAGCAGCAGCACAGATGGGAGACCTGGCGACCGCCGTCGGGATCATCAACGCGCTCCGAATGAAGTCCGAGTTGCCGGAGTGGACCGGCGGGGCGTCGGCGTCGCAGCCGGACGTGATTGCCGCAGTACTGGCTGAGCGCTCGCGTACGCTTTTTGTGGAACAGGGATGGCGCTTCAACGACATGCTGAGATACCGGGGCACCGCACAACAGATTCCGTTCCTTGGGGAACCAGGCTCCATTCACCCCAATGGTCTTGACCAGACGGGTGCCGAATACGGCCCGGTGACGTGCTGGGAACTACCTCTGGTGGAGACCAACGGGAACGAGAACATCGGATAGTCGGTCACGGACCACCCGCTGACGGAAGTAACGGGGCCGCCGCCCAGAACTTGGGCGGCGGCCCTTTTCCGTTGTCACGCTTTCTGCAATGTAATTCACACATTACAGAATGTAATGAGCACTTTACATTTGAACGCCGCTTACGGTTTCCTGCCGCGCTTTGTCGTAATCAACACCACCCCATCCGCTGCGTCCGGACCGTACTCGGCACCCGCCGCCGGTCCCTTCAGGACCTCGATCCGCGCAATCGAACCCGCGTCGATGAGTTCGAGCGCGCCCAGGCCACCCGCCGTCCCCAGCGCCCGCACCCTGACGCCGTCGACGAAGACGACCGGGTGCTGGTTGAAGTGGAAGCTCTTCGCGCCGCGAATCCGCAGGTAGTATCCGGCACCCACGGCGCCGCTGGTCCTGAACAGGGTAACCCCTGTCACGCCGCTCAGCACCTCGCGCACACCGCGCCCGCGCTCGAGTTCGCTGCCGTCGATAGCGGCGTCGGGGATCTCGACGCGGCGCATCGCACGCGTAACCAGCTCCTCCAGCACATAGGCGGGCGGCATCATCTCGAAATCGTGCCGGATCACCGCCGCCTCTTCCACATGCAGCCGGTCCACCAGGCCCACGTGGTCGCTGTGCGTGACGCGCACGACCGACTCTCCCATCGGCACGGTCAGGATGGCGTAGCGGCCGTCGTCGTCGGTGGTGGTCATCGCCCGCGTTCCCACGATCTGCACCACCGCGCCGGCGATCACCTCTCCCGTTATCCCGGAGCGCACCACGCCCCGGAGCGTGGCCCCGACCTGGGCGGAAAGTGGCAAGGGCGCCGCCAGCAGAAGGAGCACGCCCAGCAACAGGATCGCCGTCTCCCGCAGGCGCACCTGCTTCGGACGGCGCCCGGCTCTCGATGACAGCGGCGCCGCGCTCCGCGACACCGGCCTCTTCCAACCCATCAAGTACCTCATGTCTACCTGCGCCCGCCCGCTAGGGCGATTCAGGGCCGCCGCGCTCGCCGCAGCCCTGTCCTGCCAACCTGCGCCCGCCCGCTACGGCGATGAAGGGCCGCCGCGCTCGCCGCCGCCCTGTCCTGCCACCTACGCCCGCCCGGAACGGAGAGTTACATCGGCCCCGCGAGGGCGGGCTTACATCACCCCTCCACCCTATCGAACACGATGTCGGCTCCGTTGGGCTCGAAGGGGATTGCGACCTGGCTCACGGCGCCGTCCGAGTCGGTGGTGAAGGTGACCAGTCCCGTCGCCGGCACCATGTTGGGCAGCGACGTGATCCGGAAGACCTCGTAGTGAAAGTGCTCGAGCTCCAGCACGAAGTCGTTGTCGTATGAGATGGTGAGGCCGTCGCCGTCGGCTGCCACGTCCATGTTGCCGTAGGCCGGGTGATGATACCGTCCCTTGTATGCTTCCAGGGCGTGGCCGGGGCTGGTTCCTTCCACCCGCTTGGCGAGCATCTCTGCGGCGGACTCCGCGGCGCGCGCCTCCTGCTCATCCCGCTCCTCGAGGTTGCGCGCGTTCCAGTCGATTTCCGGCAGCCCGAGCAGCCGGTCGTACACGTTGTAGGCGACCATGATCGGCACGGGGTTCATGCCGCCCGAGCGGTTGGTGAGCACCATCACGCCCATCTTCTCGCGCGGGAGCCACGACATCGAAGAGATGAACCCGTCGATACCGCCCCCGTGCTGCACCATCTTGCGGCCGCGGTAGGTGCCCACGCGCAGGCCCAGCCCGTAGCTGCCCGGCCCCACTTCGGGGTGCTCGGACTCGCCCGGCATCGCGAACTGGGGCTGCTGCATCTGGGCCGAGTTCTCCTCCGAAATCAGCCGGGTGCCGTTGTAGGCGCCGCCGTCGATGTGCGTCTGGATGTAGGCCAGCATCTCGACCACGTTCGAGTTGATCGATCCGGCGGGGCCGACCTCGTCGATGTTGCGGAAGGGGACCCTGTGCAGCACGCCGTCGCGCAGGATGTAGGGGAAGGCGAAGTCCCCGGAACCGGGCGAGTCGTCCACCGAGGTGTTGGACCGGTCCATGCCCAGGGGGGTGAATATGCGGTCGTCGATCAGGTCGCTCCAGTCCTTCCCCGTCAGGCGCTCGGTGAGGAAGCCGGCCGTCATGAACATGAGGTTCTGGTACTGGTAGCGGCTCCGGAAGGACGCGTTCGGTTTCAGGTAGCGCAGCTTCGCGAAGATCTCCTCGCGGGTCGCGGCGCGCCCGTACCAGACGTTGTCGTGGCGCGGCAGCCCGGACTGGTGAGTGACGAGGTCTCGCGGCGTCATCTCGGCGGTGGCGAATTCGTCGTAGAGGCGGAAATCGGGGAGGAAATCGCGCACCGGCTCGTCCCAGTCGAGCCTGCCCTCGTCCACCAGCATCGCCATCATCGTCACGGTGAAGGACTTGCTGTTGGAGCCGATCGCCATGGTCGTGTGCTCGGTGACCGGGAGGCGGTTCTCGACATCGCGGAGGCCGAATCCGCTGACCAGCACGATCTCGCCGTTGTGGATGACGCCGACGGCGACTCCGGGGATCGCCCAGTCCTCCATGATCCGTGCCATGAAGGCGTCGAAACCCTCGAAGGGGTCGCGGGCATCGGGGAGGAAGACGGCGGCGGGCAGGGCGTCCGCGGCGGTATCGACCCGAGCCTGGGTGGAGGTTCCGGCCTGTGCCGCAAGCGGGACGCTTCCCGCAAACGGGCCGGCCGCGGCAAGGCCGAGAATGAGCAGAAGGGTCGGGAGTTTCATGCGCATCGTGCTTCCCAGGTCCTCATTTGCAGGCTTTCAATACGGCGGGCCGGGTCCACCGGACCGTCAGAATCAAATGTACCGATGAAACGGAATGCCGTCATTCCATGGCCGCCCGTCACTCACCGGCCCCGCCCCCGCCCCTCAGCGCCCCTCGGGCTCCTCCACCCACAGGCGGAAAGCCTCGACCAGCTCTGCGTCGGTCTCGGTCCCGAGCACCCTGCCGGCCAGGTATTCACCGATCACGGGCCCGAACTTGAACCCCTCGGCCGACCCTCCCCCGGCGAACCAGACGTTGTCGTAGTCCGGGTGGTGGTCGAAGAAGAAATTGCGGGTCGTCGAGATCTCGTAGTGGCAGGCGCGCGTCTCGCTGATCGGCGCGTTCGCCAGCCCGGGGAAGCGCTGGGCCACGAAGGCGCGCGGCCGCTCCAACTCATCCGGTTCGAGCCAGCGGCGGCTGGTGTCGGGATCGTCCTCCCCGCCGCGTCCGCCGGTCCTGACCCGGAAGCCGCGGTTGTCGGAGCCGAGCGCCGGCCAGCCGGTCACGCCGGGGAAGTTGTAGCTGGGCAGATTGGGATAGCTGTAGCTGTTGTCGCCGGGAGGAGTGCGGAGGTAGACGACATGGCCGATGGGGATGCGCACCCGGTCGCCCATCAGTTCCGGGAAGGCTTTGGGGAACCAGGGTCCAAGGGCGAAGACATAGGTCCCGGCGGAGAGATCGTCGCCTGGCTGCAGGCCAAGCGCGTTGAGCCTGCGGTTGGTCGCGCCGCCCATCCCGGCCCGCGCGATCCGCACCTGACCGCCTTCGTGCTCGAACACCCGCGCGACGGACTCGATTGCGCGGCGGGCCCGCACGACGCCCGCGTCCTGCTCCCAGAGCGCGACCGTGATGTCGGTCACGTCGATGACGGGCCATCGCCGCCGGACCTCGTCCGCGTCGATAACCTCGTGGCGGACGCCCAATTCGTTCCAGTTCCTGCGCGTGTCCTCCATGAAGTCCGTCCACTCGTCCCGCATGATCAGGTCCGAGGTGGTGAAGAAGACGCGCGGCAGCAGCATGTCCTGCCACTGCTCGTCCCAAGCCTTCCACTTCTCGATGGCGCGCCTGGCCCAGCCCGTCCAGAGGAGCTCGTGGGGGTGGCCGCCGTATCCGGTGCGGACGCCCCGGGTCTCGCCGCCGGAGGTCGCGCGGGAATTCGCCGGTCCGTACTGGTCGACGAGGGTGACCTGCGCGCCGGACTGCTGGAGGTGAAGCGCGGTCCAGGCGCCGAACGCGCCGGCGCCGACGACGGCGATATCGGGGGTCTGGCGGGTGCGCACCCAGGGGGCGGAGGTTGCAGCCGGGCGAGGGCTGGCGGCGGCCGCATCCGCACCGGCCGCCTCGGCTCGAGCTCCCGCGAGGATGGCGCCCGCTCCCGCCGCGGCCGCCTTCACGAAGCGGCGCCGGTCTACCGCGCTCCGCTTTTCAGCGACCCGCGCCGGAACCGCTATCCGCAAGGGGCTCCCGACCCCCTCCCCCGTCCTCCCGCCTCAAGGCGACGATTCCGGCGGCGCGATGCGAACCTCGCGCATGGGCGAATCCGAACCCAGCTCGGCCGCCCCGCCGTCGTGTCCGTTCATGCTCAGGATGTAAGAGACGACATCAAGGTAGATCTGCTCTTCGAGTCCGCCGGGATTGTCGTCGGGCATGGTGGAGCGGATGGTGCGGAAGAACGAGTAGACCGTGCGCCGTCCCCAGGTGCGCTGAAAGGTGCGGCCCCGGAACTCGCTCGTGGTGTGGCACTCGGAGCACACCTCGTCGAAGGTGGTGCGCCCCCGCCGGGCCTGCGCGTTGGTGAAGATGCCACCTGGAGGAGTTTCCGGTGTAGCATCAGGAGGGGGGTCGGGCGTGTCGGCGACTGCGGCGGCTGGTGCGGCGGGTGCGTCTTCGGGGGCCGGAGCGGCAGACCCGGCCGGATCTGCGGGGGCTTCGGACACACCGCCGGAAGCGCACCCGGCGAGCGGCAGACCAGCTGCGACGAGGACGAGGAGCGTGTGCGCCAGTGGGAGTGATTGCCGCGCCATGGACCGGAGCCCCTCCAGTGCTTTAGTCTATCTGTCCGGCACACCGCGCGCCGGCTCGAATTCCAATATAGGGGAATGAAACATATGCGCAGCCGAGTATCAGGAAACCGGATGGGGGCAGTCGCCCTGGCGGGCGTGGTCCTCGGCTCGGCGGCCTGCGACACCCTGCCACTTGCCATGGGCGATGTCCACGCCATCGTGGTGACCGCGTCGCCGGAGCTGTGGGGCGAAATAGGGCCCGCGACCCTCTCGACCCTCGGCCCCACGGTCTTCACCGTTCGGGACGAACGCACCTTCCGGGTCAGCTACCAGGAGCCCGCCGATGAGGCCTGGGCCCGTCTCCGGCGTCTGCGGCAGCTCCTGCTGATCGGCAAGGCGTCGGACCCGTGGATGGCCACGCCGCTGGCGGAGCTCGACGAACCCTTGACGCCGCCGCAGCACATTCAGGTCGAAGAGGTGTGGGGACGGGAACAGCTGGTCAACCTGGTCATCCTGGAAGAGGACACCGACCTGGACGAGGATGCCCGGGTGGTCGAGCGGATACTCCCGGAACTCGCCGCGATCTACGACAGCCAGTTCCGCGAATGGGTGCTTGCCCGGATGTTCGTGACGGGGCCGGACACGGCGCTTGTCAGGACCCTGAGGGACGAACACGGGTTCAGCCTTCTCGTGCCCGAGGTTTACCGGTACAGCCTGCAGGACTCGGTGCACATCTTCCGCAACGACAACCCGGATCCGTCGGAACTGATCCGCCAGATCTCCGTCACCTGGCAGAGCCCGGTCCCCGGGGGGATCGGCGAGGAGGCGCTGCTGGAGTGGAGGGCAAGGGTCGTCGACCAGTACTACGACTATCCCCAGGTCTTGAACCCGGAGGTGATCATCGCGGGGCCGGCCGAGCACCGGGGCAGGCCGGTCTACAGGGTCCAGGCCGTCTGGCAGAATCCGCCCGATTCGTATCCGGCCGCCGGTCCGTTCATTACCCGGGCAATCACCTGTGCGGGCCAGCAGCGCATGTACATGATCGACGCCTGGCTCTACGCGCCGTCTCGCGACAAGTACGAGTACATGATTCAGCTCGAAGAAATCCTGAATTCATTCAATTGCATCGAGTAGGAGCCAACATGCAGCACGAGCAACCAGGCAACGCCAGCCACTTGGGCCAACTCGCCCACCCGATCGCCGCCTTCTGCGCGCTGGTGGTGCTAGCCTCGAGCTGCACGGCGCCGGCAGGCGACGGAAGCGCCGGAGGCAGCGTGGGCGATCACGGGGCGGAAGGGGTCGGCTACGGCAACCCCGGCCACGCGGCGCACGTCGAGGAGATCGACGAGATCATGATGGCGCCGGTGCGGGAAGGTCAGATCGCCGGCGCGTCGGTCGCTGTCGTGCACGGCGGCGAAACGGTGGCGATTCGAGGTTATGGCTGGGCGAACGTCGAACTCCGGGTCCCGACCCCCGCCGACGCGATCTACGAGATCGGCTCGGTCACCAAGCAGTTCACCTCGGCAGGGCTTCTCCAGATGCAGGAACAGGGGCTCGTCGACCTCGATGCGGACATGGCCGACTACCTGCCCGACTTCCCGACCCAGGGGAACCGCATCACGGTGCGCGAACTCCTCGACCACACCTCGGGGATTCGCGGCTACACCGAAATGGCGGAAGCCCGGCCCTACTTCGTGCGGCGCGTCCCCCGCGACAGCCTGCTCGCGCTGGTCGCCGCCCACCCCTTCGACTTCGCCACCGGCGAGCACGAGATCTACAACAACTCCGCCTTCTACCTCGCGGGAATGATCCTCGAGGATGCTTCGGAGATGAGCTACGAGGACTATGTGGAGCAGCGGATCTTCGCGCCCCTGGGGATGGATCGCTCCCACTATTGCAGCGAGACCGAGATCCACGAGGGCAAGGTCACCGGCTACGACGTGAGCGAGGACGGACTGGTGCACAAGGGGTTCATCGTGCACAACGTCCCCTTCGCCGCGGGCTCGCTCTGCTCCAGCGCGGGTGATCTCGCTACCTGGCTCGGCGCGCTGCATGGCGGCGAAGTGCTGACCGACGAGTCCTACGCGCAGCTCATCGAGCCCGGCGACCTCAACGACGGCACCCGGCTCCGCTACGCTCTCGGCATCGCCGTCAGCGACATCATGGGGCACCGGACGATCCATCACGGCGGCGGCATCAACGGCTTCCTCACCGAATCGCTCTACCTCGCCGATGAAGACCTCGCGGTCGTGGTCCTGGTGAACACCGCCGGGCCGCCCGGTCCCGCCGACCTGGCGCGGCAGATCATCGAAGCGATGGTCGGCGACGCCACGCCGGAGCCGCTCGAATTCGACGGCGACCCCGCCTGGTTCGAGGGGGTGTACGGCGGCCCAGCCCGCGCCGGCCAGGCGGCCGTCCGCATCGCTGCGAGCGAGGACGGCCTCACCGCCACCATGATCATGATGGCCGACCAGGAGGTCCCGGAAGAAGGGCAGGAGGCCAACGACCTCGACTTTCGGGGCGGCATGACCTTCAGCCAGGGCGAGGCCCTGCTGACCTTCGAAGGCGGCGGCGAGGCCGCGTCCACGCTCCGTTACGACACCGGAGCCGGCTACACGATCATGACGAGGCGCTAGCGGCCGTTGTCCTTCGTCCACCTCCACACCCACTCCGAATACTCCCTCCTCGACGGCGCGAACCGCCTGCGCGACCTGGTTCGCAAATCGAAGGAATACGAGATGCCGGCGCTGGCGCTCACCGACCACGGGTGCATGTACGGCGCCTGGAACTTCCAGAAGATCGCGCGCAAGGAAGGCATCAAGCCGATCATCGGGATGGAGGCGTACGTCGCGCCCGGCGACCGGCGTGAGCGGACGCGCTCCGGCCAGGGGGGCAAGGCGCACTATCACCTGGTCGTCCTGGCCCGGGACCTGGAGGGCTACCGCAACCTCATCAAGCTGTCGTCGATCGGGTACACCGAGGGCTTCTACTACCGCCCGCGCCTGGACCGCGAGACCCTGGCCCGCCACTCCGGCGGCCTGATCGTTTCGTCGGCGTGCATGGCGGGCGAAGTCGCGCGCCACCTCACGGCCGGCAACGACGACATGGCGCGTGAGGTCGCCGACTGGTACGCGAACACCTTCCCCGATCGCTACTATCTCGAGGTGCAGGCCCACGGCACGCCCGGCCAGGCCGAACACAACCAGCGGATCTTCGCGCTGGCCGAAGAACTGGGCCTCCCGGTAGTCGCCACCAACGACGCCCACTTCCTCCAGCACGAGCATCACCACGCCCACGATATCCTCGTCTGCATCGGCACCGCCAAAAACCACGACGACGACGATCGCCTCCGCTACGACGACGGCCTCTACTTCAAGAGCCCCGACGAGATGGCCGAGGCCTTCCCGGGCCGACCCGACGTCATCGAAAACACCCTGAAGATCGCAGACGAGGTCTCGCTCACCCTCGAAAAGAAGTACCACCTCCCGAGTTTCCCACTCCCCGACCCCTTCAGCGACGACAACGACTACCTCGTCCACCTTGCCGAGGCCGGCGCCCGGGAGCGCTACGGCGATGCCCTCCCCGACGAGATCGAGGCCCGCCTGCGCTACGAGCTCGACGTCATCCTCAAGACGGGCTACGCCGGCTACTTCCTCATCACCTGGGACTTCATACGCTGGGCGCGCGAGCAGGGCATCCCCGTCGGCCCGGGCCGCGGATCGGCCGCGGGTTCTCTCGTCTCCTACGCGCTGCGGATCACCGACCTCGACCCGATCGGCTACGGCCTCATCTTCGAGCGCTTCCTCAACCCCGACCGCATCTCGATGCCCGACATCGACATCGATTTCTGCTACGAGCGCAGGGGCGAGGTGATCGAGTACGTGCGCAGGAAGTACGGCCGCGACGCCGTCGGTCAGATCGTAACCTTCGGGACGATGAAGAGCCGGGCGGTCATCCGGGACGTGGGCCGAGTCCTCGGCTTCGATGTGGGTGAGACCGACCGCATCGCCAAGATGATCCCCAACCAGCCGGGGCAGGCCTACACCGTCCAGCAGGCGGTCGAGCGGCTCCGCGAGGTCAAGGCGCTCTACGAGTCCGACGACCGCCACAAGCGCCTCTTCGACTACTCGATCACGCTCGAAGGGCTGTCGCGCCACGCGTCGGTACATGCGGCGGGCGTTGTGATTGCGCCGGGGCCGCTGCAGGACTACGTGCCGATCTGCACGCAGACCAAGGGTGGCCGGAACGGGAGCCGGGGCTCGGCCGGGGCCGATGGGGAGGACGGGCCGGACATCGTCACGCAGTACGACATGAACTGCCTCGAGGACGCCGGGATGCTCAAGATGGACTTCCTGGGCCTCAAGACGCTCACCGTCATTCACGACGCGGTGCAATCGGTGAAGGCACGGCTGGGCGAGTTCCGCCATCCGGATACGGGTGCGGTCTTTCAGTCGGACGCCATGGACGACGTCCCCCTCGACGACCCCGGCGTCTACGCGATGCTGGCCAGCGGCGGCACCTCCGGCGTCTTCCAGTTCGAGTCGAACCTGGCGCTCGACAAGCTGCGGGCGATGCGCTGCGACCGCTTCGACGACCTCGTCGCCACGAACGCGCTGATCCGCCCGGGTCCGCTCGATTCCGGGATGACCGACAAGTACATCCAGCGCAAGCTAGGCCGGCAGGATGTGACCTACCCGGCGCCGGGCCTCGAACACATCCTCGACACCACCTACGGGATCATCGTCTACCAGGAGCAGGTGATCCTGATCGCGAACGATCTCGCCGGCTATTCGATGGGCGAGGCCGACGTGCTGCGCAAGGCGATGGGCAAAAAGGACGCCGAGCTGATCGAGACGGAGCTCGGGCGCTTCAAGGAGCGCGTGGTCGACCGGGGGCTCAAGGGCCACACGGCCGCGGAACTGGCCAACCAGATCCAGACCTTCGGCCGCTACGGCTTCAACAAGTCGCACTCGGCGGCCTACTCGCTGCTCTCGTACAAGACCGCGTGGCTGAAGCGCTACTACCCCGCGGACTTCATGGCCGCGCTGCTCTCGTCTGTGCTCGACAAGACCGATGACGTCGTGAAGTACATCGGCGAGTGCCGCGACCTGGGGCGCCACCTGCCGGGACTGGACGACGGCCTGGTGGTCCTGCCCCCCGATGTCAACGAAAGCGGCTGGAAGTTCACCGTCGTCGGGGACGCCACCATCCGCTTCGGCCTGGGCGCCGTGCGGGGCGTGGGGAGCGCGGGAGTGCAGTCGATCCTGGCGGCGCGCGATGAGGGCGGCCCCTTCGACAGCCTCTTCGGCTTCCTCGACCGCATCGACACGCGCGCCCTGAACAAGCGTGCCTGCGAGGCGCTGATCGCCTCGGGAGCGCTGGACTCGTTCGGCCACCGCGCGCAGATGCTGGCGGGACTCGACGCCGCCTTCGGCGAAGCGATGGCGCGCCTGCAGGAGAAGGAGATGGGGCAGGCGTCGCTCTTCGGCGAGGCGATGGGGGTCGAGCGCCCGAAGCCGGACCTCCCGACGGTGCCCGAGTGGGAGGATCGCGACCGCCTCGCCCGCGAGAAGGAAGCGCTGGGATTCTTCATCTCGGGGCACCCGCTCGACCGCTACCGCGAAGTCGTGGGCGTCTTCGACGAGCTGGATGCGGGCGCGCTCAAGCAGCGGGCGGGCAACACGGTCGAGATGGCGTGCGTGGTCACCGCGGTCGCGCGGCAGATCTCAAGGCGCGACGGCTCGGAGTGGGGCAAAGTCACCGTCGAGAGCTTCCAGGGCACGGCGACGGTGCTCGCCTTCAAGGACGTCTGGAAATCCTACCGCGACACCCTGCAAACAGACGCGGTGGTTCTTCTGCGCGGCAAGGTGAGCGACCGGGACCGCGACGAGGAGGACCCGCCCGTGTTCCTGGATGCGGCCGAACCGCTCAAGCAGGTGCCGGGCAGCGGGCGGATCGCGGTGCGGATCGCGGTGGACCCGGACGGGGAGCTTGCCGAGGGCGCTTTCGGGAAGGCCCGCGCGGTAATGGAGGAGCGTGCAGGGGCGGCCCCGGTCGAGGTGGTGGTCGGCGCGGTGAACGGAGATCGGTCGCCGCGGCTGCGTTCGCGCACGCTCAAGGTCAGGCCTGACCGGAAGACGATCCGGGCTCTGGAGAAGGTGTTCGGGCAGGGGAAGGTGAGCCTGGCGAAGGTTTGAGCCCCTTGCGGATCAAGCCCAAACCCGCGTCGCCTGCCGCCCGGACTCGCTCGGTCCGGACTCGCTCCACCCGGACCCGGTCCAACCCGACCCGCCTGGCCCGGAAGCGATCTGGCGGGACTAACCCCCCGGCCGCTGCCGCGCCAGCAGTTCGCGCATCCGGTCCGCCTGTTCGTCATCCAGCATTGCCGTGACGTCGGTGTGCAACGCCTCGAGGGCGGGACCGAGCTCCTGCAGGATCTCGCGCAATGCTCCGCCCGCGCCCCGCATCGCCTGACGGTTCGGCGGCCGCTGGCCAGTCCGCGCACCTCCGGATCTCGCACCGCGCGCCCGGTTCCGCATGTCGGCCATCATCGTCTCGTATCGGCCGAGGGCGCCCTTGTTCTCCTCGCGGAAATTCTCGACCAGCAGGGTGATGCCGAGGGTCTGGGCCTCCGTCAGCGAGAGTTGCTCCGCGAAACCGTCGAACCGCTGATCGAGCGTGTTCCACAACCGCATTCCCGGGTTGTTGGCGAACCCGCCCCCGGGACGCTGTTGCGCGGAGGCGGAATCGGGCGCGGCCATCAGGACCGTCGCGGCGACGAGACCCAGGGCGAAGAGTTGGCGGCGGGTGGCGATGAAGGTCATTGGGATCTCCCGGGGTAGTGTTCGGTAACGGATCGGAGTCGCGGCGACTCCCCGGTATCAGTGACAGAATCCGCACCGGGTCCGTTAGTGTTAGTCGCGGAAAACGATCATGAAGAATACCGCTTGACACGCCGAAGACCGAATGCGCAACCCACGAGCCCAAGGACACCGCGAATGAGGACTCTCCTGATCTGCATCACCATCACCCTCGCGCCCCTGGGAGGCGCCGCCACCGCCCAGAACCCCGACCCGGCGGGCTTCGTCGGCAACTGGATGGGGGCAATCAGTATCGGCGGGGCCGAGCTCCGCATGCGCCTTGAAGTCACCACCGAGGACGGTGCGCTGAGTGCGGTCATGTACTCGATCGATCAGGGCAACGCCGCCATCCCGGTCGCCTCCACGACCGTCACCGGAGCCACGATCTCGGTGTCGATGCCGATGATCGCCGGCTCCTACGAAGGCACCCTCTCGGACGGCGGCCAGGAGATCGACGGCACCTTCACCCAGGCGGGCAACGCGCTCCCCCTGGCGCTCGAACGGGTGACGGAGGAGGAAGCGGCGGGCCCGGCCCGGCCCCAGAACCCCGAGGAGCCGCTTCCCTACCACGTCGAAGAGGTCAGCTATCCGAACCCGGATGGCGGCCATGTGCTGGCCGGCACCTTCACGCGGCCCGAAGACGGCGGCCCCTTCCCGGCCGTCATCCTCATCAGCGGCTCGGGCCCCCAGGATCGCGACGAGGCGCTGATGGGGCACCGGCCCTTCCTCGTCCTCTCCGACCACCTGACCCGCCGCGGGATCGCGGTGCTGCGCTTCGACGACCGAGGCGTGGGCTCATCGACCGGCAACTTCGCCACGGCCACCTCGCAGGACCACGCCTCCGACGTACTCGCGGGGGTGGCCTACCTGAAGACCCGCGCCGATGTCGACCAGGGCGCCATCGGTCTCGCGGGACACTCGGAGGGCGGCCTGATCGCGCCGATCGTGGCCGTCGAATCGGACGACGTGAGCTACATCGTGCTGATGGCGGGGCCGGGGATCACCGGCGAGGAAATCCTGTACGCGCAGGGGGCCCTGATCGCGCGGGCCGGCGGTGCCACCGAGGAACAGATCGCCGAGAGCGAGGCCCAGCAGCGGCGGATATACGAGATCCTCAAGACGGAATCCGATCGCGAGCGGGCGGCGGAGATGATCGCCGACGTCGCTCGTGCGGCATTCGAGGGCCTCTCCGAAGCCGAGCGCGCCCAGCAGGGCATCACCGACGAAGATTCGTTCGACCGAGTCCTGCAGATGCAGGTGCAGCAGGTGAACAGCCCCTGGTTCCGCTACTTCCTGACCTACGATCCCGCGCCCACGCTGGAGCAGGTGACCGTGCCGGTGCTGGCGATCAACGGCGAGAAGGACCTCCAGGTCCCCTACGAGGTGAACCTGCGCGAGATCGAAGCGGCGCTGCAGCGCGGCGGCAACACCAGCTACGAGATCCACGCGCTACCCGACCAGAACCACCTCTTTCAGCACTCGGAAACGGGCGCGCCGTCGGAATACGCGACCATCGAGGAGACGTGGTCGGTGGAAACGATGGAGTTGATCGCAGGGTGGATCTTGCGGACGGCGGGTATGTAAACAGAAGATTACATAATGTAACGTGAACATGACAATCTGCTAGACCTTCACAAACTGTGCGGGCGGCTCAAGTGTGAAGGACCAGCACTGCCCGCTCAGCGAGGCGCCTGGCGACATCCTTGTTCAGGTCCTTCCGCTTTCCATCCGAGGGCCACCCGATGAGGTTGCCGTGTCGCGGCGGCGTGTCGTCTCGTCTCGTTCAAAGCGCAACACTGCCTCCTGGATGTCGGCATATGCGACCTCACCTCGCCCACGGGGCCGAATGCCTCGGCGCAACCCGACCGATTCGCCTATCTCTCGGATGCGTAATTCGGCTAGGCCCACGATGTCGAAGACGGAAGTCTGTCCGTTCCTGGGTAGAAACGCCCCGGGCTTGACGACCTTCTTTACCGGTGCGTAGTCACTCCGGTGGAAGAGGAATCGGGCTATCTCGCTCATTCGGCCTATTCGGGGTGGTAAAGCCGGCGCAACAGGTCCCTCAGTGCCCCGGGAAACCGATCTGCCCAACGGACATAGCCGTAGGCGGTACCATCCGCGAGGCCGGCTGCGTAGCTCGGATCACCCTCGGGCCCGATGCTGACGGAGACCATCGTCCGGTCACGGCGAATCCAATCGAAGGCCACTTCGCCATCCGGATCCAGGCCTATTTCCGGAACGGGAAACCCGCTGGGAATCGTGTCGAGCAACTTCCGCGCCCTGACAAAAGTGGTGAGCAGCATGGTGTCGCGTTCCATGCGTTTCGATTCCTCAAAAAGGTTGATGAGGTGGTCTGCGGCCAGGAAGTAGTACTGGCCTTTGGTGTTCTGTGTCGCGCACGCGATTTCAGGGTCTGCGGTCCTCGTCTGCCCGCTGGCGCCTGACGCGGGCAAACTCGACCTGCCGGGCGTGGAGGACTCGGTCATTAGCCACGTCATTTGTAGAACTCCGCGTTGCGTTCGGTGATCAGGCTGAAGAACACACTGTTCTTCAATTCCCGGAGACGGTCGAAGGTTCCCCAGAATTGGTCGACTTCGGGATTGATCCTGGTTGCTGCGAAGGCATCTATGTCCAGAATGAACCCGGCCTTGTTGGGTGCCAGGTCGTCGAGACATGCGTGGGTCACATGCACCGACAGATCACCTTCAGGCTCGCGACCGGTGATTCTGGACACAAAACTCTCAATACCCAAGGGCAACGAGGCCGGAAACGAAGGGAGCGACACGAAAAACCGTGTTGGATCCTGATTTGGCAACCGAAAGTGGTTGATGTAGCGTAACGCGAGACGCTCCACGTGAGGAGCCTCGGTCACCTCGAGAAACGACTCTGCAAGCGGACGTGCTTTCTCTGACAACGCATCCCAATCGACGTAGGGAGCCAAGCGGCTGAACGTCATGCCGTCTTGCCGGTACTGCACAATCCATAGCCCGTCTTCGGTAAAATTCCTCGCACACCCGCGACGGGGTCCTGAAGCTGAGACTCCGGGGTTCCTTCCGCGGAGAGTTGGATGGTCAGTGAGCCTTGCTTGAGATGCTGAACATCCGCGAATCCTCCCACCGACTCCAATGCGTTTCGCAGGCTGTCCGGCGCGACGGAAACCTGAAGGGGAATCCGGATGTCCAGCACGGCTTCGCGAATGGGGGCGTTAGCCAAGTGGCGTCTTTCGGCCATCGACCTCGTGTTTCTTGAACCACGGGGAAGAGCAGGTCAAGCGTCCAGTAACTATAAACACGGACCGTCAGCGAAGCATCAGCAAAGGCGGCGCTGCAACCGCCTCGCCCGCCGCCACAGCCCCGGCGCGCCCAGACGCTCAGCCAGCGCCTCGAAACCGGGCTCGGGGCCGCGCCACTCGAGCTCGTCGACATCCTCGAATAGAACGGCGCTATCCCGCAGCGTGGCCAGATCGCGGAAGAGGAATGCGGCCGCGCGGTTCACCCTCAGCGCCTCGGCGAGCCGCATCGCGCCCCGGACCTTGACGTCCCAGCGCATCGCGTGGCCGGGGATGTTCTCCAGGTGGCCGTATCGAGCCAGCACCGCCGAGGTGGACTTCGCTCCCCAGCCGGGAACGCCGGGGAAACCGTCGGCGCTGTCGCCGACCAGCGCCAGGTAGTCGGGGATGCTCGCCGGCGGGACCCCGAACTTCGCGGCCACGCCCGTCTCGTCGCGCACCTCGTCCCTGCGCCGGTCCCACTGCACCACACGGTCGCCGACGACGCACTGCGCCAGATCCTTGTCCGGCGTGCAGATGTAGACGCGCTCGACGCGGGGATCACGGACGGCGCGCGCGGCGCCCGACGCGAGTCCGTCGTCGGCTTCCAGCTCCTCCATGGGCCAGACCTGGACGCCCATCGCTTCGAGCGCGTCTTCCAGCGGGTGGAACTGCGCCAGCAGCACCGGGTCGATCCCGTCGCCCGTCTTGTAGCCGGGCCACATCTCGTTGCGGAAGGACTCGATGACGTGGTCGGTCGCGACGGCCATGTGCGTGACTCCCGCCTCGAGCATGCCGAGGAGCGACGCGACGACCCCCCGCATCCCCCCGACCTCGCGCCCGTCGCGGTCGGTGGCGGACGGCGCCCCGAAGTGGTGCCGGAAGAGTTCGTAGGTGCCGTCGATCAGGTGGATGTTCATGGGCAGCGGAGTTACGGGTTCATGAAGCGCGGCGTTCCAGCGGTGCGTGGCGGGCGCTGACCCAATACTATCATCGCATCGGCGCGAGGCTACCGCCGACCGCCAGCCCACACCACACAGGACATCCCGGCCCAAACGGATCGCAACCCAGGAGCACCCCATGAGCAGCAGACTTGCCGCGTCCTTCAACCGTCGCATCCCTCTCACCGCGGCGATGGCCCGAGCGTGCGTCGCAATGACAGCCGTGGCTGCAGCGGTCGCCCTCCTCCCCCCAACCTCGGCCAACGCTCAGGAAACCCCCGCCGACGATCTCATGACCGTGGGGCATTACCTGGACATGGAGCGCGTCGGCGATCCGCAGATCTCGCCCGACGGCGCGCAGATCGTCTTCACGAAGTCGTGGGTGAACAAGATGGAAGACCGCTTCGATTCGGAGGTGCGAATCATGGACGCCGACGGCGGGCGCGAGCGGTTCCTGCTGAAGGGGTCGAGCCCGCGCTGGTCTCCGGACGGCACGCGCATCGCATACCTCGCGCCGGGCGAGCCCGGAGGACAGCAGATCCACGTGCGCTGGATGGACGCCGAGGGGTCATCCACGCCGGTCACGCGCGAGTTGCACACGCCGGGCAACTTCAAGTGGTCACCCGATGGCGAGTACATCTATTTCCAGCGCCTGGTGCCCCACTCGAACCCGTGGCCGATCGACCTGCCCGCGCCTCCCGAGGGGGCGAACTGGACGCAGGCGCCGCGCATCATCGACCGCATCCACTACCGCTACGACCGCATCGGCTTCCTGGAAGAGGGCTTCACCCACCTCTTCCGTGTGCCCAGCGGGGGCGGCACCGCCCGCCAGCTGACCAGCGGCGAGTGGAACGCGGGCTCCACCTTCGTGCCCGGCGTCGGCAACGTCGGCTACGACCTCACGCCCGACGGCGGCACCCTCCTCTTCGACGGCAACATGGAAGACGCCGACAACCTCTACCGCGAATCGCACATCTACGCCTTGGACCTGGCCAGCGGCGACATCCGCCAACTCACCTCGGAGCGCGGCCCCTGGGCGCGGCCGACAGTGTCACCCGACGGCCGCAGCATTGCCTACACCGGCTTCCCGTGGACCTCGCAGACCTACAAGACCACCGAGCTCTACGTCATGGACGCGGACGGGGGCAACGCCCGCCTCGTCTCGGGCGACCTCGACCGCGACATCGGCGCCATGCACTGGTCCGACGACTCGCGCGGCGTGTTCTTCACCGCCGGCGACCGCGGCACCCAGAACGTCCACTTCGCGACGACGGGCGGCGACGTCAGCCAGGTCACCGAGGGCGTGCACATGCTGTCGCTCACCTCGGCCACATCCGGCGGGCAGGCCGTCGGCACCCTCACCTCGCCGCACGAGCCCGGCGATGTCGTGGCCTTCGACCTCGGCAGGCCGGGCGCGATAACCCAGCTCACCGAGGTTAACGCCGACGTCCTCGCGAACAAGCGACTCGGCGACGTGGAGGAGATCTGGTACGAGTCCACCGGCGGCACGCAGGTGCAGGGGTGGATCGTGAAGCCGCCCGACTTCGATCCCGGGCAGCGCTACCCCCTCATCCTGCACATCCACGGCGGCCCCCACGGGATGTACAACGTCGGCTTCAGCTACCCCTACCAGAACTTCGCGGCGAACGGCTACGTGACCCTCTACACGAACCCCCGCGGCAGCACCGGCTACGGCACCGACTTCGGCAACGCGATCGACAACGGCTACCCCTCGGTCGACTACGACGACCTCATGGCCGGCGTCGACGCCCTCATCGACCGCGGCTACGTCAACGAGGACCAGATGTACGTCACGGGCTGCAGCGGCGGCGGCGTCCTGTCGAGCTGGGTGATCGGCCATACCACGCGCTTCGCGGCGGCCGGCGTGCGCTGTCCGGTAATCAACTGGATGAGCTTCGCGGGCACGGCCGACATCACCGTCTGGGGCTACTACCGCTACCACGGCTATCCCTGGGACAACCCGGACAAGTACCTGGAGCACTCCCCGCTCATGTACGTCGAGAACGTGACGACGCCCACGATCCTCATCACCGGCGAAGACGACCTGCGGACGCCGATGGCGCAGACCGAGGAGTACTACCAGGCGCTCAAGCAGCTCGGCGTGCCGACCAAGATGCTCCGGTTCTACGAGGAGGCCCACGGAACGGGCTCAAAGCCGTCGAACTTCATGCGCACCCAGCTCTACCTGATGAAGTGGTTCGAGGAATACGGCGGACAGCCGAGGATGACGAGCGACGGAGGGTAAGTCTGCCCGCGGTCGGCGCGCGAACGCCTCCCGGCTTCAGAACGCCAGCAGCTTCGTCACCTTCAGCGTCACGGCCCGGTCGGTCAATGCGGTCCGGCCGGGCTCCGGGGTGCGGTCGCGTCGCTCCGAATAGACCAGGAACACGTCGCTCAGCGGGGCGTGGATGAGGTTGAAGCGGAGGTTCGTCTGTACCTCGTCCGTGGTCTCGTTGTACTGGACGAAGGCGCTCAGGAAGGTGCGCGTGTTGTAGGCATAGCGGAAGCGCCCGCCGAAGAGGTTGGCGTCGAAGCTGCTGCCGCCCAGCGTCAGGCGATTTCGCTGCGCCGTGCCCTGCAGGAAGAAATGGGCGCTGGGGCGAAGGGTGACGCTGCCGGTGACCGAAGTCCTGTCGCCGTCGAAGAAGTCGCCGCGCGTGACGGAGACCCTTCCGCCCAGCTTCCGGCCCAGATTCGACTGATAGCTGGTCGTGAAGGCGCCGAAATCGTACTCGCCCTCGGGAACCGACACGCCCGCGATCCGCGTCGCGTCCGCCAGCCGCTCGTACGACGCCGAGTACTCGAAGGTGAGCACGCTGCTGTCGAGGAAGTGGATCCCGACACCCGGCAGGATCTCGCGGCTCTCCAGCACCCACCCCGTGTCCGAGAAGAGGTTCACGTCCACGTAGGGGTTGATCTCCCGGACGTGAGGAATCGCCGGCTGCGGATGGGCGCCCAGCGTGACGAACCCCTGCCGGATCCCCCGGCGCCCCACGAAGCCGACCCCCGGGTTGAAGCTCTCGCCCACCGTCTTCAGCAGCGCCGACGCGGCCCAGACCGGATCCCGCCACGCGACCTCGAAAGCACCGGTCACCCGGTCGCCGGACACGTCGGGCTCATCGGTCGCCGCGAAATACGAGTTGAGGAGCATGCGCCCGCCGGCGAGCCGCAGGTTCATGTCGGCGCCGATCGATCGGTTGTATGAGTCGGCCGTCTCCGCGCCGGTTCCCTCGCGGTTCACCAACATGAACCCGATGTCGCTGCTCCCGAGGATGTTCTTCCTGAGCCGTACGACCGAGAAGTTCTCGCCGGGACTGCCGGGGTCGTCCCGGGTCTGCATGTTGAGGAGGCCGATGGCGTAGCCTCCGAGGCGGCCGGTGAGGCGGGCGCCGCCCGCGATCGGCACCGGCGTCCGGTCCGCCGAAAGGCCGATGCGGCGGCTGTGAAAGAGCCTGAAGTTCTGCGGCCCCGACCCGGTGCGGAAGTTGCGCACCCGGTTGTCCTGGAAGCTGAAGATCCCCTCGTTCTCCAGGAAGAAATCGCGCTTCTCCGGGAAGAAGAGAGAAAAGCGGGTCAGATTGATCTGCTGTTCGTCGACCTCGACCTGGGAAAAGTCGGTCAGCGCGGTGACATCGAGGGTGAGCTGGGGGGTGACCCCCCACTTCAGGTCGAACCCCCCTTCGACCTTCTCACCCGGCGATGGCGTCCGCCAACCGTTGGTGCTGACCCCGTTGACGAACGGTTTCACCCAGAGATTCCGTCCCTGCCGCAGCCCCTGCAGCGAGGTCAGCGTACCGGCCCGCGACATCTTGTAGACGCGGAACTGCCGTGAGAGCGCGGCCCAGTTGGAGTCTTCCGAGATTCGCCGAATGCGCCGCGAAAAGTTGATGCCCCAACTCTGGGCACCGTCGGCCTCGCGGAACCGAAGGGTGGTCATTGGCACGGCGATCTCCGCCACCCATCCCCAGTCGTAGATTCCCGTCGCGACCTCGATTTCGCCCTCCCAGGCGCGGTTCACCGACTGCTGGTCGTTGAAGGCCTGCGCGTCGAAGACCGCCCCCGCGGGATTCACCGCGAAGAGGAAGGCGTTCTGGCGGTCCAGGTAGGTGTCGAGCGCGAAGCCGAAGATGTCGGAATCCTGGGTGGCGAAGTCCTGCTCCATCCCCGCCGAAACCAGCGCGTCGGCCTTGCTGTCGTACATCTCGGCGCCGACGTAGAGGTACCGTTCGTCGTAGAGGATCCGCACAACCGTGCGCTCTGCCGACAGCGTGCCCTGATTCGGGATCGACTCGTAGAAGAAGCCCCTGGTGGAATCGGCCAGGGTCCAGGCGTCGTCGCTCAGGCTGCCGTCGAGCGTGATCGGTGAGATCGCGCGCCTGGCTTCGAGGGAAGGACGGGGCACCGTGTCCGGATCGATGCGTCCGTTGGAAGCAAGCTGTGCCGATGCGGGCCGAGGTGGCAGCGCAAGGCAGGCCAGCGCCAGCAGGGCGGGTGCCGGAGCAAGGCACGCCAGCACGGCGGGCACGCGGTTGATCGACCGCCTGTGGCGTCTGTTCAACGGTTGGCTGAGCCTCCTGGACGCCTGGCAGTCCGTGGACAATCCCCGCGTTGCACCGAGGACGGCGAGGGGCCGGGCTGGCAAGGCGCGAAGAGCGAGAATAGCGGCGCTATTTGAACGAAGAGCAACGCAGAGCGGCGCTCTGGAGAGTCTGAATGTGAATCAAACACGACATATTGCAATGTTCTCTTTACAGTCTTGAGTCGATGAGCGCCGCGCCCAGCGCGGATTCATCGCCGTCCGAATGCAGCGGGGACTTGTTCCACGGACTGCTAAAGAAGTCGCTGCAGACCCAGGATCAAGCTGACGATCAAGACGGCCTGGGCAAGCAGCAGCCTGTACATGGAGGCCAGGAGACTCTCCACGCTCAATCGGACTGTGGCGATCTCGCTGCTCAAGTCCTCGCGGAGGCCACCGATCTGCTTCTCCAGCCTGGCAGCGAATTCGGTGCGCAGGCCGTCGATGGCGCCGGTCGTTTCGGTGCGCAGGCCGTCGATAGTGCCGGTCATTTCGTTGCGGAGTGCGCCGATCTCGTCCTTCAGATCCCGAAAGTCCCATTTGGTCGCCAGATTGCCGACAACCGCGCCGCCGAAGACGGTCACCATGGCTTCCGCCTGCCCGGAATCGAAGCCGGCGGCTTCCAGGGCGCGGGTGGCCTTCAGTGTGTCGAATCCGGACTGGTCCATAGTTCGTAACATTCGTTTTGCATCCTTTGGGTGTCAAGACAGGAAACGGGGGTCGCAGAGGGAGTGCGTGGAGTACACTTCGCGACCCCTTCAGTGGACTTTCCCCGATGCTCGCGGGCGATGGGATGGCCGGATGGGACTATCGGCTGTCGTCTGGACCGAACCGGGAACAAGGGAACCTTGGAACCCCCGCCGGGTAGGCATTTCCAGCCGCTTGCCACCTGCAAGCTCCTGGGTTGCGAGGCGTATTTGACTTTGACGTCCAAAACCGATTTGCTCGCCGCACCGACCCTCTCAGCACCTCACCCGAGACCTCGATGCTTCAAACCAAATCCCACCGAACCTGCTCGATCCACAAGACGTTCTTCGCCATGCCCCTGTCGGGCCTCGGTTTAACCCTGTTGGTCGTCTGCGCCGGTGCCCTGCCTACGCCCTCCGCGCGCGCCCAGTCGGCTCTGGGACCCGCGACCGTAACCGTGACGGGCAACGTGCTGGACGAATTGACCGCCGAGCCGATTGCCGGGGCCGTGGTCCTGGTGAAGGCCCTGGACCTCACGCTCGTCACCGACGCCAACGGCCAGTTCCTGCTGGACCGCGTGCCGCGCGGCGTGTACGACCTCAACATCGTTCACGACGACTACCGACGGCTCGAGGGTAACCTGAACGTGGATCAGCCAGGCGAGTTCTTCCTGGCCATGACGGCTTCCGCCGATCCCAACGAAGGACTCGCAACCGGTGTCTCCGGCCTGGTCACCGATCAGACAACCGGCGAGCCCGTCCCCGAAGTGGTCGTCAACGTTGCCCTCCAGGGCCGGGTGGCGACGACGAGCATGTCGGGCCGATTCACGCTCCCCGACCTGCTTCCCGGACGCTACGAAGTCACCTTTTCCCACCTCGGCTACCAGCAGCGCACCGATTCGGTCGACATCAACGTGGGTCGGGTCAGCGTCATGGAGGTGGCGCTCTCCGTCGAAGCCATCGAGCTGGACCCGATCGAAGTGACCGTCGAGCGGCAGGATGTCACCCTGCAGGGGGTCGGGTTCTATGAGCGGGAGACCGACGGCTGGGGCAACTTCGTCGACCGCGAGGAACTCGAGCGCTGGTCGCCGATGGATCTGTCCGATGCGTTGATCCGGTTTCCGGGCGTCAGGGTGGTCAGCGATCCCCAAATGCCCAGCCGCCGCTTCGTCATGTTCCGCAGGGCGGGCGAAGCATGCTACCCTTCCGTGTACATCGACGGCGTGCTGGTAGAGAGAGGGGGTGACACGCCGCCTGCACTGAACGACCTCGTGGATCCGATCGCGGTGGCCGGAGTCGAGATCTACAAGGGCCAGGCGGGCCTCCCACCCCAATACTGGGGCATGAATTCCTCGTGCGGGGTGGTGCTCATCTGGATTCGAAGGACAAAATGATGGGATGAATGCGAATCGGCCGTTGACCGGGAGGACCACATTGCTGCCGTCGGCGGCCGTTGCGATCTGCGCACCGCGCGCGGGCGCCCAGGAGACGCGGGATGCGGGCACGGTTACGGTTACCCGCAAAGTCGTGGACCAGACGACGGGCGAGCCGATTCCGGGTGTCGTGATCCCGGCCCAGTACTCGGGCCTGGGCACATCGTGCGGCGTAGTCCTCATCTGGCTGCGCCGGGGAGGATAGCGGCCGGCGGTCTGGCGCCGATGCGCTCTTTCACGCACCTTGTCGGGACTCGGCGCGCCCGCATTCCGGGTTTCAGCGCCACGGGACCACGAGCTTTCGGAGTGCGAGGAGCGGCGAGCAATGCGTGTAACGGTCGGAATGGGAATCGCGATGCTGGTGCTTGGTTGCGGCGGCGACACGGGAGACACGGGCGAGGCTTCGGAAGCCGACGCCGGGATGGCTGAAGAGGCGGCGATGCCCGCCAGGGTGATGATCACGGAACCGGCGGATGGCGCCGAGCTGGATGCCGGCCCGGTTCGGGTCGTCATGGAAGTCGAGGGCCTCGAGATCGTGTTGGCCGGAAACATGGACCCGGGAACCGGTCATCACCACCTGGTCGTGAACGGCGACGTGGACTGGGCGATCCCCATTCCCAACGATCCCGGCGTGCACTATCACATGGGCCAGGCCGAGACCGAGTTCACCCTGGAGGATCTCGCGCCGGGCGAGCATCGCATCATCGCGGTCGTCGCCGACGGCGTGCACATTCCGCTCGATCCGCCAGTTGCCGATACGATCACGGTCACCGTCCGGTAGGAAAGCGGTGGGGACACGACCGCGCCGTCCCCAACGGGCCGATGACCATGTCCGGGGCACTCGCGCGACCCGGCGGGCCCCGCTGCTGCTGGCGGCGATGCTGTGGCTGGCGTCGTGCAGCAACCTGTCCGACCGGGGCCTGGCAGCCCGGGCCGGTGACTGGACCCTGACCGAGGAACGGCTCGCAGAACTCCTCGTTCTCGCCCAGCCGTTTCCGCTTGACTCCGTGGCGGTCGCTCCGCTGGTCGACCTCTGGGTGGCCTCGGCCGCGCTCTCCCAGCGTGCCGCCGCGGGCGATTCCCTGCAGGGCGCCGAGGCCCGCGAAGCGTCGACGTGGCTGGAGCGCCGGGAAGCAATTCTGAGCGCCGACCGCAGGGAGCGACTGAGCGCCAGCATCATCCCGCGGGTGACCGAGGCGGAGACGGTCTTCAGCGAGGGCTCGCTACGCCTGATCGCCCATGTGCTCAGGCGGGTCGGACCCGAGACCTCTTCGAGCGAGAGGCTCCTTCAGCAGCGCACCGCGGATCGGCTTCTGGCCACGATCGCGGAAGGGGGCGGCTGGGCGACGATCGTGGCGGAGAGCGAGGATATCGATTCAAGGTCGATGGGTGGACTACTCGGGCTGTTCGGTCCGGGCGAGCTCCCCACCACGCTTGAACGCGCTGCCTTCCGGCTGGAGCCCGGCCAGGTGTCGGCCGTCACCCAGAGCGCGCAGGGGTTCCATATCCTGTATCGGCCGCGGTACGCCGAGGTGGAAACGATCTTACGCGAACGCCTCTTCGACCGGCTGCTGATGGAGGCCGACGCGGGCGCCGCAGCGGGAGTGCGGGGCGCGCGCAACTTCACGGTGTCGCCGGGAGCGGAGGTGGTGGTTGCCCGCGTCGCGGAAGACCCGGCTGAATGGCTCGATTCCAGACAGGTGCTCGCATCCTGGGACGGGGGGAGCTATGCCGCCGGCACCGCGGCGCGCGACTTCTTCTTCTTCCCGCGAGAGACGCTGACCGAGATCAGCGGTGCAGAGCCGGAGGCCCGAACCGCTCTGATCAACGACCTCGGCACCCGCGAGCTGCGCCTGGTGGACGCGGCCGAGGGCGGCATGACGCTCGATCCCCTGATCGAGGACATGCTCGCGCGTGGACACGACGAGGAACTCGAGTACTGGACGCGGGTGCTCGATCTGAACGCTGCCGATTCGCCTTCCCGGACAGCGCTCGCCCGCTACATGGAATCGGTGGTGGCGCGCAGGGAGGAGGCCCGGACGATGCCGCCGCTCTTCGAAGCGTGGCTGCTGGGCCGAACCGACACGCGGGTGAGGCACCGCGGCATCCTCGCGGCGATCGTCACCGCACAGGGGATGTTGCGGGATGCCGGGACCTCGGGGGGAGCCGGGACGTGACGGCTGGTCGCGGCCGGAGCGGGCGACCCGCCGCTCTCGGTGCGCGGGCGGTGTTGTCCGGTGCCCGGGCGGTGTCGTCCACGGGTCGCTGGGCGGCGCTTCTGGCGTGCGCGGCCCTGGGCGGCGGACTGACCGGTTGCGGCGACGCGGGGCCCGCGGAACGCCCCCCGCCGCTCGGTGAACCGGTCGCGCGACTCGACAGCGGGGAGCGGGGACGGTTCCTCCTGGGTCGCGCCCTCTTCGAGCGGCTCGCCACCGCCGACGAGGGGCTCGGCCCGCTGTACAACGCCGAGCGCTGCAGCGACTGTCACGACCAGCCCGTGGTCGGCGGCGGCGGCACGCGGGTGCGCGTGGTCAAGGCCACCCGGTTCGCGGACGGCCGCTGCGACCTCCTCGTCGCCGCCGGGGGCGACAACATCCAGCGCCGCGCGACCGACCTCCTCATCGCGCACGGGATGGGGCCCGAAGAGGTGCCCGCCGCGGCCACGGCCACCTCCCGCGTCACCGCCCCGCCGCTTCTCGGCCTCGGCCTGCTCGAAGCCGTGCCCGACGACGTCCTCCTGGAGTGGGCCGACCCCGGCGACAGCGACGGCGACGGCATCTCGGGGCGCCTGCCGCGCCTGGCCGACGGCCGCACGGCACGCTTCGGGCGCAAGGGCGACGCCTCTACCGTCCGCGACTTCGTGATGACCGCCCTGCGCTTCGAACTCGGCTTCACCGTCCCGGGCCACACCACCGAAGAACCCGTCAACGGCGTCCCCGTCCCCCCCGAGGCCGACCCCATGCCCGACCCCGAGATCGACGCCCCCACCCTCGCGCAGCTCACCGACTATGTCCGCTTCCTCGCGCCCCCGGCCCCCGAGCGCGACCTCTACCCACCCGCGCGTGACACGGTCGCGCAGGGCTCCGCCCTCTTCAGCCAGATCGGCTGCACATCCTGTCACCGCGAGGAACTGCGCACCGGCGCGGCCGACACCCCGGCGCTGGCCGGCCGAACCATCGCGCCCTACTCCGACATGCTCCTGCACGACCTCGGCGCGGAGATGGCCGACGTATGCGGGGTCGACGCCGCCCCGGGCGAACTGCGCACGGCGCCGCTATGGGGTCTGCGCCACCGCTCCCTGCTCCTCCACGACGGCAGGGCGGCCGATGTTCCGGCCGCGATCGCGTCCCATGGCGGCGAGGCGGCTGCCGCGCGAGATGCCTTCAGCGCGCTGCCGGACGACGCGCGCCGGGCAGTCGTGCGTTTCCTGAGATCACTGTGAGGACCATCATGCAAGCGCAATGGAATGTAAAGCGTACATTACATAATGTAATCTTTGCTTTACTTGGCACGTCGCTCTTCATCCCCCATACCACCTCCGGCCTGCAACTCGACCCCGAAGTCCGCGAACGGATCGACGCGGTCTTCGCCGAGTACGACCGGACGGACGGGCCCGGTTGCGCGGTCGGGGTCGCCGAAGCCGGAAGGCTGGTTTACGGCCGCGGCTACGGGATGGGCCAGCTGGACCACGGGATCCCGCTGAGCGAGCGGTCGGTCTTCTACCTGGCGTCGGTGGCGAAGCAGTTTGCGGCGGCGGCGATCGTCATTGCGGCTCACGAGGGGCATCTGTCGCTGGACGACGAGGTGCGGCGGCACATCCCCGAGTTCCCGGATTACGAGCAGGGCGCGGTCACGGTGCGGCACCTCGTGCACCACACGAGCGGCGTGCGCGACTACCTCACCCTGATGTCGCTGGCGGGGACGCCGTTTGAGAACATCCTGACGAACGAGGCCATGCTGGAGCTCATCACCCGGCAGAAGGAGCTCAACTTCGCGCCGGGGTCCGAGCATCTGTACAGCAATTCGGGGTATGTGCTGATGGCCGAGATCGTGAAGCGGGCGACGGGGCGGTCGCTGCGCGAGTACGCCGACGAGAAGATCTTCCGGCCGCTGGGGATGACGAGCACGCACTTCCACGACGACCCTACGCAGGTCGTGCGGGACCGGGTGTTCAGCTACGACGCGGGCCCGGACGGGGACTGGCGCACCAACTACCTGATGGCGTTCGACAAGGTGGGGGACGGCGGGCTGTACTCGTCGGTCGAGGACCTGGCGCGTTGGGACGGGGCGTTCTACGGCGACGTGCTGGGCGTACCCGGCTTCGCGGAGCGGATGTATGAGCGGGGGGTGCTGACGAGCGGCGAGGAGATCCGCTACGCACGCGGGCTCTCGGTGGAGCGGCGGCGCGGGCTGGACCGGGTGTCGCACGCGGGCGGATTCATGGCGTTTCGCACGATGATCGCCCGTTATCCGGAGCAGCGGACGACCGTGATCGCGCTCTGCAACGCGGGGATGGCCAACCCGGTGCAGATGAGCCTCGCCGTCGAGGACATCCTGCTGGAGGATGCGTTCACCGAGGAGGCGGAGGTGGCGGCGGCTCCGCCCGCGGCACCGGGGCCGGATACTGCCGGGGGCGAGGTGTCGGCCGATGTGCTCGCGGCCCTGACCGGCTCCTACCACTCGGGGGAGATCGGGGCGACGTGGGTGATTGCTGCCGAGGAGGGCCGCCTGGTGCTGCGCCACCCGAGCGGGGTTGACCGGGTGCTGGAGCATCGTGGCGACACTTCGGGCAACGGGGCGGGCGGCACGGTGTTCGGCGTCGGGGGGTTCGAACTCGCCTTCGAGGTCGAGAGTGGACGAGCGGTCGCGTTCGTGCTCGCGGCCGGGCGCGTTCGCAACGTCCGTTTCGACCTGGCGCGCTGAGGGGGGCACCCCGCGAGGGCGCCGCACGGGACCGCACAGCCTTGACCCTTCCCCGTCTCCGTCTAGGTTTTTTCCCGGCAGATGTTTGCCGCGTCTATGGTTTCAGCGCTTGCGGGTGCGAATGGTCCAGCTGACCGACGTCACAAAGTACTACGGCAGGAAGCGTGCCCTCGGCCCGGTTTCCTTCGAGATCGACCGGGGCGACACGGTGGGTTTCCTGGGGCTGAACGGGGTGGGGAAGACGACCCTGCTGCGCATCCTTGCGTGCGGGCTGCGCCCGTCGTCCGGGATCGTCACGATCGACGGGCTCGACGTGCTGCGCGACCCCCACGAAGTGAGGAAGCGCGTGGGCTACCTGCCGGAGCTGCCTCCCGTTTACGGCGACATGCCGGTCAGCGACTACCTGACCTTCGTCGGGCTGCTCAAGGGGATGTCGCGGGAGCAGGTGGCCAGGCGGGTCCCCGAGGTCGAGGAGTACGCGCGCATCAGCGAGGTGCGCGACATGCCCACCCGGACGCTCTCCCAGGGGTACCGGCAGCGGGTCGGCGTGGCGCAGGCGATCATCCACGAGCCCGACCTCCTGATCCTCGACGAGCCGACCCACGACCTCGACCCGGTGCAGATCATGGAAATGCGCGGCATGATCCGCGCGCTGAAGGACCGCCACACAATCCTGATCTCGAGCCACATCCTGCCCGAGATCAGCGAGACCTGCGACCGGCTGCTGATCCTCAACGACGGCAAGATCGTCGCGTCGGGGAGCGAGGCCGAGTTGAGCGAGCGGCTGATGATGTCGCGCCGGATGGCGGTGACGGTGCGGGCGGGTGGCGGCGCGGCGCAGGCGCCGGAGGCAGTGATCGCCGCGGTGGAGGGGGTGACGCGGGTCGAGCGGGCGAGTGCGGCTGGCCGGGGCGATGGCGATGGCGCGGACGCCGGCCCGGCGACCTATCGCGTCGAGGGCGCCGCCGACCTGCGGGCGACAGTGTGCCGGGCGCTGGTCGAGGCCGGGCACGATGTCATCGCGCTGAACCGTGCCGAGCGCGAGCTGGAGCGCGTCTTCGTCGGCCTGGTGGGAGGCGCGAAGTCATGAACCTGCGAGCCACCGGGATCATCTTTCGGCGTGAGCTGCAGACCTACGTCCGCTCGCCGATGGGGTACATCGTGGCCGCGGTAGTACTGCTGCTCGACGGCGTGTTCTTCTACGCCACCGCGCTGGGGCCCGAGGCCGGAGAACGTCTGTCCGGGCTGGTGCTGGCGGGATTCTTCTACAACGCCAGTGGACTCACGGCGGTCGCGGCGGTGGCGCTCTCCATCCGCCTCATCGCCGAGGAGCGCCAGACCGGCACCCAGCTCCTCCTCGACACCTCGCCCGTGCGGGACTGGGAGATCGTCCTCGGCAAGTTCCTCTCGGCGCTGGCGTTCCTCTCGGCCATTACCGTCGCGACGCTCTACATCCCGCTGCTCATCCTGGTCAACGGCAAGATCGCGGTCGGCCACATCCTGATCGGCTACCTCGGCCTGGTCCTGCTCGGCTCCGCGGTCCTCTCGATCGGGGTCTTCGCCACCTCCCTGACCCGCCACCAGCTCGTTGCGGCTGCCATCGCCGCGGTCATCACCGGCGTGATGTTCCTCTTCTGGGAACTGTCGCAGATCGTCGGGGCGCCGCTGTCGCGGGTCTTCGCGGCCTTCGCGATCCACGGGCGGCACTTCGCGGGCTTCCTGTCCGGCCTGCTCCACCTGCGCGACGTCGCGTACTACATGGCGGTGACGTACTTCTTCCTCTTCGCGGCGACGAAAGTCATGGAGGCAAAGCGATGGGAATGAAGCAAGGGTGGCTGACCTGGCTCCTGCTCGCGGGCCTCGTCGTGGTCTTCACGGCCGTCCGGGTCCTCGACGGGATCGCCTGGCTGCACTTGCCGCTCATCATCCTCGGCAGCGGCGCCGTCGTCGCGGCCACGGTCTGGCGCTTCGCGATCTGGCGGGGTGCCGAAGGCGACAGGCGGTCGGTCGAGGCGGTGTTTGCGTTCGGATACGCGGGGTGCGCTCTGGCGCTGGCGGGCTATGTTCCCGGCACCGAGGGCGGCATGGAGCTGCTCGGCATCGAGTTCGAAGAGATCCGGACCGAGATCCGCTTCCGGCGCTTCTTCCTGGTGGCCTGCCCCATGTTGCTGGCCGGGTCGCTGCTGCCCGTGCTGGGCGCGCAGTGGGCGCTGGCGAGAGGGGGCAGCGCGGGCGCGGCGCAAGTCGACGCCATGCGGGTGCGCGAAACCGTCACGAACGGACTGAGCCTGGCGATGGGCGGATCGGCGCTGGTGTTTGTCGGATACATCACGTCGGCGCTCAACCAGACCGCCGACTTCAGCTACTTCAAGACGGCCACGCCGGGCGAGTCGGTGCAGGAGATCGTGCGCAACATGGACGGCACGCTCGAGACGGCCCTCTTCTTCCCGGAGGTCAATGCGGTCAAGGACGAGGTTCGCAACTATCTGGACGAGCTGGCGCGGGCCACGGGCAAGGTTACGATCGCCGAGTACGACCGCTACTCGAACCCGGACGCGGCCGAGGATTTCAACGCCCGAAACGACGGTGAACTGTTCCTGCGCCTGAACGGCCGGACCGAGAGCGTCGGCTTCCTGCTCGATCTCGACGAGGCGCGCGGCAGGCTCCGCATCCTCGACAGCCATGTGCAGCAGGCGCTGCTCCAGCTGAACCGCTCGCGTCGCTTCGTCTACATGACCAAGGGCCACGGCGAGTTCAACGACCCGCTCTCCGCGGACGAGCCCGAACCGGACCAGCCACCGTCGCTCCGCGACTGGCGCCCGGGGATGGAATCGGAAGTGGATCAGGGTCCGCCGCCGCGAGCGCTGCGCGAGATGCTCGGGATCCTCAACTACGAGGTGCGGGATATCGGGATCGGCGAGGGCCTGGGCGACCGGATTCCCGACGATGCCGCGATGGTGATGATCCTGGGGCCGCAGAGCGCCTTCCTCGATGCCGAGATGAACGCGGTGCGGGAGTATCTCGACCGGGGCGGCGCGCTCCTCCTGGCGATGGAATCCCGCTCCGACTTCCAGATCGACGAGCTTCGCGACTATCTGGGCGTGGACTACAGCCCGCCGATGGTCATCGACGATCAGCGCTTCATGCCCGGCACCCCGCCGACCGTGGCCGACCGGCGCTTCATCGTCACGAACCGCTTCTCTACCCACCCTTCCGTGACCACCGTCGGCCGCGCCGGCGGCGACATCGTGATGATCGGCTCCGGCAGCTTCACGATTCCGGACACCGTCCCCGGCCGCCGCACCAGCCTGGTCGTCAACTCGCTCCCGTCCAGCTACTCCGACCTGAACGGCGACTTCCGGTTCGACGACGAGACCGAGGTGAAGGAGAGCTACGGACTGGTGGCCGCGGTGGAGTGGACCGGGGACGGCGGCGTCGAGCAGCCCGCCGCTGACGACGCGGAGGATCCGGAGGGTGGTGCGGAGACCGAACAGGAGGAGGTGTCCGCCGCCTCCCGCGCCGGGTTGCGGGCCCTCGTGTTCGGTGACGCGGAGGTCTTCACCGACCTGGTCCTGGTCTCCATTCGCGCGAACCAGTTCGTCGTCGCCGACGGGATCCGCTGGCTGGGAGGCGAGGAAGAGTTCGCCGGCGAGGTGGTGTCGGAAGAGGATGTGCCGATCATGCACACCCAGGCCGAGAACGTAACGTGGTTCTACGCCATCATCTTCGGAGCCCCCGCGCTGGTGCTTGCGGTGGGTGTCGCCACGCTCTACGGCCGGCGCAGGTCTCCGGCTGCCGTGGAAGGGGATGCGGAGTGAAGACGTTGAAGATGCACGGCGTCTTCCTGGTTCTCGCGGTGATCGGGGCGCTGCTGACGTGGATGCGCGACACGAGCTACGTGGAGGAGGATGCGCTGATCCTGATCTGGGAGCGCGACACCACCGACGTGGTTTCCGTGCACTACACCGCGCCCGAGAAGACCGTCGAACTGCAGCCTCGCAGCGCCGACGGCGACGGTTTCCTCTGGACGATCGAGGTCGACGGCGAGGTGCGGTCCGACACGCTCGAGTACCCGGCCGGAGCCCCGGGGCGCACCCTCCTGGGCCGACTGGCCGAGTTGAGAGTGATCCGCGACCTGGGCGAATTGTCGCCGGAGTCGATGGCGCGCTTCGGGCTTGACGAGGCCGCCGAGCGTATCGAAGTCCGGTTCGTCGACGAGCAGCGCCTGCTGCTGGTGGGGGATTCGGCGTTCGGCGGACAGGATCGCTACGCCGTCGAACCCGCAACGGGGGCAGGCTACGTTATCGGAGGTGACCTCACACGGCCCTTCGGGATCGGGGAAGGCGCGCTCCGCGAGCGCTGGCTGCACCATTTCCTCGACGACGATATCGTGACAGTGCGGATCGCGGTCCCGGGCGGCGGCACTCGCGAGATGGCGCGCACCGAGGCCGGGGAGTGGACCGAGGCGGATTCGGATACCCCCGACGCCGGATTCGCCAACTTCATGGAGCGGGTGGACCAGCTCGCCATCGGGGGTTACGGCGCCGAGCCGGCCATGGCCACCACGAGACCGCTGGTGCGCGTCGACTATCTCGACGACTCGGGCGAACTGCTCGGGTTCGTGGAACTGCTGCGCGACGACGCGGCGGAGCGCGATCCCTACTACATCAGAAGCGAGACGACCCGCATTGTCGCCTTCGCCGTCACCTCGCTGGCCGAACGGGTCGAACAGGGGCTGGGCGAGATCTTCTGACGCATCCCCGGCGCACCCCGGCAAAGTCGTTATTGCGTGTCGCGCGCGCGACCCATACTATGTCAAGGTTATGGATTGGACATTGCCGCAGTGGCTCTGCGGTAACGATAGCGGCGAATGGCACGGGGCCTTCGACCGCGAATTAGTCACCCACCTCCAAAAAGGAGAGGCGACATGACCCAACGCTACCACCTTACCAAGGGAGGGAGGTTCTCCTCTCTCCTGGCTGTGGCGGCCGCGGCGGCATTCCTTCTGCCGGCCCAGGCGGCCGCGCAGGACGGGACCGTCACCGGCCAGGTCGTTGCAGCGACAACCGGACAGCCGATCAACGGCGTCCAGATCTCGATCCTGGAAACTTCGCTCGGCGGGCTTTCGAACGTCAGCGGCCGTTTCCTGATCAACCGGGTTCCCGCGGGTACCTACACGGTACAGGCCACCTACGTCGGCTACGGGACACAGACGCAGGAAGTCACCGTGTCGCCCGGCGGAGCCGCCAGCGTCCAGTTCGAGATGGAAGTCTCGGCTGTGGCGATGGACGAGCTCATCGTCACGGGCACCGCTGGTGCGGTTGAGCGGCGCAAGCTGGGTACGTCGGCGGCGTCGCTCGACGTTACCGCGGTCTCGGAAGTGACTCCGCTGTCCAGCTTCGGTCAGGCCCTCGAGGGCCGGATCCCCGGCGTCCGCTCGATCGGTACGGTCGGCGGCGTGGGAGCGGGACGTGAGCTGCGGATTCGCGGCACCGACTCCTTCAGCCTCGGCCAGCGTCCCGTCATCTACATCGATGGCGTCCGCGTGGACGCGCGCCAGACCGAGTGGGGAAGCTCGGCCGGTGGATCGACCACCTGCTGTGCCTTCAGCGGCGGTGCCGGCGAGGACCGGCTCTCCGACCTGAACCCCGACGAGATCGACCGCGTCGAGGTCCTGAAGGGACCGGCGGCGTCGACGCTCTACGGTTCCGAGGCGTCGGGCGGCGTGATCCAGATCTTCACCAAGCGCGGCCGCAGCAACAGTCCGGCCAACTTCTCGCTGAACGTGACGACCGGATTCAACGAGCACAGAAAGAACTTCCCGACCAGCCTGCGGGACAACTTCCGCGGCCCGGACGGGACGGTTGCGTGGGATCCGAATGAGACGCTGATCGAGAAGGGCCTGATCAACAGCTACGACCTGACCGTCGACGGCGGTGGGGAAGAGATCACCTACTTCGTGTCCGGCGGTTTCGCCTACGAGGAAGGCTCGATCAAGCCCAACGATCAGAAGAAGGCCAACCTGCGCGTCAACCTGAACTGGACGGCAGGCGAAAACCTGACGGTTGGCGTGACCTCCGGATACGTCAGGAACCGCATCTGGGCGGTGCAGTCGGGTAACAACTGGCTCGGGATCTACACCAACGCGCTCCTGACCAACCCGCTGAACGCAACGGCCGACGAACCGTACGGCGGCGGCCTGGACGTCAACGTGGCCGATGCACAGGCCCTTGAGACGTTCTCGGACGCCGACCGGTGGACGGGATCGATCAACCTGAACTACAACCCGCTCCCCAACTTCACCCACCGGGCCACCTTCGGTCTCGACGCGGTCGCCGACCAGAAGACCAGATGGATGCCCTTCGGCCGCCACTACACGTATATCGGCAGGAATGGCGAGCGGAACATCGGGTACCGGCAGGCGCGGAAGTTCACGGCCGAGTATATCGGCAACCTCGACTGGAACATGCCCTTCATGGGTGGCCTGGGCGGAACGCTCGCCTTCGGTTCCCAGGGATACTGGGACATCATCTCGACATCCATGGCGACCGGTAAGGACTATGCCGGTGAGGGTGTGACGACTGTCTCCGGTGCCGCGCGGACGTTCGCCGGCGAGACCTTCTTCGAGGAAGTCAACATCGGTGCCTTTGTGCAGAACCGGTTCGACTTCGACAATCTCTTCGTGACCGCTGCGGTTCGCATGGATGGGAACAGCGCCTTCGGAGTCAACTACGGCTTCCAGTTCTACCCGAAGGTCGACGCGGCGTACAATCTGCCCGGCGGCCTGCTCCCAGGGGTGAGCAGCGCGAAGGTTCGGGCTGCGGTAGGCATGGCCGGCAAGGCGCCCGGCGCCTTTGCGCAGTTCCAGACCTACGTGCCCAACACGGTGCTGGAAGATCTCGCCGGTGTGCGTCCGAGCAATCCGGGCAACGCCGACCTCGAACCGGAGAACAAGATCGAGTACGAGGCCGGTCTGGAAATGGGCGTGTGGAACGACAAGATCGGCGTGGACGCTACGTATTGGCACGCTGTGACGCAGAACGCCCTGCTTGGAATCGCATTGCCTCCGAGTGAAGGCTTCAGCTCGAGTCGCCTCGAGAACGTGGGAGAGATCCTGAACAGGGGCGTTGAGCTCGCCGTGAACACCACGATCATCGACCAGAGCAACTTCCGCTGGTCGGCGGGCGCCAACTTCGAGTGGATTGACAACGAGATCCTGGATCTCGGAGAGACGGCTGTCGATGACTCGCTGGCGGTGTACGACGCCAATGGGCAGTTGACCGGCTGGAACCATCACCGGCGTCTCGGTGGGTTGTACGTGGGCCTCCCGATTTTCGAGGTGCGCAGCCGCGTGATCACCGGTTGGGATCCGACTACCCGCAGGCACAGCCGCTCGTCCTACCTTACCTATGTCGGCAACGGACAGCCGGAACAACTGGCATCCATGTTCCACGACTTTGCGATCGGCCAGTCTCTGCGAGTGGCCCTGCAGTTCCGTGGTGAATGGGGTGCGGTCATGAGCAACTCCGACAGGGGCTATGGTGTACGGCAGTTGGCGTACGACGAATACCTCGAGCTCCTGGGTCCTGGTGGCGAGCGGACGCCCGCCAGCGACTCGCTTCTCGACATGTTCCGCCTCCTGTACCCGATCGACAAGAGGGATCACCTCCGACTGCAGGAGTTGTCCGTCTCCTACGTGCTCCCGCAGGATCTGATGGGCTCCATCGGACTGGGCCGCTCGTCGCTGACCCTGTCGGGCTACAACCTCCACTGGTGGGACGACTGCCACTGCCCCGACCCGAACCAGCAGTACAGGGGCGGCGACGACTTCAGCACGTCACCGTTCCTCGGGATGCCACAACCGAGGCGGTTCCAGCTGTCGTTCAAGACAAGATTCTAGGGGAGGCTAACCATGAACACGTCAAAACTCAGGGGTTTGACTGCAGTCGCCGTCGGCGTCCTGGCTCTCGGTGCGTGCGATATTCTGACGGTGTCCGACCCGCAGCGCTACACGGCGGACGACCTGGATAGCGCACTGCCCGCGGTTGCCAACGGTGTCGAAGGTGCCGTACACGAGCTGATGGACAACTGGGTGGTCTATCAAGCCTTGCTGGCCGATGTGTACCAGCACACCGGAACCTGGTCCGGCTACGACGATACCGACCACGGACGGATGGACTACACCCGTAACACCCTTGGCGGCACTCAGTCCGCATGGCTGAGGGCCCAGTGGTTTGCGGTGGATGCCGAAGCGCGGTTCAAGCGGGTGCTGGGTGACGCCGAAGGCGCGTCCAGTCCGCTCACCGCGCAAGTGCAGCTGGGCGGTGGTCTGGCGGACATGTTGAACGGAATGACGTTCTGCGAATCCGTGGCCGAGCCAACCGGCAACGTCGTAACCGACATGCAGATGCTGGAGCAGGCCGAGCGCAAGCTCACGACTGCCATCGGGACCGCGCAGTCCGCGGGTCGACAGGACTATGCCCTGGCCGCGACCGCCGGAAGGGCGCAGACACGCATGATGCTCGGCGACTGGGCGGGTGCCGTCGCGGACGCTTCGGCCGTCCCGGCCGGGTTCTCGTACGACGCGATCTTCAACCAGGAGAGCATCAACTGGATCGTGTTGGTGACCACCAAGAACTACAACGAGGCCGCGGGCCTGTTGCACAAGTGGTGGCCGCTGATCACAAAGAGCGACGAGCCGGGCCACATGGCTGACCCGCTCAGCGGAATGCCCGACATGCGGCTTCCGGTGTACTTCGACGGCGAAGTGGCGACCGACAACGAGACGCCCCACTACAGCCAGTGGAAGTACAACGCCGAAACCGACGATATCCCGATGCTGCACTCGGACGGGATGCAGTTGATTATCGCCGAAGCGATGGCCAGAAGCGGTGACTTCGCTGGCGCGACCGGGATCCTCAATCAGCTGCGCGCGGCGGTAGGACTGCCGGGCCACGAGGTTCCAGCGGATCCGGTCACGATGGGTGAGATCGTCCTGTGGGAACGGTTTGCGGAGCACTTCATGGAAGGACATCGCATGATCGACCTGCATCGCAACGGTCTCGTGCGTGATGTCTTCGAGGCGCTGAACGATCCGGAGCGGCTTGGAGTCGGGCGTCCGACCAAGTTCCCGCTGACGTCAGCTGAAGCGGTATACAACCCGAACATCAACGACGACCTGCTCCAGAGGTGTCTGCCAAGAGCATAGAGTCGTCGACCGCGGGAATGTTCTCGCGGTGATAGTAGATGGGCGCGACCCGCCGGGATGGGGGTCGCGCCCATCGCGTTCCTGCAACAGGGTGCGGCATGGCCAGGCTTGAAGGGGTGATACGATTCGGTTGGCTGGTGACCGTAATGCTGTACCTTGGCGCCTGCGGCGATGTGCTGACCGTTTCCGACCCCAATCGCCTGACCTCCGACGACCTGGACAACGATCTGGCCGCCGTAGCCAACGGTGTCGAGGGCGCGGTCTACGAGGAGGTCGACTACTGGGTTGTCCTGCAGGCCCTGCTTGCGGATGTGCTGCAGAGCACCGACACCTCGTCAGTATTCAACGCCGTCGACCTGGGCCGGATCGATGAGACCCGGGGAATGGCGATGGACCGGATCGGCTCCCGCTGGGCTAGAGCGAGCGGCGCTGCCAGGCTAGCCGAGGAGCGGTTCAAGCGTGTGCTGGGAGACTCCGAGGCAGAGGCCAGTGCACTGACGGCGCAGGTACTCCTGGCCTCTGGCCTGGTCAATCTGTACAGGGGCATGACGTTTTGCAGCGTTGCCGAAGACGGTAGACTGTTGAGTGATCGGGATTTGCTCGACGCCGCCGAGCAGACGCTGACAAGGGCGATAGCTGTGGCTCGGGCGGCGCAGCGGTCGGACTATGAAGCGGCGGCCGTGGCTGCAAGGGCCCAGGCCCGAGCCATGCTCCTGGAGTGGGCAGGCGCGGCGTCGGATGCGGCTGCGATTCCGCAGGGGTTCTCACACGACGCCGTTTTCCCTTCTTCGCATGTCAACGCGGTCTACGAACGAATGTCCGTCGACAGGAGCGTGGGCCTCATGTACCAATGGTGGGAGGGAATAGCTGAAGCCGGAGGTTCGAGCTTCCTGGTCGATCCATCAAGCGGGCTCGCGGATCGGCGCCTTCCCGTATTTCATTCCGGCGCGCTGGGAAGCGACGAGCAGACTCCCCACTACGATCAGCGGAAATATGTGGTGGCTTCCGATCACATTCCGCTGGTGCACTACGATCTCATGCGTCTGATTCTTGCCGAGGCCCTCGTGAACCGGCGGGAATACGCAGGTGCGACCGCCATTCTCAATGAGTTGCGTGGCGACGTGGGCCTACCGGGCTACGCTGTGCCCGGGGACTTCTTCACGATGCAGGAAATCCTCGTCCACGAGCGCTTTGCCGAACTCTTTCTTGAAGGACATCGCCTGGTCGATCTGCACCGCAAGGGGCTGATGCGGGTTGTGTTCGACGAACTGATGGACCCTGAACGGCCCGGGTGGGGACGTCCATCCAAGTGGGGTGGTCATTGTCCCGCACAGGTGGGGTGAGTCGATCCCAGGCGCGGCCGACGCATGCCGTTACAACGAGCGCAGAAAAGCGAGAACCTGGGCGCGTGCCTGCGGATTGAGCCGACGAAAGACCTCGCGCGACGCGGCCCCTTCGCCGCCGTGCAGCTCTATCGCGTCCTGGATTCGCTGGACGCGTCCGTCGTGCAGGAACTCCGAGCGGTAGCCAAGGCCGACAAGACGGGCTGTCTTCCACTCCGAGGGCGTGGTGCCGACCGAACAGGTGCTGGCCAGTTCTGGTCCCATGTCGTGCAGGAGCAAGTCGGAGTAGAGGCGGAAGCGCCTGTTGGCGAACACCGGTGATTCGGCGGAGCCAACGGTGAAGGAAGGGGTGTGGCAGGCGTCGCATCCCATGAAAGCGAAGATGCGTTCGCCTTCTTCGATGTCGGCCAGGGCTTCGGGGTCCTCCGGAAGCCGGCGCCGGGGTGGCGCGAGCAGATCGATGTAGTCCACCAGGAGGCGCAATTGCTCTTCGGTAGCCTCGGGATCGGGAGCGATGTCGGCTCCCGCGGGCAAATCAAGTCCCTGTCGGCGCTCCTCTGCCGGGTTTTCCGGGGTCGTAATCCCCATCTCGAGGCGCAGCGCTTCCTCGATGAAGCCGTGTAGCGTGGCGTGCTGGGCCTTGCGTCCGAACCGGCCGACCCTGCCGGCCGCGTCAAGGTTGGGACGGCCGGAGATTCCGTCCCCGTCATCGTCGTCCGGGTCGGCGCGCCGCAGGATCTTGTCTTCACCGATGCGTGCTGCGAGACCCAGTCCGTACACGGCGGGAGCACGGATCTCGGCAACCGCCGTCGCCCCCTCCGGGATCGTCTCGATCGTCAACCCGGCCGCGCGCCCAGACTGGGTGACGACCTGCTGCAGAAGATCGCCGCCGTGTTCGCTGAGCGTGCTGCATCCCTCGACCGGATCGAAGCGGCTGACCTTGACGACCGGTTCGGCCCCGTGTCCGCCACTGGTGGGCAGGTCATGGCAGGAGCCGCAGCGGTCCTGATTGAACAGGGGGCCGAGCCCTTCTTCGGGCGAGAAGGGCCGGTTGAACAAAGCCTGGCCCCGTGCGAACACATCCAGTTCTGCCTCGCTCAAGCCGGGCAACGGCAGTCCCGGTTCGGTTTCGCTTAGCGGTGGTTGAGGCTGGCAGGCCCAGGCAAACAGAAGCCAGTGAAGCGGCGCCGCCAGCCGCCAGCGGACACGAGCACGCGCCGGGCGTCGCTCTTCGATCAACCGCCGGGAAGCTGACGAAGGTGGTACTGATACTGGAAGGTCATCTTCTCCTGCTCACCGTCGGAGTTCATGGTCACCAGGAGGCGGGCGTCGTTGTACCATTCCTCGTCGTCCAGGTGCACCTTCATGGCAACGTTGGCCTCGACGGGAGGGTTGGTATAGGCCTCGGCATAGAATTGGAGCCGGAAAGTGAAGGGATACGATTCCATGAACGGGAGTGACACAGTGTTTGTGTCAGCTTCCACGAGCTGGATCCGGCGGGGGCAACCGGGGTCCCCAGGGATCTCACACTCCGGATCCTCGATCTCGATGAACCACTGTGAAGTAACCAGCGTGAGACGGCTCACATCGGGGCTGTCGAGTTCCACGTGGGCGACTTCGGGTTCCCTGTCCAGCGTCAGCGCTTCACATCCGGCGAGAAGCAGTGCGGCTCCGGTCAGGAGGCTCAGCCGCAGCACGGGGTGACAAGCGAATTTGATGGCCCTTGTATTCATGGTCCCTGCCTTTATGTCAGTCGGTCCAGTAAACAGTGCGTCAGCATGCCCCTAATCATACCCGACGCTTGTGCATGATGTTACCGGTAGCGGACCGGACGCAAGTGGCGGAAAACACCGCCTTTGCCGACGCCCCTACCGGAAGTTCCCGAAGTTCACCTCGGCGGTCATCGCGCCCCCGCTCCAGTCCACAACCACCGACCCCGACAACTCGGGGTGGATCACGCCGAACGGTTAGTCCACAAGTGACGACACGCGTGCGAACGCAGTCGGCTGATAGCAGACGTTCGTGCCGAAGCTGGTGATCCCGACCTGCATCCAGCGGCCGCGATAGGGGATCATCAGCGGCCCGCCGGAGTCGCCGTTGCAGATCGATTCGCTGGAACCGAGCTTCCCCGCGCAGATCGTGCTGTCCAGGATGTTGTCGCCCAGGTGCGTCTTGCACTCATCGTTGGAGATGATCTCGGCGTCGAGCTTCTTGAGGACGTCGGACGACTGGCCGCCGTCGGAGGTCAGGCCCCACCCGATGGTGGTCGCGGTCGTGCCGGGTTTCGACAGGTCGAGGCGCTCGGGCGTCAGCAGCTCGATGCGGGGATACATGTGCTCGCCGCTCAGTTTAAGGAGGGCGATGTCGCTGGAGATCGAGGCCTGGGAGGCATAGGCCGGGTGGATGTAGACGCGCTCGACGTCGATGACTTCCCCGTCCGTGAGCTTGTTGTGGGCCCCGGCGAGCACCTTGATGTTCTCCGGATCCGCCCCGCCGTCGACGCAATGGGCGGCCGTCATTACCCAGTCACCGTCGATGAAGGTGCCGCCGCAGAACTGGAACCGGCTCAAGGCGGTGACCAGCGCGACCTGGAAGGGGAACTCGCCGGGGGTGGCCTCCTCGCCGCCGATGATCGCGGCTGTGGCGGGCGCCGCCGGTTCGGAGACACCCGGGACGCGGGCCTCGGCGGCGGTGTGCCCCGGCGCGGTGTTGGTCCAGCCGATGCCGAGTTCCTGCGTGACCGTGTAGGAGCGGTTCGCGTCCAGCCCCTCGAAGATGTACTCGCCATTGTCGTTGGTGACGGCCGTGACCTCGGTGGAATCGCGCACGCCGTCGTCGTTCTCGTCGAGGAATACCACCATGGCCGGGATGGTTTCCTCGTCGTCGTCGCGCACGCCGTCGGCATCGGCGTCGTGCCAGACCACCCCCGCGATCTCGTTCTCGCCGGTACCGGGAGGGCTGTTGACCGTTATGGGAGCGCCGTTCTGCGAATGGGACGCCCCGCGCTCGTCGGTCACGGTGAGGCGGGGCGTGTAGGATCCGGCGTCCGCGTAGGTGTGCGTGGTGGTCTGGCCGGTCCCGGTGTTGCCGTCGCCGAACGTCCACTCGTAGCTGACGATGGTGCCGTCCGGGTCGCTCGAGGCGCTGGCGTCGAAGCGGACCTCGAGGGGCGCGGAGCCCTCGGTCACATCGGCGCTGAAGGCGGCGGTGGGGCGGAGGTTGGGGGTGCCGGTGGGTTGCGTGGGGGTGGAATCACCGCCGCAGGCGAGCGCGACCAACGCAGCAACGGCGCCACTTGAAATAGAAGCGCGGCGGTTTCCGTGCATTCCGTCTTCTCCAGATTGCGAACCGGTGGGGCTGAAGAGTCAAGATACAGCATTCCTGCCTGGTCTTCGTTACCCCTGCGTCCCGCCTTGGGTCCGCTCAGGCGGAGTTGGAGCCTCGCGTGGCTGTTGTCAGCACTTCCACTGCCCCCGCCAGCTTCGCCGTGTCCGACTTCAGGTCACCGATCTTCGTCCGAAGAGCCGTGGACTCCTGGGTAATGTGGAGCTGAAGTCCATTGATTCGCTCTCCGATCGCTTCATGGGCCTGGTGATTCTCGTTGCGCATTTCGGCAAGGAGATCTCGTGTTTCGACGCGGGCAGTGGAGACCAGGTCACGCGTAGCCGTGATCGAATCGCGATTGCGGCCGATCTCCTGGGAGAGGTCCCGCCGGAGGGTGTCGATAGAATCGCGATTGTCGGCGATCTCCTGGGAGAGGTCTCGGTGGAGGCTGTCGATCAAATCGCGATTCCGGGAGATGGAATTCCGGTTTGCAGCGATATCTTCGGACAGTTCCCTTCGGGTTACCTGGAGCTGTTCCGTGAGGTCCTTGCGGGTCTCGGCGATTTCCCGTGACAGCCCCTTGTGGAATCTGGCAACCTCCTTCCGGTTCTCGTCCATGGCTACGGCGAGTGCCTTCCGGTTCTCGTTCATGGTTACGGCGAGTGCCTTCCGGTTCTCGCCCATGGTTACGGCGAGTGCCTTCCGGTTCTCGCCCATGGCTTCGGCGAATTCCTTCCGGTTCTCGCCGACGGCTTCGGCAACCATCCCCGCGATCCGGGGGCGCACGAACCACGCCCATCCGGCACCCGAGATGGCAGTGAAGCCAGCGAGAACCTGTATCGAGGTCGGGATCGATTCCAGAATCACGTACCCACTCCTATTCCTTTCTGGACAGGATGTCCAGGGCTCCGACTATATCGTACCGTCTTGTCGTGCTAAACGCGAGTCGCGGGTCCACCGACGCCGAGGCGGTTCGAGCGTAGACGAAAGATGAGGATAGTGTGGGGCACATCCATGGCTGAATGGGTCATCTTGCGGACGGGCGGTGGCAAGGACAGCGTTCCATTGAAGCCGAAATGTACGGAGAACGTTACATTTCGTAATGTGCGCATTACAGTGCGATTCGCGGGAGCGTTCCAGAAGCGCGGTTTCCCAATCCAGATCGAAAGACAGCTACACTATGACAAGAAGGACACAAGTCGCGGTCGGCGCGGCGCTCATCCCCGGCGCAATCATCCTGCTGGCAAGCTGCGGTGGCGACAGCGGCGAGACCGTCGACGACGCAGACTTGCCCGCCAACCGGGCGCTGTACTTCCCGGACCAGCTCGTGGAGACCGCCCCGGAGTCGTTCCATGTGCGCTTCGAGACGACGAAGGGCGACTTTGTCGTCGCGGTGGCGCGGTCACAGGCTCCCAACGGCGTCGACCGTCTCTACAACCTGGTCAGCAACGGATTCTACGACGGGGTCCGCTTCTACCGGGTCATGGAGGGCTTCATGGCGCAGTTCGGGATGCACGGGGAGCCGCAGGTTCAGGTGAGGTGGACGAATGCGCCCATCCGGGACGATCCGGTCATGGCGTCCAACACCCGGGGCGCGGTCACCTTTGCGATGGCCGGCCGCAACAGCCGCACGACCCAGCTCTTCATCAACCTGGTCGACAACACCCTCCTCGACATGGACGGGTTCGCGCCCGTCGGCACGGTGATCGAGGGGATGGATGTGGTCGACCAGCTCCATTCCGGGTACGGCGAGATCGCGGACCGGGGGGGCAACGGCCCCATCTCGCAGAACATTGCGGCGCGGGGCAATGCGTATCTTGAGGAGAGCTTCCCGGAAATGGACTACATCGTCACGGCGACGCTGGTCGATCCGGCTGGAGGATAGCGGGGCGCGCCCACTCCCTCAGTACGGTACCCCGGTCGCCCTGCACAGCCATCGCTGGAAGGGCGCCGCCGTCCGGCACAGCCCGGCGAACCGGCCCAGAAAGTCATCAGACATCAGGTCCTCCTCGGCCAGCTGAACGACCGCGATGAAATCCTTCCGCCGCAGGTCCTCGATCAGCGGATGATCCACGCTGAAGCCCTTCGGCGCCCGGATCAGCGAATCGCCCGCAAGCTCGAAGGTCTTGCGAAAACGTGCGCCGTGCGACGCCCGCTTCCAGGCCTCGGGATCCTCGTCGATCGACTCCCGGATCTGCCGCAGCGCCGGCCCGCCGGGGTGCCACGAGCCGCAACCCATGAAGCACTGCCCGGGCTGGATGTGCAGGTAGAAGCCGGGCGCATGGGCGTCGCGGCCCGCCTCGTGCCTGAACTGGATGCCGGTGGCGGTCTTGTATGGAGTCTTGTCCTTCGAGAAGCGGGTGTCGCGGTAGATCCGGAAGAGCGAGCCGCCGTTCGCCCTGGGGTCGGCGCGGAAGTGGGGGCTGATCTTCTTGAGCGGTGCTGAGAAATCGTTGATGAAGCGGAGCGCGGGCTCTTTGACATCCGCCTCGTACCGCGGCTTGTTGGCCAGGAACCACTCGCGGTTGTTGTTGGCGGCCAGTTCGCTGAGGAAGCCGAAGGTGCGAGGCGAGAAATAGGCTGCGGTCATGGAAGGTGGCTTGGCGGCAGGGTGGGCGGGTATGATGAGCGGGCCGATATCTACCGAGGCGGCCCGACCAGCGCAAGCAGCGACATCCACCACCGACCAGGAAAGACACCCGCGCGCCATGACACGCACCGAAATCAGCCGGACCATCGACGCTCCGATCGGCGTGGTCTTCTCGACCATCGCCGACATCACCAACTTTTCCAGGGCCGTGCCGCACATCGAGAAGGTGGAGTTCCTGTCGGACGTGAGGACGGGGGTCGGGGCCCGCTTCCGGGAAACGCGGATCATGGGGGGCAGGAAGGCGAGCACGGTGTTGGAGGTGACCGAGTACGTTCCCGACGAGCACGTCCGGTTCGTGTCGGACCAGGGCGGCACGATCTGGGACACGACGTTCACGGTCGAGGCGGGCGCCGATGGCCGGGGGACGCGGCTGGATCTGGTGATGGAGGCGCGGCCCCACAAGCTCCTTGCGAGATTCGTCACGCCGCTGATGAAGGGGGTGATTGCGAAGGCGATCGCCGCGGACCTCGATGCCGTGAAGGCGTACGCCGAGGGCGCGGGGTAGGGGACGCGCAGCGTGGACCGGAAGGCGGGGTTGCGTGCGATGCGCGAGGAGGTGGTCGCGTGCCGCCGGTGCCCGCGCCTGGTCGCCTGGCGAGAGAAGACCGCCGCCGAGAAGCGGGCCGCCTTTCGGGACGATGACTACTGGGGCAGGCCGGTACCGGGGTTCGGAGATCCGGCGGCGTCGGTGCTGGTGGTCGGCCTTGCGCCCGCCGCCCATGGGGCCAATCGGACCGGGCGGATGTTCACCGGAGACCGTTCGGGCGACTGGTTGTACCGGGCGATGCACAAGGCCGGATTCGCGAATCAGGCGCTCAGCCGGGACCGGGGTGACGGGCTGGCGCTGACGGGCGCGTACGTGACCGCCGGAGTCCGGTGCGCGCCCCCCCGCAATCGGCCGACGACAGGCGAGCGAGACCGATGCGCGCCCTTTCTGCGCCGCGAGATCGACCTGCTCTGGCCCGGCCTGCGCGCGATCGTCTCGCTCGGTGGCTTTGCTTTCAGCGTGATGCTCGGCATGCTCGCCGACCGTGGCGTGTTCATTCCTCGTCCGCGCCCGAAGTTCGGTCACGGAGTCGAGGTCGATCTGGGGAGCGTCACGGTGCTCGCCTCGTATCACCCCAGCCAGCAGAACACGTTTACCGGCCGCCTCACCGAACCTATGTTCGACGCGATCTGGCAGCGCGCGGCCGAGCGGGTGAAGGAGACATCATGAAACGGCGTGACTTCGTTAAGGGGCTGGCGGCGGCTGGAGTGGTTCCGGGGGTTGCGGGCCTGGGCGGTGCATTGCGGACGGATGTGGCCGGCGCTGAGGCTGCGGCCCGCCCACCGGCAGGACCCCTGACCCAGGACGACATCGTGGTCGATGGGCTCTTCGCCGGCGCAATGCGCCTGTCGCACCTGCGCGGCATGCAGGAGGGCGGCGTCCACTGCGGCGTCGCCAGCGGACCGTCGGACATGGCCAGCTTCTCGGCGCTGCTACACTTCTTCGACGAGTACGCGGACGAGGTGATCCTGGCCAAATCCGTGGCCGACATCCGTGCCGCGCATGCGGCGGGTGTCGTCTCCAACGTCTTCTGCTGGCAGTCGGCGACCGTCCTCGGCGATTCCTTCAACTCCCCGATCGGCAATGCGAGGACATCGCTCCGGGCATTCCAGGAGATCGGGCTCCGCCAGGTCGGGCTCTGCTACAACGTCACCAACGCGTTCGGCGCGGGGTGCCTGGAGCCCCACGGCCCACTCACGCGCGCCGGCCAGCGCCTGGTGGAAGAGATGCACTCGCTGGGAATCATACTCGACGTGGGCGGTCACACCGGAGAGCAGACGACCCTCGACGCGATTGCCATCTCGGATGGCGTGCCGGTCATCTGCAGCCATACCAACGTGGCCGCCATCGCTGACAACTACCGCTGCATCAGCGACCGGGTGATCGACGCCATCGCCGGCACTGGCGGCGTCATCGGCATCACGGCCGTCAACGACTTCCATGTGCGGGAGCGAGGGAATACCGGGGCAACGCCGCATGTGGGCATCGAGGAGCACGTGGACCAGTACGATTACATCAAGAACCGCGTGGGCGTGGACCACGTCGGTCTCGGCACCGACTTCGTCGGAGGGATGGAGATCCCGTACGGCGGCGGAATCAACGCCGAAATCATAACCGCGGATATGGTGAGCGAGCCGTGGCGCTTCATTCGCGGCTTCGAGAGCATCGCCGAGGCGCCGAACCTCATCGACGGGCTCCGCCGGCGCGGGTGGAGCGACGAGGAGGTGCGCAAGGCAATGGGAGCCAACTGGCTCCGAGTCTACCAGCAGGTATGGGGAGGTTGATCATGTATGTGCGAGCCAGGCGTCGTGGGTTGAGCGCGATTCTCCCGGTGGCGGCAATCGCCGCGCTGGCGGCGTGCGATTCGGGTGGAGGAGCGCCCGATGCGGATGTCCCCGCAACGGAAGCGTCGGCTGTGGTCAGCGGCGGGGGCATGGCCGAGATCGTCTCCGCCGAGGCGCTCCAGGTCGAGGGGATGGACGGGGTCTTCCGCGAGATCGGATACGCACCGATGCCCGATGGCGTGCGCCTGGCCTACATCTCCTACCGGCCGGCGGAGGATGGGCAGTACCCGGTCATCCTCGACTACGACGCCTATGAGAGCAGCGGCGCCGACATCGCCACGAACGCCTGGTTCCAGACGGCTGTGCGCAACGGCTACGCCGTGGTCGGAGCGAACGTGCGCGGGAGCGGATGTTCGGAGGGCGCCACCTTCAGCCTCTTCCACCCGCAGCAGGGGCCGGACGGCGCCGCGCTGGTCGAATGGCTGGCCGCGCGCCCCTGGAGCGACGGCAATGTGGGGATGTACGGCGTCTCGTACCCCGGCCACACCCAGTTCTTCGTGGCGGCACAGCGCCCAGAGCAACTGAAGGCTCTGGCGGCGGGCGGACTGACCGCGTCCATCTACCGTGAAGCGTTCAGGCCCGGCGGGATCTTCAACGTGGGCTTCTCCGCCTGGTGGGGCGAGATGGCCCAGCCGTGGATCGAGGAGGTCGGGGTGGCGCTGCGGGTCGGAGCCGGCGACACCCACTGCGTGGCGGTGCAGGCAGCCCAGCCGCGCAACGATGCCTTCCCGGAAGCCATGGAGCACGAGTACCACGGCCAGTACTGGAACGAGCGGTCGCCGGAGAGCTACGCGGACCAGGTCGAGGTCCCGATGATGATCATCCAGGGTTACCAGGACCAGCAGACCGCGATGGGCGGACCCAGGCTATACGAGCAGTTGCAGGGGCCGCGCAAGCTGATCCTGCTGAACGGCGGCCACGGGGTGGGCGGCAACGCACTGGCGCACGAGCAGGTGCTGAGGTGGATGAACCGCTGGCTGAAGGGCGAGGAGAACGGGATCGAGGACGAGCCGGATGTAACGGTGCTCTTCGAGACGGGTATGGCCGACGGCGAGCTGAAGCCCAACTGGGTGGAGACCTTTGCGGACTGGCCCATCGCCGGGACCGAGCGGCGCACCTTCAACCTCGGGGCCGACGGCTCGCTCAGCACCGCCGCCCTCGGAGACGGACAGACCGGCGAGCTCACCTACGTGTACCCGATGGGCACCGAACTGGTCGGGAACAACGACATGTTCGCGATCCCGCCGGCACCGCTCGGGTCGCTGATCTACCGCACCGCGCCGTTCGAGGAAGACGTGCCGATCCTGGGGTCGGCCCGCCTGGTTCTGCATGCCAGCGCACAGGCGGAAGACACTGACTTCATGGTGGTGTTGCACGATATCGGCCCCGAGGGCGAGACGCTGTACCTGCAGCGCGCCTTCCTGCGGGCGTCGCACCGGGCGATCGACCCGGAGCTGTCGTCCGAACACTGGACGCATCACCCGCACGACCGGTCCGAACCGCTGGTGCCGGGCGAGGTGTACGAGTTCGTGATCTCGCTGCCCGAGGTGGGCCATGTGTTCCGGGCCGGCCACACCGCCGAGTTGGCAATCCTGGCGCCGAGCCCGACGCCGGCGACCGACTGGGGCCCCCTGCCGATCAACCTGCCGGGGATCAACACCGTGTACCATTCGGCTGACCATCCGTCCCGTCTGGAGCTGCCGGTCGTGCCGGGCATAGCGGCGACCGCGCCGCCGCCCGAGTGCGGGTCGCTCGAGTACCAGCCGTGCCGTCCCCGTGTCGAGCCCAACTTCACGGCGGCGGGGATGCCGCGCGACCTCATGCGCCGGTGATGTGAAGCCCGACCGGCAATCCCTCCCCCTGCTGCGACGATTGCACGAGCGCGTCTTCGCGGACCCGGCCGTGCGCGCCGTGTTGGACGCGGGCTTCGCGCAGCTGGACGCGGCGTTACGGAAACGGCCGGATCCACCTCACGCTGCCCGCACGATTCCGATCGAGCTCTTCGCCGACGACGCGCCAAACGACCAGGTCCGACTATGCCGACTCTTCCTGTTGCGACGCGGCAAGCGGATGGCCGTACCTGAGCGGCACAGCAACAGTGTGCAGCGCCTGGTTTCGTATCGCGGCAGGGGCGCCATTCACCAGGGAGTGCCCGGCGGTGGCCCGGAGGGGTTGCGGGCGAGGGCGATCGGCAGTCCGGGCGCCAAGCGATCCGCGCACCGCAACGGCCCCGTCACCGACACCACCGATCTCGCCCGCCACTGGGACATTGTCCCCGAAGGCATCTGGCACTTTCCGGAAGCTGCGGAGGACAGGGACTGGGCGACCGTTACCTTCCACAGCGCCGCCGAGGACGAGATCGTTGATGAGCTTTGGCTCGGCGAGGCTCGCTAACAAGTGCCAGATAAATTGGCTGGCCCATCCATCGCCTGCAGTGACTCAAGGAGGAACGATGCGGCAACCAACTGAAGACGAGCAGGTAGTAATCGACCTGATCCTGTCCGGTGTCAGCGAATACCAGGTGCCGGAACGAATCGGCATCACGTGGGCCGAGTACGCAGCTTGGTACGGTGACCCGACAGGTACACGTGCAAGGCTCATCGGACAGGCCAAGAAAGACTACACGGACACCCAGGAACGCCTGCCGCCCGAAGAGCGGGCGGGACATGCGGCGGACGCCATTCTCCGGTTCAAACAGAAGATCATCGACAGCGAAGTCGAGAGGATTATCCGGCAGAGCAGAAATGACCGATAGCATATCCAGGCTGGCCCGGCGACTCGCATGGGGCGCGCTCGCCCTCTGCCACCTCCCCGGCGCGCAAACCGCGCCGCAAGCCCCCCTCGATCCCTCCGACCCGGCCCAATGGCAGGTCCCCCCGACCGAACTCCAGGCCCTTCGCTTTCGCGAACTGGGCCCCTTCCGGGGCGGCCGCGTCACCACCGTAGCCGGCGTCCGCACCAAGCCGCACACCTTCTACTTCGGCGCCACCGGCGGCGGCGTCTGGAAGACCGAGAGCGCGGGCCAGGCCTGGGAGAACATCTCCGACCACGGCATCCCCATCGGCTCGATCGGCGCGGTCGCGGTCGCGCAGTCCAACCCCGACGTCCTCTACGTCGGCACCGGGTCCGACGCCATCCGCGGCAACGTGTCGACAGGCCGCGGCGTGTACCGTTCCGACGACGACGGCGCCACCTGGCGCTACCTCGGCCTCCGCGAAGCCGGCCAGATCGGCCGCATCCGCATCCACCCGGACGATCCCGACGTCGCCTACCTCGCCGCCACCGGCCACCCCTTCGGCCCGAACCCGGAGCGCGGCGTCTACCGAACCCGCGACGGCGGGGAGTCGTGGGAAAATGTCCTCTTCGTGTCGGACTCGACCGGGGCGATCGAATTGCTCATGAACGAGCACGACCCGGACGAGCTCTTCGCCGCCATGTGGCGAGCCGAGCGCAAGCCCTGGACGATGATCTCGGGCGCCCGTGAAGGCGGCATCTACCGCAGCCGCGACGGTGGCGACAGCTGGGAGAAGCTCGCCGGGGGCCTCCCGTCGGAGCTGATCGGCAAGATCGGGATCGCTCAAGGCCGCTCCGACCCGTCCCGGCTCTACGCGATCATCGAGGCCGCGCCGGGATCGGGGATCTATCGCACGCTCAACGGCGGGGACAGCTGGACGCTGGTCAGCGACGACCCGCGCCTGCTCGGCCGCCCCTGGTACTTCTACAACATCTTTGCCGATCCGACCGACCCTGACGTCGTGTATGTTGCGGGCGGCGGGTTTTTCCGGTCGACCGACGGTGCGGAGACCTTCGAGCGGATCGCCATGCCGCATTCGGACCACCACGACCTGTGGATCTCGCCCGACAACCCGGCGGTCATGGTGCAGGGGAACGACGGCGGCGTGGTGGTGACCGTCGACGGTGGGCGGACGTGGTCGTCCCAGTTCAACCAGCCGACGGCGGAGATGTATTCCGTCACCGTCGACAACCAGTTCCCCTACCGCGTGTACGGTTCGCAGCAGGACAACTCAACGCTGTCGCTGCCGAGCTCGGCGACCGGCACCGGGATCCACCTCCAGCACTGGCAGTCGCACGGCGGGTGCGAGACGGGACCGGTCACGGTTCATCCGCTGGACCCGGCCATCGTCGTTTCGGGATGCTTCGGCGGCCGCCTCGCGCGCTACAACCGCCGCACCGAGCAGTTCCGCCAGATCCGCCCCTACCCCGAGCGGCAGGACGGCGCCCCCGAGCGCGAACTCCGCTACCGGATCCAGTGGAACGCGCCGGTGCTCTTCTCGCGCCACGACCCGGACGTGCTCTATCACGGCTCGCAGTATGTGGCGGTCAGCCGCGACCAGGGCGGCAGCTGGGCGGTCATTTCGCCCGACCTCACCGGCAACGACACGAGCAAGTTCGGCCAGGCCGGCGGCCCGATCACTCCCGACGTCACCGGCGTCGAGATCTACTCGTCGCTGCTGCAGATCGCCGAATCGCCCCACGACGCGGGGGTCCTCTGGACCGGATCCAACGACGGCCGCGTGCACATCACCCGCGACGGCGGCACGACCTGGACGGACATCACGCCCCCCGACATGCCGCAGCCCGCGACCGTCAACCGCATCGACGCCTCGCCGCACGCACCGGGCACCGCCTTCCTCGCCGCCTACCGCTACCGCCTCGACGACTTCCGCCCCTTCGTTTACGCCACGCGCGACTTCGGCGCGACCTGGGCCTTCCTCACCGACGGCGCCAACGGCCTGCCGCCCGATCGCCCCACCCGCGTGGTCCGCGAGGATCCCGAGCGCGCCGGGCTCCTCTACGCCGGCACCGAGTTCGGGCTCTTCGCCTCGTTCGATGCGGGCGCCCACTGGCAGCCGCTTCAGCTGAACCTGCCGCCTTCGCCCGTGACCGACCTTGTGGTGCACCGTGGGGATCTGGTGGTAGCGACTCAAGGGCGGGGATTCTGGATCCTGGACGACATCACGCCGCTCCGGCATGTGGCAGCAGGTGCGCCTGCGGGAGATCTCGTCCTCTACCCGGTGCGGCCCGCGTACCGCACCGCCGCCCAGGAACGGGACGGACACTACGTGCGCGATCACGTCTACGGCGCGATGATCCCGCGCTACATGAAAGCGATGAACCCGCCCGAGGGCGCGACGATCTACTTCAGCCGGCCGCAGGGCGCGACCGGGACGGTCACGGTGCGGATCATGGAGCAGGACGGCGACCCGGTCCGCACTTTCGAGGATGTCGCCGCCGGGCCCGGCCTCAATCGCTTCAACTGGAACCTGGACTACCCGGCGGGCAGCGCGGCGATTGCGGCGAGGGCGGTGCCGGGGATCTACGCGGTGATGATCGAGGAAGCGGAGGGCGTTCCCTTTGTCGGCGCCGAATTCGAGGTCCGCATGGACCCGCGGCTCGAAGAGGAGATCACCGTCGCGGATCTGCAGGAGCAGTTCGACTACCTGATCCGTGCGCGGGACCGGCTCGGCGAGTTGGAAGGGGCGCTGGAGGGACTTCGGCAGGTGAGGGGCGAGGCGGAGGGTGCCAGCGGCGGGCCCGACGCGACCGATGCGATCCGGGGCGCTGCCGAGCGGGCGTCGTCTGCCCTGACCGCCGTCGAAGAGGTCCTCGTGCAGCCGCGCGGAGCCGGCTTCGCGAACCCGTCGCGGATCCGCAGCCACCTGCGCTTCGTGATGACAGCGGCGAGTTCGCAGCGCGGCGAGGACCTGGACGCGCGCCCGACCCAGCAGCTGCTGGAGCGGCTCGTCGATCTGGAGACCGAGCTCGAGGGCGCGCTCACACGACTGCGCCGGGTGTACGCGGAGGAGGTCGGCGATCTGAACGCGGAGCTGGAGTCGGCCGGGCTGACCCCGATCCGGATTCCGCCGGTGCCGGGAAGGCGGGCCGTCAGTTGAGCAGTGCGTCCGCCCCCCGCGTCGCCAACCGCTGCTTCGTCTGCGGCCCCGACAACCCGATCGGACTGCACCTCACCTTCCGGCTCGAGGACGGCGCCTGCGTCTCCGAATTCACGCCGGGCGAGAACCACCAGGGCTATCCCGGCGTGATCCACGGCGGGATGCTCTACAGCGCCCTCGACGACGTCATGGCCAACTGGCTGTATCTGCGCGGCGCCCGTGCCTACACCGCCCGGTGCGAGATCCGCTACCGGCAGCCTGCGCGGGAGGGCGAGAAGCTGCTCCTGGAGGGCCGGCAGACGGCACGGAAGCGGACGCTGGTCGAGATGGCGGGCACGGCCAGGCGGGCGTCGGATGGACAGGTGGTGGCTACGACGACGGCGACTTTCGTGGTGATCAACGAGGGGGAGTTTACGGGGGCCGGGTCCGGGTAGCGACTGGTTGATGGCCCCGGCATGCCCGGCTGCCAGCCGCCGCGGATCGTGCGGCTACCCCGTCAGGCCTGCGGAGCCTAGGTTGACCCGAACGGGTTCCATTCGAGCCGGAGGTTGACCCCATGAAGACCCATCGCTTCGCCGCCCCCATCCTTGCGCTTGCCGCCGTGCTTCCCTCGCCGTCTGACCAGGCGGCCGCGCAGGACGCCTACCGCGCCCCACCTCCCGATGTCGTCGGCATCCTGGACGCCGCCCCCTTTCCCCAGGCGGTGGTGAGCCCATCCGGCGACTGGATGATCCTCGCGCACGGCGAGAGCATGCCCGGGATCGAGGATCTGGCGGCGCCGATGCTGCGGCTCGCCGGGCGCCGGATCAGTCCGGTGACCAACGGCATGCACGCCGCGCCGCCCTTCGTGCGCTTCTCGGTCGTCGATCTGGACGGCGGCAATACCCGCGACGTAACCGGCGCCGAGGACGGCCTGGGGCCACCGCTATGGTCGCCGTCGGGCGGCAGCTTCGCCTTCACGCGCACGACCAACGACGGCGTCGCGCTCTGGCTGGCCGACCCGGAGACCGGCGCCGCACGCGCGGTGACCGATCCCTCCCTCAACGGCGCCCGCGGCGAGCCCTGCTCCTGGATGCCCGACGGCGGCTCTCTGCTCTGCCACTTCGTGCCCGACGACCGCGGCGCCGCACCCGAACCTGCGGCCATCCCGTTCGGGCCCGTCATCCAGGAATCCGGCGGTGAGGCAGCCCCATCCTGGACCTTCCAGGATCTGCTTGAAGACGCCCACGACGAGGCGCTGTTCGACTACTACCTCACGTCGCAGCCGGCCATCGTCGACGCAGCCACCGGAACCACACGGCCCATCGGCGCCCCGGCCGTCTACGAATCCCTGGAGCCCTCACCCAGCGGCGAGTACTTCCTTTCGGTCCGCACGGTGCGTCCCTATTCGTACCTGGTGCCCGACTCCCGCTTCGCCAAGGAGGTGGAGGTCCTCGGCGGCGACGGCGCGCCCCTCCGCACCCTCGCCACCCTGCCCCTGGACGAAGGGGGCCCGGAACACCTCGGCTTTCGCCGCGCCGGCCTCCGCCAATTCTCATGGCGCCCCGGGGTGTCCGCCACCCTGGCCTACGTGGAAGCCCTCGACGGCGGCAATCCATCGGGCGACGTGCCCCAGCGGATACCATCGGGTTCCGATGTTGTTGTACCCGTTGAACTTAAAAGTTCGGGAGGCCGGATTCCCGCTGTTCGATTCCCGCTAAACGGGGATTCTCAGGTCTGAACTTCCCGGCGGCTTTCCAAAGCCGTCCTGAGTTGTACTTCGTCGGCCTGCTGATAGCAGCGGAGGACCGTCTGCGCGTTCTTCCAGCCGCCAAGCTGACAGAGCACCTTGAGGGGCTGGTCCATGAGGTCGGAGGCGAACTTGCGGCGCAGCGAGTGCCAGCCCCTACCACGCTTCGGATCGAGACCGGCGAGCCTTTCGGCCCGCTGCCACCTGTCGCCGAGCATCCAGGGCCTCACGCATATCGAGGGATCCTGCGTCGAAGGCAGCACCGGAGCGTCGCCTCTCGCGGAGTTTCGCCGTAGCGCCATTTTGAGAGCGGTGATCGCCTCGTCGGTCAGCGGCGTACTGTGCTCATAGCCGGTCTTCTCGTGCTCCGCGCGCCACCGGATGGTCCTGCCCTCGAAGTCGATATCGGTCCACTGGAGCTTGCGGATCGCGCCGATGCGGTGTCCCGTTTCGTGCGCGAGCACGAGGGCGACATGGAACCGCCAGTCCACCCGGCGGGACACCTTCAGAAGCGCCCGGTACTCCTCGTCGGACAGAACGACCCGGAGCGGGTTCTTCTCGACGGGCGTCTTCAGGCCCCTCAGCGGATTCGCTGCCAAGAGCAAGCGGCCCTGCTCGTCCCTCGACCGGGAGGCCCAATTCAGGATTGCGACCAAGAACCTCAGATCGCATTCGATCATCCGGTTCGACACCGGCTTCCCGCTCGGACCCACCCGGCCCGCCCTGCGCTCCCGGATGAACCGGTCCCAATCGCGCTGGGAAAGGGTTTCGGGCCTTCGGTGCGGGCCGAGGAAGTCGAGAAACATCCGCATCGCGACCCTGTCGCGCTCCTGTGTCCGCTTCGCCTTGGCGGGCGTCACCTCTTCCCTGTAGATGTCAAAAAGCCCCTCCAGCGTGAGCGGCTCGGGCTCGGCGTCCGCCTTGCCGTTCAAGCCCGGCCCCGCGAACCCTGCGGCGAACTCGTCGGCCTGCCGCTTTGCCCGCGACCAGTCGCGGTGCTTGAGGGACCGGGTCAGCCTTCGCCCGTTCTCGCGCCACTCCATCTGGAGGATGCCGGTCTTCGGATCCGGAAACACCCGGACCCGGTTCCGGCCCCATTCGCCAGCGCCGTAGGAGCGCCGACTTCGTTTCGTGCGTGCCATCGTTCGATTCCTCTCTCGATGGACTGCACGATCTGCGCGGAAGAAAGCTCGCGGAGAGAAGCCGTCTCCGCCAGTTGCTGGGCTCGGGGCGGTGGAATCCTGCTGGAAACCGGGTCGGCGACGATGGGTCCAGCCGCCGTCCCGGAGCTTATCGACGTGCGAGCGGAAGGCCATGATTCGGAGGCGGATTTCGAGGCTCCCGATGCCGATCCAGAGTTGTCCGGAAAACTTAGGGGGTGGCCGGACACGAAATCGCGACCGCGATGGACACGCCCCTGGTTCCCCTATGTCGCTGGCGCGCTTGCGGTTGCGCCCCGGCCAGCGGAGCGCCGATGCCGATCCGCGCTCCTTGGACGTGGATGGGAGGGACCCCCCTCTCGGCCATGCCTCGATCGACATCGGGGAGGATGGGGCCGGACAGCCCCATCCTCCCCGGCGCTGCGGGGTCCCTCCCATCCAGCAATCCCTTCGGGAAGGCGGCCCGAGACCGGCGGATGACGGCGGCGGACGATCTGGAGGCCACCGCCAGCGGCCTTGAGTGCTTGGACCGTGTCCGCACCCCGCCTTTTGTGCGCCGGGCCATTGGGCGGGGTGGACCGGCTCGCCTCGCGGGGTCGATCTTGCAGAGGAACGCGAGCGGCGCCGAATCTTCGTGTGACGTGGGAAGCGGCGGCATTGCCGCACGCTTCTCCCCGCCGGTGCGCCCTTCCCTCCGGGTTGGAGGGAGAGAGACTCGATTCCACGCAAGGAGAAATGCCGTGACCGAAGAGCCCGCGATCAAACCGAGAACTCCCGACCAGATCTTCCACGTCCTTAGCGAGGACTTCCGCCGCCGCGTGGTGAAGCGTGCCCTCAAGCACCGTTCCGAGTCCAAGGCGCTTCGCCGACAACGCGGGGCCGCCCTGCGGCGTCTGCGGGTGGACGGATACCGGGACGCCAGCCGCGCGCCCCGGCCAAAGCTCCTCCAGCCCGTACTGGAGGGGATCGAGTACCACGACCGGGACCTCGCCCGCGCCGTTCTCAACCATTGGGTGGACTCGCACGGCAAGCTTCGCGATCAAGCTGCGGAACACCTTGCACGCCGGGGCATGCCCGTGCCCCAACCACCGGACGCGCGTTTCGATGGCTTCTGGACGCGCGAGCAATGGCGTAGCGAGCGCAAGGCACTGGCGACAGCGGTCGAGGGGACCGTCGACCCCGACTCAGCCGGTCTGATGCTCTGCCTCCTCGCGCGGCGGTTTCCCGCGCCACCGCCATTGGTGTCGCCGCTCTTCCGGGATTGGCTCGACACCTTGGAAGACCTCCCGCCCAACGCATCCGAGTGGGAGGAGGCTGACTCCTTCATCAAGTGGATGGAGGACCTCCGGCACGCCAAGGAGCGCGAACTCCTCGACTTTTGCAGGGAGCAGGTCGCGGGCCTTTGCCGCTCCCTGCGAGAGCGGTTCGGGGAGGAACTGGGGTACCTCGACATCGACCCGGATCCGTGGCCCGCACTCATCGAGGACCGCCCCGCGCTGATCGACTCGGCGCTCCCCTTGGTCATCTTCTTGGAAGTCATCCTTGAAGAGTACGGGCCGATTCGTCCGCAGGCCGCCTCGCGCGCCGAAGAGATCGAGCGGTCCGTGAAACGGGCGGCGTGCGAAGACGCCATCCTCGAAGCTGTCGAAGCGTGGCGGGAGCGCGTCGCCGAGCCCGATCCGCCGGAGGAAGAAACCTCTGGGAAGGAGGCCGAGGCCGGGGAGGCGCGCCCAGCTTCCGGGGCGGCGGACCACGCCGACGCCGAAACCGAACCTGCCTCGTCGGCGTCCGTGGACGAGGACGATGCCGCCCGGCGCCAGATCAAGGCCCTTCGCGAGGACCGCGAGCGCCTCGAAGCGGACAACCGGACGCTTCGAGAGGAGAAGGCGCGGGAAGGCGACGAGGCCGGACGGCTACGGGAGGAGGTTGCGCGGAGCCGGAGGATGGAGGAGCACTGGCGGCGCGCCTACGTCGAGGAGCGCAGGCAGGCCCGGACGCACGACGGGGAGCCGGTGAGGCCGGAGCCCGTGGCGAGCGTTCGCGAGGCCATCGCCCAAGCGCGGGAGATGTTCCCCGACAGGTTGCTCATCAAGCTCAACTCCCGCTCGAACGAGGACACGCCCTTCGTGCATCCTGCGGAGGTGCTCGATGCGCTGGCGTGGCTCGCCACGGCGTACCGGAACGGACCGACCGATCGGATCGGGGAGACCTGTCCGGGCTGGTTCTACAAGTCGAACCAGTCCGCCGCCACGATGGGACGGTTCCCGGACTGGTACCGGACCCGCGTCAACGGAACGGCGTGGAAGCTGGCCGCCCACCTCGGCAAGGGGACCAGTCACGACCCGCACCACACGATCCGCATCGCCTTCGCCTGGGACGAGCCGAACGAACGCGTCATCGTCGGGTACGTCGGCCTGCACCAGAGGAACCGGGCCTCGTAGACGGCGTCGCGAGCGGGCAGGGCAACGAACGACCGGGCCGTGCCGGTGGCTGAGCCGCGGCCCACGGTCGACAACCGGGACGCGCCCGTTCCGGTCCGCCGATTCGGCCTTCCCGCAAGGGATTGCTGGTAGGGGAGCGACCCGAGGAGGGAGGGGGCGGGGGTGCGCAAGCCCGCCTGCCCCCTAACCCGCAGCAGGCCCTCGGACTGCCGGGTCGCTCCCCTCCACGGCCAAAGAGGCTCCTGCGCCACGACCGACCGCGCGGCGAGGCCGCAAGACGTTGCCGCACCGGCGGATGGGCGGAACAGCCGGTGTGCATCACAGGAGCGCAAAAATGTGCATTGGCCCCCTGTGTCGTTTTCACACTCCGGTACGGCACCGCGGCGTCAGGTTTCCCATGGGTACCGGGCGTCGGCGAGCCGCGTCGTCCACCACGTCTCGATCCGGTGCATCAGTCCTCGTCCCGCCCGCCTTCGTACACGCTTCTCAAGGGCGATGCTTCGCTTCAAGGCGGCCTGCAAGCCGCCGTATTCGTCGAGAACCCGGACATCGCCCGTGAGGATGGCCCGCTCGATCCGGGCGAGGTCGCGCCGGGTCTCCTCGCCGGTCTCGGACGGGCGAGGATACCGCGACCAGTTGTCGACCACCCTCCGCGTCCGGCGCGATTCCTTGGTTGTCCGGACGACCGCCACCACGTCGATCTTGTGGCCGCGATCCCAGAGCCCCCTCCAGAGGTCGCCGTGCGCAGCGCCCCAGGAACGAAGCGCCGTCGTGGTCTCGTGGCCGGGCTCGGCGTAGACGAAGACGGCGCGCTCCGTGTCAAGAGCGATAGGTAGCCGAAGCGGGAAGAAGCACCGAAGGCCCCCGAGCGCGCCCCGGTAGACCCGCTGGGGAAAGACATCCCGCTCGATCCCGAGCGCCTCGAAGGCGGCCACGCTGTCGGCTTCGGTCGCCAGCCAAGGCAGGCGGGGACGTTCGAGCACGTAGTCGAGCCCGAGCAGGCGCCGCATCATCACTGCCGGCGACGTGATCCTCCGGCGACGGTGGTCCCCCAAGCCGAGCGCCTTGTAGATCCTGCGACCGTGGATCCGGCATATCCGCCCGATGCCGTTGATGCCGGGCGGCTTCTCCTCGACGGCCACGCCCTGCGCGACGAGCTTGCGGACGGCACGGCCAACCTTTTCGTGATGGCATCCGAGGAAGCTCGTCCACTGCGCACGGGTGAACACGCCGCCGTGGAAGCAGGCGAGCACGATCCACTCGGCGCGGCGTCCCTTCCAATCGAGAGGCTTCAGCGCCTCTGCGCGTTCCACGAGTCGGGGGACCACCCCGCTTGGCGCCGGGTCGAATCGCTGCTTCGGAGTTTCCATGCCAGAAACGGTGAAGCGCCCGTTGCAGAGCAGTCAACCCTTGGGAAGTGCCCCAATGTCCCGCAAGGTCTCAGGACATCTCAGAACGTGGTAGACCTAGCGGAGGCCGCCAGCCGACCGGATGAGACGCCGTTTCGGACCTTCGTAAGGTCGTACCCTCCCGCCGGCTCTCCGGAACCGGAGGGGCACGCGGTGGGGGCCGCGGGCGTGGGGTGGACGAGCGGTCCGCAGTCGGTGGCGGGGTGGGCGTCCGTACGCGACCACTGTCTTTCAGGCGAGTAGCAAGAAACGTCGCATCACGGTATCGTTAGGGTGGTGGTTCTCTTCCCCCTCAGTCCCCCCGCGTGCTCCCACCGGCCCGAGCGCGAGACACCATGTCATGCATGTTGGAGGAGGTAATGCGGCAAGCGAACAATTCTCACACGACGTACCTGGAACGGGTTGAACAACTGATCCCGACAAAGGTCGTCGGGGGGCACTTGGCCATCCAGGGATTGGTCTACAACCAAATCACGATGCGGGACATTGCCATCGAGATCTCGGCCGGAGTGTTTCTCATTTCTCTCTTTTTCTACCTCCGGCATGTGGGAGCGACGTGGCAGCGGATCGCCCTGACGATGGGGAGCTTCGTGGCGTGGGTTCTCGCAGTCAGCCTCCCCGTCCACCAGAGACTCGGTATCGACCCGCTTTGGGGATCGATCATCCTGATCCTGTGGTCCGCAGTGACTGGTCTTCTAGATCTGGACGATATGGCAGCAAGTGGGGGTACCCAAGAAGGGTGACGGGATGACGCGCATCTGGCTGTCCCTCGTGGCGGCGGTGGCTCTGCAAGCCCCCCCAGTCCGAGCACAGGATTTTCGGGAGCCCGACCGAATCACTAATCGCACGCGCTTCTACGCTTCCTCGGTTGGTACTCTCGCTTTCCTTCCGCAAGTCACGAGGTCTGAGGACGCCAGGTACGCAGGCCAATGGGACGTGCTCGCCGAGAGCGGACGGTACAGGCTTGCCCCAAGCGGTCAGTATTGCTTTGTCCTGAACCACCGGGATCGCGCCCAAGAGGGGAGGCGTTCATATGTCGTGATCGGAGCCGTTTCCGTCCTCCCTGAGGGAACTCGACCGACGCGCCCCATTTCGATGTTCAGGAATCGGGGGTGGTCACGCAGCAACGACCCGGAATACTCTCGCGAGAACGGTCTGCCGAAGCATGTAGGGGTAACGCTGGAGACGTTTGTCGGAGCACACGGTCAGGGTGATCTTGGGGAGAACGACCGGCTCCTGACGCACCGGTGGCACGGGGATTTCGGCGACGGCGAGTCGTGGGTGGATCGCGATTTGTGGGTCACGGCGGCTTCGGCCGAGCCAGAATTGATTGCCAACTTGGCGGGGGACGAGGAAGGACAACCCGATTCGCGATTCGACGCGAAGCTCCTCCGGTTTACCTTCACGGGGAAACGCAATTCCAATCGGCCCGTTGCATTCTGCATGGAAGGTGATCGCCGAATCGCCACCATTCTGACGGTTTTCAGCCCACACTTCCATGTGGCGGAGAGACGGTTCGAGTTGGTGTTCCGGTAAACGCTGTCCGCCCGGTGATCAGTCCCCAGTCCCGTTTCGAGAAGCCAGCCAAGGTCGTGCATCTGGCCGCGCTTCCCCTACCTTTCCCCGCTCGGGTTCGCGAACGTCGGATCCTGAAACATGCTGACCGCCCGGCGTCCGGTCGGCCCCACAACCGCGCGGAAGGCACTCGCCAGACTTCATGGACCCGCACCCCTTGGACTTCACCGGAGATCCCGAGCGTTTCTCCCTGTTCGTCGAACGCCTCCGCCTGAAGCACGGCTACCAGTTCAACCCGGCCTTCGCGAGCGAGATCTCCCGGATCGATCCGCTGCCGCACCAGCGCATCGCGGTCTACGACCACATGCTGGACGAGGACCCGCTACGCTTTCTGCTCGCGGACGACGCTGGCGCGGGCAAGACGATCATGACGGGTCTTTGCGTCCGCGAGATGCTGATGCGGGGACGGGTAAGGCGAATACTCATCGTCCCGCCCGCCGGACTCGTGGGCAATTGGGAGCAGGAGCTTCGCACGCTGTTCCGTCTCCGGTTCCGCATCGTCTCCGGGCCGGACGTGCGGACGGGCAATCCGTTCTCGGGACCGAACGGGGACCTCGTGATCGTATCGGTGGATACGCTTTGGGGAGAGTCGGCGTTCGCAGCCTTGGCCGATCCCGGTACGGCTCCGTACGACCTCGTGGTCTTTGACGAGGCGCACAAGCTGAGCGCGGCCGCCGAGCGGGGGCGTGTGCGCAAGACAAGGCGCTACAAGCTCGCCGAAGCGCTCGCGGGCTGTCCGCCCGCCGAGGAGTACGGAGCGCTCAAGTGGTCGGCCCGCAACCTGCTGCTCCTGACGGCCACGCCCCACATGGGAAAGGACTCCCCCTACCACCATCTATGGCGCCTGCTCGACCACCGGGTCTTCGGAGCCGAGACGGCGTTCAGAAAGGCCTCGCCCGCCACCCGAGCCCGGCATTTCATTCGGCGCACCAAGGAGGAGATGGTCGATTTCGATGGCAGGCCCATCTTCCGCGAACGGCACTGCGACACGTTCGGGTACGACCTGACACCCGGAGCGGACGGCGAACGAGCGCTCTACGACCGAACCACTTCGTACCTGTTGCATACCTATGACCTCGCCTCGGGGAACCAACAGGCGGCAAGGCTCGCGATGGGCGTGTTCCAGCGAAGGTTGGCGAGTTCAACCTCGGCTCTTCTCAATTCGTTCGAGCGCCGGATCGCGAAGCTGAGCCAGATGGCTGACGACCTCGAAGCGGGTCAACTCGACCTTGGGGACCTCCAGAGCGCGCAAGGTGCTCTGACCGCGAAGTACAGCGCGGACTACTTCGACGAGCATGACGCATCGGATGACCTGGACGATGCCGCCCTCCGCGAAAAGAGCGCCGAATACGAGGATTCCGTGCTTGGAGCCGTCGTCGCCGTCACGACCGAGGAGCTTCGCGAGGAGATTTTGACCTTGACGGACCTGAGCGGGCGCGCCCGGCGGCTCGTCGCGTCGGGCCACGAGTCGAAGTTCGAGCGGTTGCGCGAAGTTCTTGAGCAACCGGGGCAAGGCGAGGAGAAGTGCCTGGTCTTCAGCGAGCACCGCGACACGGTGGACTACCTGGTGGAGCGTCTGGAAGGACTTGGCCACGCGGGACGGGTGGCCTCGATACACGGCGGAATGATGTGGCGGGAACGGGAGGAGCAGGTCGAGCGGTTCCGCGACTCGACCGGAGCACGTTTTCTGGTGGCGACCGACGCCGCGGGCGAGGGAATCAACCTCCAGTTCTGTCGTCTGATGGTGAACTACGACGTTCCTTGGAACCCCGCCCGGTTGGAGCAGCGGATGGGGCGCATACACCGCTACGGCCAGAAGCACGATGTGCGGATCGTGAACTTGGTGTCCACCGACACAAGGGAGGGCCGGGTTCTCCAAGTCCTGCTCGAACGGCTGGATGCGATTCGCGAGGAGTTGCACTCCGACAAGGTCTTCGACGTAATCGGCCGCCTCTTCGAGAACGAGTCCTTGGGCGAGTACATGCGGGGGGCGCTGAGCGACGAGGGCGAGCGACGCGCCCGCGTCCGGCTTGAGGCCGGGCTTACGCGGGGCGCCGTGAACGATGTTGGCGCGCAGGAACGGAAGCACTACGGAAGCGGGGGCGATGTGGCCCGTCGGCTCCCCACGATGCAGGGCGAGATCGACCGTGAACGGTATCTGCATCTGCTGCCGGCGCATGTGCGCCGGTTCGTCGAGCGGGCCTGCCCGCTATTGGGACTCCGGGTCCAGGGACATCTGGATGAGTCGTTTTCGCTGATACCCAGCCGGGCAGGTGCGCTCGATCCGCTGTTGCAGGGCTTGGAGACATATCCGGCGGACGCCCGCGACCGGCTCAGGGTGCGGCGACCGGCGGACAACGAGCGATGCGTGTGGCTACATCCCGGCGAGCCCGTGTTCGACGCGATGTGCGCGGAGATCGTGGCGCGTTGCCGGGAGGACGCCCGCCGGGGAGCGGTCTTCGTCGATCCGCGCGCCGAGTCCGCCTGCCTGCTTCACCTTGGCGAGATCGGGGTGGACGAGGAAGCGGCGGACACCACTTCCTTGGCGCGGGAAACGCTCTCTCGCGAACTGGTCGTCCTCCGGCAGGACGAGGACGGGGGCGTGTCCAGGGTGTCGCTGGAGTCGTTCGCGTTTCTGCAGAACGCCTCCCATGTGCCGCCCGGAGCGGTTCCGTTGGCGAGGCGAGCCTTGAGGCTCCGCGCAGGCGCGGCCGCTCGCCTCGAGGCGGAAGCGGAACGTCTGGCCCGCGAGCGCCGGGCCGCGCTCGAAGTGGACCTGCCCCAAAGGCGCAAGCGGGTCGGAATCAACTTCAACCTGCGGCTGGCGGAACTTACGGAGCGGCGGAGGACGCTGTCGAAGGATGCACGAGCCGGCCCGGACGAAATGAAGGAGGTCGTGCAGCACCAAAGGGAACTTGCGGAGCAGCGCACGGCGGCCTTTCGGGAACTTGACGGGGCACCTGACCGCGTCGTGCCCGGCACTGTGCGGTTTTTGGCGCACGCCTTGGTGCTGCCGGCGGCCGGGGAAGAGGAGAGGGAAAGCTTCAGGGCCGACGTTGAGAAAGCCGCGATGGCGATCGCCACCGAGTGGGAGCGTAGCCGGGGCGCGGAGGTGAAGGACGTGTCCACGACGACGCTCGCCCGGGAAGCGGGGCTGGGGGATCACCCAGGCTTCGATCTGCTGGCGGTGGGTGCCGACGGCGAGAAGCGCCACATCGAGGTGAAGGGCCGGACCGGTCGGGGTGAAGTGTGGATGGAGCAGAACGAGTACAGGGCTGCCTGCAATCTCGGCGCGGACTACTGGCTGTACGTCGTGCTGGACTGCGCCACATCGGTTCCGCGCCTGTCGCGGGTGAGGGATCCCTTCACGAAACTGTGGGCGAAGGAAACGACCCGGATGAGGATTTCGGCGGCGGACGTGTTGAACGCGGCCGAGGCGGAGGAACGATGACCGCCGCCACGGTACGACCGGCGACCGGAGGTTGCCACTGGGCGGCGGGAACATGAACAATTGACGGTCCTGGCCGCTTCTCACGAGCGACCGGTGCCACTGGCGATAGGCACGGCTGGCGTTTCCGTCAGAGTCGCCCAACCTCATTCCAAGGTGCGATGACCCGCCTCTCCGAAACGACGATCCCTCTCCGGCAGATCTCGCTCGACTCGGTACACGAGAAGAATGTCCGCCATGGCCACATTTCCACGCTGCACATCTGGCCCGCCCGGCGTCCGCTCGCGGCCAGCCGCTCCATGCTGTTGGCGACCCTGTTACCGGATCCCGGCGACGCGGAAGAGCGCCGACGCTTGGCTGAGCGCATGGCTGGCCGTCTCGTCCCAAAGAAGCTCAGGGGCGGTGGGAAGGACCCGCACCTCAAGGAGACCGACGGTGGCATTCTCCACTGGGGACGGGAGAATGGGTTGGAACTGGAACGTTTCCGCACCCGCATCCGCGAAGCCTTCGATGGTCGTGCGCCCCGCGTACTCGATCCCTTCTCCGGCGGCGGCGCGATCCCGCTGGAGGCGATGCGGCTCGGTTGTGAGACGTTCGCGGCGGACCTGAATCCCGTCGCGTGGTTCGTGCTGCGGTGTACGCTTCACTACCCGCATCTGGTCGGTTCGGGCGACAGGGCGCTTCCTGGCTTCGCCATCGCCGACCGGGAGTTTGTCACCGCGTTGGTGAAGGCCCGGCTCCAATCCCGGGGTGTGAATCACACACCGGCCCGAATCCGAAATGCCCTTGCCGAACTCGGTCATCGAGACGGTGGCGATGTGCAACTGACCACCGCACTGGCCTCCGACGCGCCCACGGGCGCGAACTTCGCTTGGCACGTGAGGGCGTGGGGTCTCCGGGTTCGGGACCGCGTGCGCCGCAAGCTGGCCACGAGGTATCCGGTGTATGCCTACTTCGAGCCACGGCGGCGTAAAGGGCGCAGGAGGAAAGCGGTAGGACCGCCGATCCCGTTCAAACCCCGTGATCCGCGTCTCCTTGAGCCTGACTCGCAAGGCCGGGTTTCGGTTGAGACCCTGAACCGCGAGTACGACGGGAAGTACCTGGAGGACGACCGGAATCCCCGCTGGGTGGCCAAGCCGGTGGTCGCCTTCCTTTGGGCGCGCACGGCCGAGTGTGGAGGCTGCCGCGCCGAGATACCCCTGCTCAAGACCCGGTGGCTGTGCAAGAAGAGCGACCCTGTCAAGCGCGTCCTGCTGACCATGGACGCGGACGCGGCTTCGCGTCGCGTCGACTTTGGGATCGAGTCGGACGTGCAGCCGCCGACCGGCTCGGCGGCGCAGAAACGTGCTCACGACGAGAAGCTGGGCAAGGGGACCATGAGCCGCAACGGCACCACATGCCCGTGTTGCGGGGCGGTCACCAAGATGCGGGAGTTGCACGCTCAGGGCCGATCGGGCCGATTGCGCACCCGTCTGATCGCCGTGGTCATCGACGGCCAGATGGGCAAGGAGTACCGGCTTCCGACCAGCCGCGACTTCGCCGCAGCGGAGGTGGATGCGGATGAAGTGATAGCTCTTGGTCAAGCGATTCCGTTCGGGTGGCCTGATGAACCCATTTCACCGATCCGACCATCGCCGAATGCTCGTGGCGCGTCCGGGTTGGTTCGATACGGGCTCGACACTTGGGGCAAGCTCTTCACCGACCGGCAACTTCTCGCGCTCGGGACGCTGCTGCGCGAGATCCGCGACGTGCGCGATGAGATCGCCGAGCACGAATACTCCGAGGAGTGGCGCGAGGCGCTCACGGCGTATCTGGGGTGCGCTCTGAGCAAGCTCGCCGACTACAGCAGTTCGATATGCTCGTGGGACAAAAGCCGTGAGACGCTCCGCCAGACCTTCGCCCGGTTCGCCCTTCCGATGGTCTGGGACTACTGCGAGGTCAACCCGCTGTCCGCTACGACGGGCGGATTCATGGGGATGCTCGATTGGGTCGCCCGGTACCTAGACCACGCGCTGGTCGCCGTCGCGGATTGCCCCGCCCCGGCAATCGCGGCGCGAAGCGCCCTCGCTCCCCAGCCCGGTAGCCTCGACCTCGTCTGCACCGACCCGCCCTATTACGACGCGATCCCGTACTCCGACCTGATGGACTTCTTCCATGTCTGGCTGCGCCGGGCGCTCGATGGCGTTTCGCCCGAGATCGACGAAGTCTTCGCCGATCCGCTCGGCCCCAAGTGGGACCGGGATGAGAGCGATGGCGAGATCGTGGACCAGCCCGGTAGGTGGGAAGGCGACGCCTCGGCTTCGCGCGGCGCCTACGAGGACGGCATGTATCGGGCGTTCTCGCGTTCATATGAGAGTCTGCGGGACGACGGGCGGCTCGTGGTCGTCTTCGCGAACAAGAACCCGGACGCTTGGGAGACCCTCGTCTCGGCGCTTATCCGGTCCAAGTTTGTCGTGACCAGCTCATGGCCCATCCAGACCGAGATGGTGAACAAGGTGGCGGGTGGTGCCCGGCTCGCCTCCTCCATCTGGCTCGTCTGCCGGAAGCGTCCAGCCACCCGGCCCGGTTGGGAATCCAACGTGCTCGGTGAAATGCGGGAGAAGATCACCGGCAGGCTCCGCGACTTCTGGGACGCGGGCATTCGCGGCCCCGATTTCGTGTGGTCGGCCACCGGCCCGGCGCTTGAGGCCTTCAGCCGCTATCCGGTGGTCAAGCGTGGTGTCGGCGAGGGGGAAATGCGGGTTGGGGAATTCCTCGCAAGCGTGCGGCGCATGGTGGTCGGTTTCGTGGTGGGCCGGCTTCTGTCTCAGAGCGACGGCACGGCCGGGGACCTCGACGAGCTAACGACCTACTACCTACTGCACCGGCACGACTTCGGGATGGACGGGGCACCGGCGGGTGCCGTCATCCTCTACGCGATGTCGTGCAACTTCAAGGACGCCGACCTGCTCGGCCGTCACGACCTGCTGGCGCGCGGGAAGGCGGGTCAGGGCGATGACGATGCGGGGGGAGGCTCGGAAGGCGAGTTCCGGCTGAAGCGTTGGAGCCAGCGTAAGGTCGGATCGTCCGGGACAGGCGGAGGAGCAACACCGCTCATCGACAGCCTTCATGGAGCCATGCGCCTCTGGAGGAAAGGGGATCTGGCGCGGATCAACGAGTTCCTGGACGCGCGAGGACTCCGAAAGAGCGACGTGTTCGCGAGCGTCGTGCAAGCCGTGCTGGAGATGGCCGCACCGGGATCCGACGAACGATCCATGCTCGAAAAGCTCCAGAATCATCTCGGCAGGGGCAGGCCCTCGGGCCGGGTCCGCGAGGCCACGCTTTGGGGTTAGCCGACTTGAGAGGTTTTGTGTGCATCCGGTAGATTGCCTTAGCGACCGACCGAGATTGACCGCCCGCGATGGGGGTGGAACCGCAAGGAGTTGCAGATGGTAGCGAGACAGGCCGTCCAGACGGCAAAGGAATACATCCTGGAGATGTTCGACGACGAAGGGATCGACCGCCTTGGGCTGGAGGAGTTGGAATTCAGGGTCGAGGATGCCACTTGGGAGGTAACGATCGGCTTTCGGCGTCATTGGAATTCCACCCCGCCGCCCCCTCGGTTCACACTCCCTTCGTCCCCGCGGGAGGACCGGATCTACAAGACCGTCCGCATTAACGAAGACGGGACGGTTATCGCCGTCAAGCACCGCGATGTCTCCGTCCCAGCCTGAGGGAGTTCCTCCCAACGGCGTCTTCGTGGACGCCAACCTTTTGGTGCTGCTCGTCGCCGGGGCGTTGGATCCGGCCATCATCTCCAAGCACCGGCGTTTGCGGACGTTCGGCCCCGAAGACTTCGAGCGAGTGCAGGAGATGGTCAGCGGATTCGAGCGCGTTCTGGTCACGCCCAACACGCTCACGGAGGCATCCAATCTCCTCGGGCAGCACCGGGAGCCGGAGAGATCCAGATTGCTGACGACGCTCCGCGTCCTTATCGGTGAGAGCGACGAGGTCGTCGTGGCGAGCGCCGACGCGGCCGGGCACCCATCCTTCCCCCGGCTCGGCCTGACCGATGCGGGACTGCTCTGCCTAGTGTCGCAGGACACCCCCCTCGTCACCGTGGACCTCGACCTCTACCTTGCCGCGTCGTCGTCGGACCCGAGATCGGCGGTCAACTACCGGCATTATCAAGAGCAGCACGCTCGATCCAACTGACCCCAACCGCGCCCCCAGACGCCATGCCAGCCGCTCCCACCCCTTGGCACCAAGTCGTAACGCTCAAGTCGGAGTTGCGCACCGGAGAGCTGTCGCTGTCGCAGTTCGCCGCCGATCTGCACGAAGTGGTGAGCCGGGCCGGGCGGCGTCCCCTGTACGAGGACCCCGAGAAGTTCTTCGCCCTGACTTATCCCACCTTCGCGCTTCGCGATCTGGCCCGCGACATAGCCGCGCGACTCGCGGGCAAGAGCGACAAGGCTGTCCGCCAGTTGGAGATGACCTACGGTGGCGGCAAGACCCACACGCTCATCACCCTGCATCATCTGTTCCGCGATCCGGACCGCCTTCCCGACCTCAAGACGGTTCGCGAATTCCGGAAGCACGCCGACGTTGAACTTCCCAAGGCCGCGACCGCGGCGCTCTGCTTCGACAAGATCGATGTCGAGAAGGGGATCACGGAGGTGCGCGGACCCGGCGGCGAGACTCGTGCGCTGCGGCACCCGTGGAACATCCTCGCCTTCCAGCTGGCTGGCACCGACGGACTCCGAATCCTGCATGGCGACGACCCCGCAGAGGAACGCGACACGGCTCCCGCCGAGCCGCTCCTGGTCGAGGTGATCGAACGCCAGCAGAAGGCCGATGGGCGCGCCACGCTGATCCTGCTCGACGAGGTGATGATGTACGCCCGCGCGAAGGCCGCCCGGGACCGGTCGTGGGTGGACAGGCTTCAGAACTTCTTTCAAGCCGTCACCCAGGCGGTCGCCAAGGTGGACCGGGCGGCCATCGTCGCCTCGCTGCTCGCGACCGACCCGGCGAAGACGGGCGACGAGCTTGGAAAGGCGGTGCTGCGTGACTTGGCCAACATCTTTCAGCGGCAGCGCGAGGAGGGGATCCAGCCGGTCCAGAAGGAGGACGTGGCGGAAGTGCTCCGCCGCCGGTTCTTCGAGCCCGCCAGCATCGAAGATCCGGCTTCGTTCCGAGCGCATGTCATCGGAATCGTCAAGGGCATCGCCAGGATCGACGAGACTACGAAACGCGAACGGAACCGGGCGGAGAAGCGCTTTCTGGCGAGCTTCCCCTTCCACCCCGATCTGACCGATGTGTTCTACACGCGCTGGACGGAGATCGAGGGGTTCCAGCGGACGCGCGGGATCCTGCGGACGCTGGCAATCGCACTTCGCGATGCGGAAGAGCGGGGTGACCCGAGCCCGCTGGTCGGACCTTCCGTCCTGCTGAACCGTTCGGGTGAGGGCACCGTGTCCGAGGCGGTCAGGGAACTTGCCGGGATCGCGACCAAGGACACGGTCAAGGGAAGAAGAACGGAGTGGGTGCCGCTTCTTGAGAAGGAAATGGAGAAAGCCCGCGAAGCCCAGGAAGAGGTTCCTTCCCTCGGCTCTTCTCGGGAGTTGGAACAGGCGGTCGCCACCGTCTTCCTCCATTCGCAGCCGGTCGGACGGAAGGCGAGGACCAGCGAGTTGCTCCGACTCGTGGGAGGTGCCGGACCCGACGCAATCGAGTTGCGAAAAGGGCTCCGGCGTTGGCGCGATACCTCTTGGTTCCTGGACGACGAGGACGAAGACGCCCAAGGCGAGGACGCCCACAGCCTTCCCGGGACATGGCGTTTGGGCAACGCGCCCAACCTGCGCCAGATGCACGACCAGGCGTGCCACGACCGGGTGACCGCCGAAGCGGTGGATGAACGCCTCAGAACGGCAATCGGCAAGACCCAAGGCCTCTGGAGCGGCGCCCAGGCCGCCGGCGCGACCATACACAAACTCCCCCGTTCTCCTCGGGACGTGGGGGACACGGTTCATTTCCGCTTCGCGATCCTCGGCCCGGAGGCCGCTTCGTCCTCAGGGAAGCCCGGCAAGGTGGCCCGGAGTTTCCTCGACCACGCCGCCGGCCCCGACAGTCCGCGGGTTTACCGCAACGCCGTGGTGTTGGCCGTGCCGTCCCCCGAAGGGGTGGACGCCGCGCGCAGCAAGACCCGAAGCCTCTTGGGCTGGGAGGACGTACAGGCTCAACTCACCGCGCGGTCCATCGACCCCGTCCGCCGCGAGCGTCTGCGTCGGAACGTCAGGCTGGCGGAGGCGGAGCTCCCCGGCGTAATCCGGCAGGCCTACGGAATCGTCGTGACCGTCAACGAACGGAACCGGGTCCACGCCTTCAAGCTCCCGGGGAGCGGCCAGCCCCTGTTCGAGGAGATAAAGAGCCACGACAAGGCCAGGATCGTGGACACGCCCGTCAACCCTGGGGCGCTCCTGCCCGATGGACCGTACGGACTTTGGGAGGAAGGGGACGACGCTCGTCTCGCCAGCCAGTTGAGCGAAGCGTTCGCCCGCTTCCCCCGCCTTCCGAAAGTGCTCAAGCCGGAGTTGGTCACCCGCACCGTTCTCAGCGGTGTGCGCAATGGCCTCCTCGCGGCTCGGCTGAGACGTCCCGACGGGAGTATCCGAACGTGGTGGCGGGAAGACATCGAGTCAGCCGCGGCGGATGACGACCAGCTTGAGATCGTGCTTCCCGGGAGGGTGCGGCTTGCCCGACTGGACCATCGGCTTCTCAAACCCGGTGAGTTGCCGGGTTTGTGGACCAGCGGCGACGACGATGGCTTCGAGCCCCTGGCCGTCCATTCACTGCTGAAGTACTTCGCCGGTGGCCATGTGGCGACCATCGCCAGAGAGAGTTACGAGGACCGCCTGCCGATCCCAGCCTGTCCCGACGGCATCGTTGTGGAAGCGGTGGCGGAGGCGGTGGCGGACGGGACGCTGTGGGTCACAAACGCGCCCGCGACGGCGTGGAAGGAACCGGTTCCCGCCGGAACGCTTAGCCCGAACGCCGAGTTGCGACCCCCACCGGAGCCGGTGACGGCCCATGACCTTACCGAAGAGGCTCTCCGGGACGCTTGGTCGGAGAACCGGACCAACGGTCTCGCATTGACCCAGGCCCTCGGGCAGAAACGCTCCACAATGGTTCCATGGGGTGTCGTGCGCGAAGGCATCACGGCTGCGGTCAATGCCCGCTGGCTTGTCCAGACGGACGACAGTGGACCCATCGAATGCACCTACGACCAAGCCCGCAAGGTGATCCTTGCGAAGCCGAAGATCGGCCCGCCAACACCTGTACCACGATCCGCTCCGGTCGCCGTAGGCTTGGATGCGACGCGTTTGCAGGATTTGGCTGATCGGGTGCCCGACCTACTGGGCGCAATCGGCGCGGCGGAGTTGCAGTTCGGGGTTCAAGTGAGCGCGGGCGGCGAGGTCGCTGACCAAGACCGCGAGCGGGTCAACGAGATCCTCGGCGAAGTATTGCCGGGACTCAAGCTCGCGGAGTGATTCGCGCCGTTCTGACGATAGCGGGGGTTCCCGCTGATTTACTCCGGTTTTCCCGCTTTCACGTCCTGATGGGACTGACCGTGGTCCAATGGCAAGAGTGGCAGATCGTGCAGTCCCAGTTAGACTTACGTGATCTCCTGCCGTGATTCGGGCCACCGACAGTCCGCTGCCCCACCGCGACCGCGTGCTGACCCTCGCGGCGCCATTCGACGGAGACGGCACCGAACTCATCCGCACTGAACACCGACTGGGCTCAGGCGCATTCGGGTTCGGCTACCCGGTCCTGTGGGGCGCGGACGGCGAGACCGCCCTGGTCTACGAATTCGACTGGCCGACCCGGCGGACCCGCGCCTGGGCCGTGCAGGCCTCCGCCACCGGCACCGAGCCCGCACTCCTCTGGGACCGCAGCACGGACGACTGGTACGGCAATCCCGGCGACCCGGTCATGACGCAGGACGGGGCGGGCAAGCCCGTGGTCCGAATGGACGGCAACAGCATCTTCCTGGCCGGCCCCGGCGGATCTCCCGATGGCGATCGCCCCTTCCTGGACCGCCTGGACCTCGCAGCCGCTCAGCTGCAGCGGCTCTTCCACTCGGGCGCGGACGCCTACGAGACCGTCGTCGGCCTGGCGGACGCACGGGCCGGCCGGATCGTCATCCGCCGCGAGACCACCGAGGAGCCCCCCAACTACCACCTCGTCACCACCACCAGCGGCGGCGGCCGCACCGCCCTCACGTCATTCCCCAACCCCCAGCCCCAGCTCGCGGGCATCACCAAGAGCAGGATCTACTACGAGCGCGACGACGGCATCCCCCTCTCGGGCGAGCTGTATCTGCCCGCCGACCACGAACCCGGCACCCGTCTCCCGGTGCTGGTGTGGGCCTACCCGCGCGAGTTCGCGGACGAGGACGGCGCCGGGCAGGTCCGGGGCTCGGCCCACCGCTTCACGACCATCTCCGGCGCCTCGCACCTGCTCCTCCTCACGCAGGGGTACGCGGTGCTGAACGACGCGGCGATGCCGATCGTCGGTGGCTTCACGGCCAACGACACCTACGTCGAGCAGCTGGTCGCCAACGGCAAGGCCGCGGTGGACAAGCTCGTCGAGATGGGCGTGGCCGACCGCGACCGCGTCGGGATCGCCGGACACAGCTACGGGGCCTTCATGACCGCCAACATGCTGGCCCATTCCGACGACTTCGCCGCCGGGATCGCGCGCAGCGGCGCGTTCAACCGGAGCCTCACGCCCTTCGGCTTCCAGTACGAGCGCCGCACCTTCTGGGAGGCTCCCGAGGTCTACTTCCGCATGTCGGCCTTCATGCACGCCGAGAAGATCAACGAGCCGCTGCTCCTCACCCACGGCGTCATCGACAACAACTCCGGGACCTTCCCCGTGCAGTCCGAGCGGATGTACCACGCCGTGAAGGGTCTGGGCGGCACGGTCCGCCTGGTGATGCTGCCGCACGAGAGTCACGGCTACCGGGCCCGCGAATCGGTCCTGCACACCGTGTGGGAGATGTTCGACTGGATGCGGCGTCATGTGAGGGAGCGGCAGCCACGCGAACTGATCCCCGACTGACCCGCGCCTCAACCTCACGCAAAGCGCCCCGGGAGAACCGCCATGTTCCGCGCCACGATCGCCGCCGGTCTGATCATCGCCGCCCTCATCCCCACCACCACACGGCCCGCACTCGCCCAGGAGGCCCACCGCGAGATCCTGGCGGCCAAGTACCAGGAAGCGCTGGGCGAGATCGCGTGGGAGCTTCCCGGCGTCATGGGGATTGCCGTCATCGATCTTGCGGGCGACCGCGTGTTCGGCGTGAACGAGGCGCTCGTCTTTCCGCAGGGGAGCGCCATCAAGGTCTCCGTCCTGGTGGCGATGTACGTGCGGCAGGCGCGGGGCGAGATGGACGTGGACCGGCCGGTCCCGATCCGGGCCGAGGAGCGGGTGGGCGGCAGCGGGTACATCCGGCATTTCGGCGATGGTACCTCGTCGCTCTCGCTGCATGATCTGGCCGTCATGATGATCACCGTCTCCGACAACATGGCCACGAACATGCTGATCGACCGGGTGGGGATGGAGAACGTCACCGCGATCATGGCCGAGCTGGGCCTGCGCGACACCCGCCTGCAGCGCAAGATGATCCGACAGGAACAGAGTGCCCGGGGCAACGAGAACCTCTCCACCCCGCTCGAGGCCGCGACCCTCATGCGGCGCATCCTCGAATGCGACCTGCCGATGCCGGCGGAGGATTGCCGCGAAATGCAGGCCGTCCTCGCCATTCCGCACGCCGGCCCGATCCAGGACGGCACGGGTCCGGGTGTGCGCGTGCTCCAGAAGACCGGGTCGATCGCCGGCGTCCGCACCTCGTGGGGCGTGGTCGACCTCGAGGGGCGCCCGTACGCGCTCGCCGTCATGGGCAACTACGGCGAGACTCCCGAGATCTCGGCCGAGATCGAAACCGTCGCTGCCCTCAGCTACTGGTATTTCACCCGGCTCGCCGGCGCGACCGAGTACGGTACTCGCGTGCCCGTGGACCTGCTCGAGAGGATCAGGCGCCGCCAGCCTCGCTGACAGGCCGGCCACCTTGTCCATTACGAAGTACGCAGGTTGGGACAACAAGCCTTGAGCCCCTGTGCCTGCCACCTCCTCAGCCCCGAAAAGGATTGTCCGACAATGCGCCCAGTGAACACCGCCATCCCGCATCTGCCCCCTCGGTCTCCCGTGGCGGCCGCAACCGCGCTCATCCTCGCCGCGGCCCTCCTCTTCCTGCCGGTCCCTGCGGCCACCCAATCACCCGCGGCCGACGGCGGCCTGCCGACCATCGCCGACTACACCCGCGGCATGGACGCCCAGCCCGGCTACTTCCCCCTCTACTGGGACGACGCCGGGGGCCGGCTCCTCCTCGAGGTCGGACGCTGGGACGAGCAGTTCCTCTACCTGACGTCGCTCGCGACCGGGGTCGGCTCCAACGCGCTGGGGCTCGACCGCGGCAACATTCAGAGCGCATACCTCGCGCACTTCGAGCGGGTTGGGCCGAAGGTGCTGCTCGTGCTTGACAACCCCGGCTTCCGCGCCGAGACCGATCCCACCGAAGCGCTCGTGCGGTCCGTCGAGGAGTCGTTCCCGACCTCGACGGTCGGAGGCTTCACGGCGGTTGCCGAGGAGGACGGGCGGACGCTGGTCGACGCGACCTCGTTCTTCCTGCGCGACGTCGTCGGGATTGCGGCGCGGCTGCAGGCGGCCAACCAGGGCGCCTACCGGCTCGATGCGAATCGGAGCGCCATCTTCCTGCCCCGCACGAAGGCGTTCCCGGAGAACACCGAGGTGGAAGCGTCGCTCACCTTCGAGAGCGACCGGCCGGGCGGCGAGATCCAGCGTCACACACCCGACGGGCGGGCGATGACGCTGCGGCAGCATCACTCGCTGGTGATGCTCCCCGACGACGGCTACACGCCCCGCCGCTTCGACCCCAGGATCGGGGTGTTCGCCACCGGCTACTTCGACTTCGGCAAACCCTTCGACGACGACTACCAGTCAGCGCTGGCGAGGCGTCACCGGCTGGTCAAGGCCGATCCGGCGGCAGCAATGAGCGAGCCGGTCGAGCCGATCGTCTACTACCTTGATCCTGCGGTCCCGGAGCCGTACCGAGCGGCGTTCAAGATCGGCGGGGTTTGGTGGAACCAGGTGTTCGAGGCGGCCGGGTTCATCGACGCCTTCCGCGTCGAGGACATGCCGGCGGACATGGATCCGATGGACGCCCGCTACCACGTGATCCAGTGGGTGCACCGCACCGAGGCGGGCTCCTCGATCGGGCCGTCGTTCACCGACCCCCGCACGGGCGAGATCATCAAGGCGGCGGTGCGGATGGATTCGTACCGGTCGCTGGCCAACTACAACACCTTCGCGGGGGCGGCCGGGGTGGACGGCGACTGGTACGCGGGCGCGGCGCCGGGCGTCGACGGCGAGGAGTTTGTGATGATGCGCCGCCGCCAGCACTCGGCGCACGAGATCGGGCACACGCTGGGGCTGGCGCACAACTTCATCTCGATCAGCGACGGGCATGCGTCGGTGATGGACTATCCCGCGCCGGTGATCGAACTGCGCGATGGGCGGCTCGACCTGTCCGGGGCCTATCGTGCCGGCCCCGGCGCGTACGACACGCTGGCGATCCGGTACGCCTATGCGTCGCCGCCTACCGGCGAGAGCGAGGAGGCGTTCCTGGGCGGCCTGCTCCTTGAGGCGCAGGAGCGCGGCTGGCGTTTCATTACGAACCCGGATGCCGGCGCCGACAACTCGTACCCGGATGCGACCTGGTGGATCAACGGGAGCGACGTGCTCGACGAGTTCGAACGCGTGAGCGAGGTCCGGCGCTTCATGATCGACTCCTTCGACGAGCGCGCGATCGAGCCGGGCGAGCCGATGCACAAGCTGCGGGAGCGCTTCGCGCCGGTGTACTTCAGCCACCGCGCCACGTACGAAGCGGCGATCAAGACAATCGGCGGGATGGATTACACCTACGGGGTGCGCGGCGACATCCTGCCGGTGACGGAGCTGGTGCCGGCCGACCGGGTCCGGCGGGCGATGGGGCTGGTGAGCGACGCGCTGGCCCCCGAGCAGCTCGCGATCCCGGAGTCGGTGTTGGCGATCATGGCGCCCCGGTCATTCGGGTGGGTTGGTGGGGGGCCTGCGTGGACGAATCGTGCGGGGCCGGCATTCGATCAAATTGGGGCCGCGACTACCGTCGCGAGCGAGATCGTCGGCGGGGTGCTGGCGCCTGGCCGCACGGCGCGTGTGGTGGCGTTCCACGCCCGTGACCCGTCGCTGCCGAGTCTTGAGGAGGTGGTGGGCCGGTTGGTGGATGACTCGTGGGATCGGTCCGAGGGTGCATCGGACGCGGCGCTGGTGCGCGTGGTCCAGAACGTCGTCGTGGACGAGTTGCTGGCTCTGGCGGCGAACGAGGCGGCGACCACCGAGGCACGCGCGGCTGCCGAGTGGGGACTCCGGCGCGCCCAGGCTCGCGCCGCGTCCGACTCCGCCACAGGCGACTCCGCCGATCCAACGGGTGCGACCGTGGTGGCGCACGCCGAGCGAGTCGTCAGCACGATCGATCGCTACTTCGAGCGCCCGTGGGCGGCTGGTGAGCGTACCGAAGCGCCGCAGGGTCCGGGCTGGGCGCGCGATCGGCCGGTCGGCCACTGACGAGCATTCCTGGCTGCCAGACACAGAAATGTATATCAAACACGACATTTTGTAAAGTAAACATTACACGTAACGTTTCAGCTGAAACGTTTTTCGCTTCGCCGTGGGTTGGCTTGGCGTCTCAGGTGAAGCGTTTTCGCTGCGTTGCGGGTTAGCCCGGCGTTTCGGCTGGAACGTCTTCCAGTCAGAAGCGCAACAACACTGCCGCCCAGTGAAACCCGGCCCCGAATGCCGTCAACAGTACCAGGTCACCCGGCTTGATCAGCCCCACATCCCGTGCCTCCCAAAGCGCCACGGGGACGGACGCAGAGCCCGTGTTGCCGTACTTCTGGACGTTGATGAAAACGCGCTCGTCGGAGAGACCCAACCGCGCCGCGACGGCGTTCAAAATGCGCAGGTTCGCCTGGTGGGGTACGACGAGCGCCACGTCGTCCATGGAAACGCCGGCGGTGGACACCACCTCGAGCGACGCGGCGCTCATCCGGTGGACGGCCTGGCGGAAGACCTCGCGTCCGTCCATTACGAGGTTCTTGTGGAGCCCCTGCCGCACCCGCTCCATCGTGACGGGCTGGCGCGTGCCTCCGGTCTCCAGCCCCAGGATGTCGCTCTTGGTGCCGTCCGTGCCCGCCGTCGCGGCCAGAATCTCGACCGCGCCCGGGCCGCGCCCCACCACTGCCGCGCCGGCCGCGTCGCCGAAGAGCACGCAGGTGTTGCGGTCTTTCCAGTTCATGAGCCGGGTGATCAGCTCTACCCCGATCACGAGCATCCGGCGGCCATTCGCGAGGGCCCGTGAGCGCGCGATGTCGAGCGCCAGGACGAAGCCCGCGCAGCCGCTGCCGGCGAGGTCGTAGCACGGGATGTTGCCGACGCCGAGGCGGGCCTGCACGTACGCCGCCGTGTCGGGGGCAAAGACCTCGGGCGTGTCTGTCGCCAGTACGATCTCGTCGATATCCGCAGGCTCAAAGGCGCCGTCCGCCAGAGCTGCGCGGGCAGCGGCCAGCGCCAGATCGGCCGTGCTTTCTTCATCTCCTGCAATCCGCCGCGTACGAATGCCGGTGCGGGCCACGATCCACTCGTCGGAGGTGTCGACGTGCTCGGACCATTCGTCGTTCGTCATCACGCGCTCGGGGAGGTAGACGCCCAGGCCGAGGAGGCCGATGGGGTGCCGGCCGCGCGCGTCTTGCGTGTCCATTTCGATCCGGCCCTAGTGCGTGACCGCGTAGATGAGCGCGGCTGCGGCGTTCACGATCAGCGCGGCGCCGGCCCTGGCCGCCATCGTCTACACCACTCGTCTCGGGAGCCGCGGATTCATGGATTGGATGATGCGCAGAAACCCGAGTTCGGTGCGCTCGGCGACGGTGTGGGGAAGCACGGCGGGATGATCGGGTCCGATGAGGGTGGCGATGTCACCGACCTCGACGGTCCTTTCCTCACCGATATCGAGGATCGTGTGCGCGGAGTTGACCCCGCCGGCAACCGGGTACAGGCGGCCGTTGATCAGCACCTCGCAGGTGCCGTTTGCTGCGGACGGGTAGCCGTCCGTGCGGCCGATCGGGAGCAGCGCCACCCAGGTCGCCCGGTCGGGCATGAAGGTGCGGTTGAAGCCCGCGCTGTCGCCCGGCTCCAGGTGTTCGACGCGCACGACCCGCGTCTTCAGGCTGAACACGGGCCTGAGGTCGGCCATCTCCCTGGCTTTGTCGTCCCCCGGAGGATTGCCGAACAGGCCGTTCCCGGGCCGAACCATGTCGTAGTGCGCTTCGGGCAGGTGGAACAGCTCGTAGGTGGGCGCGGCGTGGAGGGTGCCGAGCGGCAGATTCCTCTCGCGTGCCCAGGCGAGCAGCTCCTCGAAGCGGGCGTGCTGTTCCCGGTCGAAGTCCAGGTCGTGGGTGAACATGGTGTAGGTGCCGTTGACATCGACGTATTGGCTATGCACCAGCTCCTCGATCCAGCCGCGGGCGCGTGCATGCGGCATGCCCTCGCGGTTCATCCCGGTGTCGATGAAGAGCTGTACGGGCACGGGCCGGCCGATCCGCCGCGACACGCGCTGCAGCCGCCCGGGCGCGTCGTCCAGCCACACGGACGGGAGCACGTCGTTCCTCGCCATCTCCTCGATCTCGTCCTCGTCCGCCTCGGCCATGACCACGATGGGCTTGGTGACGCCTTCTTCCCGCATGGCCAGCGCCTCCTCGACGCGCACGGCGGCGAGACCGCCCACCTGCGGCATGTCGGCTAGCAGCGGCCCGACCGCACGATCACCCAGCCCGTACGCGTTGTTCTTCACGACGGCAAGGATGGGGCGGCCGTCTGCCAGCCGCGCAGCCTCGCGGACGTTGTGGGCCCACGCGGCGCGGTCGAGTTCGATCCACGGGTCGGAGCGGGTGGGAGTGTAGGCGCGGGCAGTGGCGCCGGTGGGTGCCGGGCCGGAGCCTGCGTTGACCGATACGCCCGATGATGCGCAGGCGGAGGTCGTGGCGAGGCCCATAGCTGTTCCGGTCAGTTGCAGAAAACGGCGGCGGGGGAGCGGGGACGACGGGCGATCCATGGGCCCTCCGGGCTTGACGGGCGGTGGACGGAATGAAGCGAATGTACCGGGCGGAAAGGCGGTGGGCCAGACACGCTCGCGGAGGTGACGTCGATAAACGAAAGGATTAGTTTTTAGGTTCGCGTCCAAAGAAAGGACTCTTCGCGGATGAAAACCCGGATCCCGATCCTGATCATGAGCGTGCTCGGCAGCGCCCTCGCATGCGGCGACGTCACGGACAGACCCGGTAGCGACGGCCTGCCCGGAACCCTCGAGGGACCGGACGTCATGCTCACGGCCGTGACCGAGGACGTCTACACCGTCGGGGAGTACATGGGGGACGACTGGGAGAGTTTCGGTCTACTTTCCGATGTCGCCTTCGACGGAGCCGGGAACGCACACATCGTCGACATGCGAGCCGACCGGGTCGTGGTGGTTGCTCCAGACGGCAGCTTCTTGCGCATGGTGGGAGGCTCCGGCGAAGGACCCGGTGAATTGCGGTCGCCTTCTTCGATCCATGTCTTTCCAGACGGTGGATACGCCATCAACAGCACGGGCGCCATCGAGGTCTTTGCTCCCAGAGGAGAGCACCTGCGCAGGATCCCGATGCACGTCTCGACCGGCAGCCCGCGCTGGGACGCAAAGGCCTTTCCGGACGGGAGCTTCGTGTCGACCGTCCTCCGATTTGATGTCGAGCGCTACCGCCAGGGGTTGGCACAACTGGATCCGCCGGGTCGGCCCATCGAGATCTTTCCCATCGAGCATGGAAAGCCGCAAGTCCTCTACACTGCCTGGGAGTTGCCGGATGAAGAGGCCGGGACGAGGAATACACGCAGGTCCGCTGGAGACCCCGCCCGCCTCCGCGCGGGCCGCGCCTTTGAACCACGCCTTCATTTCGACGTCACCGCCGACGGTCGCCTGGCCGTAGTGGACTCGATCGGCTACCGAATCAAGCTGATCGCCCGCGACGGCAATGTGTTAGGGGCGGTGGAACGCCCGATCACGCCACTCGCAGTGACCGAACCAATGAGGGAGGCGGCGCGGGAGCGGCACCGCGCCCGGGACGTGCCGAGCAACGTGGGCATATTCCGTATCGAGAAGGAGAGCGCGGATGCGATGACTTTCGCGGAAGAGGTTCCGGTCATCGCCAACATCGCGGTGGACTGGGATGATCGGATCTGGGTTGAGCGGACAGGCGAGGATGGGGGTGCACCGGGACCCATCGACATCGTGACGCCGGACGGAGGCTATGTCGGAACGCTGCCCGCCGATGGAGTGAGAATCCCCAGCGCCTTCGGGCCAAATGGACTCATGGCGTATATCGAGACCGACGAGTTCGGTGTGCAGGTCGTCCGCGTGATCCGCCTGGTGTCCTTGCTACCGCGCCCTACAGGCCCGGAGGATGAACAAAGGCCCGCCAGTTCCTGACGTCGACGGGGGTTTCATACGCGTTTCGTTCGCGGCCGCCTCACTGACCGCTGGGTCATTCAGGTTCCGTCTCGTTGCTTGAGTTGCGAAAGGTCGCCCACGGAACAAACCCTTCAAGAATGAGAGCCGGGACGCGGACACTGATCACGGGTGCACTGACGGGCACATTGGCCTGCGGAGACTCTGCGGGCGCACCCGGTGCCGGCGGGCATTCGGGAACCCTCGAAGGCCCGGACGTCATGCTGACTGCTGATTCCGGCACATGCCGATCAGTGATTCCATCCCATGCCGATCACCGATTCCAGAGCATGCCGATCAGTGATTCCACCATGCCGATCACCGATTCCAGAGCATGCCGATCACCTTGGAGTGAGCGAGTAGCGG
>JAJDUP010000061.1 GCA_022826565.1 Gemmatimonadota bacterium | reverse complement strand
CTTCGTCGAGCGCTACAACAACCGCTGGCTTCTGCAGCGGCACGGGTACATGACCCCGGCCCGCGCCCGCGAGAAGCTCAGCAGAAAGGCGGCCTGATGCTTAAGCCGTCCACTTGTCCAAGAAACCGGAACCGGTACAGGAGCAGGGACGCTCGCTGCAATGCGGTGGGCCGGGAGCAAGGCGGCCTGAAGAGCACGGACTCCGTTGGCGATGCTCCCGGTGTCGCGTTCCCCAAGTCCGCGGTGGTGGGTCAGCCCTGACCCTTCGGTTCGTGCGAATGGCGCGGCAGAGTTCCGGGGTCCGGTCCCGGATCCCGCGCGGCTCGCGGCAGCGTGTCCGCATTGACGTCGTCTGCCGACGCCGTGCGCGGCAGCGAAGCCCGGGCCTCGAGGGTGCGGATCGCGGCCGCTACGGCCTCGCCCGTGGGATTGTGCTTGCCGATTCTCCTGAGGATCCCACGGAGGCGGGGCAGCGCTTCAACGGCGTGAAACTCCGCCAGCGCCCTGGCGGTGTACGTGCCCTCGCGCCAGGTGACCGCGCTCAGGAGCGCCTCGATGATCTCTGCCCTGCATGGGCCCTCGTAGCTCTGCAGGCGCCTGAAATCACCGCCGAATACCGCGAGCACCGCGTCGGCCAGCAGCGCATGGCCCATCACCCGGAGCGCCTCGGCAACCCGCTGCCGGACGGGCTTCCCGTCGGCCGCCCTGGTGTCGCCCAGCCGGCGCACGAGGGGGCCGATCGCGTCCTGATACCCGATCTCGGTGAGGGCCTCGATCGCCCGGGCAACGAGCACGGTGTCCTTGTCCTCCAGAACCGCCGTGAGAGCCGGGACAGCCAGGGGATCGCGGAGCCGCCCGAGTGCGGCGGCCGCGTCGCGTCTCGGCTGGTCACCCTCCCACAGTATGTACTTGTCCTTGATCTGACCCCCGGGTGCGCGCAGGCGCCGGATGTGGATCCGCACATCGTCCTCGTAGGCCTTGCCTTCATGGCACAGTTGCTGCAGGACCTCGGCGAAGAGTTCGAACAGCGTGCGCAACTGTGCCAGGTCCTTCAGCCGGCCGGCGGTCTGGAAGTGGAGTGCATCCACCCCCGCCGGGAACTTGCTCAGCCATCCCTCGTGTCCCTTGACGGACAGGTGGATCTTGGGCAGCGCGTCGATCAGGCGGCGGATCTTCTCGTTGTCGAAGAGCCGCCGGATGCGCCGCGGCGTATTGCCCTTGATGACGAAGTCGCGGTCGAAGCGGCGATGGCCGACCTCGATGTCCTGCATGCCCAGCGCCACCGCCACGTCGCTGAAGATGCCCGCCCGGTAGATCTCGAACCTGAAGCCTTCGGGATTGAAATAGGGGGCACGCAGCCTCGTGAAGCTGGCGTTGTTGGTCGTGAGCGTATCGAGAGTGATGATCCAGTCGTCGGTGCGGGCCTGGACTGCGGAAGAGGTCAAGAGGCCCCCGTCGTGGAATTGCCCGCCGACCTCCCGGGACAGCTGCCGCCAGATCTCCTCCCGGCTCGGCCCGAAGAGAGACTTCAGCACGCTCATTCTCTCGAATCCCCAATGCTGATCATGGGCTCATTGCAGCCTTCATCGGCTGTCGCAATTGGCAACGTCAAACTGGTGTCGTGTTCCGGCAAACGACACTATCGCAATCGTACCACAGGGTGCCTGACCTTCAGATCGGTCTTCCGGTGCAGGTCATGTAGGGTTACGCAGAGCCAGCGGTTCTCGTCAACTGAATAGGTTACGCGCAGGCGCGGTGCCGTGCCCCTTCCGGGCGGACTGAGGGGCAGCGCCGGGTCCGCCTCGTTGAGGCACAGGCAGAACGCGCGTTCGCCCGCGCTCCTGGGCACGAAGTAGCGGGAGCCGCCCGGCCGCTCGGTCCAGTCGACCGGCCGGCCGGCCACGCGCCCGACCTCGCAGATGAAGAGGTTGATGTGCTGCTGTCCGTCGAAGCCGGGGGCGTAGTAGCGCGTCACGAAGTCGTCGACCGTGGGGAAGCGCGTGCCGCCGGGGATGAGGAGCTCGTACTCGGCGTCGCGGCCGTCGTCGGGCAGGACGCGGAGCGCGTAGTCGTGGTAGATGAAGTCCTCGACGTGCGCGCCGCCCGCAAAAATGCACGCGCCTCGGGCGACGGCCTCGAAGGGCAGCCATTCGCGCACCTTGTCGCGGCCCAGCACATCGCCCACCACGTTCCGCACTTCCGGGAGGAGGGTGGACCCGCCCTCGAGGATCACGTCGTCGATGTCGGCGGCGGGCATGCCGTGCCGGGTGCGCAACTCGGCGAGCAGGGCATCCAGGAGCTCGCGCATCCGCTCGTACAGGCCGTTCGCGGCGAGGATGTCGCGCAGGACTTCGTAGTCCAGCGTCCCGAACGACTCGTTGCGGAAGGTGAAGTTGCCCTCGCTACCCGCGCTCGCGAGGAGCTTCACGCGTTCGGCCTCCCACCGGAGCGCGACCTCCCACTCCGGCCAGTCGTGCAGCGCCCTGGGGACGAACCGCTCGAGGATCCAGCGGTCGATATCGTCGCCGCCGAGTTCCACCGCCTGTTTCGCCAGCACCTCGGCCTGGCCGGTCTCGACCGTGCGCGCACCGTGGGTCCTCACCACGGCCGCCTCCATCGATCCGCCGCCGAAGTCGAAGGCCACGAGCGTGGTGGGGCGGCCGACGTCCACGCCGTAGCCGAGCGCGGCCGCGACGGGCTCGTCGAGGGTGCGGAATGCGATCCCGGCCGGCTTCCCCCGCAGTCGCGCCCACATGCGCGCCCACCAGCCGCGCCGCTGCAAGCGCCGGACGATCGACTGCAGTTCGGCCCGGTACGTCTCGTAGAACCCGCTCGGCGTGGCGACGGTGACGTTGGTCACCTCGTCGCCGAAGTGCGCCTCGAGGGTGCGGATCACCTCGCGGAGGAAGAGGGATGCCGCGTCCTGCGCGGTGAAGCTCCTCCCGCCCACCCGCGCCATGGTCCGGCCGCTCTCGGTGCCCAGGTACCGCTTGAACCCGCGCACGAATCCCGCGGCCCGCCCGTCCCAGTTGTAGGTGACGGCCTGCTGTCCGATCAGGACATCGTCGCCGCCCGAGTCCATGACGCACACGCACGTCGGCATGACCGGGGTCTGCGTGACCGGCTCGATCTTGGCCAGATCCGGCAGGTTGACGACGTGCGGCCGCCCCGACCGGTCTTCGCAGATGGTCGTGTTGGAAGTGCCGAGGTCGATTGCCCAATGGGTTGGCATGCGCAAATCTAGTCGTTTGCATGATTTGTGCGCAGCCGCCTCCTCAACGAACGATCACGAGCCATGGATGACAGCAACGCCAACCGCAAGACCCCGGACAATTCGGCCCCCGGTGCCACCTCGGGACTTCCGGCAGGACTGGCAGCCGGGCTGATCGTCGCGCTCCTGACCGTGCTCGGGATCGGTGCCCGCTGGCACCTGCACGGGGATTTCAATGTCGTCCACGGGCTCTTCAGCCTGTTCTTCTCGCTCAATCTGCTGATCTGCTACTGGGAGGCGTCTCTATTCTTCCGGCGAGACTACATCGAGACTCGCACCGAGTATTGGCGAGAGCGGCGCCGCGAAACCGGACGTGTGCCAGCCGCGGAGTTCCTGACCGGCAGGATACCGCTGACGCGGGTCTTTTCCCCAACCGTATGGGCGGACGTCTGGGCCACCTACGCCATGTACGACGGCTGCTACGCGGACCGCAAAACGTTCGGCTTCACCGCCGACATCGGCAACGGCTTCGTCACCCCCTTGCCGACGCTGTTCCTCTATGTGGCCTTTACGGCCGGTCTGGTGCCGGCGGTCGTGGCCGGCATCGTCGGGGCCATGCTGTTCCGGCAGTGGGCCTATGTGACGTCGCTGTACTGGGTGAGTTTTTTCGTGGCCCGGAGACAGCATCTCATCACGCGCGGCGAGCTGAGCCTTTTCATCATCTTCCCCAATTCGATCTGGGTGGGCTTCGGCGTGTGGGGAATGTACGTCTCCACCCGCCTGATTCTGGACGGCAACTACGGCGTGCTGGGCTATTGACCGGCGGTGGCCGATTGCCAGTCCGGACAGCGTCCAATCGTTATCCCGGCACCCTCACAACCGGATACGCCCCGCCCGCCTCCAGCCGGTCGGCCAGGAACCCCCAGTTCGCAAACCCGTCGTCGGACCGGGGCTCCAGCAGCGTGAACAGCAGGCGTCCCAGCGGCTGGTCGGCGCGCGCCCACATGTCTCCCGGGGACGGGGTGACCCGGGCCAGCTCGTAGCGGCCGAAGAGCGTCTGCTCGTTGTGCCCCTGGAAAGGGCGCTCGGATGTCTGGACGGAGTCGATGCGGAATGTCTCGACATCCACCGGGGTCGCCTCGGCCGGCTCGAGTGCGATGCCGTGCGCCGCGAGCCGCGTCAGGATCTCCTGCAGATCGGCGGGGATCAGGTAGGCTTCGGGCACGCGCTCCCGCAGCGTCGGCGCGAAGGTGCCGTACTCGTACATCGGCTCGACATACTGCGTGTCGGCACGCAGGAGCAGGGGACGGCCGGTGAGCGGGTGCTGCTCCTCGACGACCGCGCCCATGAGAATGTCGACCGGGGCGTCGGAGCGCTCGGGCACGGCGCGGAGCGCGAGCGAGTCGCCCACCACGCTGGCGGCATCGGCATCGGCGACGATTTGCCGGACCTCGTCCGCGTGCCCGTGCACGTAGTCGAGGATCTCCTCGACGAAGTACAGGGTGGCGAGCACTCGCTCCTCGAAGGTGGCGTACGAGTAGGCCTCGCTGAGGATCGCGATCCGGTTGCGCAGGCCGACGTAGTTGTTGTTGAAGCGGGGGCGGTGGTCGAAGGTGTACCAGCCGGGCTCGGCTCCGCCCCGCGCGAACGCGTTGCCGTAGTAGTAGTACTCCCAGCCGTGCTTTTCCCGGACCTCGGTGGTCACGTGGGGCAGGAGTCCATCCCTGAGAAAATCGTCGATTCCCGCAGGCGTGTTCGGGTGGAGTGGCGGTGAGTATGTGAGATGATAGGCGTGCCGCGTCCCGTTCGTCGTATGTAAATCAACAGCCACATGCGGATCGTACTCGCTGAACAGCCGCGCAACGGACCGCGCCTCGGGCGAATCGAGCTTCATGTGATCGCGGTTGAGATCGTAGCCCTGGGCGTTCGGGCGCTGCCCCATCCCGCCGATCGGACCGTGCTGGCGCCCGCGGTTGGTGAGGGTGACGCGCTCGTTGCCGTCGGCGTTGTAGATGGGCGCGATGAGCAGGACCGTTGACGCGCGCCAATCGCCGTGGCGGCCGGCCATGAGGTCGCGGAGCAGCATCTGGAGCGCTTCCTTCCCGCACACCTCGCCGGCGTGGATGTTGCCCTGGAGGTAGACGACCGTCTTGCCGGACGCCCTTACGGACGCCGGACTCGCGTCCGCGACATCGCCCACGACGGCCAGCGGCAGCTCCCGGCCCTCGGTCGTGTAGCCGTAGGTGGTGTAGTGGACCGAGGGATCGGCGGCCGCCGCGCGCTGCAGGAAGTCGACGACCTCGGCGTGCGAGCTGGTCTCGCGGTAGCCCGTGCGTTCGGCGCGGGTGAGGAAGGCGTCGCCCGCGGGTGGGGATGCGTCGCACGCGGTGAGGACGGCCGCCGCCGCGATGCATGCCGACAGCCGTTGTCCGGTCAACATGGGTTCACCTCCGCTTTTCCAGTTGGCTGAGATCCCTGGGTCGCACCAACCCTAACCGATCGTCCGCGAACCTGCACTCGGCGCCGGTCCGTCCTATTGCAACACGGCCCGCGGCGTGGCACCATACCACATTCGTAACACGGGGCCCGGAGGAGGACAGCATGACCAAGTACATGTTCCGCACCAGCTACACCCAGTCCGGCCTGAAGGGGCTGCTCGCCGAGGGCGGGACCAGCCGCGAAGCCGCGCTGCGCGACACCATCGAGGGCTCCGGCGGCACGCTCGAGGGCTTCTACTACACCTTCGGCGACTGCGACCTGTACCTGATCGCCGACCTTCCCGACGAAGCCACGGCCACCTCGCTGGCGCTGAACATTGCCGCGGCGGGCGCGCTGACCGTGTCGGTGACCGTCCTGATTTCACCCGAGACGGTGGACGAGGCGGTGGCCAGGGACGTGGGGTACCGGTTGCCCGGGGCTTGATACACCCGAGGGGCACCCGATCCAGCCATGTTTCCCAGAGCGAGGCACGGGTGGGTGGAGGTTGTCGCCGGCGTCATGTTCAGCGGCAAGTCCGAGGAGCTGATCCGGCGCGTTCGGCGCGCTCTGATCGCGGGGCGGCGGGTCCAGCTCTTCAAGTCCCACCTCGACGACCGCTATGGGGGGCAGTTCCGCATCTCGTCCCACGACGGGCGCCAGATCGACGCCGAGCCCGTGTCCAACTCGGTGCAGGTCGCCGAGAAGGTGCGCGCTGACACGCAGGTCGTCGCGATCGACGAGGCCCAGTTCCTCGACGACGGCATCTGCGAGGTCGTGGACGCGCTGGCCGATACCGGGATGCGGATCGTCGTCGCCGGTACGGACATGGACTTCCGCGGCGAGCCCTTCGGGCCGATGGGGCTGCTGCTGGCGCGCGCGGAACGGATCGACAAGCTGAGCGCGATCTGCGTGGTGTGCGGCGACCCGGCGACCCGGAACCAGCGGCTGATCGACGGGGAGGCGGCGCCGGCGGAGGGGCCGACGATTCAGGTGGGCGGGGCGGAGAGCTACGAGGCGCGGTGCCGGCGGTGTCATGAGGTGCCGAAGCGGGACCGGGCGCAGAGGGAGCTGTTGCTGGGGCGTCGAAAGGATGCGGAAAGATGAAGATCAGCGCCTACGCAGTCGTCACGACCCTGCTCACGCTGCTGGGGCTCGGGAGCCTGCTCTCCCTTCGTGTCGTCGGTCTCTACAGCCATCAGGCCCTGGCGGTCGTGCTGCTGCTCGGGTTCGGCTGGGCGGTGGTCAGTCGCATCTGGCTGGCGAGGAAGGGGCGTCTGTATCCGGGGCTGCTGCGGGGATTCCGGGGGCCGGACCGTCGGCCTCAGCTCCTGCAGGCGAGTGGACGCGCGAGCTTCTGGGCGCTGACAGCCCTCGCGTGCGTGGCGGTCTTCCCGCGGACGGCGGAGATGACTCCGTTGATTGCCACGCTGATCGTGTTGTCCGCGCTCCGGGTCGCGGCTTCGTTCCTCGTTTCGCGTCGGACGAACCCCGGGCCCACCATCGTGATGGCGGCGGTCGCTCTGGTCCCGGTGTTCGATCTCGGCCGCGCCTTTCTCGGGCCGCAGCTCACCGGCGATCCGGACCCCGTCGTGCGGATCGCTCCACCCTTCGAGGGAGAGTGGCTGGTGCTGCAGGGGGGCCCCAGTCCCCTTCAGAGCCACCACCTTTCGGCCTACAACCAGCGGTTCGCCCTCGATTGGGGCTGACGGGCGCGTGCTGGCGCGGAATGATCGGGTGAGCGGGCCCAGTCCGGACTGAGGCACGATCCCGCCCTAGAACAGTGCTTCCAGGGCCTCCTGCGGTGTGATCGCAGGGATCGGAGAGCGCCTGAAGTCCCGGGTATTCCTGGTGACGACAAAGCGGGCCCCGCAGGCACGCGCCGCCGCGACCTGCATTGCGTCCTCGAAGTCGGCCATCTCCAGGCGTGTGGCAAAGCTCATCGCTCTCGTGCCGCAGTCTGCAACAGCCACGAAGCGAATCAGATCGGTGATGAAGGCACGCGCACTCGAGCCGCCGCGCGCTGGCGCGACCAGATAGTAGAAGTTCGACAGGGTGTGCCATGCGACAAACGCACGCTTGGGCCCGGTCTGCAGGCGATCGAGCAGTTCCGAAGCCGCATCGGAGAACGGCGGGCGGTCGAGGGCCACGTCGATGAGCACATCCGTATCGACCAGGATCAAAGGTACTTCCGGGCCAATGCTTCGTAGCGGAGATCGTCACGTTCGGCAGCCCGGAACCGGCCTCTCCACCTCGAAGCGAACGACGGCTCACCCACGACCGTCTCATCCCGCAGCGATTGCTCGATCATCGCCGACAACGACACGCCTCGGGATCGCGCATGTCGCTTCGCCGCAACGAGAACCTCGGGGTCCACGGTGATTGTGAGCTTCTGTTTCATGTTGTCCGATCAGGTAATACGAATACGTATTTGAAAGATCAGTATACGTGTTGGTCAATGTGGAGCGCAAATGGGGTCGCGGGCCAGCGGGAGCGAGGAGGCCCCGCGTCTTCGGTCGTCAGTAGTGGTAACGGGCCGCCAGAAAGTAGACGCGCTCGTCGCTGATTTGATAGACAAGCCGGTGTTCGGTATCGATGCGGCGCGACCAGCGACCGGCGAGCTCGCCACGAAGTCGTTCGGGCTTGCCCATTCCTCCGAAGGGATCGCGGAGTATCGCTTCCACCAGCTTGAGCGTGCGCAGGGCGCGTTTCCGATCGGTTCGCGTCCAGTAATGCAAGTCTTCAAGGAACGCTGGATCGAATACAGCCTCTCTGCGCTGAGGTCTCGTCACTCCCCTGCCAACGCGAAGCGACGTCTCAGGTCGTCAACGTCCACAGGCGCTCCTTCCTCGGAATCAGCCCTGGCCATGGCCTCTCGCAGCCTCTCGGCGTTTCTCGGCGAGCGCAGCAGGTAGTTGGTTTCCATCCAGGCGCTGAGGTCTTCGGCTGCGATCAGAGCGACGGGTTCCTTCCCGCGCCTTCGGATGACGACCGGCTCATGGGTGTCGGTCACCTGGTCCATGAGGGCGGCAAGGTTCTTTCTCGCGCCGGTGTAGCTTGTTTCGCGAATCATTGTCGGATTTCCTGGGAATGATCGATTTGGTGATCTGGCATCTGTACAGATATCCTGTACGACTGCGGGAAAAACGGCAAGGGGGTATCTGGCCGTCCCGCTTGACGACGACATACTCGCAGGTGTAATCCAGACATGGCAATATGTAATGTTGGGACTACATTTGGGGCGCCAGGGATAGCAGCCAGACCGCCTCGAGAGGACCAACCGTGCCGATCCGCCCCCACCTCCTCGTTGCCCTCCTGGTCCCCCTCGCCGCCTGCGCTCCGGACACTTCGACGACCATCGACATCGCCCCGCTCGTCACCGACAGCGCCGGCATCCGCATCGTCACCTACGACCACACCCCGGCCACCGCCGCCCCCTTCCAGCTCGCCCCCCAACCCCGCTACCGCCACGGCGCCCGCCCCGGCGACTTCACCTTCCAGGAGGTCACCGTCGGGCGGCTGCTCCCGGACGGCCGCGCGGTCGTGTATGACCCGTGGATCGTGGAAGCGGTCGTGTTCAGCCGGGACGGTTCGGCGCACCGGGTTCTTGCGGCGGAAGGAGAGGGACCGGGGGAAGTGCAATTCGTCGACGACATGTTCGCGCTGGGGCAGGACAGCATCCTGATGGCCGACCCGAGCCTCGGCCGCGCGACTCTGTATGTCGGGGACACGGTGGCGCGCATGTGGAGCCTCCCACGCGGCACTCGCATGGATGTGGTGGGAGCCGCCCGATCCGGTGAGTTGCTGATGGCCACTTCAAGCGGCCAGTGGGGATTCGAAGGGGCGTGGCTGGCCGGGCACATGGCCACCCTCGACATCGAGACCGGGGTCTTCGACACGGTCGCGCCGTTCGATTTCTTCCCGCGCATCCCGCCGGGCATGCAAATGGACCCGATCGCCGCTATCGGCGAGGTCACGGTCACCGCCGGACACTTCGTCCAGACCAGGTCCGACACGCCGGAAGTCATCTGGCGCCGACCCGACGGCACCGTCACGCAGATGGTTCGCTGGCGGGCCGAGCCGACTCTCTTGACCGACGAGTGGCTGGCACCCATCGAGGCCGAGAACAGGAGGGGCGTTCGCATGCACCAACCCGACTTTTCCGATGCCCGGATCGAGCGGGCCACCAGGGCCATCATGGCCGTCTACCGCGCCAGCCTCGACCGTCCGATGCCGCTCTTCGCCTCCCCGTTCGCCGACGACGAAGGACGGATCTGGCTGCCTTCCTACAAGCCGGGCGGCGAGCTCAAGAGCGTGCCGCCCTACACCGTGATCGCGCCCGACGGCCAGTGGCTGGGAACGGTGGAAGCTCCGCCCGGGTTCCGCATTCTCGATGTGGCCGGCGGGCTCGTCCTCGGCGTGGCGCGGGACGAGATGGATGTGGAGAGCGTGGTGGTCTGGGAGCTGGTTGGGGGGTAGCAGTGCCCGCGCCTATGCCCCAACCCCTGTCGACCCCGAACCGGCGGCGGAACGGTACGGCGCGATATCGAGCTCGCCCTCGCGCCCCCGCGTGCGGGCGATGTCGTAGGACGACTGCATGCGCATCAGCGTGTCCATCCTGACCCCGAATGCCTTCTCGATCCGCAGCGCCATCATTCCGGACAGGTCCGACCGCCCATTCAGAAACGTCGAAAGCGCGGGCCGGGACACACCGAGCACTCTCGCGGCGGCAGCTACCGTCAGGCCGTGGGGTGCGATCACCTCGGTTTTCACGAATTCGCCGGGGTGGGGGGGATTCAGCATGCGCATTTGGGTGCTCCTGCCTAGTGGTAGTCCTCGAGATTCAGGTCCACGATCTCGTTGCTGGCGGATCATCTCTCATAAACAGGCGGCGTAGGCCCCGGTGGGTAACGTTTCGGATCTTCACCGTATAGTGTTGCGTGACGCTTTACGGACGTCAAGGTGTGTGTGGAGGATTCCAGTCGAAGATGGGGGTCGCTGATCAGCGCTTCGTCAGTTGACGGGGAGGAGGAGAGGGTGACTGCGGCGGCACCGCACCGCTGATGTCAACTACACCATACATTCTGTGATGTTGACATTACATCACCTACCATCCACCACCACCCGACTCACCACCACCGTCAGCACATCCAGCTCGTCGCGCTCCAAGTGCACCGCAAGCCCATCGGGCCCGAACGCCACCGGCATCCCCGGGGCGCCCGCCGGCAGTGTCCCCACGTACTCATGCCCCGCGTTGAACACATCGATCGGCCCGGCATCATCCAATGGATCCTCTCCGCGACGCTGTATCCACAGGCCGCCGTCCCAGGTAGCCCTCACTCCCCTCACCACCGGGATTTCGTGGTAGAACGCGCGGTCGCGAATCCTCCGGCGACGCTCCTCGGGATCCCGCGGCGGCAAGGGACCCGCGGAAGAGGGACCCCTCGCCAGCTGCTCCTCGAGGCGCTCGAGCCGCGACGCGAACGTTGCCTGACGGACGCGCCCCGATACCGCTTGGGGCGAGAGCGGCCGTGTCAGCACATCGGTCACCGACCCATCGGAAGAGGCGAGCTTGATGGCGTAGCCCGACGAGTCGGAGTAGGCGATGGTGCCGTCAGGCAGCAGGTCCCAGTGAAAGCCCGGCTCGAAGTAGCGGTCTTCCGTGGTGACTTCGGTGCGAGGGGCCCGCCACCCCTGCAGGATCGGCGTCGATACTATCACGTTGCCGGAGAGGTCCAGGGTTTCGAGCGCGCGGTCGTCGACCCCCGGCGGAGCTTCGTTCTCCGGCTGCCCCATGCGCCGACTCATACGGTTCCGCATTGCAACCAGCACCCCACCGGCCCCCTGAGCGATGAGCCCGTCGCTCAGCGGATCGGACCGTATCTGTTCTCTGTAGGCGAGGATCTCCGCGAGAGGTGTGCCCTCGCCGGCCAGCCTGACGAACCGCTCGAGCTCGCCGTCACGGCTGAATACCTGGATCGCGGAGTGGCCGAGGTCGGGCACCGCAAAGCGGCCATCGCGCCAAACCGCGAGGTCCAGAGCGATCTGAAACTCGCCCGGTCCCTAGCCCTTCCGACCAACGACCCTCACAAGTTGTCCGTCAGGTTCGATGACGACGACTCGGTTGTTCAGGACATCCAGCACCAGCAGGTTCCCGGCACCATCGAAGCTCATCTGCAATGCAGGCCCGAACAAGGCCCACGCCGGCGCACTTACACCGCCCACGCGGTACCCCTCGGTGACGCCTGGGGTCAAAGGTTTGTCCTGGGCGATGGCTGGAGCGGCGAGGAGGGTTGCGACGATCGCGCAGGTGGCTGGTCTCATCCTGACCTGTCTCGCATGGGTGCCCCTTGAAACCTGGAGGATGAGCGTCTGATCGGGTACTGTGATCACCTGCCCACCACCGCCCGACTCACCACCACCGTCAGCACATCCAGCTCGTCGCGCTCCAGGTGCGCCACGAGCCCACCAGGCCCGAACGCCACCGGCATTCCCGGAGCGCCCGCCGGCAGTGTGCCGACGTACTCACGGTCCGCGCTGAACACATCGATCGGCCCTTCGTCCTCCCACGGAACCTCGCCGCGACGATGTACCCACAGCCCGCCGTCCCAGGTGGCCCGGATCCCCTGCACCACGGGGATTTCGTGGCAGAAGACGCGATCGCGGATCCTGCGGCGGCTCTCCTCGGGATCCCGGGGCGGCAGGGGACCAGTTGAAGACGAACCCATCGCCAACCGCGCCTCAAGGCGTTGAAGACGCCAGTCGATCATTCCCTGGCGGATCCGTTCGGATACCGGTTGCGGCGAGAACGGCCGCGTCAGCACGTCGATCACCGATCCGTCGGGACGGGCAAGCTTGATGGCGTAGGCCGAGGAGTCGGAATAGGCGATGGTGCCGTCCGGCAATACGTCCCAGTGAAACCCCGGCTCGAAGTACCGGTCTTCCAGTGAGCTGACCACCTGCGACCAGTCCTCCAGGTCGGCGGCTTCCAGCTGAAGCTCGGGACGCGGAGCCCTCCATCCCTGCAGGATCGGCTCGGACGCAGTCACGTCGCCGGAGACGTTCAATCCTTCGAGCGCGCGGTCGTCGACCCCCCGGGTGTCGTCTTCCGGGTGCCCCATGCGCCGATTCGCGAAGTTCATCATCTCGACCAGCACGCCCTGGACCCCTCGAGCGATGAGCCTGTCGCCCAGCGGATCGGCCCGGATCTCGCGGTGATGGAGGGCGCTGGACAGCGTTCTGGCCCCGCCGGCCCAGCGGACAAACCGCTCGAGTTCGCCGTCCGGGGTGAACACCTGAATCGCGGTATGGTCCGTGTCGGGCACCGCAAAGCGGCCGTCGCGCCACACCGCGAAGGCCTGTATCTGCTGAAACTCGCCCGGGCCCTCGCCTACGCGCCCGACGACCCGCTCAAGTCGGCCGTCGGGTCCGACGATGACGATCCGCTTGTTGAACGCATCCAGCACCAGCAGGTTGCCGGCTTCATCGAAGCTCGCCTGCAGGGAGGGCCCGAAGAAAGCCCACTCCTGCGCGTTCACGCCGCCTGCGCGGTAGACCTCGGTGATGTCCGCGGTGAGGGGTCGGTCCTGGGCGAGGGACGGGGTGGCGAGGAGGGTCGCCATGATCGCGTAGGCGGTAGGGTTCATCCTGATTGTCCTCCGGTTTCGAATGGGTGGCCCCTGAAGAGGACGCGCCGAGCGTCCGGATCCGTTTCAAATGATGCGTTTCTTCCGATGCGGTCCAGCCCTTGCGCCAGGGGATCGTCGATCCCGCCCGCGCGACGTGATGCTTGAGGGGCTGCGATCGCGGCGTGCCTATCTCGACGCCCTGCCGTTCGCAGACGAGGTCCCGGTCGTCCTCGACCTGCGCACCACCTGGGAAGGCCGGATCCGGGTCCGGCGACGGGCCGAGAACCTGATCGGTTTCCGGGTCCGCGATCAATGACTTGCTTTCTCATGCAGACGACGTGTAGTAGGAACACCACCGGGCGCGCATAGTTCACCCCATAGCGCATGGTCGGACCTGTGTCACTGCTTCGCGTGGGTGGATTGTGTCACATTTGGGGGTGAACCCGTCTTCCGCTTACTTGGCGCCACGGGGTTTGGCAAGAACCCCTTCCCGACTTGCCGACACGACACTTGGAACGTATTTGTCATACCATTCGGCCAGACGACAGGCGGCGACAGCCGGACGAGGAGATCCGCACGTGAGAATACACCGGCATTCGGCATCTCGGCCTCACCCCGGGTCCCTAGTGGAACCGTCGGTGATCTTCACACGCACACCGCTGCCCTCGGGGCTGAAATACCGGGGCCCACAAGGAGAAGCGCTACCGGTCCGACGTGGCCCGGCGCTTCACAAGTACAACTCACCGCAGCTGCATGGTTGGTTCAAATGACTGTACCGAAACGTACTCCCCGCCCGAGTTCCTTCATTTCCTGGATCTCGTTTCACCGCTTGTCGCTTCCTCCCACTTACCTGCTCACCCTCACCTTGGTATGCCTCACGTCATTCTACCTCCAACTCGGTTGGTTCATCACCAACGTCATTCCGACATACCCCTGGGCCCCGCAAGGCTTGATCGACAACCTGAACCGATTCCTCAATATCGGCCTTGGGGCCTTCGTGGTCCACATTCTTGGACCTCTCAGAAGGGCCGGCCTGCGCCTCCTGACCAATCCTCGAGACCTTCCGGCCCACCCACTCCTCAGGCAGCTCACCAAGCCAACGGCCCTGTTCGCCACCTTGGCCGCGACCTTCTTACTCTACCTCGTCATAATCTCACGTCCCTTTCTCCACCTCACTCACGCCGCCGACTCATCCGAGTCTGGATCTCGACCTGTTCTTCATCTTGGCGATCAAACGCACTATTTGGCTCGCGTCCCACTTCGACTCCCTTTGGTCGACACCGTCGTCGCCAATGCCGTCTTGACCGGACGGCACGATCTCTATCGTGTTCGACTCGAAGACCGGGACTATCATAATCCGTGGCTCATACCCAATGGTCATAAACGTATCACACTCGACACCCTTTTTGTTGACAATAACCTGAACATTGTCTATACTCGCGGCGAAACCCAAAAGACAATTGAGCCGTTGTTGGTTTACCATGATTCACTGTCTCTATCAGACCAGTGCGTTGAGCGCGGTTTTCACGACGTGGCAGGAGTTTCCGAGGCCGATTGTGCCCCGTTCATCCGCGCGTTTTTTGGCCATATGGCCGATAGCTCTGAGAGCCGTTTTCGCAGGAACGTGATGATACACGATACCATCGAACATCCCCTGGACGATAGAAGTTACCCTTACTGGTATCGCAGTACGGCCACTAACGTTAGCGAGCTGACCATTGACGCGCCAACGATTCGCTCCCCGTTGATCAACGAATCTCTTCAGGGGTGGGGCGTGTTTGTGGATGCCAGTGAACGCGAAAGGTCTCAACTGGTTGAGGAGTTTGCGGACGACCTGAACTGGCTTTCCGAGAGGAGGCGCGATGACATGTTTGCGGAGTTGTTTGACGTTGTGATGTTGCGGCGGTATGTAGATGATAGTCCAAGTGCCCACATGAACTCTCTTGAGTTTGTCTCACGCATATTGGCTTACGGGGTTCGCTTCGTGCCAGGACCGGCAGTAGACACGCTAATAGGAGAGATTGTGGGTGAGACATTCGCATTGGACACAATCGGAAGGGTCCTCCACCATCAGGACGTTTTCCTGCGTGGGGTTGACGCTGTTCTTGCGCTAAGCGCCGGCCGGCCGGCTCGCAGGTCCAGGGTGTTAGCCGAGTTATTGGAGTTTGCAGATAACTTGGGTACGGATCACACTCGACCCAAAATCGATTTGGTAAGGAAAGTGCTCGGGTCGCTCGAAGAGATCGTGGACGGGGATGTATGGATAGAAGTGGCGAACATCGTGCGAACCTTGTATTTGAACTCGGTGAATGAAACTGTCTCGGCCACGCAGATGATGGAGCGATTGATCGTGGACGCGAGAGACCAGGCTCCAGATCCGATGCAACAAGACCGCCTGACAGAGTTGCTCGACGAAGTCCGGGATGCGCGACAATCGGGGAGTCGGGAACGGCCTACCGAGTCGTAACCTCTCGGCGACAGGTGGAGTTTGGAGGCCTTTCGCACCGCAGAACAGCGGGCATCGCGGTCGTAGCAGACCATCACGCAGGTTCGGGCAAAGCGGCATCTCGAGGAGTAGCCAACCGTACTCGAGTGTACCATGTATAGTACGAGGGCTAAAGCCGAATGTACAAGTATGGTAATCACCTGACACCCGGCCTCGCCGAGGTCAGGTCTACGCTGCGGTCTTGACCTCCTTTCTGGCTGGCTCTTCCGGGCCGGTGACTTCGCTGGGATCCCGGCCTTGAAGACCTCGTAGGGCGTCCTGCCCTTCATCCCGCGGCCACGGTGTGGCCGCTGGCGGTTGTAGGTCTCCAGGTAAGCATCCACGTCCTTCTGCATCTCGCAACCGTCTCGTACCAGGTCGTCCGGCCCTTTATCCGGAGGTGCTCTTCGAGGAGCGTGCGGTGGAACCTCTCGATGAAGCCGTTCGACTGGGGCCTGCCGACCTTCGTGGTGCGGTGCTCGATCTCCTCGAGCTGCAGGAAGAGCTCGTAGGGGTGCTTGTCCGGCCGGCCGCAGTACTCGCGGCCGTTGTCGCTCAGGATCGTCTGGACCTTCACAGCGTGCTCTTCGAAGAAGGGCAGCGCGTGGTTGTTCAGGATCTGAACGGCGGTGACCGGCATCTTCGTCGTGTAGAGCCGGGCCCAGACGAAGCGGCTGAAGCAGTCCAGCACGGTCTGGATGTAGACCTTGCCGACGCCCTTCAGCGTGCCCGCGAAGAAGGTGTCCACGGCCACAAGTTCGCCCGTGGCGCCCACCTCGATGTGCCGCTCGCGGTACTCGGGGTCGAAGCGCTCCAGCGCCTGGATCTGCTCCTCGGTCAGCTTGATCTTCCGCTTCCGGACCGTCTCCTCCAGCCGCAGGAGCCTGTGGTGTCGGGTCTGCAGGTCGTTGCGCATCCACACCCCCCCGGACGCCGCCGGAACTGACCTGGATCCCCCTCAGCATCAGCTCAGAGGTGTCGCGCAACGTCTCGTAGTCGGCCTCGCCAGCCCGGTTGTTGCCGTCGCACCCTATCCAGAGGAGCCGCTCCCGGCGTCCTGTGGAAGCCACTTCGGCGGCGAGACCGACCCAGTGGTCCTCCACGGCCAGGAGCCGTGGCGAGATCCCGTCGAGGATGTCGGCGATCTCCACCGGGGCGAGCCGGTAGTTGATCGGCACCGGTACCGCGCCCATCCAGTATCCGGCGTGGATGAGCTCGGCCTAGCGAGGGTCGTTGCGGCAAATGATGGCGAACCGGTCACCCGCCTCCACTCCGAGCGACCGCAGCGCGCCCGCGGCTCGCCGGACGCAGCCGACGAACTCGGCCCAGGTCACGTTCGGACCGCCGGTGAGCGAAGCCACCGCCCGATTCGTCGGAAAACACCGTTCAGCCCGCTCGAGAACCTCCCGGAGCGTGATCACCTACGCGAGTCCGAGCTGTTTTGGTGGGACACCGGAGCTTCTGGATATCCGCCGCAACCGCCGAGTCGTAGAGCTGATCGAAGATCCGGGCCTCGTAGGCGGTTGGACAGCACAATTGGTATCCGTTTCCCCCGTCGGCCGGGCGCAGCGTCGTGTGGGCGATCAACTCCGCCGCGCCGGGCTGAAGGCGCTCGAAGGCGCGCGCGGCCAGGAGGTGCCCCGCAAACTCCTCGCGCGTTGCGAAGACACTCTGGCGCTTGCGGGCTTTTTCCGCCAGCGCGCTCGCCATCCGGGGGATGTCCTGGGGTTCCCGCGCGTCCGCGCAGGCCCAGGTCAGGGTGCCTTCGGTCATGTCCAGCCCTATTCCGGTGCCGTCCCCCCGGACGAGCCTGCCGGCGCCGCCGGGTAATCCTCGGGCTTTCCGGTATCCCCCGACTGAATGACGAAGTCCCGACGGTCGCGATAGAACCGGGCGCGATTCAGAACGTGGTCGCTGGCTTCGAGATCGACGTCGCTGCACTCGACCATGATCCAGTACTTGTGGTCGTCGAGGAAGAGGTACCGGCGCGTCTGGTGGAAGAACCGGCACTCTACTCCCTCGCCGCGCTCGATCCGCTCGCAGAACGCGGCCAGCAGCTCCTCCTGTCCATCCTTCCTGGAGACCACGTACTCGTGGGGCCAGGTCTCCCATAGGTGACGGCTTCGCGCCAGGGTGCGTTGGCGATCAACTCCATGATGTGCAGCCGCTGCCGCGTTGCGTTCTCCACGTCCCCTCCTCGTCCGTGCCGACAACTGTAAGTTGACAAGTGTACACGTTTATTCATAACTTGTCAATCACTCAGTCACGTGAAAGAGGAGAACGGCATGTTCGGGCAGCGGCTTCGGCTGGCCCGCAAACGGGCAGGACTTTCCCTGCGGGCGCTTGCCGAGCGGATGGACCCGAGGGTCACCGCGCAGGCGATCAGCAAGTACGAAGCCGGCAAGATGATGCCGTCGTCGGCGGTGCTGGCAAGCCTCGGCAAGGCACTCGATGTATCGCTGGACTTTCTCATGAGCGCGCAGGTCGACGCGCTCGACGGCCTCGTGTTCCGCAAGGACTCCGGCACCTCTGGCCGCGACCGGGCCAGGGCCGAAGCCGTCCTGATCGACAGCCTCGAGCGGTATCTGACCATCGAGGAGGTCCTCGGCATTCCACCGGCGGGCGACCGTTTCGAGCGCTGCCGTTGCGACTGCGTCGCCACCGTGGACGAGATCGACGACGCGGCCGATCAGCTCCGCGAGGCCTGGGACCTCGGCATGGATCCGGTGCCCAGCCTGTGCGCCCTCCTGGAGGAAAAGGGGATCAAGGTGGTCGAAGCCGACCTCCCCGAGCGCATCAGCGGCCTGGCGTGCCGGGCCATGCGGCAGGGCAGTATCGTCGCCGATGCGGTCGTGGTGTCCAGCCGAACGAACGTGGAACGCAAGCGCTTCACCCTGGCCCACGAACTCGCCCACGAGATCATCCGGTCGACCGGAAACCCGGGCATCAAGCTGGAGGCGGCGATGAACCGGTTTGCGGGGGCGTTCCTGGTGCCGGGGCGGGATCTGCTGGAGAAAGTCGGGGGGAGGCGGCGGCGCGTTACGTACTACGAGATTGCCCGGCTCAAGCACACGTACGGGGTGTCGGCGGCGGCCATTCTGGTGCGCCTGGGTCAGGTCGGTGCGCTACGTCCCTCCGCGATTCGTCGCGCGTTCGCGACGTTTGCCCGCGGCTGGCTCACGACGGAGCCGGAACCGATTCGCGACAACCAGGGGTTCGGGGCGTTCGAGAAGCCGCAACGGTTCAGGCGGCTGGTGTGGCGGGCTATGGGGGAGGAGCTGATCTCGCCCGTGCGCGGGGCGGCACTGCTGGGTGAGTCGCTGGATGTGGTGGAGTGGCAGATTAGTGGGCCGGTGGTGCGGGGGTGAAGGTGGGGCGCTCATGGATCGACGACCACCACCCGACCCACGGTCACCGGACAGTACACAGTGGACCTGGGGTGATGGCAGCCGCCGAACCACTCCCGACGGCGCCCGAAACCGGCCTACCGATTCGCTTCCCTGAGCTTCCTGGTTTCGTCCAGCAGTACTGGCCAGAAGTCTCGCAACACTGTCCAGGCGACGTAGTGATTCACGCGCTTTCGGGCTGCGGACAAGGTCTCCATGATGTCGTCCCAGGCGGGAAGACTGTTGGTCTCCATTCCGATCATGCGGTCAGAGTATTTGCCGAAACAGAGATCGAAATCGGGATAGTCGCTCTTGGACGTCCTCGACTCTTCCTCATCCGTAAGGTATCTGAGAAAGATGCGGAAGAGCTCTCCGTCGTAGGTCACCCGAATTCCATCGGGGACGTCGTACGGGGAGATGAAGAAACCGGGCTCCATTTCCAGTGCCTCTACTTCATGAGGCTCATCGTAGTTCTTGGGCTCTACCTGAATCCATTTCTCGTCGATCATAACTCTCCCATTATCCGGCCAAGCACCTTACCATGGCAAGTACGGTACTCGCTCGAGGCTCGTTGTGAATTCAGGGTCGGATTTGTGCTGTCCAACACGAGTACGCCCCAGCGTTGTCCGTCCGGCTTGTCGACCGGAAACCCTGCAAGAGACCGACTGCGCGGCAGGTGTTCGCGTACCCATTCCGGCGACACATGAGTCCTGTCTGCATAGTCCTGTACGAGCGAGTCATCGGGATTCTCTCCAAGTTCAGGGAGATCCTCGACCACTATGCCCCCCTGGTTGACGGCCCAGGTCCGCCCTGCAATCCCTTCGGCCAGACTTGCTTCGTCGGGAGCCATGAAGCGGGTGTGCGATTTCTGAGAGGTGTGACCCGGCCTCGCAACAGGTATGAGCCACCCGTGCCACGGCCACTTTTTGCGAAGCGCGCCCGCCCACCAAGGGTGCTTGTGCGCGAACAACGTTACTCGGTGATCGGCGTGATCACCACGAGCACTGCCAAACAGATTGTCTCTGAACTGGCTGAGCACCTCGTCGAGTACACGCCTTAGCTTTGGACTGCCCGCTCTGTTGATCCATGCGGTAAGTAACCACGTGCCGACAACAGTGCCTGCGAGGATGACTGCCCACCCCCACTGATGGACGGTAGCCACTACCAAGCCCCATATGGGATGCTTGCTCTGGGGCGCCTGAAGGATTGCCGAACAGAATACGACGCCCACGCTCAAGACCGCACGGACTCCTCGCAAGACGCCATCACGTCGCGCCGTTGGCGGCCGCAGCTTCATCGGGACTCGGCCTTGGGACGGGTGCTGGACAGATTCATCGGCTCGATACTATGTGCCCATCCATACACCGTCAATGTCAGTGCTGCCGAGTTTGGTGATCATGACTTGCTTTCTCGTGCGGAAGGCGAATAGTGCGGAAACCAACGGGCGGTCACCGTGTGGCTACATACAGTAGGATCGGACCTGGGGCGGTTCCATAGCTGGATGGGACTGATCTGCGGTTGATCGCCAGCGCAACCGGGCAGGAATGTCAACCGTACCACGCATTAGGTGAACTGAACTTTACATTCCGCTGCTACCCCCACGGGTCCAGCGGCGGCACCGCCGTCCGCAGGCGGAGCTTCGTCCACATGGCCGAATGGTCGCTGCACCCACGGCGTTGCCAGGAATGGTGGTATCCGCTGCCGACCACTTCGAAGTGCCTCGACACGAAGGTGTGATCGAAGCAGCGCGGCGCATCGCCTTTGCTCACGCGGTGCGTCACGGGAGCCTCCACCTCGAAGCCGTGACGGTCCCGGAATGCATCGCGCAGGCCGTGGCGTGACGTGTCCGCGAGGACCGACCGGACACCTGCGGACCAGTCGGCACGAGGCCGGCCGCGCAGGTGTCCCCGTGGTGGCGCCATCGCGCCGGCGGCGGTGACTTCCTCTTCCGCGAATGTCAGGAACTGGCCGGAACTCAGAAACCGCCTGGGTTCATTGAAGTCGCCGGTCAGCACGCGCGGACGATCGCCCGCGCTTCGAAGGGCGAGTGCCAGCGTTTCAAAGGTCTCGATCTTTCCCCATTTGTGCCCGCTGCCGTGCGGGATGTGGGCCGTGAGGACATCGACATCCCCTTCGGGCGTCTTGACGGTGACCCGGCCGAGCACCTCCGGAAACGGTGCCGAGCAACGCCAGCCGTCGCCTCCCGGCGAATCGTCCAGGGGCCAGCGGCTCGCAATCACGCAATGGTAATCCTTCGTTACATCGCGGTCGCTGCAAGGCGGCGGGTCGTGACTGTGCCACACGTGTGCGAGGCCACACCCTTTGAGTGCATCGGCGACGCTGCTCGCGTTCTTCGAACGGACCTCCTGCAGTGTGACGATGTCTGGTGCGGTCGAGGCTATTTCGTTTGCGACGGTCTTGATTCGTTTTGCCGCGCCGAGCCGTTTAACGTTCCAGGATAGCAGATACATGCTGGTGCCCTCGTTTAGTGGAGACGCCCCCCTACGAAATCGGCGCCCTCCCCCTCTTCTTCACAATAGACGGCCGCTTCCCCGTCGACGCCACGCGCCGTGGCAGGATGCGACCGAGTGCTCCTCGAGGTCGAGCGTCAAAAGGAGACCGTCACTGTCATCGATACCGTCCGGGCCGCGCCCAGCCAGGCGGCGTTCTCGGTGATCGCGGACAGATAGGGGCTGTCGAGCAGGTTGTTCGCCACGATCGAGAATTCCGTCGATCGGAAGAGTTCGCTCAACGCTTCGCCCCTGAAGCTGATGTAACCGTCCAACACCCAGTATGCGTCGGTGTACCAGTCCGCAGTCAGACTGACGCGGCGCGGTGCCGTGTATTTCGCGGACAGCCCGCCACCCAGGGGTCCGGTGCGGTCGAGGGACACGACCCACAGCCGGGGCGGCACACCCGCGACGTCGGTGCCGGGCACGATGCCCTGGCTTGCATCGATGGCCGGATCGTCGGTCCCGACGTACTTCGAGTCGTTTAGCGTGAGGGCGGTGTAGAGCGATGTTCGATCCGACATCGCCGCGGTGGCGGCCAACTCGACGCCCCGGGTCTCGATGCCGCCCGCGTTGAAGTAGGCCCCGCCACCCGGGATGAGGTAGTTCGGCCCCGCGGGCGTTTGCGGGCCCAGGTAGAAGATCCGGTTGTCGAAATCGATGGAATACAGGGTCGCGCTCAGGGCGAGCCGGTCGCCAGCGTACTGGACGCCGACATCGATGTTCGACGCGGTCTCGGGCTCCAGGCGATCCAAGCTGCGGCCCGGCACCTCGAGCAGGTTGCTGCCGATCGCGCGGAAGTTCTCGGCGTAGCCCAGGAACAGGTCGAGCCCTTCGACCGGCGTCTCGTACGTGACGCCGCCAGAAAGGAGCAGCTTCGAGTCGGAGTCGACTTCAAGGTTCCGATCGATGCCGAACTCGTCCTCGCGCGACACCGAGACCAGGAATTGCTTGACGCCGGCGGTCAATTCGAACGAGCCGAAGTACAGCGTCTCCTCCACGTACCACCTGGAGACGTCCTGCGGAAAGTCCCACTCGTACTGGTGCCAGTAGGCCTGCTCGTCCCCCTTGAAGTTGATCGCCGGGTCCAGAATGCGGTGCCAGTCGCGGCCCAGATGGCGTCGCGAGTCCTCGTACCAGATGCCCGCGCGCAGCGCGCTGCCCCCTCCCGCGCCGAAGAGCGCGGACCACTCCCCGTCGATGCTCGCGCCGGTCCGGTCCTTCCCGTAGTGGCTGTGCCGGAACGACTGAACCGCGCTTGCCCCGGGGTGGCATGCCGGGTCGACCTCCGGTCCGCCCGAGCCATAGTAGTTGAAGATGTAGGACGACGTGCAGCCCGGCGTCGGGCCGACGGCCGAGCCGTTGCTGTCCACGAACCGGATCACGCCGAGTTGGGTGCCTCCCCGCACCGGCGGACGGCCCGCCAGCTCCGACTCGGGTCCGCCCCCGTCATCCACGATGTCCACGATGTAGGGGGGCAGCCAGTCGCCGCGCCCCCGGTTGCGGTGGTGGTAGGCGCCCGCGCTCAGGGAGATCAATTCGGAGACGGACCAGTCGGCGCTCAGGTAGCCGAGCGTGTTCCTGCGCCGTGTTTCCCACCCGCGCCGGTAGAACTGGTTCAGGTAGGGCACGCCCGGCCAGTGGCCGATCAGCCGGTCCCAGCGAGGGTCGGCGCGGAAATCGGCCTCGCTGTAGAGCCGCTGGTAGTTGTTCTCGTCGATGTCGTCGTACGAGAAGTAGCCCGTGAGTTCCGTAGGCCCATCTGAATACACGAGTTTGGCAGCGATATGCTCCCGCTCGTTCCTGGCGGAGCCTTCCATCCAGTCCGTCGCCTCCTGACGGATCCCGGCGACCCAGGCCCGCGCCGTGCCGCCGAACAACGAGCCGGTCTCGACCCGTGCGGCCAACCGCTGGCCCCCGTTCTCGCCGATCGTGACGGAGGCCGTCCGGCTTGCCTCTTCCGCCGGGTCGGCCGTCAGGAAGTTGAGCGTTCCGCCCAGCGCTTCGACCGACCGCGAGGCGATGTCGGCGGTCCCCTGCGACACCTCGACGCCGCCGAGGTTCATCGGGTCGACGAACCGGTTCGCCTTCGCGCCGCTCCAGTAGTCCGACGTGCCGTTGGGGAAGCCGTCGATGGTCGTGCCGATCTGCACTTCGTTGATGGTCGACTGGAACCCGCGCATGACCACGTTGCTCGACCAGTCGTCAAAGGCGTACGCGTCCCCCTCCTGGACCGAAACGCCTGGAAGGTTGTCGATCACCGACGTGACGGCCGTGATGCTCGATTGCTGCCTCATCATCGGCTCCGCGACGAGATTCCGGGCGAAGACCGTGGGCTCCTCGGCCACCACGCTGATCGGATCGAGCAGGAAGGCGGGCTGCAGGACGATCGCGACCGTTTCGACGGCACCGGCCCGGACGGTGACCTGAAGCTCCCGCGACGCATAGCCGAACAGGGTGGCGGTCAGGACATGGTCGCCGGCGGCGAGATCGGTGAATGCAAAGGCACCATCGGCATCCGTCACGACTTCCGTGTCCACCCCAGCGCCGGACGCCGTCACCACGACACCGGGCAAGGCGTTGCCGCTCGGGTCGGTGACCGAGCCGCGGATCGTACCGGTTGTCTGAGCGGCAGCGCCCACCGTGGCCAAAGCCGCAACAGAAAAGGCGGCGATCGAAATTCGGAAGGCGCGGCGAGCGAGTGAAACCACTGTCTCCGGATACATGGAACTCCCCTCCCGTCGGCTAACGCACTCGCAGCGCCCACACGGAGATGTGATCGGGCAACCGCTCTCCGCCCGGCGACGTGACCCTGATGCTGGTCGGATTGAGCGTGCCGGTGGGAGTCCAATGGAAATATAGGGAAGAGCCCGCTCGTATACGGCGGCCGGCGAGGTGTGGGGCAGGGGAGGAGGACGTATGGGGTTGGAGTCGAAGGTTCTCCCTCGATTTGCTGAATATGTCGTGCAGGTCCCAGGAGGTCATGCCTTGTGCCTTGCCGCCCTGCAGGTCGATCCAGAGGGTGATGTAGAAGTCGGCGAGTATCTGCTCGGGTCGCCAGGATCGCTTGGGGCTGACGTCCATCAGGGATGCAAAGCCTCGCGCCGGAGACTGTGTGAGGCGCCGCATCAAGGCGCGCTCGCCTCCGGGATAGTCGCCACCCCACCGGTCCATGGCGTAGCGAAAGACCGTTGACGGGACACCGTAGATTGCTCGAACGCCAAGCAGGCAGGGACCCGAGTTTCCTTCGTTCGGGCGGCCGACCCAACTGCACTCCTCCGGTGCACCGGGGATTCTTCCATAGCCGTCTCCCCGAAAGTCCCATCCGAAGAACAGAGCCGTTTCCACATACCAGTCCCCGTACCACTGCCCCCTCTCCTCCCATGGAGAAAACGCACTCAGGTCGAGCTCCTGGCCGGAGCCGTGCCCCAGGACACGGTAGCCGACCAGTTGTTCCGCGAGGGTGGCGCCGCCTTCAAACTCCCATGAGACCTTCCATCCCCGGTCGGCGGCGTTCCCGTAGACGTGAGCATTGAATTGTACCAGATGCGTGACTTCGTGAGCGATCAGGGCCGGGTATTGGGCTAGCAGCGCCTGTCTGGTCACCGGGTCCGCTACGGAACCTTGCGGGTCCGGGACCATTCCATAGAAGATCTCCGCCTCATTGCTTGTCGGGCAGGTGCGGCGCGGATAGACGTCTCCGGACCACACGAAGCCTGCGAGACTGTTCCGATTCACCTCTTTGGTCATCAGCACCAGGAAGCGACCGTTGCCGTCCACATCGGACAGCTCGCCGAAGTAGTCGTCGAGAACGCCCTTGCCGTGGGCCGAATAGAGAGCGTCCAGACTCGCCAGCTCGGTGTCCGTGAAGGTTTCAGCGGGGTTGTCAAGGTCATCCAGCCAGATCGAACTCTTGCCGACCAGGCGCACTACGGCGCGCACCGCCTGCGCAGGATGTTCGCACTTCCTGGCGTAGCCTGCGTACACCCCCAGCGTATCCCCAACCTCGAGGTCGCTGCGTGCGTCTGCGGCCGCAGGCCGGTTCGCGCGCCCCAGCCTCCGGAGCAATGCCTGGTTGCGGGCCATGATCTCGTTGTGTGCCCTCACTCGACGCATCCGCAGGGTGTCGGCGGCGAGTGATTCGATGGAGAGGCCGCCCACCGAAGCCCCTGCCATCCGGGAACCGGGCCGCGGGTCCAACGCGGCCGGCAAGCTGAACGGCCCTTGGGTCAGAGCCTCCAATGCGCCCAGACCCACTTCCTCGACCGCCCCTCTCTCCGCCGCACCGACGATGCGACCGCCTTCCGCACCAACTGCAGAGGAGTCCCAGGGGGTGCCGGTCAGGGTGACGTCCGTAAGCGAGGCCGGATCCTGCGAGATGGACACGACCCCGATCAAGTACTCACCACCCGAGGCATTCCCCGCCAGGTGGAGGCACCCGTTGCCGGCGGATGTGTACCAGGAGCTTCCCGGCTCAGTCTCCAGGCTCCGCGGCGTCACACCTACCGTCTGCGTGTTGCTCCTGCTCCCCACCTCAACCCGCAGCCCTTCCCGACGGGGCGGAAGGCAGTCGGCGGCGGGGACCATGATCGTGAGTGACGTAGGGGTTGCGGCAGTCATCCGTGCCAAGCGTCCACCCACGGACACCCGGTTTCGAGCTGCCTTGGCCGAGAACCCCGAGCCCGTGATCCTTGCTTCGGCACCCTCGACCAGCACGGCAGGCTCGATCTCCAGGATCACCACATCCGCCTCCACGGTGACCTGGAAGCTCAACCGGGCTCCAAGCTGGCCCGGGTCCGTCGCCGTAACGGTGATTGTCGCGATCCCCGCCGAAGCTCCGCCGACCGTCAGGGTGTTGTCAGCCACCTTCGCCGTCGCGACTACCGTGTCGGAACTCGTTGCGGCGTAGCTCAGCGTGTCGCCGTCAGGGTCATCAAAGAACGAAGACACATCGACGGTTACCGTGTCCCCGGCCTCCACCAACCGGCCCGGTATCGTATCGACCGCGGCCGGAGGCTGATTGGGCACGGTGACGGCAAACGTCAACTGTGCCGACAACCCGCCTGGGTCTCGTGCGGTGACCGTCACGGTTGCCCCTCCCCTTGCGGCGGCGGTCACCGTCACCTCGCTGCCTGCCACCGCCACGGATGCGATCGCGTCATTCGAGCTCGCAGCCGTGAAGGTCAAGGCGTCGCCGTCCGGATCGGTGAAATGGCCGGCCGCGTTCACCGTGACGGTCTCCCCGACCGCTACCGTCTGAGGCTCGATCGGGCCGCTTGTCACTGGTGCCCGATTCGGAGCCGGAGCCGGAGCGGGCCCCGTGCCGCCATCGCCGCAAGCTGCGGACCACAGGATGATCAGCGCTCCGGCTACGTGCAGGCAGATGCGTTTGGAAGGAGCGTGGCTCGCAAGGCGCATGGGATTGGCGATGACATGCGGGCACATGCGCCTGACAACCATGAATGCAATAGTCCCTGTCAAGGGTTGGGGAGATTGGCGCCGCCTTCGCTTATGATATTATCACGATATTCTGACTTATGCTAGCGAATAAACAGAGATGTACTTATTCCATTGGCAATAAGCTCTTGAAGGGGTACTGGGGTCGGCCGGAAATCGGGTTGCTGCGTCCGCATTCAGTTGTCTGGCGGTCGGGAAATCTCCAGCCCCCGGGCCAGGCACAGCCGCCGGATCTCGGCCATGGTGGACTCGTTGCCCCAGTTCCATTTGCTTGCGAGGGTGGCGTAGGCCTCCCGGAATTTCTCCGATGCCCCTTCCGCGTCGCCCTCGGCCAGGAGCACGGCGCCCTCCGTCCGCGTCCGGGCTGTCGGATCGAAGGCGAGCAGTGCGCTCTTGCCCGCTCCCTCGAGCCGGCTGCGCGCCGACGCCGCGTCACCGTGATAGGCAGCCTCGAAGTACGCCGCGGCCAGGTCGATGACCGGTCGATACGGGGGGTACGCTCCGTCGCGGTGGTCCAGCAGGTACCGGATGTGCTCCCCGGCAGCCTCGACATCCCCGTGGTCCAGCGCATGGGCGTGGGCCGTGAGGCGCCCCGCCAGGTCCTCATGGGAACCGTCGGCCAGCGAGGCGGCCTGCGCGACGAGGTCCGGGTCACGGTCGCGCGGGCGCACCTGGGCAATGGTGTACGCGCCCACCGCCATGACGGCCGCGTATGCATCCGCGAACGCACCGGGACGCACGAGCTTGAGAATCCGCTTGCCGTCGTTGACGAACGCGCCCTGACTGATGGGCAACAGCGTCACGAATCCAATGCCCACCGACACCACGCCCAACATGAACACGCCGGCGGCCAGCGCATCCTGCAACGGGCCCTGCGCAGCCGCAGTGTCCCGGAGGTCCGTGAGCACGTAGATCACGAGCACGAGCACGCCCACCACGATGCTGGTGACCGGCCCGCCCGCGACGAAGCTCAACATGGCCCTGCGCAGCCCCCGGGTGCTTCGGGGCACACTCGACACCACGCCGCCCGCCAGGGACAGTCTTCTGTTGAGCCGCCAGCCCAGGCGCCCGTCGGGTTCCCGCTGGATGTGCACGGGTCCCACGATCAGCATGCCCAGGCGCATCCCGTGCAGGCGTCCGCCGATCGCATGACCGACCTCGTGGACCGCGAGCGCCAGGAGGGCCGCGACAACCACGAATGCGATGGTTGCAACGGTGGAGGACGCTGCCCCTCCCTCGTCAGCGGCCGGGCCGGGGGCCGGGTTTCCGAAAAGCGTGATCAGGCCCAGCCCCAGGCCGATTCCGAGGGCGAAGATGAGCAGGAAAGTTGTCGCGCTTCGCATTCGGCGTCCGACCGTCGAATTCCTTTTCGGTGTCGGCATGTGCTGTCCTCGGCGGGCAGTGGGCGGGGTGGGGCAGGAGGGCAATGTCAACCGCGGTTTCCATTACGGCAACTGGAGTTTACACGTGCGGCTTCTTCCGTCGGTGGTGACGCGACTGCTTGGCATAGGGGGGAGGAGAAGAGGGCGACCAGAGCAGTTGCGACCGCGTTGGGTGCGCGGGGTTTCAGCTATCGGAAATCGGCACGAGTGGAGGCTGATCCGTGCCACGCGGCGGCGGTTCAATCGCCACGCACCTTGGCCCCAGTTGGCGATTGGCGACCCAGTCGGGGGCGGCGAGTCGTCCGAGGGTCCCCGGTAGTGTCACGAGCCCCTGACGGCATATCACAGGACCCGGAAGACATCCCTGACGACCCAGTCAGCCAGATCGTCCCGCACCAAGGACGCTTGATTGCGCTTGTCGACCTCGGCCGGGATGCCAATGTTCACGATGACAACTAACGTTGTCATAATGTAAAGTATGGCTTACATTGTCGTTGAGCACTAGTACCTGGCGTCACCGCCCCCCCACGTCCGAAACGGGGAAACTTGGCCGATTCAGCTATGGTATTGACCCCCACATCCGCCCATTATTCCCCGTCACGGGTGGAATCGCCCCCATGAGATCGGTTGAACCCCGGAGGAAAGAGAAAGCGCTGATGGACCGAGACGCCAAGCGCAGCACCGAGCCGCCACGCACCATCCACCACACCGAGAGCGGTGGCCATTCGGTCGACCCCAAGGAGATCCTCCAAAGCCGGCGGGCCCGGAAGCTCATATCCGAGGTCGCGACAAGGCTCAAGGTCTCAGGTGAGGGTGATTCCCGACGGTAGCCGGGAATCCTGCATCCAAGGCTGTACTCGCGACGAGCTAACACCGAATGGGGTTTGGTCTTCTCTTCGTGCCGCTGGTCGGCGGCTATCAGCGCCCGCCCGTTCGATTTTTCCACGTATTTCCTGTTCCAGGAAATCGGTGAGGCGGGCGTGAGCGACTTTGAGGGGACCGCCTAGTCTAGCCGTATGGCCAACGGCTCCTGTGCGATCAGGGATTCCAGCAGCACCCGCAGCTTGCTCAGGTCCTTGCCTCGCGCCCAGGCTTTCTTGACGTCGCGTTTGAACCGCGAGGATCGGACCGGGATCAGCATGTCAGATCTCGAGGTCGCGGAACAGCTCCTCGGCCGTATCGAAACGCCGACCCTTGCCGTCGTCCAGTTCCTTCATGGCCTCGAGGGTAGTCGCGTTTGGTACCTGGACCGCGAAAGGGAGTCGCTTCTCCTCCGCAACCCGCAACAGCACCATGCGGATGACGTCGGACACCGACAGGCCCATGGCCTTGAGCGCCTCGGTGGCACGAGCTTTGGTTTCGCCGTCGATTCTCGCGCGGACAACGGTGTCGGTACTCATTCTGGACCTCCTTTTGGTGTAGCATCATTGTAGCTACAGGTCGGACTGGCAGCAAGCGTCGGCAACGCCACGACTCTGTGGCCACAGCTTTCGTTCATGCCATGCAAGCGGAAGCTAGCCGACCAGTTCGATCCTCAGATTGAGACCCACCGCTTTCGCTGCCGCGACGAGCGTGTCCAGCCGGATGTGGTCGTTTTCGGGATCGAGAATGCGGTCCAACTGGCTCCGGCTGGTACGCATCGCGGCGGCCATGGCGCTCTTGCTCATCTGCCTTTTTTCCATGGCCTGCTCCAGCTGCCAGGCCAGAACTCGCTTGACCGCCATCGCGTTGGTCTCTTCGAGGGTGCCCTGTGCTGCCAGATAATCCTCGAAAGACGAGCCGATGCGGCCCTTCCTGTTGGTCATGATGCGATCTCCCTTGCTCTGCGTTTGGCGATTGCCAGGTCCGGTTTCGGGGTCTTCCGGGTCTTCTTCACGAAGCCATGCAGCAACACCATTTGGCCAGCGTGAACGACGAAGATCACCCGCGCAACGCGCTTTTCGGCAATACTCGACCGGACCTCCAGAAGGCCTCCACCCAGCTGCCGGCAAACCGGCATCCCCAGCGGCCAACCGTATTCGACTGTGGCAATGTCTCGTCCGACGATGCGACGGCTCCGTTCGTCCAGGCTGAGGAGCCAGTCCCTGACCGGCTCATTTCCGCGCGGGGTCTGATAGAACGCGGCTTGGAATCTCTTCGGGTTCGGCAATCGTACCTCATTGGCCAAGTGTACCATGTATAGTACACTCCGTCAAGCTTGGATCGCGGTGACGCGAAATGCTGGTCGGTCATGGTAGCGAGGACGCGGTCATCGCATGATCAGCTCATCCCGCATGGCAACCTCCCCACCACAACCCTCGGCACGTCCAGTTCGTCCAGCTCGACCCAAGACGGCCAGCCCATCGGGGCCGAAGGCGTCGGGCATGGGGGGATCGTCCGGCGGCAGGGTGCCGACGTAGCGTCCGTCGGGATTCCAGTCGTCGATCACGCCGACCGCTCCTTCCCAGGGGTCGCGGTCAGGGGACGATCGGTGTCCAGGGTGTCGTCCGGCACGTGGGAGAGCAGGCACCCACCGCAATGGCTAGCGCGAGGGTCCAGGCAGGTGTGTTGCTACGCGGACCCGTCTCCGGTGGATTCCAACTCGTCCGATCCAAAAGCCAGGCACTGGAAGTAGTCGTCGATGCGCCTGTACTCCGAACCGTCCGAATCCATGTAGTCTCCCAATCTTCGGATCACTTCGTGCTCGACCTCGGGTGCCGACATTTCGACAAGCTCTTCATTTGAGAGGATCTCCTCGCGATAGACCCTTTCCCAGCCATAGCCGGCGTCCTTGATGCCGTACTCGTCTGGTCTCTGTCTGTTGATCGGCGTCTTCTCCATGAAGCCCTTTAGCCGATCCAAGAATGACTGCTGATTCCGGCACATGCCGATCAGTGATTCCATCCCATGCCGATCACCGATTCCAGAGCATGCCGATCAGTGATTCCACCATGCCGATCACCGATTCCAGAGCATGCCGATCACCTTGGAGTGAGCGAGTAGCGG
>JAJDUP010000015.1 GCA_022826565.1 Gemmatimonadota bacterium | reverse complement strand
CTTCGTCGAGCGCTACAACAACCGCTGGCTTCTGCAGCGGCACGGGTACATGACCCCGGCCCGCGCCCGCGAGAAGCTCAGCAGAAAGGCGGCCTGATGCTTAAGCCGTCCACTTGTCCAAGAAACCGGAACCGGTACAGGCCTAACTTCCCAGTGCGCCGGAATCTCCCTCAGCCACTCGACGCCACTGTCTCGATATTCGGGATACCGTGCGAATCGCGGGGATGTGAGCCGGGTCGAGCCAGACCGATCACTCATCCTTATCCTCCTCCTTCCCCACCCGGCGCCACGGCCCACCCGGGGACCACTGACGCCTGAACGGTTCACGCCCGACGATGCTGGCATAGACCGGCCCGAGAAAACTCCGTATCCGGTCCCCCACATCCGATAGCACTACTGGACCATCGGTGTAGAGGAGAGCGTTCGTCAGGAAACCGGCCCACAATCTCTGTTTTTCTTCGCCGGCAAAGAACGACGCTTCAAAGGGCGCTGGCTCCTCGTTCCCCAGGATCTCTCCCCGCATCACGAAGGTACGCCGCACCGCCTCCCGCAGCGTGGGGCCGTGGAAGGAAAAGCGGGCCGCGAGCGCCGCGATGTCCCAGAGGTCCTTCATGCGCGTGTTGTTCTGGCCGAGCTGGACCATCGCACGGAACTTCTCGGCCACATGAGTCTCACGGCGATACGCCCAGATCGACGGTCGCGGCTGATCGAGCAGAACCGGAAACGCGCATCGCTCTCGATCCGGAAAGGGCAGGTCGCCGAATCCAATGTCGACCTGCAGCGGGAGCCGGATCTTTCCGAGTCTCGCGCTCAGGCGCGCGCGGACGGCACCTTGCGTTCTGCCGACGGGAAGTGGACGCAAGCGGATGTCCTCCGGCCCGGTTTCGAACACGACGCCATCTTCGGGGCAGGGAACCCCGCCGATCGCAGCCAGATTTTCACGCAGTACCTCTTCGCCGGGAGACTCGGTGTGGAGGAGGTCTACATCTCGGGTGCCCCGGAAGGTGTCCCCACCCCACACGACAAATAGTGTCGCACCCTTGAGGGTGAAGCGGTCCGAAACGGACGATCGACCCACGCGATAGAGGAATCTCTCGGCCGTATGGGACTGGAGGAGAAAGTTCAGTTGCGTACCACGATCACGCGCCAGGTTCAGCAGCCGGGCATGGATCGACGCGGGGACGTTCCTGATCGGTCTGGTGCCCATCATTGCGCCCGCATTCTCAGCGCCGGTTCCACCAGTGACAGAGCACCGCAGACCTCCGCGGCCCGCCAGAGCTGTCCGGGTGTAGCCTTCCTGTCGTCGAGGACATCGTGCAGCGCTTCGAGGGCGGGTTCGAGTCCGATCTTGCTACGGAACCGGAAGCAGTCCACGACCGTGCGGGCTGGGGTTGTGATCCTCGCCGGCACGCCTTCGAACTCCGTGTCCTCGACGCCGTACGTGAGAGATGCCGAACTGAAGCGCGTAACGCGGACCGGCAGCCCCCCAAGAGATGGGGCGCGCGCTTTGTGGGGGATCGCGATCCAGACTTGGTGCGGCTTCTGGGTGCCAATGTCGTGCACCTCCAGCGCTGTCAGCAGGCAGACGACCGCGCGCGGAACCCGTGCGCAGACCGCCGCGAGGGTGTGGTGTCTGGTGATGTCGGTATGCGTCCGGCGGTAAAGGCCCCAGCCCTCACGCTCCACCAGCCCCAGCCCCTCCAGGCGACGAAGCTGCGCGTAGCTGATGCCGACCGCTTCCGCGTCACTCGGGCGAAAGTAGGCACCCAAGTCCGCTTCCGAGAGGCGATCCGCGATCGTGGGCTTCTCAACCATCGGTCTCTCAGTCATGTATGAAATGTCGGCATTGGTATACGATTGCCGACAATTTTCACAGAATCCTGGTTCTCCGTCAACCGCTGGTCCGATCCCAGCTACTGGAGGTTGCAGCCGGGTCCGAGTCGTAGGGCGTGCCAGCGACCTCACGAAGCATGACCACCATCTCACGTTCGATCCTGCGGATGTCGGCCTCGATCTCGCCGAGCGGCCGAGGCGGCTTGAAACGGTAGAAGTACCGGTTGAAGTTGATCTCATAGCCAACCAGGCCGACCCTGCCGTCGCGATGATCGCGCTTCCTAGTGTCGATCCAGGCATCGGGCGCGTGGGGCTTGACTTCGCGGTCGAAGAACTCCTGAACGCTCGCGGGGATTCCGTCTTCGTCGACCGGGTCGTGGCCGTGAGGGAGCGGCACGCGCTCGGTGTCCCGCAATGCTGGATCCGGCTCGGGGTTGCCCTTATGGTCACGGCAGATTGCGGCGGCCTCGTCCCGCTCGGACAGCGCGTTGAGAATCGCCCGCTTGACGGGTGCTCGCAGCTTGATTCCCGCTCTCTTCGCAACCGCCTGGAGTTCGGTGACGAACGCGGCCCGGTCCCTATGTCGGATGTCTGGCATCATCCTGAGGGCGGTCTTGATGGACTCTTGGAGTGCACGGCCCTCCGTTCTCTCCCGTTCACCCGCCTCACCCCGCTTCCGTGACTTCGCGAGATTCTTGAAGGCCCGCTGTTCGTCCAGTCGGGCGATCCTCCCATCGCTGGCCTGGAAGTTGAGGCGCAGGGGACGTTCGACGGTGATCTTGCGGAATCCGAAGCGAGTCGTCGGGAAGATGCGGCTGACAGGCACCTCTTCGCTTTCCCCATCTTCCAACACCGTGTGGGTCTCCCCGTCGGTGAAGCTGCGGAGCAACGCGAGGATGTCTTCTGACTGCCGGGGGGACACCTCCCGCCGCTTGTCGCCCAGACTCTTCTTCAGCGGTTCCCAGAATGAAGTGGCGTCGATCAACTGGACCTTCCCCGCCCGCGACGGCGCCTTGCGGTTCGTCAGGAGCCAGACGTAGGTCGCGATTCCGGTGTTGTAGAACAGCTGTTCGGGAAGCGCGATCAGAGCCTCCAGCAGGTCGTTCTCGAGGATGTACCGGCGAATCTCGCTCTCGCCGCCCCGCGCGTCCCCGGTGAAGAGCGGTGATCCGTTCATGATGATCGCGATGCGCGCTCCGCCCTCCGCCCTACGCTGTGCGCGAGCAAGCATGTGGAGCAGGAAGAGGGTCTGACCGTCGCTGATTCTCGGAAGTCCGGGGCCGAAACGGCCGGCGGCTCCGCGCTCGTGTTCCGCCTTGACCGCGGCCCTGTCGCGCTTCCAATCCTTGCCGTAGGGAGGATTGGCGATGAGGTAGTCGAAGCGGCGGTCCGAGTGCCGGTCGTTGGAGAGCGTGCTCCCGAAGGCGATCTTTTTGGCGTCGCGTCCCTCCGGATCCTTCATGAAGAAGTCGGCCTTGGACACAGCCCATGTCTCGGGGTTCACCTCCTGGCCGAAGAGGTGGATCGCCGCGTTCGGGTTGATGGCGGGGCGGAGCATCTCTCCGTTTGCGGGTCGACCCTGCAGGATGTGCTCCTTGGCGATCATGAGCATTCCCCCGGATCCGCAGCACGGGTCGTAGACCGTACGGATCACGCCTCGCTTCCCGATCCGATTCTCATCGCCCGCGAGCATGAGATCGACCATGAGGTGGACCACGTCGCGGGGTGTGAAGTGTTCGCCGGGGTTCTCGTCGAGGGCCTCGTTGAACCGGCGGATCAACTCCTCGAAGATCGTCCCCATGGTTGGGTTGTCGATCACGTCCGGGTGGAGGTCGAGAGACCGGAAGCGTTCCAGCACCTGAAAGAGAAGTCCCGCCTCGTCGACCTTGCTGATCGTGTTGTCGAAATCGAACCGGTCGATCACCTCCCGCATGTTCTCGCTGAATCCGGCGATGTAGTTGCGGAGGTTGGCGGCCAGCTGGGGGGCGTCCGCGAGCAGCTTGTTGAAGTCGTAGAGGGACGTGTTGTAGAACGCGAAACCAGAGGCCTTCTCGAGCTGTCTCCGCATGTCTTCGAGGCCGAGTTCCCGGAGTTCTGCCTGCCGGGCAAGTACCCGTTCCTTGGTGGGGGCGAGGACGCAGTCGAGCCGCCGGAGCACGGTCAGGGGGAGCATCACGTCCTGGTACTTCCCCCGCTTGAAACTGTCGCGGATCAGGTTGGCGACATCCCAGATGAAGCTGACGATTTCGGAGTGGGTCATGGAGGGCGAAAGGGTAGACTGAGGAAATCGGGGTGACATTGCGGACAGAGCCTAAGCCTTGATCCTCTGCGATTCAAGATGTTGGAATCCGAAGGACGGGGTTCGTGCCAGGAGTTCTGGCCTTTGGTAGCTACAGGCTCAGTTGGGCACTCTCTGACGCCTGTGCGTGCCAGTTCTACGAGTCTAGGCGACGTCATCGGCATGGCTACATATAGAGGAATTGCCGTACTTGCACAAAGCGTACGCTTCAAGCGAGTACTTTGCCAAGCGCCCGGCCACATCGCGTGCATCTTGGAGACGGACCAAGCCCTGATTGCGTTCGTCCACTGTCCGGACACTCACTATTGGAACAGGCCCATACTATCGACGTTTCTACGGCCTGCTGTAGCTCGGCCCCAAGCTCTTCTCTGAATACCGCTCTTGCCCGCTCCTCGGTCACGGCCTCACCCAGAACCGACTCATCCTGGACCGCTCCAGGGCTTGTGTACGTACATTCATGCACCAGAAACCGTCGAAGCGCCTCCAGATCGATTTGACTAGATCGAAAATCCGCCGGCGATATCGCGATCGTCAGATGCTCGCAGAACTTCCCAATGCGTGTCGAGGCGACAAAGGACTTCACGATCTCTCGGATCAGTTCCTCGCGAGTTGCGTTCAGCCGAGATAAGCCTGATCCCAGTACGGGACAGCAGAGTGGCTCGAGAGAGCCGGAATTCCGAATGAACTCCCAAAGGAACGGCAGAGCACCTAGGACATCCTCAAGCTTGGTTGCAGCCACGCGCTCGGCATTGAGAGACGCGATTGCAACTAGGTAGCCCCGCCTTCCAGAGCACTTTACAGATGCCACAGTGCCAACTGGGTACTCCTTACGTTTGCCATAAGTCTTGTCTTCCGTCCGGTCTCGAAATGGCGTGCCCTGTAATGATCTTTCAATCTTTCTGTCAAGTTCGGCGACAGTGTCCGCTAACCGCTCAGTAAACTCTCCTTGGATACTAGCCCTAGATATTGTGTCGTCCTCAATCGAAGTATCGAAAGTCGTATTGCTTCCCACGACTAACGCACCCTTCAGTGCGAACAGATCACAAACCCGAATCTCCACCCACACGTCCGTACTGGAGATTCGTGACTTGACCCACGGCCGGGGCCAGGCACGAACCGTACCCCAAGACCCACCCAACGCCAGGAATGCCCACCAATAGTCGCGTATACCGTCACCAAAAGTCGGAAAGAAATGGCTGGAACCCTCGACTACAACCCAAAGTGCACCAAGTGCTTGCAGTATCGACGACAGTAGTAACCGGAATGAGAAGTGTCGGACTACCGCAAGCCGCGTCAAAATCCAGTGCATTCTGGTTCTCACAGCCCAAGGGACCTGTACACTTCCTGAGTATAGTATCGAGGTCCATTCGAACCCCTTTTGCGCAGTGCTCGATGCTGCTGGGGCCAGTGCTTCAATGCATGCAGGATAATCGCGGGCTGAAAACTAACGTAAAGTACAAGTTCGCTGCGTAGTACTGGTGGACACCTGTAGGGGTCTTGTGATCGCCTACCGTTCAGGTTGGCGCCGACGATCGGGATGTCCTTCGCCACCGCTTGCTCCAACTCCCACCGAACGAACCTGTACAAATACCTTGTACGTTCTCCAATCAGCGACACGACCACGCGTGTGTTGGCGAGTCTTTCTGACAAGCGACGCTTTATTGTTTGCTCAGAACTGGTATCACGCGCTACGTTGATATCGTGAGCGTCGAAGAAATTGAACTGAATGTGGTCGCTCTGTTTCCAGGCTTGCATTAGACGATAATAATGTATGTCGTTGTCTCCGTCAAATGACACAAAAGCCTTGTTTCTGTAGGCCATCGGATTCCAGTCGTATGAGGTTTGCGGTTTTTGGCTTCGTGGTTGTCCCGGAACCATGATAAACGTGGAGGACCCATTCTGTCAAACTGCAATCAAGGATGGTGACAGCTCGTTGTTCCGCACGTAGCTGTCAGTCCAAGTGTACAATCACCTGACATCCGGCGAAACCGAGGTCCATCTCCCCCCCTCACGACACCGGCCTCCCCCGCGGCCTCAACACAAACAACCCCTCACTCCAGCTCGACACCACCACCACCCCGCTCTCGAAGAACGGGTAGTTACTCCACGCCCCCCCGAACGCCGGTAACCCCACATCATCCGGCACCGTATCAAAGAACCCGACCTCCACCGGATTCTCCACGTCGCTGATGTCGAGCACCCTCAATCCACTCATCAGATTCGCCTGGTAGAGACGGTTGCCACGGATGTACTGGTTGTGGTCGATGGTTCCGGTCTCGGCGAAGTGCTCCTTGAGCAGCAGGGGGTCGTCCAGGTCGGCGACGTCCCAGATGAGGGTGCGGGTGCGGTCGACTCTGCCCTGGGACTCGTCGGCCTCGTCGCCCATGAAGAAATGGCGGTGATCTTCGGTCAGCCAGCCCTGGTGCGTGTAGCCGACGTTGGGGTACTCGCCGCGGGCGATGGCGATGGGGTTCTCGCGGTCGGTGACGTCGGCGATGCTGAGGGCGGTCTCGTTGGCGCCGAAGCAGATCTCACGGCCTTGGTAGTCCTCGTCGGGGCCCCGGTAGATGACGCACTGGGCGTCGTGGGAGTAGCCGGTGCGCTGGCGTCCGGTGGTGTTGTCGGAGAAGCAGCCCATGAAGACGGGCTCGGCGGGCGTGCGCACGTCGATCATGTGCAGGCCGCCGCCGCAGGTCGTGCCGCCCATGCTGCTGCCGACCGCATACGCCATCCCGGTCTCCGGGTTGATGACGATGTTGTGGGAGCTGGCGATGCCGTCGTAGCGGGCGGTCTCGGCGAAGGTCACGGGCGGGCCCGCGGTGTCCCGAAGTTGCGTGAGGTCGAAGATCTGCACGCCGTGCGCCCCGGCCCCGTCGGCGACGATGAACGCGTGGTCCGCATACACCTTGATGTCGCGCCAGAGGTTCTCGGTGGCCCCCTCGGTCATCGGCAACTCGCCGGCGTAGCGCGGGTTGGCGGGGTCGCTGACGTCGACGAAGGCCGTGGCGTCCGAGCGGCCGACCAGAGCCCAGTCCCGTCCGGTCACGGGGTCGGTCCAGCCCCAGATGTCGTTGAGGATCGTGCCCGGATCGGCTCCCAGCGACGCGAGCGGCACGAACGCGACCAGGTCGACCTGCGAGCAGTCGAAGGGCCCGGTCGCGCCGTCGGTGCAGGGGGCTTCCTCGCCGATCACCGCATCGAGTGTGCGGGTGGATTCGCGGAGGGTCGAGCCCTGGGTCCAGCCGCCGTCCCCGCGCTCGAAGACGACGGCCGCGCCAAGCCGCATGTCGGCGTTCGAGGCGGCGATCACGGCGACGTCGTCGCGCATGGCGACGAACGATCCGAAGAGGGCGCCGCGGGAGAATCCGGGGGCCGGGATGGTGTTCTCGCCTTCGAGGGTGACCGTGCCCGAGGGACCCGCCTCCGCGACCCGGAAGACCTGCGCGCCGCCCGCGCCCTGGCCCACTCCGCTCGCACCGACCCACGCGCTACGGCCGTCGAAGGCCACCGCCGAGCCGTAGCCCGCCGGACCCTCTTCGGGGAAGGAGAGGCGAGCGGACTGATGCCACTCTCCGTCGCCGTTTCGGGTGAAGAGGACCGCCGCGCCTGCTCCCTCGTCCGCACCGGGCGCCCCGACGAGCACGGAAGCGCCAGATGCGGTCAGGCTTGTGCCGAAAGCGTCGCCGCCGCGGCCATCGCGGAGCGCGAGGAGCGCGGTGGGAGAAGGGCCGGTGGCTGGAATACCGGCGTCGAAGGCGTGGGCCGCGCCGCGACCGCCGCGGGTCCCGGGCGCCCCGACGAAGAGGAGGTCGCCGGCCAGCGACAGGGATGCGCCGAAACGGTCGATGGCGGAGACGACGGGGGAGGGGAGTAGGGTGGCGGACCCGCCGGCCGCAGGAAAACGCAGGACCGCGCCAGGGCCCGCATCCGATGGCGCCCCGACGTAGGCAGCGTCACCGGACAGTGCGACGGAAGCACCCGCGCCCCGGATCTCCCGGTCGGCCGGGGGCACGAACTCGGCCGTCTGCATCCACGAGCCGTCGTCACCTCGCCCGAATATGTAGGCTCCACCGACGCCATCGGCCCGCCCGGGCGCCCCCACCAGCAACCGATCCCCGTCGGCCGCCAGCGCGGCGCCGAACTCGTCTCCGATCTCGACATCGTCACCGGTGATGACGTAAGCCAACTCCCACCCGTCCGCACCGCGCTCGAAGACATGGACGCTCCCTGGCGAAGGATAGATCGCGCCCGCGATCCCGCCACCTGTTCGGCCCACGAAGATCTCGCCGTCGCCGATGGCGATCGCAGCTCCGAAGCCGGCGGCCGCCCACATGGATTCGAGGCCAGGGGAGCGGGACTGGGCGGCAAGGGGTGGGTGTAGCACAAGTCCAAAAAGAGGCAGAACGAAACTGGCGATGATTGCCCTGGCTGGTGACTTCATGGTTGTCCTCCTACGTCACTGTCGAGTCGGTCCCAAGATCCGCCGCTGGCGCGTCGCACGCAACCACTCGCATTCACACACGGCATGTAAGGTAAACCTTACATAGTGTAATTCACACATTACAATTCTGTTTCTGTCCCAGCCGGCACGCTGGCGACCCTGCGAGAGCTGACGCAGATCGCCGACGAGACGGGCAGTCGATACGACAGCCTGATGGCCGAGTGTGTACTGGAAATGCTAGTTTCGAGTGGTCGGATCACGAGAGAGCAGGTGCCGGAGGTGACGACGATGGCAAGGGTAATGACAGAATACGAGCGTAGCCTCGAGGAGTTCGGGAAAACCTGGTTTCGGCAGGGGCGCGACGAGGGCCGGGCCGAGATGCTGTATCAGCAGGTTGGCATGAAGTTCGGTCCTGGAGTGGCCGAGGAGTTGCGTGAGTTGCTCGGTGAGTCGTCCGGACCCGATCGCATCTCAGAAGCCGCTCGTGCCGTGATCGACTGTGCTACAGCCGAGGAGTTCCTCACCCGGGTGGGCCGGATCCGACCTGCCTGATCGAAGTCCTGGCCATCCGCTCAAAAGGTCGACGAACTCGGCACTCCCGCAGGCGCCCCGCATCCGCACGTTCCCAGCTCCTTGTACGAACCGCTGCAGCGCAACTTGCCGCCGCGCTTTCCAAAAGACATCCTCAAGTCCCGTCGGCGCTTTGACTGGCTGGCGACACAGGCGCCCGCTCCCGCGGGCAGGGCGGGTTGATCGGAGGATAGCATCATGACGACCCCGGACGACACGACACGGCGCGACTTTCTCGTGCGCATGGCGGGCCTCGGAACGGTTCTGGCCGCCCCGCGTGCGGTGCTGGGGAGCGCGGCCGCAGCGCAGACTATCCCTGCGCCCCAGGCCCTCCCCACCCGCCCAATCTCCGGCACCGGCGAGTCCCTGCCCATCGTCGGTTTCGGCTCTTCGAAGCCCGTGCTCGAGATCCCGACCGAAGGGACCGAACCCGTGGCGGAGGTCATCCGGATGCTCCTGGAGCACGGGGGCCGGGTGGTCGACACCTCGCCCCGCACGCCCGAGATCGACGACGAGTTCGGGCAGGTTCTGACCGCGCCCGAGTTCAGCGGCCGCCTCTTCGTGGCGACCAAGATCAACACGGACGGTGAAGCGTCGGGCATCGGGCAGATGCGGCAGAACCAACAGCTCGTCGGGGGCCGCACGCTGGACCTGCTGCAGGTCGAGAGCATGCGCGATCTGGATGTGCACTGGCCGAACGTGCTGCGGTGGAAGGACTCGGGCGAGGCGCGCCATATCGGCGTCACCGTGTCGAGCAACGGCCAGCACGACGCGTTCGAGCGGGTGATGAGGTCGGAGCCGCTCGACTTCGTGCAGATCAACTACTCGGTCATGGAGCCGGGGGCGGAGGATCGGCTCCTGCCGCTCGCGCAGGACCTCGGGCTCGGCGTCCTGATCAACCGCCCGTTCATGAACGGCAGCTACTTCGGGCGCGTGAGCGGGCGCGAGTTGCCCGAGTGGGCGTCCGAGTTCGACTGCGAGAGCTGGGCGCAGTTTTCGCTCAAATACATCCTGGCGCATCCCGCCGTGACCTGTGCGCTGACCGAGACGACCAATCCGGTGCACATGGAAGACAACGTCGGCGCCGGCTTCGGCCGCCTGCCGGACGAGGCGACGAAACGGCGCATGCGGGAGTTCGTTCGGGACTTCTGAATTCGGCGAGGTGGCCAATGAGGGCCTTTGTCACCTCTTCCCGTAATCGAACGCAGCGAACAAGGGAGAGCTTGCGGATGCTGCATGTATCACATATTAATGTCACTCGCAAATAGTGTCACAATCACTATTCCACAACCCCTATCGAGTGACAACCATATGCCATCCGAAGCCGTCGGAACACTGGGAACCCTGGTCATTGTGGCGCTCATCGTGGAGCGGGCGCTGGCGTTCATCTTTGAGCACGAATGGTTCAAACGACTGACGTCATACGAGGATGGTTCCAACAGATACCCGGGCTTGAAGGGCCTGGTGGCACTCGCCGGCTCACTCGGGATCGCCTTCGGTTATGACTTCGACGTCCTGCGCGTACTGCTCGAGAACGCGGACAACGAGACGGCCGGAAAGATGGTGACCGGCTTCGTCATTGCGGGTGGAAGCTCGGGAGCCCTCGCCCTGTTCCAGGGGTATCTCGGTATCGGCAAGGACGCACGCGATGCGATCATGGCGGCGAAAATTGCAAAAGCCGACTCCGTCAAGCAAGTAGCCAAGCTCAATGCGGATGAAGCCCAAGCGAGACTTGACACGGCCAAAGCAGAGAAAAAGCTGGCCGAGGCACAGTTGCCGCCAGACCCGTCATCCACCGGGTAAGGAAGGGCGAGGCGATCACAAATGGCCCGATACCGACAGTCCGAGCGCTGGGCTCGTTTCCGGAAGCGAAGGGATTCCCGATTCCCCGTCGTTGTGAGCGAAGGCGACTCGTGGTTCTCCTACGAGTTCTTCCCCAACATCATCGACCTGATCGAGGACTCCGACACGTTCGCGCATCTGCGCCTGGAAATGAGCGGTGACACCGTTGAGAACATGGTGGGGACGGAGCGTGCTCGCAGCCACCTGCTCGCGTCGATAAAGGACGAGAAGGCGCTCTTTCTTCTGTTCAGCGGGGGCGGGAACGACATCCAGCAGGCGGCCGAAGGGCTGTTCCGGATGGACGGCCAGGCAGAGGACTGCATCGTCGCGTCGAAAGGGGATGCGCTGTTCGGCGGTCTCCGCGAGCACTACGAGGGCCTGATCCGGCACATCGGTCCCCATGTGCCGATTCTGGCCCACGGTTACGACTACTTCAGGCCGAGTCCCGAGGGGGTCCGCATGTTGGGGGTGGAGACCGGGATCGGTCCCTGGATCCATCCGGAGATGGAGTCGGTCGGGATCGAGGATCCAGAACTGAAGGCGGATATCGCCAGTGTCCTGGTCGATCGCTTCAATGACGATCTCGGGCAACTCGCGCAAGACCATCCTGACGACTTCATACACGTTGACCTCCGGGGAACCCTTGACCCGGCCGAGGACTGGGAGAACGAAATCCATCCGACGAGGGAGGGTTTTGAGAAGGTGGCGGCGAAGATCCTCGAAGAGATCCACTCAAGGGTCAAGCCTCTCGTGATCAAGCGGGTCGAGGCATGAAGAAGACCGCCTGGGGCATCCTCCTCCCGTTCATCCTCGCGTCCCATCCGGCGGCGTCGGCGGCGCAGCAGGATCCCTTCCAGCGCGGTGAGGCGCGGGCGTTTCCCGGCCTGGATTCGATCCTGGTTACGGCCACCCTCAAGCCCACCTGGAAGGGATATCGGCTCGGTGCCTACGGAGGCGGGCTGTTTGCCGATCTCAAGATCGCCGGGCGGCCGGTTACCGCCGCGGGGGATTGGGGGCTCAGCGCCTTTCTCGCGGGCACCGCGGTGCACGACCCCATACCGGCAACCGTGTCACGGGGACACCTGGGCGGCGGGGTCGTGCTGTCCCGTTTTTTCAGCGGCGGGGACGGCGCCGTCCGGCTGAGCGCGGAGACGTACCGGTTGTCGACGGAGGATGAAGAAGAGGAACAGGGAGTGGGAGAGTACGGCCTGGCGTTTACGGGTCTCGAGTGGGACTGGGGTCTCGAAGAAGTGAGCCCCAGACTGGCCGGGGGCCTCTACAGGGGCCGTGGGAGGTTCGAAGGGACTCGCGCGGATTTGAGCTTCACCCTCGCGGCTGGAATGCAGAACGTTGCGCCGCCGGGTTTTCGGGACATCGGGGTATTCCTTGAGCTGTACGGATCCTGGAGCGACTACTTCAGCCCGGACGACGCACCGGGCCTGGACCGCTATTCGTGGTACTTCGGCGGCGGGGTGGAACTGGACCGCTCGGCTCTGGCGATCTCGCTTCGGCTCCGACGGGTCGACCCCTTCGATGGCCCCAGCGCCGCGTGGGGCGAGTTCGCGGTGAGAATCTGGCCGGATGCGCGGTAGCACTGGCTGACAGGGAGGGTCTTCGCCCAGGTTGGAGCCATCCGGGCCGCGCGCGGTCACTTGCCGAACCGGCTGAGTGGCAGCACTGGCTTGACCGGTTTCCGACTCCTGAAGATGGAGGGCCTCATGACTCGTCACACGATCACCCTGCTGCTTCTGGCTGTCACCGCCTGCGCGCCGCCCGACCAGTCCACCCAATCCGTCCGGATCGACAAGACCAAACTCCACGGCGTCTGGCAGATCATGACGATCGAAAACCTCGAGACCGGCGAGGTCGACTCGATCGCCAACTACCGCACGATCTGGACCCACTACACCGACTCCCACTGGACCTACGTCTGGATGGGCGCCGGCCGCGAGGGGAGCACGCCGGCCGAGTTCGCGCAGCTCTCGCCCGACGCACAGCACGCCGAGAACCAGGCCAAGATGCTCGACGACGCGGGCGAGTGGCGCTTCTGGGGGAGCGGGGGGGAGTGGTGGCTCGACGGGGACGTCATGGGCTACACGAACGTCGTGTCCATCGAGCCCTACCAGGTGCAGATGGGCGGCCTGGAGAAGGTCGCCTACGTGAACGACACGGCGTACGCGTATCACACGGTCCCGGAGGGCGACGAGGCCGTGCTCGAATTCACGCACCGGCGGCTCGACACCATGGGCGAGCTGGCCGTGGCCCCTCAGGGGGACATCGATCCGGCGGACCTGCGCGGCAACTGGCAGATCACCTCGACGCGCAACCTGGCCACGGGCGAGGTGGACGAGGTCTGGCAGCACCGCACGGCCTGGTTCCACGTGACCGACACGCACTGGACCTATGTGTGGATGAAGAAGGGCCGCCCGGTCGTCACCCCCGGCGAACTCGCGAGCCTGACGCTCGAGGACAAGGTCGCGGCGCGCCACGCGCAGATCTGGGACGACGCGGGCCAGTCGGTGTTCTGGGCGAGTGGCGGCACCTACAGCATCGTCGACTCGATGTTCGTCGTGGGGCCGCGGGTCCTGTCCATCGAGCCGTTCTGGATCGGGGTCGAGGGCGAGGAGCCGATCACGCGGCTGGACCGCGACGCGTACGTCTACCTGTCACCGCCGCGCGCTGACGGGACGGTGATCGAGACGACGCACCGGCGGATCGACTGAGGGGTGCCGCGACTTCCTTCGTCTTTCGCAACATCGGTGACCTGCCGGTGTACAGTAGCACGTGCCAGGTAAATCACTGATCCAGGCGAGCTGTATGAGAACCGTCCTCTTGGGGGCTTTGACACTGATCTCTTGTCAGAGCGGCGATACGGATCAAGCCCAGCGTCGCAGCGGTGGTGACGGTCGTGTCTTTGACCCGGTTGCCTTCGACACCCTGTGGTCGCTCGGCGAACATGCCGACAGCAGTTTCTCGTACCTGTGGTCCCCGCGGAGCGCTCCCGGCGGCGGGCTATACGTCGCGGACATCGGCAACGCACAACTCCATCATGTGAACGCGGCCGGGGAGCTGGTCTGGTCGTACGGACGCAGAGGACAGGGGCCGGGCGAACTGATGGAGGTCCGCGTAATCAGTGTCGACCCTCGGGGGAACGCAGTCATCATCGACAACCTGAACCGCCGTATCGTGACCGTTGGCCGCGACGGCGGTCTGCTCAGCGAGCGCCCGCTGCCGAAGGAGGCGGGGCACACAGCGGCCCTCGCCGCCCTGGACGACGGCAACTTCGCCATAGGCCACTTCACAGGCCCCTGGACGCTGCTGTCGAAGGATGGAGGGTTCTTGCAGCACATCGAACCTCCGTGGGAAGGATTTGCAGACAAGCCATTCCTGGAGGTTGTCGGCCAGGCAATTCCGGTGCGGGGGTCAACCCGGTGGGTCTACAGCTTCGATGCAGCCGGCGAGTGGATCGTATTCGACGGCGCCGAGGTTCTGGGCAGGTACCCCCACATCGAACACGTGCCGTTCCCCGAGATGCTGATTACCAGGACCGAGCACGGCGGTACCACGGTCAGCTACGAAGGCAGCGCGCCCATTACGACTGCCGATCTGGCGGTGCGGCGGGACACGCTGTTCGTTCTCTATCATGGCACCACGGAATACAGCGGGAGGGTGATGGACAGGTACGACATCGACACCGGGGGCTACCTCGGGTCGATCCTGTTCCCGAGCAGAACAACGGGTGTGGTGCTCGGGGACGATGATGTCGTCTATGCCGTGAGTGATTCACCGCTGTTCCCCACAGTCACCGCGCTGCGCTACAAACCACAGGTGCCGTAAACAGCTCTGAGGTTTGGGGCGTCCAGAGGCGTGGCGAGATCGACCGAAATGCCGGCACTCAACCGGCGGATTGCGCCTCGGCCGCTCGGGGTGCAGACCGGGGCCGCGGGCGGTTGAACTTCCGCCGGTAGCGCCGGGTCCAGATGCTGATCGCCGGGAGGCCCACGATCGTCGGCAGGATCCACGGCACGACGGCCAGCGGTCCTGCGAGTTCATAGGCCCACAGGCGCTGAACTCCGAACACGATGAACGCGGTGTGGAAGGCGATTCCGCCGCCCAGCATCGATCCCAGGTGGCTGTAGAACCACCCCATGCGCTCCGCCGCCGGGTTGCGCATCAGGCGCAGCATGCTTCGCCCCGTGAAGAGGCCGATGGGGCTGAGTCCCAGCAGAACCGGCGAGACATCCGTCCAGGCCGCGAGCGCGAACACGATGAGGGCGGCGCTGCTGGCGATGGACGCCCAGGCGAGGGCCTCGTGGCCCGGGGTCCGCAGCGTCTCCGGCGCCCTGCGCGTGGCCAGCACCCGTATCCCCTGGCGGACCGTCGCGAAGGTCACCAGACCGAGATATCCCAGGAACAGCGATACGCCGTAAAGGTCGGGCTCGTCGGCGAAACGGATTCCCTGCATCTGGTAGGAGACGATCCGCCCGGCCGCCGAGGTGACCGCGGAGAGTGTGACGACGTAGGCGCAATAGACGTAGACGCGCCCGGCGCGCACGTGCGTCTGCCCGCCCTTGCGCGCGAACACCGGAATCCAGAACGCCGCGAGGCCGACAAATCCGGTCAGGACATGCGCGAGGATCACCGTTTGGAACAGCAGGGTGACGATGGTCATGACGGGAGTCCTCCCTCTCGGTCCGAATCGACTCCGGCCACGGCCCCGGTGGGCTGGTGGGCCGCGATCCGCCGGTCGATCGCCGCCAGCGTCTCGTCGCACCAGGCCACCTTGGATCCGAGGGAGTGAATGCCCATCCGGAGCGCTGCGAACTGGTGGAACCCCGCGTCCGCGTAGTGCTCTGGAGCGTCCCCGTAGGTGGTGACGATGTCCTGCTCCACCGCCCGGAGCTGGGCCAGCCAGCGCGAGTGGTGGTCGCGGAGCGCGTTCATGAACGCGCGGGTGTCGTGGATGTCGCCGATCGCGTCCATGAAGTACAGCTGGGCCAGATACGCGAACCGCTCCGTGCCGACCGCCGGTTCGCCGCGCAGCCAGGTCAACAGTTCGGCCCGGCCCTTCTCCGTCACCGTGTAGACCTTGCGGTCGGGTCCCTTCGGGGACGGCTCCCGGCGGCTGCGCAGCATCTGCTGCTGCTCGAGACGCTTGAGTGTCGGGTAGATCTGGCTCAGCCGGGCAGACCAGAAGTGCCGCACGGTCTCGCTGAACACGTTCTTGAGGTCGTACCCCGTGGCCGGCTCGCGGAGCAGGCCGAGGAGGATGTGGTCGAGGCTCACTTCACTATGACTCCGGTCACTATATCAATATCGATATAGTAACTATATAAGGAATGTCATAGCGATGCAAGGGAAGGTGCTCTCGTCGGACTCCGCTACGACTGGCTACCCGACAGCTCCGCCTCCAGGTCGTCCAGTGCAACGGGCCAGCGAGGGTGCCGCGCGGCCCTGATCCGTTCCAGCGGCCCGGCGACTACCGTCACGAAATCCGACGGGTCGAGGTACTCCCGCGCGATCGCCTCGACATCTTCCACCGTCACGGCTCCTACCGCCTCCGGCCAACCCATCAGGTGGTCCGTACCTCCGCGGCGCACATGCTCAACGGCCAGGGTCTCGCTCGCAGTGGTCGGGAGTTCCAGCGACCGGCGCCAGACGGCGTCCACGAGCCAGCCCTTGGCGCGCGCGACCTCGGCCTCGGTCACGGGCTCGTCGGGGTCGTGCATGCGCTCCAGTTCGTCGAGGCTGAAGCGGACCAGGGGTCCCACGGCCTCCGGACGCCCGCCCGTGCGCACGAGGAGCAGGCCGGTGCCGGATCCGGTCACGGGGATCTCGAAGTCGTCGCGGTTGGCGAGCCCGCGCATCTCCCTCGCGGCGATGTTCAGGCGCTCGGCGAGGATGAAGCGAAGCACCGCCAGCGCGGCCCGGTCCGAATCGGGAACGGCGCCGATCGCGCGGCCGATGGCGATCCATCCCTCCAGGCTCGGGACGTCCACGCCATGGAAGCGGCGGGAGGCGGGGGCAGCGGCAGGTTCGATTGCTGGCGGAACCGTTCCCGGCTGACCGCTCGCCGCCCAGCCCCGGGTCGCAGCCTCCAGGAGCGATTCCGCTTCGTCGCGGGCCACGGGCCCACCGACTCCGAACACCACCCGGTCGGCGGCCAGGCTCCGGGAGGCCAATGCGGCAACTGCGTTCGGCGAAACCGTCGTCCCCGGGTCCGGAGGTGCCAATGGATACCCGTGGACCCGACGCTCCAGCTCGACTTTGGGGCGGAAGCCGTCCCCGCCGATCCCGGCCATCGGCATGCTGTAGCCGGGGCCCGTCCGGTACGCGCGGATCGAAGCGGCGTCGAGGTCGGGGTCTCGCACGAGGGCCACCAGCAACTCCAATCCCGCATGCCAGTCCTCCGGTAGCACATGGAGAGAGATGTGGGTGACATCGAGGGTCTCGACGGCAGTCAGCGACGTACCCAGCTCCGCCAGTCGAAGGGAGAGCGGACGGGTCAGTCCCGTGGAGCCTCGGGTCGTGAGGAGCCGGGTCAGGAGTGCCGACGCACCCGCCTCGCCCTCGGCTTCGTGGAGTCGCCCCAAAGGCAGGGCCGCCGTGAGACGCACAAGCGGATCGGCGGTCGCTGCCGGCACGATGTACGCCCTGACGCCGCTCGATGTCTCGAAGAAGGCCTCCCCTGCATCCGGAGGCGCGAACGCAGCCGGCCCCATCGCGAGCTCACTCGGGTCCGGCCAGTTGTGCTCGAAGATCGGTCGGGAGCGCCCGGGCAGAGTGTCATCGTCGGCACCGCTGCAACCGGCCAGGGCACCAGCGCCGACCGCCGCCGTGACCACGGCGCCGGCAAGGTGTCGCCGCCGGCGGGATCGTGCGTCCGGCGACGAGGCCGCATGGCGCGCGACACGCCCCGGGGCCCTCATCGTCCGTCTCCGGGCAGGTCCGCCCACAGGAAGTCGAGCCAGCTGGGACCGCTTCCTTCCGGGGGCTCGGCGCGCGCGGTTGCGATGACGCGGTTGGAGGGCACGAAGTATGTCGACGCGACGCGCTCCACGTCCGCCACCGTCGCCGCGTCCCTCGCCTCGATCAGGTCGGGCAGCACGCTCCAGTGGTTCATCGTGTGGTGGTGTCCGATCAGGAAGGCCAACTCCTGGGGATTGTCGAGGAACTCCGCCCATTCCACGCGGAGACGCTTGCGCGCACGCTCCAGCGCGCCGGCGTCGATCCGTCCCTCGCGGAGATCGGCCACGACGTCCAGCAGCGCGCTCTCGACGGCCGCGAGGTCGCCGTCCGACTGCGCATTCGCCACCAGGTTGAAGGCACCCGGCGACCCGAAGCGATAGGTGTGGATGACGCGAAAGTCGGCCGACACCGCCGCCGATGCGCCGGCTGCCGCCAACGTCTGACCGGCCATGCCGTGCGGACCGCCCAGCAGCGCGGCGACGAGGTCCAGCACGGGCCGGTCAGGATGTCCCATCCCCGGGATCCGATAGCGCACGTGCACCTGCGGCGACAGCGGCTCGGTCCAGTCGAGCCGCACCGATCCGCCGGGTACCTGCTCGGACTCGATGTCCAGGTCGGCCGGAGGCTCGGGTCCCCGCGGCAGCGCTCCGAAGTAGCGTTCCGCGAGGGGCACGATGTCATCCAGGGTCGCGTCGCCGACGAGCACGAGCGTCGCGTTGTTGGGCACGAAATAGTCGTCGTAAATCTGCCACATGGCGGCTCGCGTGAAGTTCGCGAAGTCGGGGAGGTGCCCGCCGTCCGGCGTGTAGACCGGGTGGGACTGCGCCGTGACGCCATCGATCGCCTCGTTGAACCGCGTCTGCGGCCGGCTCAATCCCCCGAGCACCTGTTCCAGCACCGTAAACCGCTGCGCTTCCCAACCGCGCAGAACCGCATTGGTCAAGCGTTCCGCCTCGAACCGGAAGAAGAGTTCCATGTGCTCCGGCGGGAGCGCCATGTTCATCTCCATGTAGTCCTGCTCTGTGCTGGCCGGCACCGGGTCGGTGTGGCGCACGTATCCTCCGTGCTGCATGTACCACTTGTAGGTGGTCCAGAAGTCCCGGTACTCGTTGTCACGGTCCTCGAGCTCGTAGAGCCGCTCTCTCAGCGCCCTCATCTCGGGCGTGGTCGGCCAGCCCAGCTCGTCGAAGAAGACGTCCCGCTCCCGCAGCCGGTTGCGATCCCGGTTCCGCACCGCGATCAGCTCCTGCTCGGTGTCGTGGATCTCCCGCAGGATGGGCAGCTCGGCGGCGAGGTCGCGGGTGCCGAGGGTGGTCGTCCCCTGGTGAATCACGTGCTCGAGGAAGTGCACGATGCCGTGCAGCCCCTCGGGCTCCAGCATCGACCCGACCCGAACCCACAGGTTGGCCGCTACCCGGGGCGCCCGGTGGTCCTCGACGAGCAGGATCGTGAACCCGTTGTCGAGGACGTGTTCCTGAACATCGAGCGTCGGGGAAGGAGATTGGAGGATGAGGGCGGCCTCCGGCGGGCCCGCGGCCGGCCCCGCCTCCGGGTTCGGCGCAGCGGACGACACAAGCGTCGCGACGGTTCCCACGGAGAGAATGAAGAGCAGGATTCTCATGATTGCGGCCCTCCCGATCCACGGTGGCGAAGGACGTGCGCCCGAACACTGCCCGGCCGGGCGACACACACAACCCGCGGCCAGTGTCCTCCGGGTCCTTAGAATGCGGTCCGGCCCGACTTCGGGCCAGCGGAACCGCGTGTTCTGTCCAGTTGCGGATTCCGTTTCCCGAGGCTCCGCGAATCTGTCCCATCCAGCTATTGAGGCGGACAACTGAAATCCATTAGCGTCCATTGGTGTCCATAGAGTTCCGTAACATCCTGCTTATCAACACGTTATACACCGTATCGCCTACTCGCTTCGACCGGCTACGCCCCTTGCGATCCATTGGCATCCCGACTACGATTAGGGAATGAATAATGTCACCAGTTCCCGCATCCAGCGCCGCCGAGGCAAGCCGAAGGGCCGCCATCCCCACAATCGGCTCTCCGCCGCCTTCGTGCGGTCGGCTCCGCCCGGAAGACACTGCGACGGCAACGGGCTTTACCTCTACGTCAAGAAGACCGGAACCCGCAGCTGGATCCAGCGGCTCGTCGTCCGGGGCCGCAAGCGCGAGATCGGTCTCGGCAGCGTCGTCCTCGTCTCGCTGGCCGAGGCCCGCGAGCAGGCGCTGGCCAACCGGAAGCTGGCCCGCGCGGGCGGCGATCCGCTGGCCGAGAAGCGCCGGTCTCACGGCGTGCCGACCTTCGCCGAGGCCGCCGGGCGCGTCATCGAGCAGAAGCGGGCCGGGTGGCGCAGCCCGAAGACCGCGAAGCTGTGGATTCGCAAGCTGGAAATGTACGTCTTCCCGCGCCTCGGCAACCTGCCGGTCTCGGAGATCACCAGCGGCGACGTGCTGGAGACGCTGTCCCCGATCTGGCACGCAAGGCCGAAGGTCGCCCGCGCCGTTCGTCTTCGCATCCGGGCCGTGTTGGAGTGGGCCGTCGCCATGGACTGGCGGACCGACAACCCATGCGACCGGCTCCTGCCGGTGCTCGGCCCCCAGCACGATGTCGTCACACACCGGAGGGCTCTGCCTCACGGCGAGGTCGCCGCGGCCATCGCGAAGGTGCGGGCGGCGAAGCCGGGGAAAGTGGACACGTTGGCCTTCGAGTTCCTGGTCCTGACGGCGGCGCGGGGCGGCGAGGTCCGAGAGGCGGTGTGGAGCGAGATCGATCAGGATGCGGGCGTGTGGACGATTCCGGCAAGCCGGATGAAGAGCGGCCGCGAGCACCGGGTGCCCCTGTCCGGCCGGGCGTTGAAGATCCTTGAAGCGGCGCGCAAGCTGCGGAACGGGGAGAGTCCGATCGTGTTCGTCAACGAGCGCGGGAAGCCGTTGACCAGAAAGCGGCCGGGCCGGTTGCTCCAGAGCTGCGGAATCTCGGCGGTGCCACACGGGTTCCGGTCGTCGTTCCGGGATTGGACGGCCGAGAGGACCGACCATCCCCGAGAGGTCGTCGAGGCGGCGCTTGCTCATGTCGTGCAGAACAAGGTCGAAGCGGCGTACCTGCGGACGGATCTGTTCGAGCGTCGTCGTTGGCTCATGGAGGATTGGGCCGAGTATCTGGCGGGCCAGCGAGCGGACACCGATACCTGATCTCACCTCGTGAAGGGCTCGGAAGCCGTTTTCCGGACGGATCGGAGGCATTTCGGGTAGTATGCGGGCGCTAGGATCGCCTCAGATCGACGATCTCGGGTTCCCGAGGGGTAAGGGTAGGGCGGAATGCGGCGGCGCGAGAGGGGAGCCCTCTTCGGCAAGCGGTGACGTGGTCGCTTTCTCGCCGTGCCTGCGGCTGGCGACCACGAGGCCGGGGAGCTTGCCGGTGACGGCCCGGCGCGTCGGCGCCCTCGGTGTGCCGCAGGATTATCCGAGGACATGGTCGCCAGCTTCGTGCATGAAGCTGGCGATCACTACATTTTGGAAGCCAACCTCTACCGCGATGGCTGGTACCTGCTTGAGTGATGTCAGCTTGGCGCAGGAAAGTCCCCGAACCTGAGTGCGGCCAGCCAAGGGGGCAACCTCCGTGACTCTCGCCGAGTCGCGCTGGCTGTGGCAGCGTGGAGATCGGCGACGGGCAACGTAAGGGCTTGTGTGCGCAATGCCTACGCCGCTTGCGGGCTAAACCAAGCGGCCCTAATCTTGAGGAAAACACGTAAGAGAGTGTTGGAGCCCCCCGGAATCGAGCCGAGTCGCGAGTCGGCGCGACCTGGGGTACGCAGGGGAAAGAAGCACATTTGGTGTCTATCCGATATGCCATTGCTATTCTGTTCACCCTTCCGGCTGCGCTGGCAGGCTGCAATCTGTTGGGCATTGGCGAGGATCTGCCCGAGCGAGTTACGCTGGAAGTTCCGATGACTCACGGCCCCGGGCACATCGTAATGGGCATGGATGAGGGGTTTGGGCTGTGTCGCATGTGGAACGAACCCTACGCAACGGTGGACTGGCTAGCCCCGTGCAAGCAGCGGCAATTTGCAGCTGGTGTCGTGGCAGTTGTGGAGCACTTCGGCGGTTACACCATGGAGTGTTGGGACCCAGTGCAGAGGTGGAACGCCGAGGTAGAGTGGGGTCCAGACGGCAGCTATAGGCGCGTCAACAGCGGCGAGACTCGGCCATGCGCAGATTTCGAGCAGGCGTTGGGTGCCGTGGAGGTGTCGCGCGAGCGGGCGCCGTTCGCATACGACGGTGGCCGGCTAGCAGCCCGTGGATAAAGCCGACTCCCGCGAGTCTCTTGTGAACGAGTTAAATTGAAGGGGAACAAGGGACTTCGGCAAGGAGGACGGCGATGGCGATGGGCAGGCGGCGCAAGGGGCGGCAACGGGAGTTGTTCGTGG
>JAJDUP010000031.1 GCA_022826565.1 Gemmatimonadota bacterium | reverse complement strand
CCATCGGGCACTTGCTCCGCCTCGTCCGCCGTCGTCTCGGCTCCCTCAGCGCGACTCTCGGCTCTGCAACCCCCGAGACCGGCCATAGCCACTTCCCCCGCACGGCGCTTCCGCTACCCCATTGTTCCACGGCCTGCTAGGTACTCCGAGTAGGCGTGAAGATCGTAGAAATACTTCGTCGATTTAGTGAGATGAAGTACGTACTCATGGCGGGCCGGAAGGCGGTTTCGTGTGGGCGTCGGCATCCCTCTGATCTTGGACCATACGATGCGGTTCCGGACCTTCCATCCCTGGCCGCGGGCTACCTCCTCAATGGCACCCGGAATCCCAGCTAGGCTCCGGTGACCGTTGTAGGTGTCCCCGATATTCATGAACACCGAGCCGGACACCTTCAGGACGCGTTTCATTTCGCCCATTACCCTTGCCATTTCCTGGGCATATTCTTCCGGGCTGCTCTCTTGTCCGATCTGGCGCTCATGACCGTAGTCGCGGGTCTTGTAGTACGGAGGCGACGTAACGACAAGGTCTATTGATTCAGACGCCAACGGAAGATTTCGAGCGTCACTCCTGTAGATCGCGACACGCTCGAGGATGTGATTCGCTGGTTGGCTCTGGCTCATGGTCGCAGCCGCCTCTCAGGTTGCTCGCTCCATCGATCGCACGAGGCACCATACTCGCCGAGGTGCTCCGTCGTCGACCACCCACCCGCGGCTGGGTGGTCCCAAGCTCGTTCTCTCATCACTTGTTTCCTTCCTTGTGGATCTGTTCCGGCGTCGATCCGGAACGTGGAATTGAGTCATGGCGAGATGCCGTGGACGTATCCGCCTCCATGACGCCCATCCAGACGACCAGATTCACTTCCTCCTCCTCGATGGGATCGAGCGGCTCGGGCGGCTTCCATGGTTGTAGCCCGAGTTCGTTCACGACATCGGCGATCCTGCGCGTCAGTTCTCCCGGGGCGACCCGGTCGGGCGCGAACACCTCCCGGAGCCGCCGCTCCTGACGGATGCCCCACGGCGCTTCGAGGGAGTCCGCAACCCGGTCCCGATCCTCGATGGACAACCCGGAGGCCGGGTGCAAGCGGACATGGTCGGCGGCGGCGCGGAAGAGCGGACGGATGCTGGGCTGGAGCGTGGCCGGATCGGTGGCCCGCATCCATTCCTCGTAGATGTCCCGCCGAGCACGCTCCCAAGCGCCGAAAGCTCGTTCCGCGAACCCCTCCGGCAGCGTGCGCTCAGTGTGCTCGGTGCACGATAGGATTCCGAGGCAGGCCAGAGTGTCGCGCTCGATCTCCGCGTCCGCCTCCACGGGCACGAACCGCATGAACACGCGGTCGAAGACGCGGGCGCAGAAGACGTGGCCTGTGCGGGTTCCGCCCACGAATCCCGAGCCGACCCCCCACGCCAAGTCTCGGATCCGATCCCCCCAACGCTCGATCCCCTTTCGTAGCTCCTGGCGGTACTCCTCGCCGCTGTGCGCGTGCACGCCCTCCCCTCCACGCTCGAACAGGGATGAGTCGCCTCTTCGGAGTGCCTCGATCTTCCTACGATCGTCCGCGAAGACCTGTTGAGTCTGCTCCATGCCGGGTATCGGGGGTTGTTCGACTCCGATGGAGGCGGCGGCTTGGGCCAGCTTCCGGCGGATCCGCTCTTCGAGGGCCAGAAGGGCTTCGAGTTGGCTGTCGGGAAACACGCAGGTGAGGAACACCTTCTCGTGGGGACTACCGATGCGGTCGATGCGCCCGTGCCGCTGCACGAGCCGCATCGGGTTCCAGGGCAGGTCGTAGTTGATGATCCGTCCGCACTGCTGGAGGTTCATCCCTTCGGCCAGCACGTCGGTTGTCACGAGGATGTCGTACTTGTCCTCGGAACGAGACGGAGGGGCCTCCGTGGACTCGGGCGCGAAGCCGAACACCGCGTCGGTGCGGGTGATCCCCTCGAACGAGTCGGTTCCCCTTACGACGGCGATGCGGCCACGATAGCGGGCGAGCCGCCGATCCGTTGCCACCACCTCCCGCAAGCGCTCCGCGATCCACTCGACGGTGTCGCCGAAGTAGGAGAACACGAGCACCTTGCCGCGGTTGCGGATGTCGCGCTCCGAAATGCCCTTCCGCTCGGCCTCCGCCGCGATGCGGGCGAGTTCGCCGGCGAGAAGCTTGAGTTTGGGGTCGTTCTCCGCCCTTATCGCGGATGCGCGAACCCGGAGGCGTTCGAGAAGTGCCCGATCCGACTGCACGTCCTTGACGAGCCTTACGGTGTCGAGGTCGTCCGCGACCGGCTCGCCCTCGCAGAGGAGCTCCTCCCACGCCTCGTCGGAATCAGTCTCGCGGAGCGCGGCCAGCGAATCGGAAGACGGGATCACCCCGCCCTCGACCGCGCGCACGAAATGGTCGTGCGCGGCGACCATCCTGCTCACGGTCTGGACGAACGCGCGCGCCGATGACTCGAACCGCTTGAGCAGCCCCGAGCGGATGAGGCCCACGAGCGCCGTCTCGCGGGCGTCGGGTGTTCCCTCGCGGCGATACCGGGTCGGCCAGTATCTGGCCATCGTGAGTTTGGGCTCGCCCTCCCCGGAATCCAACACCTCCGCGAACTCGACAAAGAAGCCGGGCAGCACCTCGTCCAGGTCGTAGCTTCGCGAGCGGATCACTGGGTCTGGGAACCGGATCGTGACCTCGGTCCCATCCTTGAGTCGGAAGTTGTCGTTCGGGTAGAAGCGCTGAACGAAGTGCCGCGTCCGGCGCACCGTGGTCGCGTCGAGGATGTCGAACAGGGTGTCCGGGCTGAGCGAGAACGGATCCTCCTTGTCGGCCTGCCGGAACCGCTCCTTGAGCGAGGGGATGCCTCGGTCCGCGAACACCGCGTCGTGGCCGACGAAGTAGGTGAGCAGGTCGTAAAGGTCCCATAGCGAGTTGTTGACCGGCGTCGCGGTCAGAAGGACCACCTTCCGGGGCGGGTCTCCCCGTAGCAGTTGGCGGAGCGCGCGGGCGCGCTTCGTGTCCGCGTTCCGGAAGGCGTGCGCCTCGTCAATCACGACGAGCGAGTAGTCGCCGATGCTGGAGCCCAAGGCGCTCCCGTCTCCCTGGCCCAACTGCCGGTCGCCCGCCAACTGCTCGAACGATACGACCTCGATACCGACCTGGTAGCGCTTTCTGAATTGCCTCCACATCCCGTCCCGTAGCTGGGCCGGTGCGATCAGGAGCGCCCGTTGGCGGTTTCGCTCGATGACCTCGGTGAAGATCTCGGCCGCGATGAAGCTCTTCCCGAGTCCCACGCTGTCGGCGACCAGAACGCCGTTGTACTGGTCGAGGATCCGCTTGGCCCGGAACACGCCGTCGGTCTGGAAGCGCGTGAGCCGGATCCGGCCCGAGTCCCCCGCCTCCTCTTCGAGTTCGCCGCCGTAGCGCTCCCACAGGGCGCGCAGGTAGATCAGGTAGGGAGGGTGTTCAGCGAACTGTTCCCTGTAGATGGCGCCGAGGTCGTAGGGACGGGCGTCGTTCCAAAGACGGTCGAACCACTCCTCTACCCTCTCGACGACAGCGGGCTGGTACTGGCCGAGGTTGAGTTCGAGGTTCGACGTGAGCCCGGCTAGCGTGAAGTTCGACGATCCCGCGAGGACCCCGTGTTTGCCGGAAAACAGAAATGCCTTGCCGTGCAGGAAGCGGTGCTCGTAGCGGCGCACCTCGATCTTGCCGGAGTCGAGGAAGTCCAGCAGTTCGCGCACCGAGGCCCGGCCCGGCTCGGAGAACGGGAGGCGGTCGCGGTCCCGCCTGAGTTTGCGCTCCGCGCCGTCGAGTTCCTCGTCCGCCAGCCTCTTCTCGTATCGCTCGCCGCGCGGATCGCCGAGGCGGCGCTCCGGCAGCCGGGCGGCGGGCAGCGGCTCGGCACCGAGCAGGAGGCGCACGCTCGCGGCGCGACGGAGCACGTCGGCCAGCCGACCGAACCCCCCAGGATTGAAGTACCCCGTCGCGATGGACGCCGCAGGCGGCTCGCGCAGCGTACCTAGCAGGTGTTCGAGGCGCTCCCGGAGAGCCCGCTCCAGAGTATTGCCGTCGAGGTTGTCGACGAACTCCGGGTGACTCATTGGTCACCCTGCCACGTCCGGAAGTGATGCAGCGTGGCCCTCAGTCGCTCCTCGTGGTCCCAACCCTCGTGGAACGTCTCGAAGACGTGGACCAGTTGCGACTCGGTGAGGCCGTAGAGGTGGGCGACCACGGCGTCGAGTTCCCGGATGTGGTCCTGCTTCTCGTCCAGGTCGAGGGGGCCGCAGGCAAGGCCGAGTCTTCCGGCCCAATCAGCGAATCGGGCGTCCGGCGATGCGAGTCGCCCAGCAAGGGCGATGACGCGATCCCGGAGCGCGCTGTCCGGGCCGGGACGAGGGACGGGGAAAGGGTTGATGACAAAGTAGGTCAGGTGGGTCTCCACGAATCGTCTCGCAAACCAGTCGAGCGGAAGGGAACTCAGTAAGCCAAGCAGGAAGGCCTCGTCTCTCTCATCTCCGCGCGGGAGGAGGAAGAACGGAGAGTTGTGGACCAGCAAGACCCGTGGCGGCACCAACGTGGCACGGATTGTGCGCCTGTCCGTAGCACGAGTGACATCCCTGAACGCGATGCGCGGACGCAGGCATGGGAGGGACCTAGGGTCCTCTCTCCACGCCTGATCGAACTCCGCGAACGCCGAGCGTCTGTTCGCCCGCTTCCGCTTACTCTGGAGGTGGCCGAGGACGCGCTCGGGATCCGCCCACGCGTAGTACCTCCCGGTGTCCGGGGTCCACAGATCGAACGACTCCCCCTTGTAGACCGGCCAGAAGTCCTCGGGACACTGTTTCGATTCGAGGTCCATCACCGGTTTGTCTGCGGTGGCATGCAGCTCCGTATGCGGCCGTGCCCGCCAGCCCCTTCCGTCGTTCAGGTCCAGCCGCGGGCTCTTTCGCAGTTGCGCGAACACCTCGACCGACTCGTCGGACGGCAGGAGCGGGAGCGAGGCCGTGTCATTCCAGGCCTCTACCTCTCGGGCACGGAACGTCACCGGAGCCCGCCGGACACCGACCCGAAACCGCTTGAGGTTCGTGTATGGCCCGCTCAGCCGAAGCTCGCACTCGTTGGCTCCCTTCCCTCGTGTGATGGCAGTTAGACCGATGGTGTATTGCGGATGAACGTTCGGGAACACCCACTCGCGGTTGTTCACCAACATCGTCAGATCCAGCACCTCGGCGCTCGCCAGCAACTCCTTGCGGAATGCGGTGGATCCCTTCGCCGCAAGTGCCGAGCGGGGCAGCACGACGCCGATCCGTCCGCCGTCCGGCGACACAAGGTCCCAGAACCTCCAGACGAATGCCTTGTAGAGGTCGGGGTCGCCCGTACCCATCCCCGGGAACCCTCCAGCCGTGAGAAGGTGGCGCATCGAAGCCGCGCCATTCTTTTCCGCTTCGAGCCGATCCGCCAGATCCGGGCGCTGGACCCGATACTGAACCTTCAGCGTTTCCTGCACCCTCTGCGGCCGCGACCGCAACCCCGGGAAGTGTCTCGCCCAGAAAGCGTCCTCTTCGACGCGGGGTTTTTCCCACGGCGGATTGCCCAGGATCACGTCGAACCCGTTGCGTCGACCAAGGAAGACATGTGGGAAAGCGAGCGCGAAGTGCAGTACATCCAAGCCCTTAAGCTCGTCGTGTCCCTTGTCCATCAACTGGGCTCGGAAGATGTCGCCCGGGTCGTCCAAAGCCGTGGCCACCCGTCCCTCAGCGATTGCTTCGCGGATACCGCTGTTCGTGCGCGAAGCCGTCAGGAGCGTAAAGAGCTCCTGCTCCGATAGTATCGCCTGCCGCATTCCAGCATAGAGTTCCCGCGCCTCCCGAATCTCGGCGTCGTTCGCATCCGTGAGCCGGGCAAGCTTCCCAAGTGGCTCCTGAATGGCCCCGAGGCGCTCGCTGGCCACCAGCGAGAAAAGGTTGCCGCTTTCGGCTTCGAACAGTTCGGATGCCTCCTCGAAGGACGTGATCCCCACGAGCGAGTTCCCTTGGATCAGGCTATGGTCGAGCAGCGAGAGCGGAAGCCCCGGCACGAAGGTGTGGATCCAGAGAGACAGTCGTGCCAGTTCGACGGCCATCGGGTTCATGTCCACTCCGAAGATGCAGCGCCGGGCCACCTGCCTGCGAAGCAGTTGGATGTCCTCGATGGGGTCCCCGGACCAGTCCGGCCCAAGTTCCTCGGTCGCCGTGCGGCGGAGCCGCGCGAACTCCTCACGCACGTCCGGCAGGGCACGTCCGGCCAGATAGTTGGCGAGCCGCCTCTCGATCCGGTCCACCGCGCCGACCAGGAAGTGGCCGGACCCCATCGCGATGTCGGCGACGCGGAACTCGAAGAACCGGCGTCCCGCCTCTCGATCTGGCATTCCATCGAGCCGCTCGATGTGCTCGTCGAGAGCCGGTTCGAGCGCTCGGTCGAGGAGATGTTCGACGGCGAAGGCCGGGGTGTAGTAGGACCCGGTGGACTTCCGCGCTCCCGAGCGGTTGTGCAGATACACTTCGCCCGCGCGAACTTCCACCGTGTTGCCGGGCTTGGCCGGGAGGTAGGCCTCGGTCTTGGCGTCCACCGTCAGGTCCGTCTCGGCGAGCGAAAGCTCGCTCTCCAGCAGACCTTCGTAGATCGTTCCGAACTCCCGGATGCCGAGCGACCGGAAGTCCACCGGGCCTTCGGTTTCCTCCGCCGTCCGGTCGAGGAGCAGCGCACCGAGCGCCCGCGCGAACTCGCGGTCAGGGAGCGAGAGAGCCGCGATCCGTGCTCCGAGCTTCGAAACCTGCGCTTGGGAGGCGAAGAGCGTGCCGTTGTACGCCGGGACCTCCCACTCCGGGTTCCCGAGGCTGACCGCCGTCCAAATCTGCGAGACCTCCGACCAGAAGGACGGCTGTTCGCCGAACTCGACATCCTTGCGCCGGGCCTCGCCAAGGCGCTGGGCGATCCGCTTGAGCGAGTGCTCCCGGTAGCTCCGCGAGGCGTGCAGCGGCAGCAGGCCACGGTCCTCGGCATAGGCGACAAACAGAAGCCTGTAGAGGATGCGAAGCGCCGCTTGGTAGGCCTGTTGGAGATCGTCCGCAGTCGGATTCTCTGGATACATCGCCGCCACGACGGCGCGGGCAAGCGACGGCATCACTTCGCGGTAGACCCGCTCGCGAAGACGACCGCCGAGATCTGCCGCGTAGTCCTCGCTCATGCGGAGAATGTCTCCGACGCTCCCACCCTCCGACAGCGCGGGCGCGGACAGCAGCAGCCAGAGGTAACCGGCGTCATCGCCCGAAAGGAGGTCGAGGTCGAGGTCGACGAACGTCTCGGACCGTCCGCGTCGGCCCGTGCCGATGCCCGGCTTGGCCGGATAGAGGCGGAGCGTGCCGCCCGCCACCGCGACCACCCAGTCCAAGTTTTCCCGGTCGGCTTGCGCTAAGGCGTAGGACACCGGCGAGACGCCATCGAACCGCTGGCTCGCGGAGTCTATCTCCTCGGGCCGGTCCAGAAGGACGGCCACCGCCGTCTTGCGGTCGCCAGCCAGCAGCAGCATCGCCGGTCCGGGAAGCTCCTCAGTGTCGAACCCGAGACCCTCGATCAGCGCGCGTCCCCGGAGCACCCGCAGGCCGCGAGCCTCCTCGACCGCGACCGCCCAGTCCCCGCGCGCCGGAACCCCTCGCTCAAGTTCCTGCATCGCGAAGAGGCCGCCGTTGCGGAGGCCCGGGATCGGCGCGTCCAGTGCCGGAAGCAGCCGATGAACGAGCCGGATCGCGGCGTGCCGTCCATTCTCCCCCAATGCCTTGGCGCACACGGCTTCCACCTGCTCGACCGGCAGGTCCCGATGCTCGACCGGGTTGTGCTCGGTCGGGCCGCACACCGCCGTCCGCCCTACGCCCCAGGGCGCCACGATCAGCACCGGCGTAGCGCGGCGCCCGGACCGCGCTCGGAACGTCGCCCTGAGATCCGCGATCCGGGGCCGCCCGTCCAACTCGACCACGACGACTTCAAGAGCGAGCGGGCCGCGCCCGAGGAAAAGTCTGGCCGGGCGGTTGCCGACCGTGATCTTGCGCGGTTCGAGGTGATCCAGCATCGGGAGGGAGAGCTAGTTGGGGTGGGTCGGGCGCGGACTAGCAGCCAACGTAGGGGGAGCGTCGAAGATGCGCACCTTGGCGGGGATGCCATCGGCTGAACGCTCGGCGAGCAGCCGCTTGCTTGCCCACGGGGAGTTATCTCAGTCGCTGATTGTGAGGACTCGCCGTGGCTGTGGGCCGTAGCTTGGGGGCGGGGTTGCTGCCTTCGACCTCGATCGAGTGGGCGCGCCGGTGGGCAGTGATGGATTGATGATGAGACGGTCTACCTTTAGGGAGACCTATGACCACCCGACCTCGGAGGACCTCCCTCATGATCGGCATCGAGAAACTCCGCACCCCCGCCCGCGAGCTTGCCGGCGAGGCTTAGGACTATGAGCGCCGCCAGCTAGTGGCTCAGGCGCATGTCCGGCGCAAAGCTGCCACGGTGCTGGTGACCCAGCCTGACACCATCCAACGTGAAGATGCGATGTTCGAAGATCCGCAGGACGAGTGCGACTGATCCGACCAACTATCCCCGGGTCACGAGTCGAGCCCCCGGTGCCAGACTGCCGCGGGAGGGAGTCCGAAGTGGAATCTCCGCCTGAGCCAGCGAGCGGCTCCGGCCGTGGTCGGGTCCTTCGGCGTGGGCATCGATTCGGACCGTCCTGTTCATCGCCCGGGGGTGACTCGATGTCGTGTCCGTCAGGTCGCGGCCGATGCTTGGCCGCCGGGTATCCGCGCCGCGTCCTCCCCTCGCAATTCTGGCGAATTACCGGCCATATCGGTCCGGCGGAGGGTGACAGCCCGCAAGGGCAAAAAGGAGGGATCGTGCAGTCCTGGTTGGAGTTACGTCACTTCTTGCCGTGATTGTGAACTACCGTCGGGCGGTCTGATCAAGCAGGTCGAAGGCGCTGTTCCTAGTGCTGACCACCGGCCCGCGCGCCGTCACCTCAAGGTCGCCAACCGGTAGCAGCACATGCCCTCCAGCAATTGTGGCCCTTCGGGTCGGCGGCCATTTCCTCGAAGATCCTGGCGATCGCCGAGTCGGGGTCCGAATCCCACAGAAACGGGATCGCCGTGAGGTCAAGGACCGGCATCTACCTTACATCAATGGGCAAACGGCCCTCCCATGGGATCCGCCTGGGAACCCCGAGGCTCGCAAGCACTCCACCGGGGTCGATCTCCACGACCATCTCCAGACCCGACCGCACGATCCGGCCCGGGATCTCCGCATTCGTCGACGCCGCCAGGTCACCCTCGTCGATCTCTGTGGGGATCGGCGTCGAACGGCCGGGGATGTCCGCTACATGCCGCTCGGTCCCGTATCAGGTAAGGGCGCGCCCATACCTCAGGAATATCCTCTCGGTCGTCGCCTTTGCCGCCGTCAGGAAGACGCGCAGCAGCGCGTCCCCTCTTTCTCCGGCAAGCAGCATGAGACGAGACAGATCGGCGAACACCGGACTCAGCGCTATGTACTGGCGGCGTTCGATCAGTTGTCGAAGGGAGAGCGTCTCGTCAGCCATGCCATTTGATCTCACTCTTCCTTCCCGCAGTGGATGGTAGCTCCTCAGTCTCACCGTCGGCACTCGGCGGAGCGCTATCCTGCGCTGGGATGCTGGGGTCGTCAAACTCCAGCTCAGCGGCACTGGCGTTCCGTCAAATTGCCGTCAAATCTCCGGCTTTTTCGGGCCGATGGAATGTGACAGCCCGCAAGGGCAAGAAGGAGGGATCGTGCGGTCCTGATTGGATTTACGTGACTTCTTGCGCGGATTGCGAACTACTTTTTGGCGGTCTGATAAGCGTGAGGTCGGTGGTTCAAGTCCACCCAGGCCCATTCCATCGTTTGGAGCGGCACTCCGCTACTCCGGGACGGCCGCGATCCACACCCTGGTGGCGCGCGGAATCAATCCTGCCCGAACGGCACCCCGCCAGGCCCGGAGTTCCCGCTCCGCGCCCGGCTTCGCACCACCAGCTGCTCCCGCGCCGCTCGGTGCGCCTCGTCGATGGCCGCGTCCGTGTGTGGAGTAGCGGCGGCATCGGAGTTCGCGATCGAGATTCGTCCGAAGCGGCGCCGGCCGATCACGCATGGCCGGTCGTCGGGGGCGAAGAGCGCCCACTCGATGGGGTCGTTCAGGGTGTCGTAGCTGTAGGCGTAGCCGTGCGGCCAGCGATTCACGGTGATCGCCTCGATGTCGCGGGCCGGGTCGAAGCCGCCGCCGGCGAGCATGCGGCCGAGCTGATCCCTGATCTTGCGCTCGAACGTCTCGAAGTTAGTGGCCAGGAGGTCCTGCCTTCCGATGCGGTGCTGCTCCCTCTTCGGCTTGCCGGGAGCACAGGGCGTCCGCGTCATGTGCAGGACCATCGGCTCGTCGGGCGACCTTGGAGGGCTGTAGTCGCCCAGCTTCACCGACCGGCCCAGATTGACGCCGGTGTGGTACATGCCGGGAGAGCTGGCCCTGGAGATCCCCAGGTTGGTGAAGGCGGTCCAATTGCGGATGAGCACGCTCGTGTAGACGAGCGGCATCTTGACCCCGTACATGAGCGCCGTCCGCTGCGCTTCGGGCATCTCCGGCACGAGGTAGGGAATGACCCGGTTGTAGCACGCCATCACGCAATGTGCGGCCCGGACCCTTTCGGCCCTGTCTCCGCGCACGTAGGTGATCTCGACTTCGCGGGCCGAGTCGGGATCGCCCAGGTGGCGGGCGGACACGACCGTGCTGTTGAGCCGGATCCGGGCATCGGAGCCCTCCCGGTCCAGCCGGTCGTACGCGAGGCGTGACGTGATCGAGTCTTCGAGCGTGGACCCCGGAAGGGCGTCGGGAATCATGGCCCGGACCAGCAGCCGGGCCAGCGTCGCATTCCCGTCCGGGAGATCGATGGTGGGCCCACCTCCCCATTCTCTCTCCCGACCGTGCTGGCCTCCTCCGATGTGCGTCAGGGGCCCCACCGGGGAGAACGGCTCGAGATTCATCCCCTGAAACCCTGGATAGCCCTCGGCCCATGCGTAGAGAGCGGGGTAGGCATCGATGCCCACACAGAAGAGCCCCTTGGGGCCGTCGTCGTAGAAGGGAATGACGTCGGGGTGGACCTTCGCGACGTCGAGGAGGAAGTCGCGGTAGCTCATCCTGGCCAGCCGCTCCTTCTTCTCCCAGTCCGGGAGTTCGGGCATATGGTCGGGGTTCGCGCCCGCGTCGTTGAGGCGCGCGATATCCTTGCGGGCGTCCGCGGAAAGCGGCGTCCGGGCGAGCCAGCCGGCCCAGTCGATGTCCACGCTCCGTCCCGGCCGCCCCATCACCAGCCGATCCTCCCCGAACACTTCCTTCGCGAAGAAGGTGGCGTTGCCGAGCCCCAGGGAACGGTAGAACTCCCGGCTTCCGGCGCTTGCCGCCTGTGCCCTGTCCAGGTCCAGGCCGATCGCTGCGAGAAGCGTCCGCGAGACCGTGCTGTAGTGGTTCACGGACTCCAGGTTCGACGTCCCGCCGTTCAGGAGGAGCGTGCGGCCCCCGGATGTGAACTCGTTCCGCTTGGCGTGGCCCCCGAAGTCGTCGTGGTTGTCGAGAACGAGGACGCGCGCGCCGAGGCCGGCCGAGGTGAGGAAGAAGTACGCGGCGGAGAGTCCGCTCAGTCCCCCGCCGACCACCACGAGGTCGTAGCTCTCCCGCGTGTCGGCGGCGTCGGACCAGGTGATCCCGTCCCGGAGCCGGTGGGCCACCTCGAAGGAGCCCGGATGGCTCCCGCGCATCCCCGTCCGGGCGGGCGGGTAGTACTCCTGCGGGCGGGCGGAGGGCGCAAGGACCGAGAGCGTGCTGCCGGAGGGCCGGCCATCGAGGGCCGACAGCCATTTCGGCGCGAGGAGGGAGCCCGTGAGGGCCACCCCGACGCCGTTGACGAAGTCGCGTCTGGCGATGTCCCGGTGCATGCCGAGATCGCGATCATCGCTGGTGGACATGGTCTCTCCGGTTCCGGTGTCGTGCGATGATGCAAACTTCTCCGGCCTAAAGGCCATACCGCAACCCGCGGGATGTTTGACCGCGTCCGGCCTGGGGTGGCCGCTTGTGCCGGCCGCGGGCTCAACTTGCATTAGATAGCGCACATCACCCATAATGTGGGTGATTATCACCCATGACATGGTTGTTTTGCTATGGCGACTTACCGCTATCGTCCCCGTGCGCTCGAGCCCACGCTGAGGGCGAGGCTGGCCACCTTCCCTGTAGTGGTCGTTACGGGGGCGAGGCAGACGGGGAAGAGCACGTTGGCCCGGGAGCTGGAGGGGGACGCACGCACCTATCTTACCCTCGACGACTACGGTGTCCTTGACCAGGCGCGCAGAGCGCCGGATGCACTCATCAACACCGGCCCATTCTCATCGGACTTTTCCGACGACTTCGACAAGACAGGCCCCCCCCTTACGCTGGACGAGATTCAGCGAGCGCCGGACCTCCTTCTCGCAATCAAGCGGGCCGTCGATTCGCGGCGGATTCCCGGTCGCTTTCTCCTGACCGGATCCGCCAACCTCGATCTGATGCGGGGCGTTTCGGACACACTGGCGGGCCGGGCCGTCTACGTCACCCTCTGGCCCATGACCCGGCGCGAGGCGGACGGTGAGGGTTGCGCAGGCTCCTGGGACATCCTGGTGGATGAGTCTCCCGGCCGCTGGTTGGAGGCCCTCGCCGACACGGCTCCCATGACCTCTTCGTCGTGGGAGGAGCTGGTCGTCAGGGGTGGGTATCCGTTTCCGGCCCTCCAGCTGGACGCACATTCAGATCGGGAAGCGTGGTTCGAGGCGTACCTGCGTACATATCTCGAGCGCGACCTCCGGCAGCTGGCGGCCATCGACAATCTGGTCGGCTTCCAGAGGCTCGTGCGCGCTGTCTCCCACCGATTGGGCAGCCTCATGAACCAGGCCAGCCTGGCGCGCGACGCCGGGCTGCCTCCAACGACCGCCCAGCGCTACCTGCATCTGCTGGAGACCTCCTATCAGTTGCTGCGCGTCGAGGCATACTCGGTCAACCGGAACAAGCGGCTCGTCAAGAGTCCCAAGCTGTACTGGTGCGACCCGGGTCTGGCGCTGCACCTGGCCGGGGAGACCATCCCCGGCGGCGCGCATCTGGAGAACCTCATCGCGTGTGATCTATTCGCATGGCGCGAGACCAGGTCACACCGACCCAACATCCTGTTCTGGCGAACCAGCAAGGGTGCAGAAGTCGATTTCGTCATCGAAACGCCCCAGGCACTTGTTCCCATGGAGGTCAAGAGCAGGCGGACTGTTCGCGTCTCGGACGCGCGTCACTTGCAGACGTTCATGGACGAGTATGGGGATCGAGTTCCTGCGGGAATCCTGACCTACGCGGGCCACAGGACCTACTGGCTCACCGACCGAGTGCTTGCAGTCCCTTGGCACATGGTCATCTGACGCGCCTGGGCCCTGGCCTACCGCCGCCCGCCCGGCACCAGCCGCACGATTCCCGTCGCGGGACCGTCAATATCCCGCGCTTCTCCGTCGATGGCCAGGTAGACAAAGCCGTCCGGTCCCTGCCGCACGTCGCGGATGCGGCCGATTCCCTGCAGGAGAGTCTCCTCGTGCGTCACTTCGCGTGCATTCATCTCGAGCCGTGCGAGACGCCGTCCGCTGAGGCCGCCGACGAGCATGTCTCCACGCCATTCCGGAAACGCATCGCCGGTGTAGAAGAGCATCCCGGAGACGCCGATCGAGGGAACCCAGATGTGGGCAGGTGGCTCCATGCCGTCCATTAGCGTCCCCGAGTGGATGCGAAGACCCGTTCGGTAGTTCACTCCGTACCCCACGACGGGCCAACCGTAGTTGCGGCCGGGCTCGATCAGGTTGAGTTCATCGCCGCCCTGAGGGCCGTGCTCGTTCTGCCACAGGTCGCCCGTCTCGGGATGCACCGCCATCCCCTGCGCATTTCGGTGGCCCCACGTCCAGATCTCGGGGTGGATCCCCGACTGGTCCACGAACGGGTTGTCCGCCGGAATCCGGCCGTCGTCGTGGAGGCGGATGGTGCTGCCGTTGTGATTCGACAGATCCTGGGCCGGGTGGGCCTCCAGATCGCCCGCTGAAGGCCACTGCCGGTCGCCCAGGGTCATGAACAGGTAGCCGTCGTGGTCGAAGACCAGGCGCCCGCCCCACATCGAGCTTCGCTCCGTGCCGTTGCCGAACGCGTCCGCGTGGAACAGTTCCTCGACATCGGTCAGCCGGTCGTTCTCGAAGCGGCCCCGGGCGATGGCGATCGTGCCCAACGAATCCGCTCCCGGCTTCACGTAGCTGAGATAGAGCAGCCGGTTCGCCGCGAAGTCCGGATGGAGGATGGCGTCGCGCAGCCCGGCCTGCTCGAAGCCGCTCAGGGAGCGTGCGCCGCGTCCGAGTGCCCGGATCGGCGGCAGCCCCTCCACGGAGTCAGGCAGGAGAACCCCGTCGCGGATGATCCGGAGCCGGCCGGGACGCTCGGTTACGAGGATGTCGCCCTCGGGCGTGAAGGCCATCGCGAACGGACGCACCAGGCCGTCGGCCACCTCTTCCAACCGGAAATCGTGGAGGGCGGTCCTGACGATGCCGTCGGAGTCCTGTGCCGGATCCGAGCCGTCCGGATTGCACCCGGCGATGGGCAGGAGGAGGATGAGAAAGCGAGGGAGATGGTACATTGTGAAGATTCCTCAGTTGGCTGCCACCGATCCCACGGTCCGAAAACCCGGGTCGTCCTGTGCGCTGAACACCAGCTGCAAGCGGTCGAGGACCACCCCGCGCTGGATCACGGCCACGATGTCGCGCGTGGCCCCGATGTCCTCCGCCGGATTGCCTCGCACCACCAGCAGGTCCGCCGCCATTCCGGGGGCGATCGCGCCCCATTCGTCGCTCGCGTCCATGAGGCGGGCCGCGTTGCGGGTGGCGGCGGTGATCGCCTGGAGCGGCGTGAGGCCGGCCTCGACGAGCAGCTCCAGCTCGCGGTGGATGCCTTCTCCCTGGAAGACGCCGGGGTAGGGCGCGTCGGTGCCCGCGACCACGAGCACACCGGCATCGCTCAGCCGTTTCACGTTGGTCATGGCGGTCATGAGAAGCTCTTCGATTGCGGCCGCGCGCTCCTTCTCCTGGTCCGAGAGCGAACGGGTGGCGTGTTCGCGCAGCGCGTCGAGGAACCACGGCGGCGTGGTGGCCGCGATGAGCGGGTGCTCGAGGAAGGCCAGGTCGTCCAGCCGCCGCCGCGCGAACGATTCCAGCACGGCGAGCGTCGTGATCGATGCCGTGCCGTGCTCGACCATGGCCGCGATCTCGTCGTCGCCGAGCGGACCGGAGGGCGCATGGGCACGCGCCAGGACCCCCGCCTCGACCGCGGCCGCGTAGTCGCCGCGCGAGCCGAGATCCACGATCACGGGCAGGCCGACGTCGGCGCCCGCCTGCACCAGCGAGTCGACCATCTCCGCGTCGAGCCCGGCGTAGCCCTTGAGTGCGTCGACACCAGCGGCCGCGAGTTGCGTGGCATGTCGCCAAATGGCTGAAGCCTCGAAGGTGAAGTAGGTGATGGGCGGCCATATCGGCACGGGGCCGTCGATGAGCGGCCCCGCCATGTACACCCTGGGGCCGGGGAGCCGGCCCGCCTCGATCTCGGCCTGGATCTGCTGGATGAACGGGAGCACGTTTCCGGCGTCGAAGACCGTGGTGACGCCCGCGTGCAGCAGCGCGTTCAGGTAGCGGCGATAGCCCAGCATCTCGGTGCTGACGCCGTCCCAGCCGCCCACCATGTGGACGTGCATGTCGGCGAGGCCGGGCATGACGGCGCCACCCGCCGCGTCCACGATGGCGGCGCCGTCGGGCACGGCCACCTCGGCGGCGAGCCCCACGGCGACAATCCGGCCGCCTTCCGCGACCACCACGCCGCCCGTGATCGGCGTCCCGCCCATGCCGTCGATGATGGTCGCGTTGGTCACGGCCACGGCGGCGGGCGGCCCCTGGTCGTCGACGGTCGCGGGCGCGCAGGCCGCGGCGAGAAGGATGAGGACCGCCGTGCCGAGGGGAAGGGGGGGTCCGTGCGCGGGAGCGGTCTGCCCCGGGACGGGCGGGCGCGCGGTGGCCCGGGAGCGAAGGAGTGTCGGCATGGTCATCGTCCTGCGGCCTCCTGTAGCATGGAGTCCAATGTGGCCCGGTCGAGCCATTCACCCCGCCGCACGACTCCCGCGATTCGCCGCGTGTTGCCGATGGCGGCCAGGGGATCGCCATCGAGCAGCACCAGGTCGGCGGGACTTCCCTCCGTCACCGTGCCGGCGCCTTCGCCACGCTCGAGGAAGCGTGCCGGGAGGACCGTGGCGCTCTGCAACGCCTCAAACGGCGTCAGCCCCGCAGCGACCAGTTCCTCAAGTTCGCGGTGGAGAGCGAAGCCGAGCGGCGGGGTGTCGGTGCCGGCCATGACCGGGGCGCCCACGCCGACGAGCGCGCGGATCAGCGAATCGGCGACGGCGAAACCGTCGAGCGCGGCCTCGAAGTCGTCCTGCGTGAAATTGCTCATCCAGGGGATCGACATGCGCCGGGTGTAGAAGGTGCGCATCGCGTCGGTCATGTGGGAGGCTTCTTCGGTGGCGAGGTAGGCGTCGACGAGGCGGTCCGGCTTCATGATCATGCGCACGGAGAGGGTCGGGACGCTCCACGCGCCGGCGTCCCGGGTGCGTTCGGCGAGGGCCTGGATGCGGGAGAGGTCGCCGTGGGCCCAGGCCAGGGTGCGGGAGCGCAGGTCGGCGCCGGGCTGCCGGGGCGCGTCTTCGGGGACGAGGTGCCAGATGTACCCGCGCAGGTGCTCGATGCTGTGCTGGCCGGCGGCGAGGGCGCCGTCGAGGCCGACTTTGAAGGGGATGTGGCCGGCGACCGGAATGTCGAGCGCGGCCGCTTCGGCGACGATGCCGGCGTAGGCCGAGGCGGGGACGTTGTTGTAGACCTTGATGAAATCGTATCCGGCGGCGTGCTGCTCGCGGACGGCGGCGGCCCCGTCGATCGAGTCGTGGACGATGACGCGGCCTTCGGTGTCGATGACGGCGGCCAGTTCGGGCGGCGGCAGGCCCTCGATGATCGTGCCCGCGGTGTGGATGTCGGGCCCCGCAAGTTCGCCCCGCACGATGCGGTCGCGGAAGTCGAGCGTCGTGGGACCGCCCCAGAGGACGCGAATGCCGGTCACGCCGGTGGCGAGGAACCGGCCAAGTGCCTGCTCTTCCTGGAAGTGGACGTGCATGTCGTTGAGGCCTGGGATCAGGAAGCGGCCCCGGCCGTCGACGCGAGTGGCGTCGTCGGCGACTGCGGCTGCGTCGGCCTCGCCCGACGGCTGGATCGCCAGCACCCGGCCGCCGCCGATCAGGACGGTCATGTCGGGCAGAGCGCGCTCGGTGTCCATCGGGATGACCGAAACACCATCGATGACGAGGGTGGCCTGGTCGGGGAGCGGTTGAGGCGGCTGGTCACCCGAGTCGCAAGTGAGGAGTGGCGCGACGGCCAGCGCGACGAGGGCGAGGGGAAGGAGCGGTTTCTTCGCCATGCGGATCAGCCGGATGGGGGACAGAGTGAGGTCGATCGACCTGCGTCGGGCACGTCGAACGCCAACCGGCAAGATGAGGCTGCGGTGAACTGGCGGGCAAACGGGTCGCGGCGTAGACTGCCCGCAGCCTGACCAACGTTGGACACCAGTCTTCCAGCCGCCCAGCGCCGGGCTCGGGGAACATCGATATGAAAGACGATTCGCCCTTCACGCATGCGCTCATTGGATGCCTGATCGCTGCCATCGCGGGGGTTCTCGCCGTGGCCTGCGAGACCCCGCCCGCCGATTCCGGAGCCGATGCGCCGCCGGGCGCCGAGGCCGACGCCGGAGAAGCCACCGACACGACCGCGCAGCAGACCGACACCACCGGGCAGGAACCCCCCGACCCCGAAGCCGCGATCATCCGCCTCGATCCGAACGATCCCAATCTCGAGGTGTGGCGCGACCGCGACATCTCGAACGACCCGCCTCGCGAACCGGGCCCGATCCGGGTCGGCTCGGTGCTGAGCTTCTTCGGGCTGCCGATTGCGCGCACCATCGAGGACCTGGTCGTGGGCGAAGTCGAGGTGGCCTTCATGGGCGCGCCGGTCGACATGGGGGTGGGCTTCCGCGGCGCCGGTGAAGGGCCCAACGCGCTGCGGGCGATGCGGCGGAGCACCGGCAGCATGGAGACGATGATCAGCTGGCGGCGCGAACTCACGGCGGTCGACTACGGCAACGCGCCGATCGATAACCTGAGCACCGAGCGCAGCATGGAGCCGATCCGCCGCATGGTCCGCGAGATCGCCGAGACGGGCGCGATCCCCGTGATCATCGGCGGCGACCACTCCATCGAGTTCGCCAATGTGGCCGGGCTCGCGGACGTGTACGGCAAGGAGAACGTCGGCGTCATCCACTTCGACGCCCACTACGACGCCGGCGGCACCCGCAGCGGCCACCTGATCTCGCACGCCCAGCCCGTGCGCCGCCTCGTCGACGAAGGCCACATCCTCGGCCGCAATTTCATCCAGGTGGGGCTGCGCGGCAGCTGGCCCGGGCCGGAGGGCTTCGAGTGGATGCGCGAGAACGAGTTCCGCTACCACACCATGGCGGAGATCGACCGCGACGGGTGGGGCACCGTCATGCAGCTCGTCCTCGACGAGGCCAACGACGGGCCCGAATACCTCCACGTCTCGTTCGACATCGACGTGATGGATCCGGCGTACACCTCCGGGACCGGCACCCCCGTGCCCGGCGGCCTCACCCCCCGCGAGGTCTTTCCGATCCTTCGCGGACTCTGCTCCGAGAACAACCTGGTGGGCTTCGACCTGGTCGAGCTCAACCCGCTGGTCGACCCGGGGTACACGACCACGCTCAACGCCAAGCAGGTGGTGGACGAGTGCCTGACGGGGGTCGCCATGCGTAAGCTGGGGCTGGGAAGCCGGGATTATCTGAGTCCGCTGACGAGGCGGGACGCGCGCAGGTAGCGGGGAGGTAGCCTCGGCGGAGGACGACCGACTGGCACGTGAGGCCAGACCCAGGCGACGGCCGCACGGCCGAGGAGGCAGACATGGGAGCCACTCCGACGACTCCATCCCGCAGGGACTTCCTTGCCAGCTCTGCCGCGCTGGCCGCAGGAACACTGGCATGCCAACCGGACGCGGGCGACGGGCCGGCGGCACCGGCCGAAGCAGGGACGAACGCGTCCGCCGACATCACCGCCGCAACCCTCGCCGAGGCCGAGAAGCTCCACGGCGTCAACTACACGGCGGAAGAGCGCGACCAACTCGTCCAGACCATCGGCAGCCAGGTCGCCGGCGTCCGCCAACTCCGTGACGTCCCGCGCGAACTCAGCCTGCAGCCCGCCATCACCTTCGATCCGCGCCTGCCCGGCGTGTCCTATCCCGCGCAGGTAGACCGCCTCGCGATGTCCGACACCGGACCCGCCCCTCTCCCGGACGACGAGGCCGACATCGCCTACGCCGGGGTCCGCGAGCAGGCCCACTGGATCCGCACCGGCCAGATCACCAGCCGCCGCCTCACCGAGATCTACCTGTCCCGCATCGAGCGCCTCGCCCCCGGCCTCTACTGCTACATCACCGTCACCGCCGACCACGCGCTCAGCCAGGCCGACGAATCCGACCGCGAGCTGGCGGCGGGCACATACCGCGGGGAACTGCACGGCATCCCGTACGGCATCAAGGACTGCTTCGACACCGCCGGGATCCCCACCACCTGGGGCGCGATCCCCTTCCAGGATCAAGTGCCTGACCGGGACGCCCGCATCGTCACCATGCTCCGCGACGCGGGCGCAGTCCTCCTCGGCAAGCTCGCCACCGCCAGCCTCGCCAACGGCTACCGCTGGTACGGCGGCAAGGTCCGCAATCCGTGGAACACCGACGAGCACGCGGGCGGTTCCAGCGCCGGTCCGGGGTCCGCGACCGCCGCCGCACTGTGCTCGTTCTCGATCGGGACCGACAGCCTCGGCTCGATCCTCAACCCCGCCGACCAGTGCGGCGTCGTCGGCCTGCGCGCCACCTTCGGCCGGGTGCCGACCGAGGGCGCCATGCCGCTCACACCCAGCCTCGACCGGATCGGCCCCCTCACTCGTCGCGTCGAGGATGCGGTCCCCGTCCTGGCCGCGATCAACGGCCCGGACCCCACATCGGCGTCCTCCATCCCCATGGGATTCCACTACGACGCCGGCTTTGACCCCGCCACCGTCCGCGTGGGCTACTCGCGGGACTGGTTCCGCGAGATCGGGTTCACGGGCGCCACCGTTCCGGCCGCGGACGCCCACCTGGCCGCCCTCGATGTGCTCCGCGAACTCGGCGTCGATCTGGTCGAAGTGGAGCTGCCGCCGTTCCCCTACCCGGCGCTCATCCCCAACCTCTACGCCGAGGCGGCCGCGATCTACGAGGCGCTCACCCTCGACGGCCGCGACGATCAGCTGCCCCCCGAAGGCTGGCCCAACGCGTGGCGGCAGGTCCGCATGCTGTCCGCGGTCGACTACCTGCAGGCCGAACGCCTGCGCCGGCACCTCATGCACGAGTTCCACCGCATCTACAGCGGCGTGGACGCCCTCTTCGCCCCGACGTACGGCTCGTTCGAACTGCTGATGGCGATGAACTACACAGGACACCCCGGGATCACCCTGCGCGCCGGCCTGGACCGGAGCCCGACCCGAAGCGCGGGCCCCGTTCCCGACGATCCGCGGGGAGAGCCGCACACGATCACCCGTAATGTGGCTTTTCATGGCCGACTCTTCGAAGAGGGGAAGATCCTCGCGCTTGCCCGGGCGCTCGAGGAGCGGCTGGGAGTGCATCACCACCGTCCGCCGCTCGGGTAGGAGCGGGCGACGAAGTCCCTGTTTCGCGCGGGGTGGAGCTGGCTCGCGCGGCCCCGCGGCCGGGCGCCTACTCCCCGGACCACCCCCGCGGCGGCTTTTCCGGCGGGCCCGGGTCCGGCGGGATGACCAGCTCGAGCTCGGTGTGCCCGGCAATCACCGCGAAATCACGGTCCCGTGCCAGGAGGGGGCGGCCCTTGTCCACTGCGGTTGCCGCCACCAGGCAATCAACGGTCGATCGAATCGTGAATCCGGCCCTGCGACAGATGCGGTAGATGCGTGCGGCGCCCTCATAACTCCCGATCGAGCGTGGAACCAGGATCTCGAAACGGTTCAGGAGTTTCAGGAGCTCCGCGGCCCTGTTGTCGCTGTTGGTCCCGGAAAGCAGTTCCGTCACAACCGTTGCCGGGGTGGCAATGGGCTGCCCGCTCCGGACGCTGGCTCGCAGAGTGCGATGGAAAGGGCTTCCCGTCTTGCGCAGGTACTCGACCCACGCCGAAGTGTCCACGATCACTCCTGGTCACGCGGTCTGACCGGGTCGATCATCTCGATCGGGGGCTCGTTCCGCATTTCGTCGAGGTCTCCTTCCCACCCGAAGCCCTGCATCGCGAGCGCTTCCTCCTTGGTCATCGGCGGGAACGCCTGTCGGCAGACCGCCTCCTTCACGGCCGTCGACCAGTCGCGCAGATTGTAGCGCTGGCGCACGGCTTCCAGATGGTCCTCCATCAGCCTTACCTCGAGAGTCACGTATCGGAGCACCTCCGGCTTGATGACGGAGTAGCCGGGGCGCGCTTCGCGGACCGCGGCCGCTCCGCCGCGCCGGTCAAGCTCTGCCGCGGCGCGCAGCGTGCGGCGCACCCACGCGGACAGCGTGACGTTGTTGCGCCTGGCTGCGTCGCGGACCTCCTCGAGGTCGGCGTCGGACATCACGACCTGCAATCTCTTACTCATGTTTTGAGTATAACATACTCATCTTTGCCTGCAAGGTTCCTCGTGTGGCATCGTGTCGGGAGCCGCGTACCTTTGCGGCCAAGCGCCGCGAGCCCGCCCCAACGCCGGAGATACTGCCATGAAGCGCTGCACTGTCCGCCTCCCCGTTCTCGCCGCGGCCGCGGTTGCCCTCGGCCCCCTCGCCCTCGCCGCGCTCACCGCCTCGCCCGCCGAGGCCCAGCGCTTCTCGATCGCCGATGTGCTCAGCCCCGGCTACCCGGTGCAACTCGTCGCGGCGAAGGACGCCGACCGGATCGCCTGGATCGAGTACGAGGAGGGACGGCGCAACGTCTACACGGCGGCCGCGCCCGACTTCGCGCCGGTGCGGCTCACGCGCTACGAGGACGACGACGGCCGCGACCTCTCGACTCTGCGCATCTCCGACGACGGTTCCACCCTGGTGTTCCTGCGCGGCCACACGCCCAACCGGGACGGGTGGATCGCGAACCCGGCCAGCGACCCCCGCGGCGCCGAGCGCGCGGTGTGGGCGGTGAGCACGGCGGGCGGCGAGCCGTGGCGCGTCGTCGAGGCGTGGAACGTGGCGCTGTCGCCGGACGGCGAATGGGTCGCCTACGCGAAGGACGGGGTGATCTACCGCGCACCGGTGAACCCGGGCGTGGTGACGGTCGAGCCCGAGCGGCCGCTCTTCAGCGTCTTCGGCAGCCAGGGCAGCCCGGTGTGGTCGCCCGACTCGCGCAAGCTCGCATTCGTGAGCGACCGGGACGATCACAGCTTCATCGGCGTCTACGACACCGACAACCCGGGCATCACCTACCTGGGACCGGCGGTGGACCGCGACACGAGCCCGACGTGGTCGCCGGACGGCACCAGGGTCGCCTTCATCCGCAGGCCGGGCCTGCCGTTCGGGGCCCGCGCCGACCTGGGCGACGCGAGCCCGGACGACCTGCCCGACGGGATGACCGAGGCGCGCTTCGCGGGCGGCCATGACTTCTCGATATGGGTGGGTGACGTGCGCACGGGAGAGGCGCGCGAAGTGTGGCACAACGCGCCGGACGACGAGATCCACAACGAGGTGCGCTCGGTGATCTGGGCGGGCGACCACATCATCTTCCAGGCCGAGCCGCAGGGGTGGCGGCGCTACTACTCGGTCGCCGCGTCGGGAGGGACCACCTCACCCGTCGAACTTACCCCGGGAGACGGCATCGCGGAGTACATCTCGCTGTCGCCGGATGGCCGCACTCTCTTCTATGCCACCAACGCGGGGGACATCGACAGGCGGCATCTGTGGCGCGTGCCCACGTCGGGGGGCGATGCGCGGCAGTTGACCGACGGAGACGGCATCGAGACCTATCCGGCGGCGCTGGCGTCGGGGCGTCAGGTCGCGGTGATGTTCGCGGACGCCAGTCAGCCCCTGACCGTTGCGATGGTGCCTGCGGACGGCGGTGAGGCGAGGACGATCCGGGAGCTTCCCGGCCGCTACCCGCTCGACCTTCACGTCCTGCCCGAGGCTGTGACCCTGGAGGCCGAGGACGGCTTCGAGTTCTACAACCAGCTCTTCCTGCCGCCCGATCTGCGCCCGGGCGAGAAGCGGCCGGCGATGATCTTCATTCACGGCGGGTCGCGGCGGCAGATGCTGCTCGGCTACCACTACATGCACTTCTATCACATGGCCTATGCGATGAACCAGTACTTCGCGAACAAGGGCTACGTGGTGCTGTCGGTGAACTACCGCAGCGGCATCGGGTACGGCCGCGAGTTCCGCAACGCGCCGGGGCGGGGCGGACGGGGGAATACCGAGTACCGCGACATCAAGGCTGCCGGCGAGTACCTGCGCGACCGCGACGACGTGGATCCCGACCGGATCGGGCTCTGGGGGCTGTCGTACGGCGGGATTCTGACGGCGCAGGGGCTGGCGCGCGACTCGGACCTGTTTGCCGCGGGCGTCGACATCGCCGGCGTGCACCTGTGGGGGAACTCGATCGACCCGGAGTCGGTGTCGTACCAGGCGTCATCGGTGGCGGAAGTCGAGAACTGGACGTCGCCGGTGCTGCTGATTCATGGCGACGACGACCGGAATGTGGCGTTTTCTCAGACGGTCGGACTGGTGCAGCTGCTGAGGGCGCAGGGGGTGCCGCACGAGCTGATCGTGTTCCCGGACGACGTGCACGACTTCCTGCTGCACGAGCGGTGGCTGATCACGTTCGATGCGACGGATAACTTTTTCGACCGGTACATGGGGGGCGACGGGGCGGTGGCTACGGAGGGAAGGCGGTAGGGGGGCGGCGGACGCAGCAGGATCAGATGGACGTGGCCTCGCCCTGGTGCGGCTCCTCCCACTCCCATTCCGACTGGTCGAATACGGTGGGTGCAGGTTCGTCAAGCAGGCCGCTATCTCCCCGGGCCTCCAACTCCAGGGCCGCTTCGGCCCATCCAGCCCGAGGGTCGTCCGACCCGTGCGGTGACCTGGCTCGTCGTCCGTCCGTTATCACCCGTCGCGCACTCGCTCAAGGAACTCCGCAGCGGTCTGGCATTCGAACACTGCGTCTGCCACGTCGGCGAAGTCTTCCGGATCGGAGAGGTCGTTGAGCCGCGCAAGGACTTTTTCCGCGGTGTGGGGACCGAATCTCCGTGCGATCATCCGATGGACCAACTCGCGTTCCCCTTCAATCCGTCCCTCGATCCGACCTTTCTCGAGCCACAACTGATCCCGCTCCTCGCCCCACTTGCGGGCCCGGTCGAGCAATGTCGTCATCTGTCCTTCCTCCTCTTTCTCGAGCTTGCGCGTCAACTCCGCACCCTCTGAACCGAATCGCCGCAGCACCACCAGTTTGATCCAGGCCCGGAAGGTCTCTGCCAACTCCGGTTCGCTGATCTGCCGAAGCAAGTCTGCCAGCGGAGCAACCAACTCTTGCACCGCCGCAGGCGTCGAGGCCTGCTCCAGCCGCGCGATCATCGCGAGCACGTTTTCGCGTGGTAGTGCCGACGGATCAATTGCCTGCACGTTGATGAGAAGATACCGATGGCGCGGGACGTATCCAAGCAACTCCTGCGGCACCGGCCCAAACAGATCGCGGATGTCCTTCGCGGCAGTCCAGCGTTGCTCTCCGTTGTAGACCACGATGGGGAGCACCACCGGATACTCACCACGGGAACCGAGCTCGTCTCGGCTAAGACCCCTCAGGACGCGGATCGTATAGTCCGTCATGCGCAGGGCCATGCGGCGGTCGATGGTAGACTGGAATTCGAGCAGAACCAGGATATACAGCCACTGGGCGTCCGTGGTCTGGATTCGCCACACCATGTCGGCGTGACGCTGGCCGAGGTGTTCGGTGACGAAGCTGGCCGGGAGCCGTTCGAGGCTGGAGAAGTCGAGGTGTCGGGCCAACTCGTGCGCGGCGCCAAGCAGTGTGTCCGTCACAGTGCGTCTTTGGGCGAAGAAGCCCTTGTAGGAGGCGTCGTGATTTGCGCTGGTGGCCCGCCCCGGCCGCTTCGGCATGACTTGTCTTCCGTGGCTTGAGATGAGCGAGACCATTCTCGTCACGGACCGGGGGCGCATCGTAGCCGAACTGCGCCCTCCGCGAGCGTCAACGAGTCCCATCCAGGCGGACGCTATTCTCGCTGATGCCGTGCGGGAGGGTTGGTTGACGCCAGCACTCTCTCCGGGGTCCGAGCCACCCCGTGGCGGGCCTCCGGAAGCCACACTGTCCGTGTTGCTCAGTGAACTGGAGGGCGACCGAAGCGACCGGTGATCTACGTCGACACTTCGGTCGCCTCGCCCCTGTGTGATGGCGGATGCGAGACAACGTGGTGGGCGCGTTCTTCAGCGCGTCCGCTCACCGACCCTCCCGCCCACCACCCCGCCGCGTCACCCCATCCACCGTCGTCGCGGCCGACATGTGCCCGATCACGTTTGCCGCCGACCGGAACACATCCGGCACCCGGTCGATCCCCAGCAGAATGCCGAGGCCGGCCAGCGGCACACCCACCACGTCCAGCGCCGGCGCCATCGACATGATGCTGGAGCCGGGCACCGGCGCGACCGTCATCGAGGCGAGGAAAAGCGCCAGCACGGCCGCCGCGATCAGCCCCGCGTCGAGCGGCACCCCGTACATGGCGGCGAGAAAGACCAGCGACGTGCTCTGGAAGAGCGCGCTGCCCGGACGGTTGATCGACGCCGCCAGCGGCAGGACCAGCGAGAAAGTGCTCTTCGACAGGCCCAGCTTCTCGGCCTCCTGCAGCATCATCGGCAGCGTGCCCACCGAGGTTGTCGTGGTGAAGCCGACCATGTAGGTGCCCGCGGTGCCCCGGATGAACCGCCCCGGCCGCACGCCGCCAAATGCCCAGACCAGGGGCAGCAGCACAAGCCCCTTGAGAAGGAAGAGGCCCACGACAACGGCGACGATGTAGACGGCGAGGTTCTGCAGCATCGCCATCCCGGTCTGCGCGACTACCGGTGCCGCGAGGCCGAAGACGCCGACGGGCGCCGTCCACAGGATCCAGGTCATGAGCCTGATGAGTGCGTCCCCGAGAGTCTCGGCGAAGGAGGTGAGTAGCTGCCGTTTCTCGGCGGGCAGCGTTGTCGTGGCCGCGGCGAGGAGGACGATGAAGATGATGAGGGGGAGCAGGGTACCGTCGGCGGCGACCTCGATCGGGTTGCGCGGGACGAGGTTGACGAGAAAGTCGACCACGCCGGGAGTCGCGGCGTCGATCTCCGCTCCGCTCGTGGGCGGTGGTACGGTAGCGGTGAAGTTGAGGGCGAAGGTCATCACGACCATCCCGATCAGGATCGCGGGCAGCGTCGTGATCCAGAAGAAGCCCACCGCCAGGCCTCCCAGCCGGCCCAGCTTGCGCAGATCCCCGATCCGGGCCACGCCGACGAAGACGACCGCCGCGACCAAGGGGATGACTACCATCTGAATCGCCCGCAGGAAGACCTGGCCGAGGGGTTCGACGGCCTCGGCGGTCTGCATGAGCGCGGGAGATCCGGTCGCCGAGGCGGCGATCCCGAGTCCCAACCCGAGGGCCAGGCCGATGAGGATGGCGCGTGTGTTCATGGTGCGCACCCCTCAACTAACCGGCCGCAACGCCCTCCTCATCACCTCAATCCCCCCCACCACCGGCACCTCCACACTCGTCCCGCGCAAGTCCACCGTCAGCTCCGTCCCCGGCTCCGGATGCACCGTGAAGTACTTGTCGCTCGAAAACACCATCAGCCCGATCCGCGCCCCCGCCGGAATCACCTGATCATCCGGCTGCAGCGCAAACTCAAGCTCGACGAACTCGCCAGGCGTCAGCCCCTCACCGGACCGCGGACTCGCCATATCCTCCGCCCCCGCATTGGTCGGATCCGCCCACCCCTTCGTGATGATGTTGTCGTTGATGTCGTCGCTCTCCGTCCACGGCAGCGAGACAAGCCACACAGTCAGATTCGCCGCCGCCGCATCGGAAGCCACACGCACCAGCACCCTCGCCACGCCCGAAAGGTGGACATCCTGCTGGAGCACCGGTGTCGCGTATAGAAGCCGGTGGTTCGACCACTCCGCCGCGGCGAGCTGGCCGCCTTCAAAAGCAAAATTGTCCACAATGCCGCCGGTCCCGTCAGCGTCGCCGGCGTTGAGCGAGAGGGTGCCGGTCCAGTTGCCGTCGCCCGCGGGATGCAGGGGGACGCCTTCGGCCTCGGGGTGCGGATAGTCCGGGTAGGCTGTGGGCTGCTGGCGGTCGTCGGCCTCGCGCACGATCCATGCGCGCGGGTCGTCTTCGACGCCGTTTTCGACGCCCAGGACGTAGCGGGTGAACCAGCGGTTCATCATTTCGAGGGGCGGGGGACCGCCGTGGCCGCCCTGGTGATAGTAGATCTGGACGGGGACGCCGCGCGCCTTCAGAGCCTCGGTGATGCGGTAGCTGTGCTCGGGCATCACGTTCCAGTCGTTGAAGCCGTGGGCCATGAGGGTGGCCGCGTGCACGCCGTCGATGTGGTTGAGGTAATCGCGGCCGGCCCAGAAATCGTTGTAGTCGCCGGTGGTGCGGTCGAGCTCGGCGTACATCTCGTCGCGGACGTTGGCGATGCAGTAGTCGCGCACCTCGGGGTAGCCGCTGAAGATGAAGTCGAAGAGGACATCGATGTCCTCGCCGGGATAGCCGCCGGGGGAGCGGACGAGGCCGTTCGAACGGTAGTAGTGGTAGTACGACGTGTTGGGCGCGACGGGAATGATCGCTTCGAGACCCTCGACGCCGGTGGTGGCGGCGGCCAGGGGCAGGGTGCCGTTGTAGGAGGTGCCGGTCATGCCGACCTTGCCGTTGGCCCAGTAGGCCTCGACCTCGTCAGTGCCATCGACGGTGGTGAACCCGCGCGCGCGTCCGTTCAGCCAGTCGATGACGGCCTTGGGCGCGAGCGACTCGTTGGCGCCGCCGACGGTAGGGCAGCCCTGCGACTGCCCGGTGCCCGGCGACTGCGAGTGGATGACCGCGAAGCCGCGCGGGACCCAGGTACGGATGTGCGACTGCGAGATGACCGGCTGCCGCTCGATGTGCCGGATGGTGGCGGGGAACGGATCGCGGGCCGGGGGATCGCCGCCGACCTCCTGCCTCAGGTCCCAGAAGTGGCCCCAGTCGGTGCCCGCGACGCCGGAGTAGTAGGGGCTGGTCTCGTAGACGACGGGGACTTGCAGGCCCTCGGTGTCGGTCTGCCCTTGGCGCGTGACGTCGACGTGGACGCGATCGGGCCTGCCGTCGCCGTCTGTGTCGAACTCGGTCTCGACCCACAGGTCGTGGCGGATCCAGGTGGCCGAATCGGCGAAGGCGGAAACGATCTGGGCCTGCCCGTTCTCGATCACGGGGCCGGTCTGGGCGGTGGCCGGGTTCGCGAGCGCGGCAAGCGTGAGGAGGGGGAGGAGGGCGGCGTTGGCCGCGGCGGTGCGCGGGCCGTGTGTGCCGGGGCGGTGGTTTGTGCCGGGGCGGAAGAAGATCATCGGGATTTCGATCCGGGCGGTTTGGGTGGCGTGGGGAGTGTTCACGCGGGCGCGGGGTCCATGCGGGGGAACGGCGGCCGGTGTCGCCGCGAAACCTACGGGACCGAGACGGTCGGCGCACGTGCTCGTCTCGTCCACTCGGAGCGGTCCTTTGCCGTGCTGCACCTTGTCGATGACGACGAGGCCGTCCAGGGATTCGAACACGGACTCGGGAAGCGCAAAACGCGCCTCGTCCGACGATTTAACCGGGAAAATCAAAAGTGCAACTTCCGTTTTTCCTCTTTGTCGCTCAGGCCGCTACCGATTGCACCCGAGTGCGGCCACTCAACGTCACCTCGGCGGGACTGACCTGGCGGAGATGGGGTCCAGTGAGGGGTGTCAGGCGCACCGCTCGCTGATCGCTGCGACGGCGGCGTCGATCTCGTCCCGGATGTTGAAGAAGTGGATGGAGAGGCGGAGGTCGCGTGGCTGGCGGACCGGCGAGGCCAGGATGCCGGCGTTGTCGCGCAGGTCGTTGTAGAGGGCGGTGGCGTCGCATCCTCCGGGCAGCTTGAGCACGAAGACGCCGGAGCGGTCGGGGCGCGTCCGGGGCGAGGTCATTGTAAGCCCGCTCGTCGCGTCCACCGCTTCGATGGCGTGATCGACGAGCGACTGGATGCGGTCGTCGATGCGGCCAAGGCCGATGTCCTCCATCCAGTCCACGGCGCGTCCCAAGCCGGCGAAGTCGGCCAGCGCGCGGGTACCGAATTCGTATCGAGCGGCGCTCGGGAGCAGGGTGTAGTTGCCCTCGTAGTCCATTGTCGCGTGGCTGTGGGAGCCGGCCCAGCTCAACTGGACATCGTCGAGCGCTTCGCGGCGGACGAACAGCGCGCCGGTACCCTTGGGCCCCAGCAGCCACTTGTGACCGCAGGTCGAGTAGCAGTCGCAGCCGAGCGAGCGGAAGTCGGTGATGACGCATCCGGGTCCCTGGGCGCCGTCGAGGTGATAGCGGATCCCGCGCGCGCGGAGCAGCCGCCCCAGCTCGGCGGACTCGTCGGTGCGGATCGTGCGCCCGTTGTTGCGAGACACATGGCTGATGCTGACCATCCGCGTGCGGGCGGACAGCTGGGCCCGGACTTCGTCGAGCAAGTGGGTGCCGCTGGACAGGTCGATCTCCCGGATCACGATCCCGTACCGGTCCCGCAGCACATACCACGGGACGACGTTCGCAGGATGCTCGATGTTGGAAATGATCACCTCGTCGCCGGGCTGCCAGTTCAGGCTCCACGCGACGATCGAGATGCCCTCTGAGGTGCTGTGGGTGAGCGCGACCTCGTCGGTCTCGGCGCCGAAAACCCTCCCGAGCTGCGCCCGCAGGTCCGGCTCGACCCTGGCCATGTCGGTCGCGTAGTCAGGGTGCGCGGGTCCCTGGTTCTGGAAATCGAGGCGGTCCTTGACCTCGTCGATGACCTCGATCGGAGACGGGCCGATCCCGCCCGTCTGCATGTAAACGCTGCCGCTGGAGGCGGGGATCCGGGCTCGGGCCCGGGCGACCCACGCGTCCTGCGCGAGGTTGTTCCCGCGGCGCGCACCGGCGTCCTCCGAAACCCCGGCGCCAGCCCCTTCTCCGTGCAACGCCGCCAGCCGACCCACCGGCACAACAGGTGCCAGGGCCGCCCACCGCGCGGATTGGCCGAGAAATCTCCGACGACTCGGGTTCACGGATCCATCCTCTCTGCGTTTCACGCGCCCTACATCACGAAGAACCGGATCCCGAACAGCGCCGCCACCGTCACCACGGCCGCGTTCAGGTCCGACCCGCGTCCAGCGACCACCTTGATGACCACGTAGGTGATGAAGCCGAAACCGATCCCCGTCGCGATGGAGTAGGTGAAGGGCATCGCCAGCGCGGTTACGATCGCCGGGACGGCTTCGGTCAGTTCGTCCCACTCGATGTTCCGCATGGCCCTGGCCATCACGCAGCCCACGAACAGGATCGCCGGGGCGGTCGCGTAGCCGGGGACCGCGGTCGCCACCGGAGCCAGCAGGATCGCGCCCAGGAAAAGGACGGCGACGACCACGGCGGTGAGACCGGTGCGACCGCCCGCGCGCACTCCCGCGGCGCTCTCGATATAGGAGGTCGTGGTGGACGTGCCGAGCAGCGATCCAACGATAGTCGCGGAGCTGTCGGCGACCAGAGCGCGCCGCAGGTGCGGAACCTTGCCGTCCTCGCCAGTCAGTCCGGCCTCGTTCAGCACGGCGACCAGAGTGCCGCTCGTGTCGAACAGGTCCACCATCAGGAACGCGAAGACGATCGCCAGCAGGCCCACCTCGAAGGCGGCGGCGATGTCCAGCTGGAGGAACGTCGGCGCGAGAGAAGGCGGTGCCGCGAGCAGCGCAGCGGGCGCATCCGACTGCCCCGAGAGCCATCCCACCCCTGCCACGATCAGGATGCAGATCAGCACTGCCCCCGGAATCTTCCGGTGCTCGAACGCGACGATGCCGAAGAACCCGAGAAGCGCGAGGATCACCGGCCATTGTGCGAGGTTCCCCAGCGCGACCAGTGTGGCCTCGCTTCCCACGATCACGCCCGCGTTGCGAAGGCCGATGATCACCAGAAAGAACCCGATCCCCGCCGCGATGGCCACCTTCTGCGAGCGCGGAATGCTGTTCACCACCCATGCGCGCACCGGCAGCACCGAAAGCACGAGCATCAGCACCCCGGAGCAGAACACTGCCCCCAGGGCGACCTGCCACGGCAGCCCCAGCGTGCCCACCGCGATCGCCGCGAAGTAGGCGTTCAGTCCCATCCCCGGCGCCAGCGCAATCGGGTAGTTCGCGTACAGCCCCATCACCAGCGACCCGAACGCGGCCGCCAGGCAGGTGGCCACCAGGACGGCCCCCGAGTCCATCCCCGTGCCGCTCAGTATCAGCGGGTTCACGAAGATGATGTAGGAGAGGGTGAGGAAGGTGGTGCATCCGGCCAGCACCTCGGTCCGCACGGACGTTCCGCGCTCCTGCAACCGGAAGAAGTTCATCGGTGGGTCCGCTCCTTGGGCCGGGAGCCCGGCTTCCTATGGTCCGAGTGTTCCGATCGGGATGATTCCGACTTCACCGTGTCGCACATGACCGTATCCGTTGGGTACAATCACCGCCAGAGCGGATGGCTTGCCGCGGCCACCCTGGATCATTCGTGCGGCAATTCTGCGAAGGTTGGCCATTCCCTGCTCCACCCACCGTTCACCGAGCTTGACCTCGAAGGCGGCCCAGCGGCCGTCGTCCGTCTCGACGACCGCGTCCACCTCCAGACCGGCCTTTTCCCGGTAGTGGAAGACTTCGGCTTCCAACGTCTGGGCGTAGACCCGCAGGTCCCGGATGACCATCGACTCGAACAGGAAACCGAAGTAGGCGAGATCGTCCAGAAGACGTTCGGGAGCGATACGGAGTGCGGCAGTCGCGAGTGACGGGTCGACAAAGTGCCGTACCGGAGTGCTCCTCAGTCGTGTTCGTGACCGCAGGTGCGGTGCCCAGGCGGGCAGGTCCTCCACGATCATCAGGCGATCGAGAGCTTCGAGGTACTCGGCGGCCGTGTCCGGCTTCATTGTCGAGTCGCCTCCGCGCACGTCCTTGACCAACGTCCTGAGGGAGGCGCGGGTCGCGACGTTCCTGGCGAGCGATCGCAGCAGACGTCCGACCTTGACGGGGTCTCTCCGCCTTCCGCTCACCTGCGCGATGTCGACGCGGCGAATTTCGTTGAGATATCCCCGGTTCATGCGCAGTGCCAGCGGCAATGGATGGCGGATGTGGCCCGGCCAGCCCCCGCGGCAGATCAACTCCGCCAGCTGGGGAACCGTGAGGGTGGACGGTTCCGAATCCTGCACTTCTCCGTTCAACAATGCGCCGAGGGATATCTGGCCGGACGAACGACCGGTTTCAAAGAGTGAGAGGGTGCGCATTCTGAGCCGTGTCAGACGGCCGGCGCCGGTGTGTCGGGTCACGTCGTCCGCGGGGACCGCCGAGCCGGTCAGGATGAACTGCCCGGGAGCGCCCCGGTCGTCCACCGCTCTCCGTACATGGTTCCAGATGTCCGGCTCGATCTGCCACTCGTCGATGAGGCGGGGTGTGTCGCCGCTCAGAACCGTGCCGGGGGAGATACCGACCATGCGCCGAGCATTCCGGTCGACGTCCAGCCGCACCTCGCTTGCAGCCAGATTCCTGGCGGTGGCGGTCTTCCCACAGGTCTTGGGGCCCTCGATCACCACGGCACCCGTGGCCTCGAGCCGTTCCTCGAGCTCTTCGTCAACGATTCGGGGGAGATAATCCATGAGATTCCAAAAAGGAGATTTGCAACGGGTGATTCGGAAAAATTCTAACGGGTGATTTGGAAAAAGTCCAGCGTGTGATTTGGCATAAGGCAAACGGGTTATTTGGAAATCATCCAGCGGGTGTTTTGGAAATAATTCAACGGGTGATTCGGACACGGTTGGGCGGGTGACTCGGAGACCGTCCTCTCCCGCCGCCAACCGTCCACGCTGGATTGCAGGCACCCGTCCAGCGCACCGGACCGAGTCCCGTGACCGACCTGAACCGCCCCACCGGGAACGGCGGACGTACCATCGGCACCACCTACTACCCTCCGCTCGGCGGTGGCACGCAGGAGCTGCCGATACTGGAGGACGAGGAGTGAGGGCCGTGGCACCATCTTGACGCCCAACCTCCATACTTGAATCCTGTCAACACGATTCCGCGCTTGGCCGTTGCCACCAACGACTTCCCGCGTCCCCATCCCCTTCCGACACTCCCGAGGACGATCCGCGATGTCCACACCGTTCGACCCGACTCCCTGCCTGCCCATCGCCGACCGGCCCCGCGCGCTTGAGGCCATCACGCGCCTCGCGCTCTTCGCGCCCGTCGCGCTGACCCTCATCATCGCGCTCACGCCCACCCCCGCCGCCCCCCAGGCCCCCGACCCCTCCGCCTACACCGCCCTCCAGTGGCGGCACATCGGCCCGGAGGGCAACCGCTTCTCCGCGGCGGCCGGGATTGTCGGCGATCCCCATACCTACTACGTCGGCGCCGCGTCAGGCGGCATCTACAAGACGACCGACGGCGGCGTGCACTGGGACGCGATCTTCGACGGTCTCCCCGTGCAGTCGATCGGGTCGCTGGGCGTCGCGCCGGCCGATCCGAACGTGGTCTGGGCCGGGACCGGCGAAGGCAAGATTCGCAGCCATGTCTCGATCGGGCAGGGCGTCTACAAATCGACCGACGCCGGGGCCACGTGGACGCTCACGGGACTGGAGCAGACCGGGCGGGTTCCGCGGCTCGTCATCCACCCAACCAACCCCGATATCGTCTACATCTGCGCGCTCGGGCACTCCTACGGCCCGCAGCCTGAGCGGGGCGTGTACCGCACCACCGACGGCGGCGCGACCTGGGAGCACATCCTCTTCGTCGACGAGGACACCGGCTGCTCGGACATCGCGATGGATCCGACCAACCCGCGCGTGCTCTTCGCCGGCACCTGGCAGCTCGAAATCCACACCTGGGGGCGGACCTCCGGCGGACCCGGCGGCGGCCTGCACGTCTCGCGCGACGGCGGCGACACGTGGACGAAGCTGAACGGTCCTGACAACGGCATCGGGCTGCCCGAGAAGCCGGTCGGGAAGGTCGCGGTGGCGATTGCGCGCTCGAACCCGGACCGCGTCTACGCCATGCTCGAGACAGGCGACGGCATCCCGTGGGAGGGACGCGAGACCGAGGACGGGCAGCTCTGGCGCTCCGAGGACGGCGGGCGCACCTGGGCCCTCATCACGCGCAACCGCAATGCCATGGGGCGCCCGCACTACTATTCGCGCGTCGTGATTTCGCCCAACGACGAGGACGAGGCGTACTTCCTGACGGCTTCGTTCACCACCTCGACCGACGGCGGCCGCACGCTCGACGTGACCCCTCGTCCCCAGGCCCCCGGCGGCGATCACCACGACATGTGGATCGACCACACCGACCCCGACCGCATGATCGTCGCGCACGACCAGGGCCTCTCGATTTCGATCAACCGCGGCAGGACGTGGTTCCGTCAGCGCCTCACGAATGCTCAGATGTACCATGTGACGGTGGACAACGCGATCCCGTACAACGTGCTCGGCAACAAGCAGGACGAGCCGACCTACCGCGGCCCCAGCAACAGCCGCATCCAGGGGCAACGCCGCATCACCGGGATTCCGCGCGGCATGTGGCACCACGTGGGCGGGGGCGAAAGCGGGTGGGCCACGCCGGATCCGACCGATCCGAACATTGTGTGGTCCTCTGCGTCGGGGTCGGGGATGGTGGGCGGCATCGTGGTGCGCTACGAGGAGGACCGGCGCCAGTACCGTGCCGTCGAGGTGTGGCCGGAGCAGAGCCGGGGCGCTGCGTCGGGCGTGCGCTACCGCTTCATCTGGGATGCGCCGATCCACATCTCGCCGCACGACAACAACACCGTATATGTGGGCAGCCAGCACGTGCACCGCACCCGCAACGGGGGGCAGAGCTGGGAGGTGATCAGCCCGGACCTGACGCAGAACGATCAGAGCCGCATGGGGCTCTCCGGCGGCCTCACCGGCGACAACATCGGTGTCGAATACGCGGGCACGGTCTTCGGCATCGCCGAGTCGCCGGTCGAGGAGGGGCTCATCTGGGCGGGCACCAACGACGGGCTGCTGCAGGTCACCCGGGACGGTGGTGCCACATGGACGAATGTCACTGAAAACATGCCGGATTTGCCGGAGTGGATGGCGGTGCGGTCCATTGCGGCTTCCCGCTACGACGCGGGGACGGCGTACGTCGCCATCGACGGCCACCAGGTGAATGTGCGCGATCCCTACGTGTACAGGACCCGGGACCATGGCGCCTCGTTCGAAAAGATCACCAGCGGGATCCCGCCCAGCATGCTCAGTTACACGAAGGTCATCGCCGAGGACACGAAGCGACAGGGACTGCTGTACGTGGGGACCGAAAACGCCATCTACGTCTCGTTCGACGACGGCGACAACTGGCAGCCGCTCCAGAACAACCTGCCCGCCGCACCGGTATCGGGGCTCGTCGTGCAGGAACACTTCGGCGACCTGGTCGTCGGCACCTACGGCCGCGGCTTCTGGATCCTGGACGATCTCACGCCGCTGCAGCAGCTGACGCCCGAGGTGATGGCATCGTCCTCGCACCTGTTTGCGCCGCGCGACGCCTACCGCTTCCGCGCGATCACGCCGCCGTCGGTGCCCTACAGCGACCCCACCGAGGGGAGGGACCCCGAATACGGCGCGTCGATCAACTACTGGCTGGCCGACGCGGCGGCCGAGGCTCCGACCGTCGAGATCGTGGACGGCGGCGACCAAGTCGTGCGCACGCTGACCGGCACCAACAACCCCGGAATCAACCGCATCCACTGGGACCTGCGTGACGAGCCCAACGGTCCCATCCGGCTATTCACGAGTCCCATCTACGCCGACCACATCGCCGTCGGCGAGGAGGGCCGCCCCGCCCCCGGCGGCCAACAGATCTCGATCCTGCAGCCGCCCGGCCGCTACACCGTCCGCCTGAACGCGGCCGGCGAGACCCGCGAGCAGCCCCTCACGGTCATCAAGGACCCCCACTCGGCGGGCAGCGAGGCCGACATCGCGGCCCAGGTCGCCTTCATCCGCGAGGTCCGCGACGACGTGGTCGAGGCGGGCGAGGCCGTCCACCGCGTCGAAGCGATCCGTGTCCAGCTCGCCACCATGTCCCGCTTCGCCGACGACGAGGACCTCACCGAGGCGATCGCCTCACTGCGCGACCAGCTCGTCGACCTCCAGATGAACATGGTCGACCTGCGCCTCACGGGTCAGGGGCAGGACGGCGTCCGCTTCGAGGCCAGGCTGCTCCAGAAACTCGGCTACCTCACCGGTGCGATCTCGGTTGCCGACTTCCCGCCCACCGACCAGGAACTCGAAGTCAAGGTGCTGCTGCACGAGGAACTGCGGGAACACCTGGCGGAGTTGGAGGCCCTGCTCGCAAACGAGGTGGCCGCCCTGAACGAGATGCTGCGGGCGCGCGGAATGCTGATCATCGCGGATGGGGGGTGAGGGAACTTGACAAGCGATACTGTATAGTATTGTAAGGCCCCCCTGTCAACCATCGTTCGCGCTATCGTCTGCCAAGAGCACCCCCACGACCGGGAGAGTACCGCCATGCGCATTGATGTCCCCCTCGCCAACGCGCCTACCCGGATCTCCCGGCACCGCTGCAAACCCCCCGCGCTCGCGACCCGCGCCGCGGCGATACTCGCGCTCGGCGCCGTCGCAATCTCCGGCTGCAAGGACAGCATGACGGATCCGGAGGTTCCCGTCATCGAACTGATTGCGAGGGACAGGGCCGCGCTGGAGGCGCTTTACAACGCGACTGGCGGAGAGGACTGGCTCCAGCAGGAGAACTGGCGGACGGATGCGCCGCTTGGTGATTGGCACGGCGTGGTCACCGACAGCATCGGAGAGGTCACGTGGCTGACGCTTCCCGGCAACGGCCTGAAGGGGCCGCTGCCGGCCGAACTCGGGAACCTGCGAGCGCTGCAATACCTCGGACTCGCCGACAACGAACTCGAGGGACCGGTTCCGGCACAATTGGGAGATCCGACTCAGCTGACCGGCGTGTTCCTGGCCAACAACCGGCTCTCCGGGGCCATCCCCGGCACCTTCCTGCAGCTGGAGGGGCTGCGGGTCCTGGGTTTCGCCGACAACCCGGGTCTCTGCATGCCGAAGACCAGCGAGTTCGACGAATGGGCCGCGGAGGTGGCGCAAGTCATCGGCCCGAACTGTGCCGAGGGTGACCGCACAGCTTTGAAGGAGCTCTTCGACGAGACCCGCGGACGCGGCTGGGCCGATACGACCGGGTGGCTCGGCGACGGGGTCCTGGACGAATGGTTCGGGGTCGCCATCGACTCGCTCGGTCGGGTGTCCGCACTCGACCTCGCAGAAAACGGCCTGACCGGAATGCTGCCGGAAATCCTGGGCGAGCTGGCTGTCCTGAGCAGCCTGGACGTCTCCGGAAACGGGCTGACTGGCGAGCTCCCCCGGTCGTTGATGGACCTTCCGCTCCAGGCGTTCCGATACTCGGGGACCGAGTTGTGCGTGCCCCACGACGCGGAGTACCAGGAATGGCTGCAGACATTGGGCGCGCACGAAGGGACGGGGGCGAACTGCACTCCACAGGCGCAGCGCGAGGCCCTCATCGCCTTCTACAAGGCCACCGACGGCCCGAACTGGAACCGCAACGACAACTGGATGAGCAACGCTCCGATCAATGAATGGTACGGGGTCGGGGTGAACCGCGCGGGCGATGTCGCAAGCCTATTCCTCTCATACAACGGCGTGCGAGGGACCATCCCGCCGGTGATAGGCGAATTCCCGGGCCTGCGGGTGCTGAATCTCAACGGCAACTGGGGGCTCACCGGACCGCTGCCCGCGGAGCTCTTCGAACTGTCCGGGCTGAGGGAACTGCACCTCTACAGAGTCGGGCTGGGAGGTCCCCTGCCGCCGGAGATCGGAAAGCTGACTGCACTCCGGGAACTGATGTTGAGATACACGGCTCTGGCCGGCCCCATCCCCGCGGAACTCGGGCAACTGGTCAGGCTGCAGTACCTCCACATGGGTCAGAACGACTTGTCCGGCCCCATCCCGAAGGAGTTGGGCAACCTGGTCGATCTGGAATACCTGGCTCTTTGGGACAACAACCTGACAGGCGGCATTCCGGCCGAACTGGGGAATCTCACGAAGCTCGAAACCCTGGGCGCCGAGCAGAACCAGCTGACGGGCGACATCCCGGCCACGTTCGGTAACCTCACGAGCCTCGAGGTGTTGTGGCTCAACGACAATGCGCTGACGGGGGCGATTCCGCCGGAGTTCGGGAGCATGGGCAGCCTGGAGCGGGTGTACCTGCACGCCAACGACCTGAGCGGCGCTCTGCCATCGGAGCTGGGTGGTCTGACCAGCCTGGAACGGTTCTGGCTCGGCAACAACCCGGGACTCTTCGGTCCCCTTCCTGCCACTCTCAAGGCCCTCACCGAACTCGAGAACTTCAAGGCAGGGGGCACCGACCTGTGCATACCGGGCGATCCGGCCCTCCTGGCGTGGCTCGACGGCATCGAATTCCAGCGCGTAGCCCATTGCGATGGCGGCGGCACCGCCGTCTATCTCACCCAGGCCGTCCAGTCGCGCAAGTTCCCCGTCCCCCTGGTCGCCGGCCGGCCGGCGCTGCTGAGGGTGTTCCTCTCCTCGCCGCAGGCCAGCGGTCAGAGAGTCCCGCCGGTTCGCGCCACCTTCTTCCACGGAAGCACCGAGGTGCACGCGGCCGAGATCGCGGCGGGGACGATGCCGATCCCGTCCGAGATCGACGAGAGCACCCTGGAGTTGTCGGCGAACGCCCAGATCCCCGGCGACGTGATCAGGGACGGCCTGGAGATGGTGATCGAAGTCGACCCGAACGGCACCCTCGCGTCCGGCATGGGAATCGCGGACCGGATCCCGGCGTCCGGACGGATGGCCGTGGATGTGCGTGAAATGCCCGACTTCCGCCTCACGGTGATCCCGTTCCTGTACGAACTCGATCCCGATTCGGCGATCCTGGAGATCACCGCCGACATGGCACGCGACCCGGAAGGGAGCGAGATGCTGTCCGTTACGCGGGACCTGCTGCCGATCGGCGGTTTTGAGGTCAGGCGCCATGATCCGGTGCTCTCTTCGAGCGACAACGGATTCCAGCTGCTCCTGGAAACCGAAACGATGCGGCGCATGGAGCGCGGATCCGGCTACTGGTTGGCCATGCAGTCGCCGGTTCCCGTCGGCGGCCTCCTCGGTGTCGCGCTCGGGATTGGCTCCTGGTCGAGCTACTCGGTTCCCCTGGCGCGCACCGTGGCGCACGAACTCGGACACAACATGGGTCTCTTCCATGCGCCCTGCGGGGGCGCCGGGGGGCCGGACCAACTGTTTCCCGACCGCAACGGCCGCATCGGGTCATGGGGCTACGATCGGGAGCATCGGCGGCTGATAACCCCGCATGCGCCGGACCTGATGTCCTACTGCCGCGGCGGCTGGATCGGCGACTACCACTTCTCGAACTCCCTGCGCCACCGCCTGGACGTCGAGCCTCCGGCCGCCGCAAGCGCCGCGCCGACCCGCACCCTTCTGGTGTGGGGCGGGATGGACGCGGATGGCGACCCGTTCCTCGATCCGTCGTTCATCGTCGATGCGGTGCCGTGGGTGCCGCCGCCGGGAACCGAGTATCGCCTGCGCGGGCGGACGGTCGCCGGTGACCAGGCCTTCTCCCTGACCTTCGATATGCCGGAGATTCTCGATCTCGACGACGGGCGCACCGGCTTCGTCTTCACCATTCCGGTGTCGTGGACGGGCGACCTGGCCAGCATCTCGCTGGTGGGCGGCGGCGGATCGGCGACGCTGGACCAGACGACCGACTCGCCCATGACCATCCTGCGCGACCCGGTAACGGGCCAGGTGAGGGCGTTCCTGCGGGGGCCGCAGGCGGCCGCGATGGCGGTGGACGGCGGACAGCCGGGGTTGGAGATGCTCTTCAGCCGGGGGATTCCGGAGTAGGCGGTCCCGGGGCTGGTTGTCCGCCAGAAAGGCGCAATTTTGGCCGACAACCAGCCCCCAGGACCGTTTGTCGGCCAGAATTGGCCAGAATTGGCGGACAAAACCGCTCTTATCGCGTCTCCAGAACGCAATACCGGTACAGCTTGAGCGTTTCGCGCCAGTCCTCGGGGTAGTCGGCGACCATGTCACTCTGGCCGAACTCCTCGGCCAGTCCGGCGAAGGATCCGTCCTCCGCGACACGTAGCGGCGTCTCCTCCTCGAACACCGTAAGGTCGGCGAACCCGGTGGGGAACGAGGCACCCATCGCCCTCTCCACACCTTCGAGCCTCCGCTGATCCTCGTCCGTCTCGAACTCGCGGTTCTCCAGGTCGACCGCGAAGTAGTCGAAGGCGATGCGGAATGTGTGCATCGCCCCCGTTAGCCGATTGAGGAACGGCATGATCAGGTGGGTGGGCAGGTACATGGTGTTGCCCTCCCAGACGATGAGCGTCGGGGCGGCCGGATCGAAGCCCAACTCGTCGAGTCCCGTTGCGACGTCGACTTCCAGGTAGTTCCCAAGCACCGAGGGAAGCTGCTCGATTCCGTGCCGCCCGAGCATGAAGCGCTTGAACTCGAGGACGGCTTTCTGGTCGACCTCGAAGAAGGCGACGTCCGGGTTGCCGTACAGGTGGCCGCGCATGTCGAAGCCGCCGCCCATGAGAACCACCTGGCGCGCCCCCGCCGCGATGCCGCGCTCGATGAACCGGTTGAAGTAGCGGGTGCGGAAGCGGACCATGGTGGTCGACGGCGGGAAGGCCTCGTTGAGCTGCCGGGCCGCCCCGAGGGCGCGCTCGTTGGAGAACCACTCGGCGTAGGGGTCGTTGAAGAGCGGGTCGGGCTGCTCTTTCTCCATGGCTCGGATTGAGGCGATCACGAACGCGGTCGCGCCGATTTCATTGATGTCGATCATTGGAGTTCCTGAAGGGACGATTGACCAGCATTGGGACGTCAACGGGATGCGCTGCGCGGTGCGGGACGGATCCGGCACCGGCCGGCTCGCACAACGCTAGCCAAAGCGACGCAGCCCGGTCAACGGAGCCCGGGGCCAGGCGGCCCGCGGACAACCCTCCTGGCCTTCGACCGGCGATGGATCCGGGCTGGGCCGGTGCCCGCGCAGGTTCGTCCACGGACTGCTACGGCGATCTGCGCGCGATCACCACCCCGGCCAGGATCACCACCGCACCCACCAGCTGCTGTGTGGTCGGTATCTCGGCGAGCCACAGCCACGCGCTGATCAGGGCGATAACGGGCACGAGATTCTGGTAGATGGACGTGCGGTTCTGCCCGATCGTGCGCACGCCCCGGTACCACAGCAGGTACGCGATTCCGATGGCGAAGACGCCCGCGTACACCACGCCCAGCCAGGCCGTCAGCGAAACCGTGCTCCAGTCGGTGCGGACGAGATCCGGGACCCCCGCCAGGACGATGAAGGGCAGGCCGGCCCACAGCGTCCAGGCGGTCATCTGGAGTGCGCCGCGCCGCTTCACCATTCGCCGCCCGAAGACCGTGTAGGCACCCCAGGAAACGGCGGCGCCCAGAACGAGCATGTCGCCGAGGCGGGCCGCGCCCATCTGCTGGGTGCCCCCCGTAATCAGCACGACCATCCCCGCCAGGGTGGCCAGCACGCCGGCGAGAACGGCGGGGTTGAAGCGCTCGCGGCCCATCGCGGACGAGATCACCAGCACCCACACCGGGCTGGTGGAGAGTAGGAGCGCGGCGTTGCCGGTGAGCGTCCAGTCCAGCCCGAGGATGAATCCCATCTGGAAGGTCACGTGGCCGACGATTCCCAGCAGCAGGACCGCGGACCAGTCCTTGCGCGGGGGGAGCATCCGACGGCCGGTGCTCCGCATCAGCACCCACACGGCCGCCGCCGCGCAGGGGAATCGCAGGGCGTTGAAGGCCAGGGGCGAGAGCTCCTCGAGACCGGCTTTGACGACCGTGAAGTTCAGCCCCCAGATCGTGGCGGTGAGGGCGAGGCCGAGATCGACGGTCCAGCTGTGGCGGCGACGTGGGCAGCGCCGGGCCCGGCGGCTAGCGGCCGAGTTCGCCGAAGGTCGCATTCTGAAGCGCGTATTCGCGCCAGTCGTCGTGGTCGAAGTGCCACCATTCGGCTTCGTAGACCGTGAACCCCTCCGCCTCCATGGCGCGGCGCAGGATCTCGCGGTGCCAGCGCTGCCGCGAGGTCCCACCCGGGTAGTTGGGAAACGACCGCGGCGAGAACTCGTCGAAGGTGCCGACCATGTCGGCCGGCTCGCCGGTCGCGAGGTCGTACAGGTTGAGGTCGATGGCGGAGCCGCGATTGTGGCGCGAGCCGCTCGCCGGGTCCGCGACGAAGAGCTTCTGCTCCTCGGGTGTGGCGTCGAAGAACATCTTCGTGACGTACCACGGGCGATAGCCGTCGTGCAGGAGGAGGCCGAAGCCGTGGTCGGCGAGGGCCAGGTGGGCGCGCGCGACGGCGTCGGCGGCGGGGCGCTGGAGGAAGACGCGCGGCTCGTCGTAGAAGACCGACGACATGAAGTTGTTGGTGGTCGCGTAGCGCACGTCGAGGAGGATGCCGGGATCGAGGGTGGCGACCTCGACCAGCTCGGGATCGCGGAAGGGGCCGGGCTCGTCGGGCGGCGACGCGGCGAGGGCCTCGGCGCGCAATTCGGCGACCGGGCGCACGGGGTCGATGCGGAAGGTGCCGCCGGCCTCGGTGCCGACATCGCGGCGGGCGAAGGCGACGGAGGCGGCCTCGACGGAGGTCGCGCGGTCGTCCGCGTCGCGGGAGAACACGAGGTGCTCGCCGTGATAGAGGCCCCAGTCGGCGGGGAAGGCGTAGATGTCGCGCGAGATCTCCTCGAGCGGGTACAGGAAGAACCACTCGATCAGCGCGTGGAGCTGGCCGTTGCGCTCCAGGATGTAGAGGACGTTGTGGTCCGGGCCGTACTCGCCGATCAGGCCGTTCCAGTGGGCGGGGGGGAGGTCGGGGCGGCCCGCGGGGGGCTGGCGGGGCAGGGTGGCGAGGGGGTCGCCGTCGGGGCCGAGGGGGAGGAGGGCGGTGGTGGCGTCGCCGTCGCGCTCGCGCATGAAGCGGGTGCCGAAGGCGATGCGGTCGTCGACGATGAGGGTGTCGCCGCGGGCGCGGATCTCGACGGTCGCCCCGCCGCGGGCCGGGGTCATGAAGAGGCTGCCTTCGCGGGCGTCGAACTCGACGGCGTCCGAGCCGGTGCCGTAGGTGCCCTCGAGTTCCAGTGCGAGGGCGGTGGCGACCGCGGCCGTGCCGCGGGTGGGGGTGGTGGGGAGGGGCTGGCCGTCGTGCGCTGCGAGCATGAGCTCCAGCGCCGCGTCGGCGACGCGTGTGGTGATCGTGTTGGTGCCGTCGACGGCCGAGACGACAACGACGCCGAGCCGGGAGCCGGGCAGGAAGGCGAGCTGGGTGGAGAAGCCGTAGATCGCGCCGCCGTGGCCGAGCCAGAGTTCGCCGGAGCGTTCCTGTACGGCGAAACCGAGGCCGAATCCGGTGGTGGCGCCGGGGGCGGCGAACTGGGGCTGCCACATGGCTTCGAGGGTCTCGGGGGCGAGGAGGCGGGCGGGTGGGGTGCCGGCGGCCCCGTCTGCCAGCTCACCGCGCCGGAACATCACCTCCATGAAGCGCGCCAGGTCGAGAACGGTCGAGTACATGCTGCCCGCCGGCGCCATCCCGAGTTCGAAGGTGGGGGCGTCGAAGAGCCCGCGGTCGAGTCCCCACATGTGGGCGCGGGCGAGGTCGTCGACGATCCCGGGCTCGGGGGTGAAGGCGCTGCTCGTCATCCCGATCGGGTCGATTACCGTGCGCTTGACGTAGTCGGCGAACGGCTCGCCCTGCGTCACCTCGAGCGTGTATCCGACCACCGCGATCCCCGCGTTCGAGTACTTCGTGCGCGCTTCGGGCTCGTAGATGAGGGGCGTGCCGTTCAAGCTGGCCACCGTGGCCGTGAGGCTCGCGCCGGCATCGTCGAAGTAGTTGCCCGCGGGCGGCTCGCGAATCAGCCCCGAGCGGTGCGACATGAGCTGCCGCAGGGTGATCGGAGTGCCCGACCGGTTGTCCGGCGCGAAGTCGGAGAGGTAGGTGCGCACCGGCGCGTCGATGTCGATCTCGCCCCGTTCGGCCAGCTGCATGACGGCGATGTCGGTGAAGAGCTTCGACACCGAGCCCACCCTGTACACCGTCTCGGCGGTGGCGGGGACGCCGGGGGACTGCTCGCCGAAGCCGGCCGCCCACGCCACGCCCTCATCGTCGACCAGCGCGATGGACATGGCCGCGAGGCCCTTCTGGCCGCGCTCCCCCTCGATCATGGTGGTGAGGGCGGCGGCGACCTCGGTGTAGTCAGCGCGGGCTCCGCTCGCCGGGCCGGAATCGCCCGGCGCGTCTCCGCACGCTGCGAGCAGGAGCGTGAGAAGGACCGCACCCGCGAACCCGACGTTGATCTTCGTTTCCGCTGCGACGCTCATCCGGTCCTCCGTGTCACTCGTGTCTTCGGCGGCGGAATCGCGTGGGGCCGCGTGCGATCCCGGGCTCCGGCAGGAATCTCAGTGCCAGCGCAGGCGGCTCGATTCCACCGTGTAGAGAATGTAGTCCCTCAGCCGGCACGCAGCGCCGTGATCGATGTATGGAACGGTTACCACTCCCGACGCGAGATGCACCTCGATGGTAGCGAGCCCCTTTCGACGCTGCAGCGGAGACCGGCGCACCGTCACGCCCTGAACCTTGCGGAAGAGGAAGGCGTCGACCTTGCTCCCGATCAGGCCCCGCCGGCTGGCCAGCCCGTCTTCGTCGTGCAGATAGCCCCGTCGGCGCCAGCACTGCAGGGCGATCAGCCCGGACAGAACGACCCACCCGGTCCACCAGACCGCCAGGGGCACGATCCAGGCTCCGGCGGGCCCAGACCACACCAGTGGTGCCAGCGCCCCGGCCGCGATCGGCACGACCGCGATCCGGATCATTAGCGCTCGGACATAGTATTGCGAAACGCGCATGAAGGCCCGGCTGGAAGGCACCAGGGTCAGTCCCTTCCCCTCCGCTCCGAACACCTCCCGGCGCAATTGCTCCGCCAGCGGGGCCTCGATCAGCGGGACGCCGAGGTTCTGGGCGACTTCGAGGTTCGAGGGCGTGTCCGCCCCCTGCATCGGTACGGCTCCCGCGGGCAGCGCGCCGAACCGGTAACGCCCGAACCAGCGCATGACGACGTTCTGCGACAGCGTCAACTGCTGGATCTTGGCCGTTTCGACAACGACTTCCTTCTGGGTGAGGAGACCGCCGCGAGTGCGGTAGGCGGTCCCGCGTCGCCACAGGGTGAAGTCGTGGTGACGGAGCAAGGCGCTCGCCACGGCGCCGATCACGAACAGGACGACGATCGCGAGCACGATGGCCGCGACGGCCAAGACCTGGCTCGGAGTCCCCAGGCCGGCCAGGGAGTTCCACACGGACTGCACCGCGCCGCCGATCAACCGCTGGACGGGCTCGGCGGCTTCCGCCAGGACTGCGAGCGCACCGGCGAACACCAGGGCCGTTCGGTCGGCGAGGCCGATCCGGAACATGTCGGCCGCGGTCAGCCGGAGCAGAAGCTGATCGCGGGCCGCCGTCCGGCCGCTGCCCATTGCGCCTGTTCGAGCCGCCTCAGCCGCGGTGGACGCGTCGATAACGGGGCCCTTCACAGCGTCCGAATCCTCTTCGCCCGAACCCTCTCGCCGCGATCCGTCCACCCTCGTGCGCAGCCAGTCGGCCATGCCGCTGCTCACCGAAGGAAGCCGCCCCTCGGCCACGATCGTGCCCGCGGTATCCAGGCGAATGGTCACCAGTCCCAGGATCCTGTCGACCAGTGAGCGTTCCACGTTGATGCCCTGAATGCGGTCGAAGGGCAGGTCGAGCGCCGTCCGCTTCAGGACGCCCTGGTGGATGAGGATTCTGTCGTCCTCGAGCCTGAACCTGAAGAACCAATAGCGGAGCAGCGCGATGGCGCCGATCGCGAGCACGACGAAGAGGATCGCCCAGCCCATGGAGAGGCTGTCGGGAAGGAACTCGAAGCGGGTCAGGTAGGCGATGGCCCCGAGGGACGCCGCCGCCTGCAGGTAGTTCCCGGCGATCGTCTTGACCGTCGTGCCGAGGAAGAAGACGATGGCGAAGGGCGACGTCCGCCGCCACACGCCGAGGTCAGGCCGGCCCGGCAGCACCGTCGTCCGTCGCTTCACCGGTCTCGGCTTCGATCATGGCCGAGACATGGGCGCGCAGGCGCTCGGCCGTATCCCTGCCGAGGCCGCGGATCTTGTGAGCGCCGCCTCCTGCCGGGAACACCGACAGATTCGCGAGGCCGAACCGGCGGTCCAGGGGCGTGCTGTCGGTCTTGGTGTGCTGCACCCGGTTGAACGGCACCGCACGAACCGAGCGCCAGAGGACTCCGGACCTGTACAGGATGTCCCGCTGCCGGACCGCGTAGCCGCGCCGGGGCACGGCGATGGCCGGCCAGATCAGGGCCCGGAGCGAGAGAGCGCCGAACACGCCCCAGGCGAGCACCGGCAGCCCGGGGGCGGCTCGGAGCAGGACCGCCATGGGCCCTGTTGCCACCATGTAGTGGATGGCGGCTCCGATTCCGGCGAAGAGCGCGACCCGGATGAAAACACCGAACTGGAGCCGGCCCACGAAACGCGGGTGCAGCGGCTGCCAGTCGACGGCCCTCGCCGAGGGCAGGGATTCGGGCGGCAGTTGGGGATTGGCGAACATTCCGCGGCTCAACAATGGTATGCACATCCGAGCGTCCCGCTCCATATCGAGAGCGTCCGGGACCTCGCGTCTGGATGCGCTGGTTGCACTCAGGGGGATAGTGCGCTTGCTTCGGATTCGAGACAACCTCCGGCAGGTTGTAATCCGGGGACGGAGAGAGCCGTGCCGCGTGCAGCCGGGCAGTCGGGCAGGAGCCAGCGCATGACCCAGCACGAGTACATCCGCCACGATGCCACCGCGCTCGCCGCGCTGGTTCGCGCGGGCGAAGTCACCGCTCTGGAGCTGATCGAGGTTGCGGTGCGGCGGCTCGAAGCGGTCAATCCCGCGATCAACGCGGTTGTGCGCCGCATGGATGACGAGGCCAAGGCACTCGCCGACGGCGTGAACTCCGCTGCGGTCTTTGCCGGAGTGCCTTTCCTGGCCAAGGACCTGCAGAGCGGCTACGCGGGGCACCCGACATCCGCGGGCAGCCGGGTGGCAGCGGCTCTGGTGGTCGAGGAGGACACGGAACTGGTGCGCCGCCTGCGCGCGACCGGCGTCTCCGTTCTCGGCAAGACCAACACGCCCGAGTTCGGGCTGCTCCCGTATACCGAGCCGGCGCTGTGGGGGCCCTGCCGCAACCCGTGGTCGCTGGATCGCACGCCGGGGGGTTCAAGTGGCGGCTCAGCGGCGGCAGTAGCTGCGGGGATCGTGCCTATGGCCGGCGGCGGGGACGGGGCGGGCTCGATCCGCATTCCGGCATCGTGCTGCGGGTTGTTCGGGTTGAAACCCGGGCGCGGGCGCATCCCTGCCGGCCCGCGCGATGCGGAGCCGTGGCGCGGATCGGTAACCGAGCACGTGCTCACCCGGTCCGTTCGCGACAGCGCCGCAATGCTGGACGCGACGCACGGACCCGAGGCGGGAGCACCGTACCGGATTGCGCCGCCGGAACGCCCGTTCGGCCGGGAAGTCGGCGCTGATCCGGGACGCCTGCGCATCGCGTGGACGACGGCCCCGCGGATGGGATCAAGCGATCCCCACCCGGACTGCGCACACGCGGTGGCCGATGCGGTCACGCTGCTGGAGCAGCTCGGCCACAGTGTCACCGAAGCCACGCCCCGCTTCGATGGCAAGGCGTTTGCGCGAGCCTTCATGTACATGGTCGCCGGGGAAGTAGGCGCCGAGTTCGACGACCTGGCGCACGATCTCGGGAGGCCGCCCCGCCGGGGCGAAGTGGAACCATTGACCTGGGCCCTCGGCCTCGTCTCGAAGGCGGTTTCCGCCAGGGAGCTGGCAAGCGCGCTCCGCCTCCTCGAGCGGTGCGGCAAGGCCGTCGGGCGATTCTTCACCGACTACGACATCCTGGTAACTCCCACCGTCGCCACGCCGCCACCACGGATCGGCGCCCTGCCCCCGAGCCGGTTCGAACACCTTCAGCTCGGCCTGCTGAGCGCGCTGGGGTCCGGCGACCTCATCAAGGCGGCCAAAGCCCTCGACCGCATTGCCGCCGGGGCATTCGAATTCCTGCCCTGGACGCCGGTTTTCAACATCAACGGGCAGCCGGCAATGTCGGTGCCCCTGCATTGGAACGCTGCCGGGCTCCCCGTGGGCGTGCACTTTGCGGCCCGGTCGGGCGCCGAGGCCACGCTCTTCCGGCTCGCCGGACAACTTGAACGCGAGCGGCCGTGGTTCGACCGGGTTCCGGAAAACCTGTCGCAGAAGGGATAACTGCTCCCTCTGGACCGCCACCGCGTCGCCCTTGCCGCTTGGCCCCGCCGAAGCGCACCTTCCCCCTTCACCAGCAGCCCCGGAGGGACCCATGCGCGCACCCAACTCGTCCACCCGTTCGCCCGGCCGAAACACGACCGCCGCCACGCTGGCCGCGTCTTCCGCCATCCTGGTCGCATCCCTTGCCGCCTGCCGACCCGCCCCCCAACCTGCGTCCACCGGCGACGCCACCCGACTCCGCATCGAGGTCACCCACGACGCCTCCCTCCACGACGGCCCCCTCACCGGCCGCCTCTTCGTCGTCTTCGCCCCCTCCGGCGACCCCGAACCTCGCATCGCCGGCTACAACTCGGCCCGCCAGCGCAACGGACAGGTGCCGATCTTCTCCGCCGACGTCGAACAGGCCGCTCCGGGCGACGCCATGGTCATCGACGCCGGCGCCGACGGCTACCCCTACCGCCGCCTCGGCGGCCTCCCCGCCGGCGACTACTGGGTCCAGACGATCCTGCACGTCTACACGCAGTACGAACGCGCCGACGGACACACGATCTGGGCGCCCCAGGACCAGTGGGAAGGCCAGCGCTGGGCCTTCTCGCCCGGCAACTACTTCAGCGAGCCGCGCCGCGTGCGCGTCGATCCCGCCAGCGACGACGTCATCCCGTTCCAGCTCACCGGCGAGATCCCCCCGATCGACGTCCCGCCCGACACCGAGTGGGTGAAGCGCATCAGGATCCAGAGCGACATCCTGACCGAGTGGTGGGGCCACCCCATGTACCTGGGCGCCGTTATCCTGCTGCCGCGCGGCTTCGACGAGAACCCCGACATGCGCTACCCGCTCGTAATCGAGGAGGGGCACTTCACGCTTGATCCCGTCTTCGGCTTCACCACCGAGCCGCCGTCCGGCGAAGCGCTCTTCTCGCAAATGCGGCGCGAGGCGGGCGGCCTGCGCGAGTCGGGCTACGAATTCGCGCAGGCGTGGATGGGCGACGACTTCCCACGCGTGGTCGCGGCGGTATTGCTGCACCCGACGCCCTACTTCGATGACTCCTACGGCCTCAACTCGGCGAACAACGGACCCTACGGCGACGCCATCCACGAAGAGCTGATCCCCTACATCGAAGAGAACTACCGGCTGATCGGCGAGCCGTACGCGCGCGTCATGACCGGCGGCTCCACCGGCGGCTGGATCTCGCTTGCCAAGATGCTCCACTACCCCACCTACTACGGCGGCACCTGGACCTACTACCCCGATCCGATCGACTTCCGGCGCTATCAGCTGGTCAACATCTACGAGGACGAGAGCGCGTTCATCGTGCCGGGCTCGGTCCCGGGCGCGCCGGAACGGATGTTCCAGCGTACGGTCGAGGGCCAGCCGGTGGGCAGCAACCGCCAGATCAGCCAGCTGGAGGTGGCGCAGGGCTCACGCGGGCGTGGCGCCGGGCAACTCGACGCCTGGCACGCCGCCTACGGACCCACCGACGAGGACGGCTATCCGCGCCGGCTGTGGGACCTGGACACGGGCATCATCGACCGCGAAGTGGCCCACTACATGCGCGACAACGGCTACGACCTTCGCCACTACGCCGAGGAGAACTGGCCCGAGATCGGTCCGGACCTGGTCGGCAAGATCAGGATCTACAACCCCGAGATGGACCACTTCTACCTGCCCTACGCCGTGTACCTCATGGAGGAGTTCCTCGAAAGCACGACCGACCCGTACTACGCCGGCGAGTTCATCCACGGCGCCCCAATGAAGGGCCACGGCTGGTCCCCCTTCACAAATGCCGATCTTGTCCGCCAAATGGCGGCACATGTGGCGGACAACGCGCCCGCAGGGGCCTCTACGGCGTGGATGGAGGGGAGGTAGGGGAGGGCGGCGGGGTCGGGTACGGCTGCGTAGCCGGCGCGCTGCGGCGGGGCTCACGGCCCAGCGAAGCCTGCCAGCAGTCCGTGGAACAAATCCCCGCTGCATTCGGACGGCGATGCATCCGGGCTGGGCGCGGCGCTCGCAGATTTCACACTGTAAAGACAACATTGCAAAATGTCGTGTTTTGTTTACATTCGGATACTCCAAAACGCCGCTCTGCGTTGCTCTTCGCTCAAATAGCGCCGCTATTCTCGCTCCTCGCGCCTTGCCAGCCCGACCCCTCGCCGTCCTCGTTGCGACGCGGGGATTATCCACGGACTGCTAGAGATCCCCGAATCCGGCCGCGGTGACACCCGGGCCCAGCGGCAATCGTCCCTGCCCGGCGTGGATCAGGAAGCCCGCACCACAACGGTCGCCGAGGTCGTTCCGAAAAGCCCGGATTCCGCGGGTCATGGGCGGGCGCGGCGTGGCCGTCTTCTTCACTTCGATCGGGATCAGCAACCCTTCGGCCTCGACCACGAAATCAACCTCGGCTCCAGCGGCGGTTCGCCAGAAATAGACCTGCGGGCGCTCGCCCCGATGGGTGATTGTCTTCATGATCTCACCCAGCACGGCGGTCTCCATCAATGGCCCTGCCAGGGGTCCAAGGGCGGCATGGTCCGGATCCCGCAAGCCCGTCAGGTGACAGAGCGAGCCCGTGTCCGCGAAGTAGACCCTGGGTGATTTCACCAGCCGCTTGCCGATGTTGGCAAAATAGGGTCTTACGATGAAAACCTGGTGGGTTGCCTCAAGTACGGAAAGCCATGCCTTCACTGTGTTCACGGCAACGCCCAGGTCACGGGCGAGATCGCTCAAGTTGAGAAGCTGTCCCGAGCGAGCAGCGAGTGCGCGCAGGAAGCTCTGGAACTGCGTGAGGTCACCGACTTGACGCAGGCTGCGGACGTCCCGCTCCAGATAAGTCTGGGTGTAGCTCGAATGCCACAGCGGGATATCGCGTCCGGGGTTGGCGATTAGTTCCGGGTAGCCTCCGCGGAGGAACTCGCGCCACAGGTCTCGTGGCGAGCGGAGTGTACCACTGCCGGTGGCGTCCGGCGCCTCCCAGATCAAGGGCGAGTCACCTTGCCCGCGGGCCTCTCGTCTCGACATCGGCAGCAGGTGGAGGATGGCGGCGCGCCCCGGGAGGGACTCGGTGACCCTCTGGTTGAGGAGCAGGTTCTGAGAGCCAGAGAGGAGGAACCGCCCGGCCCGGCCTCGGTCCTCGTCGATCCTCTCCTTGATGTAGGGGAGCAGGACCGGTGCGAACTGTACCTCGTCGTAAATCACGGGCGGGGGAAAGCGGGCCAGGAACGACCTCGGGTCCTGTTCAGCGGACGCGCGGATGTCGGGGAGTTCGAGGGACACGTAGTCGTGACTGTCGGCGAACAGGTGTTTCAGCAGCGTGGTCTTCCCGGACTGTCTGGGGCCGGTCAGCACGACGGCCGGGAACTCGGAGGCGGCCCGCCGGAGGACTGGCTCGAGCAATCGGTGGATGTATTTGGTCATGAGCAGGTCACCGCGGGGGACTCGGACGAGTGCTCAAGTCTCGTATATTTGCATTTGAAATGCAAATATGCCTGTTACTCACCCCTACAATGCGCTAGGGCCGCGCACAGCGTCCGGGTCTAACCCCGGCTGAGCCGCGTCCTCCAATGACGTGCGGTCAAATGTCAATCAGCTCCCGATGCGGTAGTTCAGCCCGGCGATGAGTGACGACGCGAAGTCGATGCCCCCTTCGGGTGTCTCTCTCATGTCGCTGCCGCGCCGATAGTCGAGAGATACGTCGAGGCTGGGCGACACCTGGAACCCCGCCCCGGCGCCGATGACAAGTCGCCGATCGGTGCTGAGATTGGCCGTCGAGCAATCCTGTACCCCCCCATGCGAGACGCTCATCCTCCGGCACTTGACCGGAATGCCCCATGTGGGGCCGAGGACGAAGCGGACATCGAGCCGGTCGCCTGCCGGAATCCGTGCCTGCCCGAGCATCGAGAAGTCGATGTAGTCGTACAGGCGGTGCACGGTTTCGGCTTCGTGCGTCTCCAGCATGGACGGCAACACACACGGTGGGGTGGCCCTGATCGGTGCCTGTAGCTGTGCGGGAAGGGTGGTTTCCTCCTTGGGGCGGGCCACGCACAGCGACATGCCCCCCTGCTTGTACCCGACGCCGAACTGAATTCCGAAGTGCTCGTTCAGGGGACTGTGTGCCGTGAGCCCGGTCGCCATTCGGCGAAATGGTTCACGTGCGCTGCTGTCCGGCCAGCGCGGCCCCCCGCTGATTCCGACTTCGGCGATGGGCGGTTGCAGGACCACGCCGAACACCGCCATCACGACGATGGCTGCGAGTTTTTCCATCGGTGGGTCCTTTCCCTGGCGTGCTACTGCCTGGGGGCACGCAAGCTCGTTGAATCGGGCAACGGCCATGCCTGTATCGCCTCCGGCACCAGTCCGCGGCTGTGCATCATGTACCGGATGATCGCGTCGTATTCGGCGTCCGGGAGGCTGCCGGGCGCCTCGTGGGGCATGGCCACCCGGAGGTATCTGTCAAGCTGGCCCACGGTCGTGTAGGAGGCGAGGGTGACCGCGTCGAGTTCGGCGCCGATTCCGTTCGGGACGTCGTGGCAGTAGCTGCAGCGCACGGTGTAGGCCCACTCGCCGTCGACCGCCGGGGGTTCGGGAGCGTCGGCTGCCGGGGTGCAGGCGGCGGCCGTCGCGACGACAAGACCGACCCGGCCGGCGCGGCCGCCGAGGGTCGCGAAGGCGGTATGCCGCCGCGAACAGGCGGCGGAGCCGGGTCTCACCACTGGCTCCCGGGGGCCGTCAGCCCACGCGCACGGGGTGCGGCAGCGCGACGTTGAGCAGGTAGCCCTTCTCGTTGTAGACGCCCTCGAGCGGCTGGGTGTCGCCGGCGGCATCGGTCGTGCGGGTGCGCAGGACGTGCTCGCCGGGTGCCGCGTCCCACTCGAACTCGAACCGCGACCACGCGTGGGGCATGTCCGCCGAGGCCCCGATCAGGCGGGCGGTCGTCCACGGCCCGTCGTTCGCGCTCCACTCCACCCGCGCCACCGGTCCCCGCGGCGAGTAGGCGAACCCCCTCAGCCGCTGCGTCCCGGCTGTGAGCTCGGCCGGGTACGGCAACGCCAGCGCGCTCTTGACCATCCCCGTCGTGATCGGGGCGCCGTCGGCCGGTGCGTACTGATCGGCCGGCCACTCCTCGCCCGCCAGGACGTACGACGAGGTGTTGGCCCGCACCCACACCTTCTCGGTCGCGACCTCCACGCGCCCCACCCACTTCACGCTGGACGATCCCACCCAGCCGGGCACCACTGCGCGCACCGGGAAGCCGTGATCGGGGGGCAGCGGCACACCGTTCATGGTGAGCGCGAGGATCGTGGCCGGGTCGAGGGCCTTCGCGACCGGCATGGGGCGCTCCCACGCGCCGTCGTCGAGCCCGATCACGTTGACGTCGACCGCGTCGTCGCGAACGCCCGCCAGCGCCAGCACGTCGGCGAGGCTCGGCCCGGTCCACTCCGCGCAACCGATCGCGCCCGTCCCCCACTGGCTGCCGGAAGCGGTCCGCCCGGTGATCGACTGGAAGAATCCGCGCCAGTTGCCCGCGCACTCGATGTACGCGATCAGGGTCTGGCTGGGCAGGGCGCGGAGGTCGTCGAGGGTCAGCTGTACTTCGCGCACGGCGCCGGGGCCCCCGACCGTGAGCACGTACGACACCGGATCGATCACCGGCGTGGGCGCGTGGTTGCGCACGAAGAAGAGGTCGTTGGGCGTGATCAGGCCTTGCAGGTCAGCGAGCCGGGTCTCGAGGTTGGTGCCGTGCTGCACGAAGGGGGCCGAGTCCTTGACCCAGATTGGGGCGGGATCGCCGCCGCCGGCCGCTGCATCCCCGCTGCCGCCCGCCGCACCGCCCTCGGTCGACCCGTCGGGCCCGCACGCCGCCGCGCCCACCCCGGCGGCCATCAGCGCCAGCGCCTCTCTACGGTTCATCGCAGCCCGGTCCATCGCGGTCTCCAGTCCTGTGAGAATGTCCGATTGCGGTGAGGTTAGATGCCACCGGCCCGCCGAGCAACAGGGCCGGGGCTGGCCCGAAGCGCCCCGGCGACACAACTTCCCATGGCACGATCCCGTGACCGGACTCACCCCATGCAGTCGGAGGTGCCCAAATGTCCACGCGCACCCGTCCTCGTTTCAGCGTCGCCCGCCTGGTCGTTGCGACCGCCGCCGCCTCGCTCCTGTCGGCCGCGGTCGTCCCCGATGCGATGGCCCAGCGTCCCGGGCGCGTCTACGCCACCATCGATTCGCTGCGGCACATCCAGTCGCTCGAGCCGCGCATGGGGCCTGTCGGCACGGTCGTCGAGGTCTACACCGAGAACCTGCCGCCCCAGGCCAGGATCCACGTCGGCGTCGGCGCGATGCGTGCCGGCTTCGAGGCCCTCGCCGAGGGCACGCAGGAGATCTGGGGAGAGGTGTCGGCCACGGTCACGGTCCCCGGCTACGCCAATTGGGAGCGTCCGCTCGTCTTCATCGTCTTCAACGGCGTCTTCAGTCCGATCGGGATCTCCGACCCCTTCCACGTCACTAACGAAGACGGGATGGTCCAGCGCACCGGCCGCATCACCGACGAAGGGCTGGGCTGCGTCACCCTGCGTGACAACGACCAGTACGTGTACGCCCTCAACGGAGACCTGGGCGACCTGAAGCCCGGCGACGAGGTGGTCGTGGAGGGCGGCATCACGCTCAATGGGCCGTGTGGCGATGCGGATGCGATCGAGGTGGTCCGTTGGACGAAGGGCGGCTGATTCGGCGCGGCCCTCCCCGGCACTCGGCGGCTCCCTCCCGGCACTCGGCGGGCCCCCCCCCGGCAATTCCACGAAGGATGACGAACATGCGAAGCACCGCTGCCTGTGCGACCCTCACCCTCCTCACCGTGCTCGCGGGCGCCGCCCACGCCCAGGAATCCCGCACCCTGCGCGAGGGCCGCGCGGTTGCCGGGACCCTCGCGGCGGGCGAAAGCGACATCTACACCGTCGACCTCAGGTTGGGCGCCTTCGTCTACGGCGAGGTCGAGCAGATCGATGTCGACGTGGTGGTGACGGTCAGGGACCCGGCAGGAGAGACGCTGCGGTCCACGGATGCCATCGCCCGCGGCCCCGAGATCTTCACCTTCGAGACCGCGGCCGAGGGCACGTACGTGATCGAGGTGGCGCCCTTCGAGGAGGGCTCCGGCAGCTACGAGATCGTGCTGCAGCGCGTGGAGCGGGTCGCGCGCAACCCCGACAACCGCCTCGACCAGATGATGGCCCCATACGACGGCGGCGACCGCCCGGGCGTCGTGATCGGCGTCGTCGATGACGGCGAGCTGGACCTGGTTCGCGCCTACGGAATGGCGAACCTCACGCACGGAATCGCCTGGGAGCGGGGCACCATCTCCAACATCGGGTCGGTGACCAAGCAGTTCACGGCCATGGGCGCTCTCCTCCTCCAGACACGGGGCAAGCTCTCGATCGACGACGACATCCGCGCCCACATCCCCGAACTGCCCGACTTCGGCGCGCCGATCACGATCCGACAGCTGCTGAACCACACGGGCGGATATCGCGAGATCTACAACCTGCTGCCGATCACGGGGATGGAGGGCGAGGACGCGTTTGCGCGCGAGCGCGCGATCACGGTCGTGCAGCGGCAACCCGAGCTGCAGGCGGCCCCCAACACCGAGTGGAACTACAACAACACGGGGTACATCCTGGTGTCGCTGGCGATCGAACGCGCGTCCGGGCAGGGGTTTGCGGACTACATGCGCGAGCACGTCTTCGAGCCGCTGGGGATGACCGACACGCGGATGAAGATGGTGCAGGGCGAGCTCATCCCCGGGAGCGCCCAGGGGTACACCCCCGTCGAGGGCGGCGGTTTCCGCACCACACGGGACCTGGCGGCGTCGGCCGGGGCAGGCGGGGTCTACACCACCGTCGACGACCTCGCGCGCTGGATGCTCAACTACCGCGACGCGACGCTGGGCGGGGCCGAGGCGATCGAGGCGCTGGTCACGACGGCGATCCTGGAGTCGGGCGATTCAACCAACTACGGGCTCGGCCTCGGGCTCGGCGAGCTGGGCGGCCACACCCTGTACTCGCACACCGGCGGCGACGTCTCGCACCGGGCCTACCTGGGCTATCTCCCCGAGCTCGAGAGCGGCGTGATCGTCATGAGCAACCACGCCTCGTTCGACCTGTCGGTCGGGGAGCGGATCGCGCAGCTGTTCTTCCCCGAGCTGGCGGAGGAGGATGCGGTTGCCGACGACGGCGAGGTGGCCGGTGAGGGAGGCGGTATGTCGGACGCGCGCAAGGAGGCGCTGGCCGGGGACTGGGTGATCGAGGTTCAGGGCATCTCCCTGCCGATGTCGGTGACGGTCGAGGATGGTGATGTGTTCGTGGAGCCGCAGGGGCAGGGGAGGACGGTGGCGCGGCCGACCTCGGAGTCGACGCTCGCGATCGCGGCCGCCGACGCCGCATTGACCTTCGACTTCGAGGCCGACGGCACCGCCCGGACGGGTACCATGGCCCAGGCCGGACTCGAGATGGCGCTGCGGCGGGTGGAGCGGACGGAACTCGCTGCCGAGGCGCTGACGGAGTACGTCGGCCGCTACTTCTCCGACGAGCTGGAGACCTTCTACGAAGTCGCGGTGGACGATGGAGGCCTGGTGCTGCGCCACATCGATGCGGCGGAGCCGCTTCCGCTGCGGCACACCGGCGGCGACGACTTCTCGGGGTCCGTGGTCTTCCTCAACACCATCGCGTTCCAGCGCGCAGGGAACGGGCGCATCACGGGGTTCACCGTCTCGAACGGGCGGACGCGGGGGGTGCTGTTCAGGAAGATGTGAGCACTACATGATCCCGCTCGATCTCCTCCCGAAACGACTGGGGCAAGTCCTCCCATACGAGCACGTCCACCCGAAACGGGAGATCACTTTCCTCGAACGCTTCCCGCAGGTCCGCGATCTGGCGTCCTTGACGCGGATCCGAAAACGCCACCAGGTCAAGATCGGATGAAGGATTGGACGTTCGCTTCACTCGCGATCCGTAGGCCCAGACCTGCGTGCGTGGAAGGTAGGCCTGGATCAGGCGCAGAACGGCTCGGCGCTGAGTGGCGGTAAGATCGATTCCCGAGGTCACTCCCAACTCCGGCCAGTCATCGTCTGGTACAACTCGATCGCGCCTTGAATGAAGCCCGGGATTACTTCCAGGCAACGAGCCGCCTTTTCGACACTGCAGTCGTGGGATGTGTCCACGCGGTGTCCGGCGTAGTCCAGCCAGGCCTCGACGGGAGCCGTGAGCAGGTTGTTCTCGTTGGCCAATCTCAGAAGGGGCTTGGGACTATTGGGAAGGTCCGGGACGCCCAACTCCTCCGCCATGTATCGCTTCAGCACTTTCCAGAGTGAGTCGAAGCACGTCTCGAATCTCTGAATGACCGACTCCGGGACGGCCTCGTGGGTGAGACGCGGGAGCGACGGGTCGAGGTGGCGATAGTTCTCGTACTGTTCCTCCAGCCTCTTCAACGACAATCGAAACTTCGTGTAGTCGATCATTGCGCCGGATCTCGCTTTACGAATCCATCGCTACAGCCCGTCTCGCGCGAGCCCCTGGGCGCGAGAAATGTAATGTTTGCACGACATTATGTAATGTCGGGCTTACATTATCCCACCGGCTCCAGCCTTACGATCGGGGTCTGGCCATCGCCGCGGGCCTCGAGGGCCACGTAAATGAACCCGTCGGGGCCCTGGCGGACATCGCGCACGCGGCCCATGCCGCGCAGGATCGTCTCGCTCGCCACGACCTGGCCGTCCTCGATGGTGAGCCGGTCGATGTTCTGGCCGGCCAGCCCGCCCGCGAGCAGGTTGCCCTGCCACTCGGGGAACTTGTCGCCGGTGTAGAAGGCCAGGCCGGACGCCCCGATCGACGGCACCCAGATGTGCTCGGGCTGCTCCATGCCTTCCATGTGCGTGGATTCGTGGATGATGCTGCCGGAGCGGTAGTTCACCCCGTAACCGATCACGGGCCAGCCGTAGTTGGCGCCGGGGGTGGAGAGGTTGACCTCGTCGCCGCCCTGGGGGCCATGCTCAGTCGACCAGACGGCGCCGGTGCCGGGCTGGATTGCGAGCCCCTGCGGATTGCGGTGGCCGTAGCTCCAGATCTCGGGCCGCGCGCCCGCCTGTCCCACGAACGGATTGTCGTCGGGGATGCGGCCGTCGTCGTGCAGCCGCACGATCACGCCGTGGTGGTTCGAGAGGTCCTGGGCCGGGTGGGCCGCGAGGTCGCCGGCCGGCCGGGCCTGCCGGTCGCCGACCGAGAGGAACAGGTAGCCTTCGTCGTCGAAGGCGAGCTTGCACCCGTAGTGGCCGTTGCCCTCGGAAACCGCCTCGAAGATCTCGTCGGTCATGGTGAAGCGGTCGTTCTCGAAGGTCCCGCGGATCACGGAGGTGGTGCCGCCGGGCGAGTTGCCGGTGGCTTTCGAGTAGCTGATGTAGATCAGCCGGTTCGACGCGAAGTCGGGGTGGGGCAGCACTTCGAGGAGTCCGCCCTGGCCCCTCGCCACGACCTCCGGAATCCCAGGAACCGGGTCGGGGAGGAGCATGCCGTTACGCACGATGCGCAGCCGTCCCGGGCGCTCGGTCACCAGCATGTCGCCGTCCGGCAGGAAGGCGATCGACCAGGGGACCACGAATCCGTCGGCCACCTCGACCACGCGGTAGTCGTGGAAGGCGGTGCGGACGATGTCGGACTGGCTGCAGGCCGGCGCCGCGACCGCGAGAAGCGCAGTGGTGAAAAGCAGAGTTGACGTAGTACGGACCATCGTGTTGCCTCGAAGCTGAGTGGTTCAGGATCCCGGTCGGGATCTGAAAAAAGTGTTACCGAGAGTAGGGATCGCGCTAGGGGCCCGCCTCGGTTCCGCGGGGATTGCGTGGGACAGCTGCATGCTCCGATGGGACCGGCTGGCGCCGGAACCGGCCCTGACCGACGCTTCAGCTGCCCAACAGAGCCGACAACTCGCCCAGCTCCGCATCCCACCCCTCGTCGTTCTGCCCCCGGTGCAGGTCCGTCAGGAAGCCCGTCTCGCGAAGGTGCAGGGTGGTGCCGCCGTCCGCCGCGGGATGCAGCGTCCATTCGACGCGGGTGGCCGGCGCGTCCTCGAAGGCGACGCCCGGCTCGTGCACCCAGCTCCACACGAGCCGCTCCGGCGCATCGACCTCATCGATGCGAATCGCATAGCGCCCGTGGTTCTCCCAGGTCATGAAGACATCGCCGCCCGGCCTGAGGTCGACCTCGGCCTCGTCTCCGAACCACTGCGCCAGCTCGTCCGGGTCGGTGATCGCCTCCCACACCCTGTCGATGTCCACCTCGAAGTCCACCACCTTCTCGACCACGCGTTCGTCCATCCTGGTTCTCCCTGGCTATGGAATCTGCCATTGCGGGCTCAGCCACCTCCGCCACCCCCGGCCGCCGCGCTCGCGGGACGCACCCGCGACAACCGCACCACCCATTCCTGCGACCGATTCCGCACCGTTGCAGACGGCCCCGAATAGGCGTTGCTCAATCCCCGGACCCAGCGGCCCTCCACCTCCGCCACCAGCCCCGAGCCGATGCGAACACCGGCGCCAGCCGCGCCAACCACATTGAACACCGTGGCGTGCTTGTCCACCAGCACCTGGCCGAGCAGTGGATCCTCCCGGCTCCGCATCAGGTAGTCGAACCCCGGGCCGCCGGCGGCGAAGACATGCACCGGACCGACCGCTACCGCCACCTTCGCCTGAAGCTGGAAGATCACGTATTCGCTCTGCACCTCTCCATCGAGGGCATTGCCGCGGATGTCGCTCAGCACGAACCCCCCGCGTCTCGCGAACCCGCCGTCGGCCCGAACGCGGAGGGCGGCCATGGGGGTCGGGACGTCGACGAAGGCCCCCACAACGAAGCCGGAGCGCCGGGCGGTCTCCACCACGGGATTCCAGACCTGCTCGGAGTCGATGCGCCCCGCGAACAGGCCGGTCAGTCGTTCCGTCGCCTGCCCCGCGGTCGGCAGGGCCCCGGTCGCCGACCCGAGGATGACCAGCGCCGGCAGCACCGCGAACGACTTCCACCCGGCGCCCCCGCGTCTTCCCGGGGTTCCTGCGCTCGCGCCCGACGTTGCGCACCCGACTGAAGTCGGTCCGCACCGGTCCGCGGTCTCCCCGCGTCCGCTTGACGCCATCCTCCGTGTGGCTGAATACATGACTACCTGTGATCGGTGTGATTTCGCCGACCCCGGTTCAGGGCCCCACCCAACTTACCCAACAGGTATCCCATGTCACCCCGACGACGACTTGCCGCACTTCGACCGCAGCGCCTTGGCCTCGCCATCGCCGCCCTGTGCCTCGGCACCGCGCCGCTCGCCGACGCCCAGCAGATCGACCCCACCCGCTACCACCGCGCCGAGCGCCTCCTCGCCTGGAACGTGAATCCGCTCATCAGCGGAGGGGCGGTGGCGCCGCAGTGGATGGCCGGCGGCAACCGCTTCTGGTATCGCAACCAGACGAATGACGGGGCCGAGTTCGTCCTCGCCGACCCGGCCCGCGGCTCGCGCACCCTGCTCTTCGACCACGACCGGCTGGCTTCGGCGATGTCACTTGCCGCCGACACCGCCTTCGAGGGACGCAAGCTGCCCTTCCGCACCTTCGAATTCGCCGACGGAGACGGAGGTGTGCCCGACGAGCGCACGATCCGCTTCAACGCCAACAAGCGCGGCTTCACCTGCGATATCGGCGCGTACACGTGCGAGACCGGCGACACCCTCGTCAACCGCACGCCGTTCGTCCGCTCGCCCGACGGCAGCCTCGAAGCCTTCGTGCACGAGCACAACCTGTGGGTGCGCCCGGCCGAGGGCGGCGACTCCACCCAGCTCACCACCGACGGCGAAGAGTACTGGTCCTACGGCACGACCGCGCCACGCCCGTCGCAGATCATCGCGGCGATTCAGGCGCCCCCGGTCCTCCAGTGGTCTCCCGACTCGCGCCGCATCGCGGTGCAGCGGATGGACGAGCGCAACGTCGAACACATGCCGATCTACTCGGCGACCTCCCAGCGGCCCAAGCTCTACACCTATCCCTATGGCCTGCCGGGGGACTCGATCATCGCCACCTTCGACATCCACGTCGTCGAAGTGGAGAGCGGGGAGAACGTCAAGCTCCAGACCGACCCGCAGCCGTACATGACCTTCACCGCCACGGGCATGCGCGACTCCACATGGGTGACGGTGAAGTGGAAGGAGGGCGGCGAGCGCTTCTACTTCGTGCGGGGATCGCGGGGCGGCAAGACCGTCACCCTGTACGAGGCGGACCTGGAGACCGGAGCGGCCCGCCAGATCCTCGAAGAGAAGCGCGCCACGCACGTCGAGATGAACCTCGACCTCATTGGCGGCTACCCCAACTGGGACGTCATCGCCGGCGGCAACGAGATTCTCTGGTTCTCGGAACGGGACGGCTGGGGACACCTCTACCGCTTCGACTCGGGCGGGGAGCTGCTCGGCCGCGTCACCGAGGGCGCGTGGACCTTCGGCGACCTCCTGCACGTCGACGAAGCCGCGGGCCGGATCTTTTTCACCGCGCGGGGCATGGAAGCGGGCCGCGTCCCCACCATGGCCGACCTGTACGCCATCAACCTGGACGGAACCGGCCTCAACCGGCTCGGCGGCGAGGACGCCGACCACACCGTCAGCATCACCCCCGACGGCCGCTACTTCGTCGACTCCTGGTCGCGCCCCGACCAGCCGCCCGTCAGCGTCGTGCGCGACCGCAGCGGCAGCGTCGTCCTGGACCTCGAAACCGCGGACGTCTCGCGGCTGGAAGAGGCTGGCTGGTCCGCCCCCGAGATCTTCGAGTACAAGGCGCGCGACGGCGTCACCACCATGTACGGCCTCATCTACAAGCCGTCGGACTTCGACCCCGAGAAAGTCTACCCGGTCATCGACTACATCTACCCGGGGCCCTTCATCGGCAGCGTGGGGCGGTGGAACTTCGGTGGTGGTGTGCTGGGCGGGGCGCTGCGCGGCGACCAGGACGCGCTGGCCGAACTCGGGTTCATTGTCCTCCAGATGGACCACCTCGGCACCCCCTACCGCTCCAAGGCCATCCAGGACAACTACTGGGGCAACATGGGCGACAACGGCATCCCCGATCACATCGCCGCGATCAAGCAGCTCGGCGCCCGCCACCCCTGGATCGACCTCGACCGCATCGGCATCTACGGGCACTCGGGCGGCGGCTTCGCCTCGACCGACGCCATCCTCCGCTACCCCGACTTCTTCAAGGTCGCCGTCTCCACCGCCGGCAATCACGACAACCGCTCCTACCACGCCGCCTACGCCGAGAAGTACCAGGGCCTGCTCGTTCGCGACACGGTCGCCGGCACCGACAACTACGCCAACCAGGTCAACGCCTCGATGGCCGCCAACCTAAAGGGCAAGCTCTTCCTCATGACGGGGGACATGGACGACAACGTGCACCCCGCGATGACATACCAGGTGGCCAACGCACTGATCGCCGCCAACAAGACCTTCGATTTCCTGATTCTGCCGGATCGGGCCCACGGCTTGAACGAGCCGTACGTGATCCGGCGGCGCTGGGACTACTTTGTGGAGCATCTGTTGGGGTTGGAGCCGCCGGCGGACTACCAGATCCAGGCGCCGCCGGGGTGAGCGAACCGGCGCAACGACCCCTCCGATGCAACGAGATCCCGGATCCCCGCAACCACAACCGAGACCCCGGACCTGAGTACATGAGTATATGAGTAGGATCTCCCGGCTTTCCGCCTCCGCGCCCTGTGCAGTCCTGTGCCTGATTGTCCTCGCGGCCTGCGGTGCACCCACCACCCCCGCCCGCATCTCCGAAGAGACCCGGACCCTCGACACCTACCCCTTCTCGGACCCCAACCCGATCCCCATCCTCGCCAGCGACCGCAGGCTGTACCCCTACCACAACTTCCAGGGGTATTCCCCCACTTCCGAGCCGCAGGAGTGGAAGGTTGTGAAGATGGAGAACGACCTCATCGAGGTGTTCATCCTCCCCGAGGTGGGCGGGAAGGTGTGGGGCGCGGTGGTGAAGGAGACGGGGCACGAGTTCATCTACCGCAACGAGGTCATGAAATTCCGCGACATCTCGCTGCGCGGACCGTGGACCTCGGGCGGCATCGAGTTCAACTTCGGCGTCATCGGCCACACCCCGGCGACCGCCACCCCGGTCGACTACACGATCCGCGAGAACGATGACGGCAGCGTGAGCACCTTCGTCGGCGCCATGGACCTGCCGTCGCGCACGCACTGGCGCGTCGAGATCCGGCTGCCCCCCGACAAGGCCTACTTCGAGACCCACGCGCTCTGGTACAACCCGACGCCGCTCGAGCAGCCGTACTACAACTGGATGACCGCGGCCGCCTTCGCACAGGACGACCTCGAGATCTACGTCCCCGGCGGCTCCTATCTGGAGCACTCGGGGCGCGAACGACCCTGGCCGGTCGACGAACAGGGCCGCTTCCTGCCGCTCTACCGCAACAACGCCTTCGACGGGAACAAGTCCTATCACGTCGTCGGCGAACTCAACGACTTCTTCGGCGGCTACTACCACGACGACGACTACGGCTGGGGCCACTGGGCCCGCTACGAGGACATGCCGGGGCAGAAGATGTGGCTCTGGGCGCTGTCCCGCGCGGGCGGCATCTGGGAGGACCTCCTCACCGACACCGACGGCCAGTACGTCGAGTTCCAGGCGGGGCGGCTCTTCGTGCAGTACCAGCCCGGCGATCACCGCAATCCGGTCACCCAGGCCGCCTTCGATCCCGTCTCGTCGAGCCGCTGGACCGAGACCTGGTTCCCGCTGGAAGGCACGGGCGGCATGACCGACGCGTCCCGCGAAGGCGCGATGCACGTCGAGCGGGAGGGGTCGCAGTTGCGGGTGGCAGTCAACGCGTTCGGTGACGTCGACGGCACGTTGCAGGTTTGGTCGGGGGGTGATGAAGTCGCGGCCGAGGCGGTGGAGATGGCCGCGCTGCAGCCGTTGGAGGCGACCTTCGAAGTCGCGGCGGACGAGCCCTTCCGCGTGGCGCTCCCGGAACTCGATCTCGACTACAACTCCGATCCGGCGGGGCGCATGCTGGACCGGCCGTTCGAGGTCGATCCGGGCGCGTGGTCGAGCATCCCCGAGGCGGACCGCCTGGTATTCGAGGCACGCGAGCTGGCCAAGGGCCGCCGCTATCCCGAGGCGCGGGCGCTGTACGAGGAGGCCGCCGCGCTGGAGCCTTGGAACCGCGGGGCGCTGCTCGGCCTGGGAGCCCTGGCGCTGAGGTCGGCCCGTTACGAAGAGGGGCTGACGCATGCGCGCCGGGCGCTCCAGCTCGACACCTACGACGCCGAGGCCAACTTCCTGGCCGGGAACCTGTACCGCGCGCTCGGCATGGAAGCCGACGCGCGCGACGCCTTCGGGTGGGCGGCGCGCGCGGTGGCCTTCCGGGCGGCGGCGTATGTGCAGCTAGCCGAGATCATGGCCGGGGCGGGGGAGTGGTCGGAAGCCCTGGGATATGCCGCGTCGGCACTCGAATACGACGTGCAGAGCGTCCCGGGCTGGCAATTGCTGGCGTTGACGGGGCGCCGAATCGGCACCGGCGATGGAGCCCAGCCCGCGCTGGAGCGATTGCTGCGCATGGACCCGCTCCACCACTTCGTATTCGCGGAGCGGTACCTCGCGGAGCCGACCGAAGACAACCGGCAAGCGCTGATCGGCTCGATGCGCAGCGAATTCCCCGGACAGTCGCTATTGGAACTGGCGATCGGCTACGCGAACCTCGGCCTCAACGACGACGCGCTCGCGTTGCTGGAGTTGGCCGACGAGATCGGCGGCGGGCCGCTTTCGACCGCCTGGCGGGCATTCCTGCAGAGCGACGGCGCCGCGCTCGAAGCCCTCTCCGGCAACGACCTCGCCTTCGTCTTCCCCTTCCGTACGGAGACGCTGCCCGTCCTGCGCTGGGCTGCCGACCAGAGCGGCCACTGGTCGTGGCGCTACCTGCACGGACTCAACCTCTGGGCGCTCGACCGGGACGACGAGGCCGCCGCCATACTGGCCGCGCTCGGCAACGAACCCGACTACGGCCCGGCCTACGCAGCCCGCGGCTACCTGCTGCAACAGGCGCACGGCCGCGACCCCGGCGCCGACCTGGCCCGCGCGGCGGAGCTCGATCCGGCCGACCGCATCCTGCGTATCGCGCTTATCCGGCACACCCAGAACGCCGGCGCGTGGGACGAAGCCGTGGCGCTGTCGGCCCGGGCGCGTGAGAACTTCCCGGACGATTTCAACCTCGCCCTGCTGCACGTGCGCGGCCTGCTGAGCCTGAATCGCCCCGCCGAAGCTGTCGAGGTGCTGGCCTCCACGCGCGTGCTCCCGTCGGAGAACGCGCGGGAAAGCCACCGCCTCTACGAGTTGGCCCACATGGCCACCGCGCTGGACGAACTGGAGGCCGGCCGCACCGCGAGCGCTCGGGAGCACCTCGAGGCCGCGCTGCTATGGCCGGAGTCGCTGGGACAGGGCCGACCCTACGAGCCCGAAGAGCGCCTGGTGCGCTATCTGCAGGGCGTGGTTGCGGAGGTCGAGGGCGATGACGCCGCCGCGCGGCGGGCCCTGGAGTCAGCTGGAGTGGGGCAGGGGAACGTGGGTGCCCTCGTCACCGCCGACGCCGGCCTGTTCACGGAACTCGAAACACGGATCGTGAACCGGGCAACGGCGTTACTGGCACGCCGGTGATGCTCTTGTCACATGCTTAACAAAAATGTTTACTAAACCATTAGGTTACACTGTGGTATGGCCTGCTGGATGCCCGCATGGGTCAGTTTACTAAACATGCATATTTAGTATCGACGCGCCCAAGCCTCTGGCCCTCCCGCGGAGTCCTGAGCGATCTTACCCTTTAACCGATCCCGGCACGTACCGACCCACCCCGGAGGCAACGGCGTTGACGAAGTACCTGGCGCTCCTGGCCGTCCTGAGCGCGACGGTGTCATTGGCGGGATTGCGTGGGTCCCCGGAGTTCGCGGGCACAACGACGCCTGACCCGGCGGTCCGGCAGCCCTACCCCCCCGTCGGCACCACCGCCGCCGACCCCACCACCGCCCGCCCCATCGACCCCACTCCCGCAGCCCTCACCGAGGTCGTCGACCGCTACTGCACCCGCTGCCACAACGAGCGCAGCTTCCGGGGCAATCTCTCGCTGGTCGATTTCGACGTCGCCCGCGCGGACGAGCACGCCGAGACCGCCGAACGCATGATCCGCAAGCTCCGCGCGGGCATGATGCCGCCGCCCGGCGCCCGCCGCCCCACCGCCGACACCCTCACCGCTCTCGCCGAAACGCTCGAAGACATCGTCGACGAGGCCGCCTCCACCCGTCCCTGGGCCGGCACCCGCCCCTTCCAGCGCCTCAACCGCGCCGAGTACGCCCGCGTCATCCACGACCTGCTGGGCCTCACCGTCGACCCCGAGGAATGGCTCCCCGCCGACCAGATCACCGCCGGCTTCGACAACATCGCCACGTCGCAGCCTCTGTCCCCCACCCTCATGGACGCCTACCTGGCCGCGGCCTCCGAAATCGCGCGCCGCGCGGTCGGCGATCGCGACGCGGCACCCGCCGCCACCACCTACACCAACCCGCCCACCGTCTCCCAGCATGAGTGGGATCGCGTCGAAGGCGCCCCGTTCGGCACCCGCGGCGGCATCAGCGCGCTGCACTCCTTCCCGGCCGACGGCGAATACACCTTCGAGATGTCCTTCATGTCGGGGTGGGGGGAGCGCTTCCACGACATCGACATCTCGGTCGACGGGGTCCGCGTCGCGCTGGTCCGCTACGGCGGCGACATCGATTTCCAGGGCCGCAAGGGCTTCCCGGTCCGCACGGACCCGGTCCTGATCCCCGCCGGCGAGCACCGCCTCGTCGCCGCCTTCGTACGCCGCATGGAGGGCCCCTACGAGGACCTCATCCGCCCCCACGACTGGTCGCTCACCGGGACCGAGACGAGCTACGGCACCACATCGCTCCCGCACCTGATGAGCCTGACGGTCGAGGGGCCGCACAACCCCACCGGCGTGTCCGACTTCGATGCGCGCCGCCGGGTCTTCTCGTGCCGTCCCACGACTGCCGCCGAGGAGCTGCCCTGTGCCCGCGAAATCGTCTCGAGGCTGGCGGCCGACGCCTACGGCCGCGACCTCGACGGTGACGAGGTGGACGACCTTCTCGACTTTTACCGCCTCGGCAGCGAGGACGGCGGGTTCGAGGCCGGGGTCAGGATGTCGCTGGAAGCCGTTCTTTCATCCCCCCACTTCCTCTTCCGAATGGAAGGCGAGCCTGCCGGCGTGCAGCCCGGGGAGATCTATCCGCTGGCCCCCGAGGACCTCGCGGCGCGGCTGTCGTTTTTCCTGTGGGGGAGGGCGCCCGATGCCGAGCTGCAAGCTGCCGCGCGCGACGGTTCGCTCTCGGACCCGGCGGTGCTGGAGGCTCAGACCCGGCGGATGCTGGCCGATCCCCGCTCCGAGGCGCTCGGCACCCGGTTCGCGTCGCTGTGGCTGCGGCTGCAGGACGTGGACAAGATCAGTCCCGATGCGCTCCGCTTCCCGAACTACAGCGAGCAGCTGGCGCGGGCGATGCGGCGCGAGACCGAGCTGTTTTTCCACGAACTGGTGCGTGAGGACGGCAGCCTGCTCGACCTTCTGCGGGCCGACTACACTTTCGTGAACGAGCGGCTGGCGCGTCATTACGGGATCGAGGGAGTGCAGGGCGAAGCGTTTCGGCGGGTCGCGTATCCCGACGACCGCCGGCGCGGCGTCCTTGGCCACGGCAGCGTGCTCGTCCAGACGTCGCTGGGGAACCGCACCTCGCCGGTTCTCCGTGGCAAGTGGGTGATGGAGGTGCTGCTGGGCTCGCCGCCGCCGCCGCCGCCCGGGATACCTGACCTGGAGGAGACCGAGAGCGCGGTGGAAGGCCGGCCGCTGAGCACGCGCGAGCGACTGGAGATGCACAGCGCCAACCCGAGCTGCGCGTCGTGCCACAACTTCATCGATCCGATCGGCCTTGCGCTCGACAACTTCGACGTTACGGGGCAGTGGCGGATCCGCGAGGACGGGGCGGAGCTCGACACGCGCGGCACCTACTACGACGGCACCGAGATTGAGACGCCGGGCGACCTGTCGGAGGTTCTGCTCAAGCGGCCGATCCCGATTGTGCGGCAGTTCACGCAGGGGCTCATGGCGTACGCGCTGGGGCGCGCGCTAGATTACCGGGACCAGCCCGCGGTCCGCGCGATCGCGGCCGGGGCGGCGGAAAACGACTACCGGATCCACTCGTTCATTACCGGGGTAACAGGCAGCATCGCCTTCCGGATGAAGCAGGCGGCTGCGGACGGCGACGGCGATGGCGCCGGTTATTGAAAGCCCCGAGTTGACTGGAGAGGACCAATGAAACGCGACGAGCAACACTGCCGGGTGTACCATATCGACAGGCACGTTCACGGTGCGGGCTGCGGCCACGAGGCGGTCGAGCACGACGGCCACATCGACTACGTGGTCGACGGACGGTTGCACCACCCGCACGGCGACCACTGCGACGATCACGGCAAGGCATAGAACACGAGGGCAGATGCACTTTCTGACCGGCAGGGCGGTTGAGCGCCGCACGTTTCTCCGGGGCGTCGGCGCGACGGTGGCGCTCCCGTTGCTGGACGCCATGATCCCGGCGGGCCGCCTCAGGGCGCAAGCGGACGCCGCGCAACCGACCCGGCTGGTATGCATCGAGGAGGTGCACGGAGTTGCCGGCTGCAACGAATGGGGCGCCGATCAGCATCTCTTCGCTCCCGCCGCCACAGGGCGCGACTTCGAGTTGGGCGACGCCAACGTCCTGAAGCCGCTCGAAGCCTGGCGCGATCACATGACGATCGTGTCCAACACCGACGTGCGGATGGCGGAGGCCTTCGAGGCGCAGGAGGTCGGCGGCGACCACTTCCGCTCCAGCGCCGTCTTCCTCACGCAGTCCCACCCCAGGCAGACGCAGGGGTCGGACCTCTTCTGCGGCACATCCCTCGACCAGCTGCACGCCCAGCGCTTCGGCCAGGAAACCGCGCTCCCGTCGTTGCAGCTCTGCATCGAGCGGACCGACAAGGGTGGTGGCTGCGACTACAACTACTCGTGCGCGTACACCGATTCGATCAGCTGGTCCTCGCCCACGACGCCGCTGCCGATGATCCGCAATCCGAGGGCCGCCTTCGACATGCTCTTCGGAGCCGGCGGCAGTCCCGAGGAGCGGGCGCGCCGGCGCCGCACCCACGGCAGCATTCTGGACTGGGTGGCGGAGGAGGTGTCGGGGCTGAGGCGGCAGCTGGGGGCGGTGGACCGCGGCCGGGTCGACCGATATCTCGACAGCGTGCGCGAGATCGAGCGGCGGATCGAGCGGGTCGAGGCGCGCAACACCAGCGGCGAGGAGCGGGAGCTGCCGGGGGCGCCGCCCGGCGTGCCGGACTCCTTCTCCGAGCACATGCGGCTGATGTTCGACCTCCAGGTGCTGGCCTTCGAGACCGACGCGACCCGCGTGATCGCCTTCAAGACCGGGCGGGACGCCTCCAACCGCACCTTCCCGGAGAGCGGGTCCGACCGCGCGTTCCACCCCGCCTCGCACCACGGCGGCCGCGAGAAGGCGATTCTGGAGTTCAACAAGATCTGCCAGTACCGCACGGGCCAGATGGCCTATTTCCTGCAGCGGCTCGAGGAGACGATGGACGGCGATGCGAGCCTGCTGGACCGCTCCATGATCATCTGGGGCTCGCCGATGGGCGACGCCAATCTGCACAACCACCGCCGCTGTCCGCTTGTCCTGATGGGCGGCGCGAACGGGCGGCTGAACGGGGGCCTGCACCTCGAGGCCGAGGCGGGCACGCCGATGGCGAACGTGTTCACCACGCTGCTGCACCGGCTCGGCCACACGGACATGGAGCGGTTCGGGGACGCGACGGGGGAGTTCTCGCTGGATGTGACTGCGGGCCCGTGAGCGCACGCGGGGCGCGGGGACGCCGGGGCGGGCCGGTGTTGGTGTGGGCGATTGGGGCGGCGGCGGTGTCGTGGGTGGTGGTGGCCGCGCCCGTGGCCGCCGTGGCCGACGCACCCGAAGCCGCGACGGAGTCCCCCGTGGCCGACGCCGCGCAGCGGGGCGACCTGGACGCGGTCCGCCGGCTGCTGCGCGAGGGTGCCGACGTGAACGCACCCCAGGGCGACGGCATGACCGCGCTGCACTGGGCGGCCGAACGCGGCGACGCGTCGCTGTGCGAAGTGCTTCTCTACGCCGGCGCGAGGGTGGATGCCGGGACGCGTATCGGGCACTACACGCCGCTGCACCTCGCCGCACGCGGCACGCACGAGGCTGTGGCGGTGCTGCTGCTGCGCGCAGGGAGTGATCCCAACGCCGTCACGACCAACTCGGCCGCCGCGCCGCTCCACCTGGCCGCCGCGTCAGGCGATCCGGGTGTCATCGCAGCGCTGGTCGAGGGCGGCGCCGACGTTGACGGCCGCGAAGGGGCCTGGGGCCAGACGCCGCTGATCTTTGCCGCTGCCGCGAACCGGATCGAGGCCATCGAAGCGCTGCTGGCCGCAGGCGCCGATCCCGCGATCACGGCCCGTTCGATGGACGTGGACGAACAGTCGAAGGCCGATGCGGCCGCCGAGCGACGCCTCTCCCAGTTCCTGGCCGACTTCAAGGAGAAGGAGGGCGGCGGCCCCGATTGGCAGCCCACCCCGAGTCAGGTGCAGGCCGCGATCGAGGCGTCCCGCGAGATACAGCGCAAGTGGCCCGACGTGCCGGATCCGGCCGATGACGGACGGGCGGAGGAGGAGGGCGAAAACGAGGGCGAGGGTGAAGCCGTGGCCGAGCCGGGCGGCAACAGCGAAGGGGAGGCCGAGGGCGGCGAGACGGAGGAGGAAGCGGCGGCCGCATCCGAAGACGCGGCCGAGTCCGAAGCGGACGAGGACGAAGAGCCACGCCCCTTGTCCTACGCCCAGATGGTCGGCGCGTGGGGCGGACTCACCCCGTTGCTGCACGCCGTCCGCCAGGGACACACTGCGGCGGTCTTCGCCCTCCTCGAAGGCGGCGCCGCCATCAACCAGCCGTCAGGCGGGGATCGGACAACGCCGCTCCTCATGGCCACCGTGAACGGCCAGTTCGACCTCGCTTTGCTGCTCCTCGAGCGCGGGGCCGACCCCAACCTCACCAGCGCAGCGGGCACGGGGCCGCTCTTCGCCGTCCTTGAACGGCAGTGGGCGCCGCGCGCGTCGTATTCGCATCCGACCGAGCATCTCCGGCAGAACACCACACACCTGCAGATGCTCGAAGCGCTCCTCGAGGCCGGTGCCGACCCCAACGCCCGCCTGAACAGCCATCTCTGGTACATGGAGTACACCTTCGGCGTACTTCGCGGCAGCGGAATCAACCTCAAGGGTGCCACCCCATTCTGGAGGGCCGCCTACGCCCTCGATATCGACGCAATGCGCCTCCTGAAGGACCACGGCGCCGATCCCTCCATCCCGACCATGAAGCCTCCCCAGCGCCGCCGCCGCCCCCCGCCGGCCGAACAAGGCGCCGAAGCAGCCGAGGAAACCGACCCGTCCGGACTCCCTCCGGTCCCAACCGGCGGCCCGGCGATCCATCCGATCCACGCAGCGTCGGGCGTCGGGTACGGTCAGTCCTTTGCGGGCAACGCGCACCGTCACGTGCCCGACAACTGGCTGGCGGCGGTGAAGTTCCTCGTCGAGGAGTGCGGCGCCGACGTCAACCTGCGCGACCACAACGCGTACACGGCGCTGCACCACGCCGCGTCACGCGGGGACAGCGAACTCGTGCTGTACCTGGTGGATCACGGTGCGGATGTGACGGTCGTCAGCCGCAGGGGACAGACCACGGCCGACATGGCCAACGGACCCATCCAGCGCCTTCAGCCATTCCCGGCGACCGTCGTGCTGCTCGAGGAACTCGGGTCGAAGAACAACCACACCTGCCTGTCCTGCTGATTCCCCGTCAGGACGGCTCCAGCCCGAGCGCCTCCGCGATCCTCTGCGCGATCCTCTTTTCCAGCTCTCCCCGTGACTGGCAGTGGAGCGGGTTGCCGCTGACCGCGCGCGGCCGGCCGTAGGCGTCCACCATCGTGAGGATCTCGGTGCTTTCCTCGCCCTTGGCCGTGAGCCTGGTCACGACGGCGAGGGTGACGTCGTACTGGTTGGCCAGCGGGCCCGCCAGGTCCGAACCGCAATCGACGAAGGCGTTCATGCGGTCGCGCTCGATCCGCCTGGCCGTGTAGCCCTGGTTCCCGATCTGCATTACGCGCGGATCGGCCTGTTCCACCGGAATCCCCATCTGCTCGTAGACGCCGCCCACGACACCCCACACGGTCGCCGCCGGCATTTCCAGCGTCCGCACGCCGATGCCCGCCTCGTTGTACATCTCTACCGCCCGGTATCCTCCCACGCGCAGCACGTTGCGTCGCTGTTCGGGGAGCGGCGTACTGTCTTCCTCGGCACCGCCGCCCCCACCGGACGCACATCCGGCCGCTGTCAACGCGAGCAGGGCTGCCGTTGCCATCATCCCGGGGCGAGTCCTGATTTCCCCGTTGCTCAAGAACATCTTCCCGGTCATTGCAAATCCTCTCCAGCTGAGGTGGGTCCACTCGTCCGATTCACTGCACGAAATGTACCGGCCTGGTTCGCTTCTGCTTTCAGCGGCGGCGTCCGCGCCAGCTCTCCCGCGCCACCGCATCCGACTCGTAGATGTCGATCCCCGTTCGCCGCATCGCCGCGCGCGCTCGCTCCATCCACGAGGATCGCCGCACCAGCACAAGCTCAAGGTACGGTGGCGCCGGCACTCCGTCCACGATGCGGATGAAGTGGTAGTCGCCCAGCTCCACCGGGTGCGCGATCTCGTATGATCGTCCGGCCCAGGTGAACCGGACCCGGTCGGCCCGCGCAAAGTCGGCCGTCTTCCACCGCTGCTCGATGTAGACCTCGTCCTCGGCGGCGTATACACCCGGGCCGATGCGGTCGCCGTGGCGGTAGTACTCCGGGTCGAAGTCACCGCCATCGTGCCGCTGGAAGGTCTGCTCCATCGCGTAGTCGACGCCGCGCAGATCGTCGGTGTCCGCGAGCGACTCCAGGTGGTGGCGGAGCTCGTGGGTCAGCGTCTCCCAGATCTGTTCCGACCAGTCGAAGCCGCGGTCGACCTCGGCCAGCGCCCTGAAAGACCCCCAGTAGAGGAGGACGACCGACCGCACCGTCTCGGGCCCCTCCCAACTCGACGGGTACGCCTCGGTCACGCACTCGCCCAGGGTATACACATGCGGGAAGCGGGGGTGGGTCAGCGCCTCGCGGTGAATGGTCAGCCCGTCGACTCCGTCCCGGTATCGCAGCGGGATCTCGTCGAAGACCTCGCGGGCTTCTCTCTCGAAGGCGTCGAAATCCATAGATTACCTGCTCCGCCGGGAGCGCCTGCCCGACGGCGACATTCCCCGGGGGAGGATTCGTGTGACGGAAAGTGGCAGGGGCCGCCAGGCGGCCATGATCTTCATCCTGATCACGGTGTTCATCGATGTGCTGGGTATCGGCATCATCATCCCGATTCTTCCCGAGTTGATCAAGGACTTCGCCGGCGGAAGCACCGCGCTGGCCGGGCGCTGGTTCGGTGTTCTCGCAGCTACCTACGCCCTCACCCAGTTCATCTTCGCGCCGGTGCTGGGCGCATTGTCGGACCGCGTCGGGCGCAGGCCCGTCATCCTCATTTCGCTCTTCGGCCTGGGCGTGGATTACATCATCATGGGGTTCGCGCCGACGCTGGCGTGGCTTTTCGTCGGACGGCTCGTCGCGGGCATCATGGGCGCGAGCATCACGACGGCGAACGCCTATATCGCGGATGTGTCGAAGCCCGAGGACCGCGCCCGCAATTTCGGCCTGATCGGGGTTGCTTTCGGGCTGGGGTTCATCTTCGGACCCGGCCTGGGCGGGGTGCTGGGAGGGATCGACCTGCGGCTGCCGTTCTTCGTGTCGGCCGGCCTGGCGCTGGTGAACTGGCTCTATGGCTTCTTCGTGCTGCCCGAATCGCTGCCTCCCGATAAGCGCGACGCCTTCAGCTGGAAGAAGGCGAATCCCGTGGGCAGCCTCCACGTGCTCGGCTCCTACCCGCTGGTCGCGGGCCTCACCGCCGCCTTCGTATTCGTCGTGCTCGCGCAGCGGGGACTCGAAACCGTCTGGGTCCTCTACACCGGCCACAAGTTCGGCTGGGACGAACAGATGAACGGGTTTTCGCTGATGCTGGTGGGGGTGATGGCGGCGATCGTTCAGGGGGGACTGGTGCGTCCGGTCATCAAATGGCTGGGAGAACGGCGCGCGATCCTGTACGGTCTGGTCACGGCCGTGATCACCTACCTCGGGTACGGCCTGGCCACGGCGGGGTGGATGCTCTTCGCGTTCATCGTCTTCGGGTCGATCGGGGGCGTGGCGGGGCCGGCGATCCAGAGCCTGGTGGCCGGTGCCGTACCGCCGGAGGACCAGGGCAAGGTGCAGGGCGGCATCACGTCGCTGATGAGCCTGACGAGCATTCTTGCGCCGCTGATCTTTACCGCGGGGCTGTTCAGCTACTTTACGTCGCCGAGCGCCCCGATCGAGCTGCCGGGGGCGCCGTTCCTGCTGGGGGCGGTCATGTATGCGCTGGCGTTCTGGTCGCTGTTGCGGTTGTTCCGGAGGATGCCGGGGTAGGTTGACGAGAAATGTAAAATACACATTACAAAATGTAATGTAAACTATACATTGTCGTGACTCGGTGTCATGTTTCTGCCGGTGATGGTGTCGTATTTCTGCCGGTACAAACGTCATATTCCTGCCGCTATCGCCGTAGTATTTCTGCCGTTACACATTGCGTGGATCAATCCGACGAGGTTAGGTTCCGGTGTCGGCCCTACCGATAGGGTCGCACCAAGCTCCCGCCGTCAGGCTCACCGATGAGGCGATACCTTCCCAGAACCGCCGATCGGGAGATACGCGAACTCCTCCGCGCAACCGGCTGCGTCGTGATAGAGGGTGTACGCGGTTGCGGCAAGACCACGACCGCGAGGGAGTTCGCCGCGAGCGAAGTGCTGCTCGATGTCGACGAAGACGCCCGCCACCTGGCGGAGGCCGATCCGGCGGAAGTGCTCAAGGGCCCGCCGCCCCGGCTGATCGATGAGTGGCAGCTGCAGCCCGGAGTCTGGAACCACGTGAGACGGGCGGTCGACGATCGGCGTGCGCCCGGCCAGTTCATCCTCACCGGATCGGCGATTCCGGCGGATGACGCCACCCGCCACACTGGAATGCGTCGCATCGTCCTGCTGCGCCTGCGTCCCATGTCCCTGCACGAGGCGGATCGGTCTTCAGGCGCCATTTCGTTGAAGCGGCTGCTCGAGGGGGAACCTCCCAGTGCCGGGGAACACGCGATTCCCCTCGGGGAGGTGGCCGAACTCATCTGTCGCGGCGGATGGCCCGAGAGTGTGGACTGGCCTCTGCAGCGTGCCCTGCGCGCCAATCGCGGCCAGGTGGACGAGGTGGCCCGCGTAGACATACGGGCTGTGGACGGCGTTCGCCGGGACCCGCAACGCGTGAGACTGCTCCTGCGTTCGCTTGCTCGAAATGTCGGCACCGCCGTTGCAACGTCAAAACTCGCCGCTGATCTGGGAGGCCGGGAGGACGGGGGGATAAAGCCGCACACCGCTGCGGACTATCTCAATGCCCTTGAGAGAACGATGATCGTCGAAAACCAGCCGGCCTGGGCGACTCACCTGCGTTCGCGGGCGGTCCTGCGCAAGCGTCCAATCCGTCACTTTGTAGATCCGTCCCTGGCCGTGGCCGCGCTGGGCGCCAATCCGGACCGGTTGCTCAGGGACTTCAAGTTCCTCGGGCTCCTCTTCGAATCGATGGTCGTGCGCGATCTCCGCGTCTACGGGCAGGCCGCCGACGCCGAGGTCTTCCACTACCGCGAGGACGGAAGGCTCGAAGTCGATGCCGTGGTGCAGGCCCACGACGGCCGATGGGCGGCCTTCGAAGTGAAGCTGGGGCCGAAGAGGGTCGAGGAAGGTGCACGCAACCTGCTCCGGCTTGCCGAGCGCGTGGATCAGCGAGTGGCTGGCCCGCCGATGGCTCTTGGAGTGATTGTGGCCAGCGGATACGGATACACGAGGCCGGATGGCGTGGGCGTGATACCGATCGGAGCGCTCGGGCCTTAGGGGCGTTGCCTCAGGGGCCGCGGGCCCACGGATACCCCCCCGCCATCTCCACCCCATGCGCCTCGAACAACAACTCCACGAGCCGCTGCCACGACCTCCACGCCGTGGTGCGCCCCTAGGCGGACTTGGTCTTGTGTGCGATCACCAGGTCGAGTGCCGGAAACACGCTGATCCACTGTCCCACGGCGCCCCTCCCGGAGTAGGCGCCCTCGAAGGGGCCGCTGACCCGCGGCCCGTCGAAGACCCACCACATGTACCCGTACCCGAAGTAGCCGTCGCGTCTTCCCGGCGGGTTCATCTCCTCGAGCGGCGTGACCACGCTGACGATCCGCCGCGCCCAATCCCGCGAGATCACCTGCTCGCCGCCCCATGCGCCTTCGTTGAGCATCAGATGGCCAATGCGCGCCATGTCCCGCGTGGAGAGCCAGAAGTGATAGGCCGGATTCCGCGAGACGCTCAGGTTGCCGCTCTTTCGCTGCATCGAACGGTCCCAATCCTCGAAGTCGATCGGGATGGCCAGCTGCGCCTGCGCCTCGTCGTAGATGTTCCGCCCGGTGAGCTGCTCGAAGACGGCGCCCGCGGCGTTGAAGTCCCAGTTGCTGTACAGCATGTAGGTGCCGGGCTGCTGAGAGCCGCGCGGAGGCGCGTCGGCCAGGTTGTCGCCGGAGTTGGACGCGGGGTGGTAGACGCCTGAACGCGCCGTGACCAGGTGATCGACCGTGGCCTGCCGTTCGATCGGGAGGAGGCCGCCGATGTCGTCAACGCCGAGGTCCTGCATCGTCGCGTCGAGGTCGATGACGCCGTTCTCGACCCAGTGCCCGTACAGCATGGCCAGGATGCTCTTGCGGACAGAGGCCAGGTACGACAGCTCCTCGATGTCGCCGAAGGAGAAGACGACGCGGCCCTTGTGCGCAACGACCACGCCGGTCGAGTTGGCGCTGTCCCGCAGGAAGGCGGAGGCACGCCGAAGCGTTTCTGCATCCCAGCCGTGCTCGGCAAGCTCGGCCCCGCGCACCACATCCCAGGTCTCGCCGGGAAAGACGCAGTCGTCGCACTGGGCTGTGAGGGGTGGCGGGGCCGCGACCGCGACCGCCGCGAGGAAAACGAAGCCCAAGGTCCGGTGCGTCACTGTACCACCTCCATGTCAACTCCAAGCTGCCCCAGCAGGAACGCCAGCTCCATCGCCGAATTCCGCACATTCCGGCTGAACGTCCGTCCGCCCGCGTGCCCCGTGCGCGGGTCATAATCCAGGATCACCGGCAGCCCGGAACTCGTCGCCGCCTGGAGCCGTGCCGCCATCTTCCGAGCCTGCAGCGGCGGCACCCGCGTGTCCAGGTCGCCCTGCGTCAACATCACCGCCGGATAGTCCACCCCGTCGCGCACATTCTGGTACGGCGAGAACGTCCGCAGCACCTCGAACTCCTCCTCCACCGCCGCGTTCCCGTATTCGAGCAGCGCCGGCATGTTGTTCGAATCGGTGAACTGGTAGAAGCGCACCATGTCCAGATCGGGCAGGCCGCAGAAGACCGCGCGGAAGAGGTCGGGCCGCTTCGTCAGCGACGCGCCCACCAGCAGCCCGCCGTTGCTCACCCCGCGAATCGCCAGCCGGTCCGGATTCGTGTACCCGTTCGCGATCAGCCACTCCGCCGCCGCGATGAAGTCGGCGAACACGTTCGGCTTGTTCTCGAGCATCCCCGCCCGGTGCCACTCCTCGCCGAACTCGCCCCCGCCGCGGAGCGTCGCCAGCGCATAGACACCGCCCTTTTCCATCCACGCGGCCGCCGAGTTGTTGAAGCGGGGCAGGTTGCTCGAGTTGAAGCCGCCGTACCCGTACAGCAGCGTCGGCGTATCCCCATCGGGCTCAAGCCCCCGCCGGTGCGCCAGGTACATCGGCGCCTCCGTCCCGTCCGCCGACGTGTACCACACCTGCCTCACCTCGTAGCCCGCCGCGTCGAAGGGCACCGCCGACGGAAGCCACGGCTCGGTCTCCATCGTCTCCAGATCGACCCTGACGATATGGGAGGGCGTGACGAGGGATTGAAGGGTGAGCAGTCCCGCGCCGTCACCCCACGGCCGCAGCGTCGCCACATGGTGTTCGGGAACGGGGATTCCCCCGGTCACCGTCCCGTCCAGGTCGTAGCGCACGATCCTGCTGCTGACGTTGTGGAGGTAGTCCGCATAGATCGCGCCGTCGATGACCTGGTAGCCGGTGAGCAGGTCGTCGGTCTCGGCGATCACTTCGCGCCAGTTGGCGGGATCGGGGTCCGGGTCGCGCAGGTCCACTGCCACCACCCGGTTCTTCGGCGCGTCCAGGTTGGTGAGCAAGTAGATCTCGTCGTCCATGAAGCGGGTCTGGAAGCGCGCCGGAGCACCCACGCTGATCGGCCGTGGGTCAGTGCCGGCCTCCAGGTCGTGCAGGTACACGTCCCCGCGCGCCCAGCCGTGCCGCACGTTGTACACCATGTAGCGGCCGCCGGCGCCCTGGCTGACGTTGATGAACGTCTCGGGTCCGTGCCCCTCGCCGAAGAGCTCGGTGTCGTCGGCGAGATCGGTGCCGAGGGTGTGATGCCGCACCCGGGGACCGACTTCCCGCGACCGCCACGTGTAGTAGAAGCCCGTGCCATCCGGGTCGAAGAAGGTCGACCCGTACAGGAAGTTCGGCAGCCGGTCGGGCAGGTCCTCGCCGATCGCGAGGTCGCGGATCCGGATCTGCACCTCGTCCTGCCCACCGTCGCGGATCGCGTACATGAGCAGGTCGCCGTCCGGCGAGAAGTCGCGGACGCTCACGCTCGTGGTGCCGTCCGGGTGGATGTCGAGCGGGTCGATGACCATCTCGAAGTCGCCGCCCGGGTCGACCGGGTCGCGCTGGGGCTCCTCGGGCGCGGGGCGGCGGTAGATGGCGGCCACCTCGCGATCCGGCGTGCGTATCGTGAAGTACTCGAAGTTGCCGGCGCGGCGGGGGAACAGCGGCCCGGGCACGTTCGTCAGTTCGCGCAGGCGCGCCTCCAGGTCCCGGCGCAGCGGCGTGTCTCCGACGATGCGCTCGGCATACGCGTTCTGCTCGGCGATCCAGGCGCGCGTCCCCGGGCTGTCCTGGTCCTCGAGCCAGCGGTAGTCGTCGGTGATAGCGATGCCGTGCAGGGTGTCGACGACGGGGTCGCGGGCGGTGTCGGGCGGGGGCGGGTAGGGGGAGCAGGCGGCGGTAAGAGCGAGGGCCGCCGCGCCGAAGAGTGAGGGCCGCATCGTTGGCGAGTTGCGACGAGCCCGGCAAAGGAGGGTGGCGGGGCGCAGGGATCGGTGCGGCATGGCTGACTCCGGCTCATGGTGCGGCGTGGTTGCCGCGTCGCTCGTGGGTGTCAGCCGCAAGGTGCCCGCACGGTTATGGGTGCCGCAAGCCGCGTTCTTCGACGCCTAGGACTGAGGCGCACGCCGCTCGTCGAGAAGTAGTCCCATCCCGCTATCGGAATGCCCGTGTCTCCTGACGAAAACCTGGCAACCGAAGGGACTACCACCGGGCTGGTTCGCTCGCAGGCCGACCTGGTTTGGAAGATCCACTTTCGAGGAAGCTCCCGCTTCCTTTTGCTCTTCCTGGAGTTCCAGTCCGATTCGGACGCCTACATGGCCGCGAGGACGTTCTATCACATCGCCGTAGCCTACCACAGTCTACTGGGGAGTGGCGTTCGTTCACGCGGTTTGGGACTGGTGGATTGTTGCCGCCGGTGCTGGCCACGACGATCTACAACGGACGTCATCGGTGGACGGTGGCTGACGAAGTCTTCGAGTTGATCGAACCCGTGCAGGGGTGGTTGGCCAGCCGTCAGCCAAGGCTACGGCATGAGGTACTTGACCTTCGGGACCGGGCTGGCCAAAGTCTACCAACGGGGAACGTGGTTTCATGGATCTCCAGCCTGGAGAGGGATTCCTCGGCTGAAAACGTGGTGCGAGTCGTCCGTGCGGTGCTTGACGAATACCCAGGACCACAATTCAAGAGACTACGCGAGGCGTTTCGAGAATGGATTCTGGGGGCGGCGGAATCGTGGGGTACTGACCCGAAAGTTCTGCGGCGGGTGAAATCGCTTAAGGAGGCGGGAATGACCTATGCAGGTGTGGAGGAACTAAAGGAACGAGCGCACCGGGAAGGGCTGGGGCGAGGGCGTGCTACAATGGTCTGTCGTCTGGCGAAGCTGAAATTCGGTGCCGAGACGGCCGAGCAACTTGCCCGGCTGCTGGACGAAATCACCGACCCGGATCGAATCGCTCGTATCGGTGACCGGATTATCATGTGTGATACGGGCGCGGAACTACTTGCCTCGATCCGCACGGGATAGCCAACCTCGGGATCGGCAGCGGCTAGATCCGGTTGCCGGACCTCTCGGTCAATGTCCGAAACAGGTCACTGATGCGCGCCGTCACCGCCCCGGGCCTCCCGTCCCCGATCGTCCTCCCATCAATCTCGGTCACGCTGGCCAGCTCGCCCATCGTTCCCGTGCAGAAGGCCTCGTCCGCTCGGTAGGCCTCCGTCAGCGAAAGGTCCTTCACCCGCGCCGGGATGCCGTTGGCGGCGCAGAGTTCGAGTACCGTTTCCCGTGTGATCCCCTCCGGACAGGCGACCGCGTGGCTGGTCATCACCGCCCTGCCCGAGACAATGAAGAAATTGGTCGCGTTCGTCTCGGCGATGAAGCCGCGCCGGTCGAGCATCAGGGCGTCGTCGGCGCCGGCCGCGTTGGCCTCGATCTTGGCCATGATGGACTGGAGCAGGTTGGCGTGGTGGATCTTGGGGTCGAGCGCGTCGGGGGCGAAGCGGCGGAGCGAACTGGTGATCAGGCGCAGGCCCGAGCGGTCGTAGACGGGCGCCTTGTGCTCGGCCAGCACGATCAGCGTGGGCCCGGACCGGTTGAGGCGCGGGTCCATGCCGCTGGTGTATTTGACGCCGCGGGTCAGCGTGAGACGGATGTGGACGCCGTCGTGCATCTCGTTGGCGGCGAGGGTGCGGCGGATCTCGGCGATGATCTCGTCGCTCGTCGGGATCTCGGTGAAGGCGAGGGCGAGGGCGGATGAGCGCAGCCGCGCGAGGTGCTCCTCGAGCTTGAAGATCCGGCCGTCGTAGAGCCGCAGCCCCTCCCACACGGCGTCGCCGCCCTGTACGACCGAGTCGAAGGGGCTGACGCCCGCCTCGTCGCGGTGCACCAGCTTGCCGTTGATGTTGACGATCAGGTCGCGGTTGCGTTCGTCGAAGCGCTGGAGCATGGGGGATTGGCTCGCCAGGGGGATACGGATGATTCGAATTGTAAATTACACATTACAGAATGACAAGTCCGGTTTACATTGTTGTGGTGCTGGACCGGTGAAGCAGTACCTTCCGCACCGCCGCCAGCTCCGGATCGACCTCGATCGACCGCCTCGGCCGGTCCATCACCCTTGCGATCCCCGGCGGGATCGAGAGCGCCTCCCCGATCAACGGCTCGACCGTTTCCGCGAACTTGGCGGGATGGGCGGTGGCCAGAACGACCCCGCAAGCAGCCGGCCGCCTTCGCAGCTCGCGCCGCAACCCGAGCAGGCCCACCGCCGTGTGCGGGTCGATGGCAATGCCCCGCCGCCGCCACACGCCGCGGATGCAGTCGCGGGTCTCGCGGTCGGTCCACGACGAGCCGGTGAGGCACCTGCGGAGTCGCGAGGGGGCGACCGAGTCCGGCCTGCGCGTGTCGGCGGGCATTTCGGGGCCGCCGGGTACCAAACCCTCGCCGTCCCCGCCGAAGAGGTGCACGATCCGCCGGAAGTTGCTGGGGTCTCCCACGTCCATCGCGCTCGAGATCGTCTCGACGGAGGGGCGGGGGCGGAAGCCGTGGCCGGCCAGGTATTCCGGCACGACGGAGTTCTCATTGGTCGCGGCGACGAAGCGCGCGAGGGACATTCCGAGCGCGCGACGCGCGATCAGGCCCGCCGTGAGGTTGCCGAAGTTTCCCGAAGGGACCGAAACCACCAGTTCGCGATTCGGCGCCGTCCGCGCGAGTTCGGTCAGTGCGTGGATGTAGTAGAAGGTTTGCGGGAGGAGGCGGCCGATGTTGATCGAGTTGGCGGAAGTGAGGGCGATGCGCGCGCGAAGGCCGCGGTCGGCGAAGGCCTGGCGGGCCAGACGCTGGCAATCGTCGAAAGCGCCGCGGACGGCGACGGCGGTAACGTTGCCGCCCAGCGCGGCGAACTGGGCCTCCTGCCGGGGACTGACTCGTCCGAGGGGGTAGAGGACGACGACGCGGATGCCCGGCAGGCCGTGGAAGGCGTGGGCGACGGCGCCGCCGGTGTCGCCGGAGGTGGCGGTGAGGATCGTGACCGGGGGCGCGGCATCGTCGCGCAGCGCGGCCATCGCGCGGGCCATGAAGCGGGCGCCGAAGTCCTTGAAGGCGTGAGTGGGGCCGAGGAAGAGCTCGAGGACGTGGACGCCGGGCTCGATCTCGCGCATGGGGACGGGGAAGTCGAGGGCGTCGTGGATGATGGTGTGGAGGACGTCGTCGGGGATCTCGGTGCCGAGGAGGTGGCGCGCGGTGACGAGGGCCCGCTCGGGGAAGGTGAGGGTGGGCAGGGCCGCGCGGTCGGCGTTGGGGAGGGGAGGGAGGGAGGCCGGGACGAAGAGTCCGCCGTCCGGCGCCTGGCCGAGGAATAGGGCTTCGCGGAAGGTCCAGGTGCCGGCTTCCGGGCCGCCGCGCGTGCTGATCAGCCGCATGCGGATCGCGCGGTCACTCGATCTCCAGGATTCGCGCTCCGCCCGCGTGGGCACCCGAGACCACGGTGTCCGAGTTGACGCCGGCCGCGTCGCGGAAGGCTCTCGCCATGGCTGCGGCAACCCGTTCCGCCGCCGGCCGCCCCCGGCACAGCGCGAGCACCGACGGCCCCGAACCCGACAGCCCGGCTGCCTCCGCGCCCGCGTCGAGGGCGGCCGCCTTCACCTGCTCGAACCCGGGCACCAGACGCGCCCGCACCGGCTCGGCCACCGCATCGCACATGCAGCGGGCGATCAGCTCCCAGTCGCCCTGCAGCAGCCCGGCGACCATCCCGGCCGCATTGCCCCATTGCCGCACGCCCGCCATGAGCGGGATGGTGTCGCCGAGGATCTCCCGCGCCTGTCGCGTTTCGACCTCCATGTGGGGGTGCGCCACGGCGACCACCAGGTCGTCGGGGGTCGGCAGCGGCACCATCTTCGGAGGCGCGCCCGGCAGGACCAGCACGAAGCCGCCGATCAGCGACGGGGCCGCGTTGTCGGCGTGATTGGCGCCGGAACCCTTGCGCTCGCCGATCATGGCGCACTCGAGCAGCGCCGTGCGGTCCAGGTCGCCGCCCAGCAGCGCATCGGCCGCCACGGCGCCCGCGACCGCGCTGGCCGCGCTGCCCCCCAGCCCCGACGCCATCGGGATTCCCTTGTGGACCTCGATCGCGACGCTCGCCGCCGATCCGAGCCGGGCCAGCACGCCTTCGACCGCCAGCGCGGCCGCGTTGCGTGCTGGATCGGTGGGCACGCGTCCGAGGTCTCCGGTGACCGTCACCGAGACGATCCCGGTGCCGATCGCGGCGCGCACCACGACCTCGTCGCCGGGACGCTCCAGCGCCATCCCGAAGATGTCGAAGCCGCACCCGAGATTCGAGACCGAGGCGGGTGCGAAGACGCGTACCGAGCGGGGGAGAGCGTCCCGTTTGGACATTTCAGCGCCCCGCACCATCGGCCGAATCCCGCCGCCGCCCCTGCCGCTGCCGGAACGGCATGGCCACCATGCCCGGCAGCGTGGCCCACTCCCGCCGTCGCTCCACGTCTTCCAGCCCCAGCGTCAGCGTGCGCGGATCGGCGACCAGCCGGAAGCTGCCGAAGATCCGGTCCCAGAAGGAAAACACGCTGGAATAGTTCGAGTCGGTCTCGGGCTGGTAGTCCGAGTGGTGGACCCAGTGCATCCAGGGCGTGACGATGAGCCAGCGCAGCCACCGGTCCGCCCGCTTCGGCACGCCCACGTTGCCGTGGTGGAAGAGGATGACGGGAAGCAGCACGGCTTCGTAGACCAGCACCTGGCCGACCGTCATCCCCAGTAGCGGCAGCACCGCGAGCCGAGCGATCGACGACAGCACGATCTCGCCCGTGTGGAAGCGCAGTCCGGAGCTGGCGCTGAGTTCGCGGTCCGCGTGGTGCACCGCGTGGAAGCGCCACAGGAGGGGGACCTGGTGGTTCAGGCGATGCCAGAGGTACTGCCACATGTCGAAGAGGACGAAGCCGAGCGCAAAGGCCCACGCGCCCCCGGCGCCGAGCCAGTGCAGGACGCCGAAGGAGTTGGCGCGGGCCCATTCGGTCGCGACCAGGGTGGCGCCGGCGAAGATGAAGGCCGCTACCACCGCGTTGAGCACCCCCAGGACAATGTTCGAGGCATCGTGCCGCGCCCGTTCGCGACGGCCTTCGAACATGGGAATGAGCCCCTCGATCAACCACATGGCACCGAGCGCGCCGGCCGCTACAAAGGGCTTGTAGGTGGACAGCAGATCGATCATAGCAGTCGGCGCGGGGGCTTCACGAGAGACGCGGACATGACCGGAAAGGTAATCGGGGCGCAGCGGCGGGACGACCTGCGCGCGCCCCAGGTTGTGGCCTCCGCGCTCGCACCGTCTATTGGGCGGGTCCATCCACCGTCCCCCGACACCCCAACCGGAGCCGGCCCACTTGCCACTCACCCACAACTACTCGGGCTACAAGTCCTACGAGTACGTGAAGACCCACCGCGACTTCACCGAATACGACCTGATCGAGGGCGAGTCGCTCTTCGAGCCGTACCTCGTGCCGCTAACCCCCGCCCAGGAAGCCCGCGTCGCCGACCTCGTCGACCGCATCCTGATGATTTCGCTGCATGAGCACCCCCACCTCATGCCGGCCCGCGCCGACCAGATCCGCGCCTACGACTCCGAGGGCCGCGTCCACACCGCCTACGAGGCGCTCGCCGACTCCTGGTGGGACTGCGTCTTCGACAACTTCCTCGACGGCGCGGCGTGCATCACGTCCAGGAACGGATGGAAGTGGGACGACATCATCTACGACATGGGGATGCGCTACTGCGACCTCGCGCACCAGGACTTCATCATCAGATGCGAGCGGGTGGACGACATCTACCGTGCCCACCGCGAGGGGCGCATCGCACTGGTCGGCGCCCAGGAGGGCGCGGCGATGATCGAGAACGAGCTCGACCGCATCGAGATCATGTACGGATTCGGGCTGCGGGTGCTGGGGATCACCTACAGCGAGTCCAACGCGCTCGGCACCGGCCTCAAGGAGACGCGCGACGGGGGCTTGACTTCATTCGGCCGCAAGGCGGTGCGCAGGATGAACGAGGTCGGCCTCGCGATCGACTGCGCCCACGCCAGCGACCAGACCACGCTTGACACGGTGGAGGTGAGCCGGCACCCGATCTTCCTCACCCATACGGGCGCGCGCGGGCTGTGGAACATCAAGCGCCTGGCGCCCGACAACGTCATCCGCGCAGTGGCGGACAAGGGCGGCGTGATCGGGATCGAGGCCGCACCGCACACCACCGTCTCGCCCCGGCACCGCCGCCACGGCATCGAGTCCTTCATGGACCACTTCGAGTACGTGAAGGACCTGGTCGGCATCGACCACGTCGCCTTCGGGCCGGACACGCTGTACGGCGATCACGTCGGCCTGCACAAGGTGTACGCCGCGGCGCTCTCCATCGACGAGACCCAGGACGCGGGGACCGGTGACTCGCCCGAGCACATCCCGGTCGACTACGTGCGCGGCATCGAAAACCCGACCGAGGGGTCGAAGAACATCCCGCGCTGGCTCGTCAGGGCGGGATACAGTGACGAGGACATCGCCAAGGTGATGGGAGAGAACATCATGCGGGTGCTGAAGGAGGTGTGGCAGTGAACGAAAGCAAGACCCGCGTCCCGATCGTCTCCATGATCCTGATGGCGGTTTTCCTGGTGGGCGGGAGCATCGGGCTGCTCGTGGACTGGCCAGCCGGCCCCGGCAATCTCGACTGGGGAGTATGGGTTGTATTATATGGGGGGTATGGGTATGTGATCGGTGCGGCCATCTTCCACGCCCGCACCGGTCGCTGAGGAGCGCGCGCGATCATGTCCACAGCGGCCCTGTACACCGTCATCCTCATCTTCTATTTCTCATGCCTGATGGGGCTCGGGATCTGGTTCAACCGGCGCAACCGCTCCCGGCAGGAGTTCTTCCTCGCACGCGGCGACCTCGGCCCGGCGACCCTCGGCTTCTCCTACTCCGCCACCCAGATGAGCGGCAGCTCGTACATGGGCGCCGTCGGCACGGAGCGCGAGCTGGGCTACAACTTTGCGCCGGCGGGTGTGTCCTCGGCGGCGGCGGCCTGGTTCACCTACATCCTGCTGGGCGAGCGGCTGCGGCGCCTGGCGTCGCGGGTGCGCTGCACGACGATCGTCGATGTCTTCCAGGCGCGCTATCCGGGCAGGGCCGTGGGGCTGACCGCGACCCTGCTGATGCTGATGGCGTTCATTCCACTCATCGCGGCGCAGCTGAAAGCGGCGGGGAACCTCTTCGAGGTGCTGCTCGGGATGCCGTACCTGCTCGGACTCTTCGTCTTCGGTGGCATTGTAATTCTGTACACCGTGATCGGAGGGATGCACGCGGTCGCCTGGACCGACCTGATCCAGGGCTCGATCATGATCGTCGGGTTCGCGGTGCTCGCTCCCGTGGCCATGAATGCGGCAGGCGGCTTCTCCGAGATGCACCTGCGCTACGCCGAGATCAACCCGGGCGGGATCGGGTTCCTGGGCGAGATGCCGGCGATGTGGGTCGTGTCGTCGTTTCTCGTTTGGGGGTTCTTCCAGATCGGCGGGGCGCCCGCGGCGGTCACGCGCTTCCTGATCCCGAAGGACCGAGGGACGCTACGGCGCGCGCTCGTGTTCTCGATCGGCTTTTCGTCCTTCATCTTCATCGGCTCGACGCTGATCGCGATTGCGTCCGGGGTGCTGCTGCCGGACCTGCAGCAGACCGACCTGGCCCTGCCCACGCTGGTGCAACTGCTCCTGCATCCGCTCTTCGGCGGGATCCTCGTCGCGGCTGTGCTCGGCGCCACGATGTCGACGATCGACTCGGTGCTGCTCCTCGCGAGTTCGCTGGTGGTGGAGAACCTGTATGTGCCGTTGGCAAAGAGCGAAGTATCCCAGGAGCGGGGCGTGCGCCTCGCGCGCTGGACGACACTGGCGATCGGGGCGCTTGCGATGACCGTCGCGATCGACCCGCCGGCAACGATTCTGTTCATCGTCACCATGTCGTTCAGCCTGCTCGCGTCGGCGTTCACCTTCCCGCTGCTGCTGGGGATGTGGTGGCCACGGGCGACGCGCACGGGCGCCCTGACCGCGATGATCGGCGGGGCTACGACGTGTGTGGTGTGGTACTACCTCGGCTACCTCGAGCACGGCACCTTCGACAACTGGATCGCGGGACTGTGGCCGGCGCTCGTGGGGCCGGCGGTATCGCTGGTGCTGCTGGTGGCAGTGAGTCTCTTGACCGCCCCAGCGCCGCGTGAAGTGCAGGAGGTGTTCTTCGAGTAGGGCAACTTGCAGTTGGGGTTCCGACTGCGGAGTATTTGTGTGGCGAATATTGACACACCAGTGAGTGGATCTACGAAGGGCTGGACGAGGCAGAAACGCAGAGAGTCCCTCCAGAGCTATTGAACCGGGCCAAGCAGCATTTTGGTCGTCTGGTCGATACGGCCCTTCAGGAGGTGGCGGACGATCAAGTTACCGACGGACCCGCCGCGATGGCGCGGTTGAGGCGGTTGATCGAGGAACGATCCTGAGTGTCGGCTGGCTATGCCCTCAGCCAATCCGCTGAGGACACCAAGCGACGCCCATACTTTGGGTGACAGCCCGGTCGCGTCGCTCACCCGGCTGGTCCGGCACCAGGAGCGCCCGCAAGGAGTAAGCCTCATGCAACACCTGCAAACGACCCCGCCTCGCTTTCAGGTGGTGTCAGCCCTGACGTCCGCCTGCGCGGCAATCGTCATGGGCTCTCCCACCCAGGCCCAGCAATCCGCCTGGACCGTCGAGACACACACCGGCCCCGTCCGCGAACTCGCCTTCGACGCCACTGAGGGCACCTGGATGAGCGTCGACATCGCGCCCGACGGCGCCACGATCGCCCTCGACCTCCTGGGCACGATCTACGAGATGCCGGTCGCGGGCGGCGACGCCGTCGCGCTGACATCGGGCCGCTCATGGAACCTCTCACCCCGCTACAGCCCGGACGGGCAGCGGATCGCCTTCTCCTCCGACCGCAGCGGCAGCCACCAGATCTGGGTCATCGAGCGCACCTCGGGTGAAGTCGCCCCGGTCTCCGACTGGACCGACGTCAACCTCCACCGCCCCTCATGGTCGGCCGACGGCGACTACATCTTTGCCAGCGCGGTCGGCGACGGCGTCCCAAGCCAGCTTGTCGCGCTCGATCTCGCTGGCGGTCTCGAGTCCCTCATCACCGGCAACGGCCCGGTCAACGGCGCCCGTCCGCTCCCCGCCACCGACCGCTTCCTCTTCGAGCACCTCAACCGGGCCCCCTATCCCTTCGGCTTCAACCCCTACGTGATTCCCCCCGGCGGCGCCCGCATCGAGTCCTACGACGAATCCACCGGAGCCACGCAGGTCGTCATCGAACGCCCCGGCGGCGCCTTCCAGCCGACGCCCTCGCCCGACGGCGCCCACCTCGCCTACCTCCACCGCGCCATGCAGGGCACCGTCCTCATCCTCATGGACGCGGCCACGCGCGAGGAGCGCATCCTCCTGACCGGCCTCGACCGCGACCGCCAGGACTCCCGCTCCGCCTACGGCCCCTACCCGAACCTGGCCTGGTATCCCGACGGCAGCGCCATCCTGATCGGCCACCAGGGCGGCCTGGCCCGCGTCGACATCGCCACCGGCGACGCGCAACCCGTCCCCTTCCGTGCTCCGGTGCGCCGCCAGATGTCCGAAACCATCCGCTTCACCACCGAGGTCCCCGAGGAGCGCGACCGCACCCGCACCCACCGATGGGGCCAGCGAACGTCCCAAGGGATCATCTCCGAGTCCCTTGGCGACCTGTGGCTGCACGACGCAAACGGGACACGCAACCTCACCCGTTCCGCTGCCCACGAGACCAGCCCCGTGGTCGATCCGAACACCGGCGCCCTCTACTTCGCCTCATGGACCGACGACGCGCTGGGCACGGTGAACCGCCTGGACAGCCCGACCACCGAATCCACCTTGCCCGCCGCCACCGACCAGCTCACCACCGTTGCCTCCCAGTACGGCAGCCTCGCGCTCTCCCCCGACGGCACCGAGATCGCCTACGTCCGAGGCACCGGCGGCCTGCAGCGCGGCCTCTGGCTGTCCAACCAGGTCCACTTCGAGCTGGTGGTGCGCGGCCCGGACGGCGAAGACCGCCTCACCGACATCGCCGGCCAGCCGCTTGAGTACGCCAACATCGCCGGCAAGATCCCGCCGAACATCGTCTTCAGTCCGGACGGCCAAACGATATACTACACAACATGGCACGACGGTATTCTTGTGCTGAAGAGCATTGCCAGGGACGGTTCCGGCGGCCGCACCCTCTACCGCTTCCCTCATTCCGTCGCCGCGGTCCCCTCTCCCGACCTCGAGTGGATCGCGCTGCGCGAGTACCACCGCTCTTTCATCACCCCCTTCGATCCGACCGATTCGCCCATCACCGTGTCCCCGTTCGAACGGCAGGGCCGCACCTGGCGGGTCGACGCCAACGACGGCGGTTATCTCACCTGGTCGGCCAATGGCCGCACCCTCGCCTGGACCCGCGGCAGCGGCTTCTACGAGAAGTCGGTAGAGGCCATCCTGGCGGGCGCAGAGGCAGGTTCCGAGGCCCGGCGCACGGAGTTGGGGATCGAGTACGACGTCGCCCGCGCGGCCGGCACGGTCGCACTGACCGGCGCCCGCGTGGTCACGATGAATCCTGCGCGAGAGGTCCTCGACAACGCCACGGTCGTCGCCCGTGACGGCCGCATCGTCGCCATCGGGCAGGGTGTCGCGGTCCCCGGCGGCGCCCAGGTCTTCGACGTGGCCGGCAAGACCATCATCCCCGGCCTGATCGACGCGCACGCCCACCCGCACATCGAGCACTCGTCGCTGCACGTCATCGAGCAGGCGCCCACTTACCTGAGCGGTCCCGTCGCGTACGGCGTCACCACCATGGTCGAGGTCTACGGCAACGAATACCGCGACGGATGGGTCACCGACATGGTCCGATCGGGCAGAATAACGGGTCCCCGCTTCTTCACCACGGGGTCCATCATCTACGGCCGCAGGCACGGCGGCCGGCTGCGCATGTACCGGCCCATCGAGACCCTCGACGACGCGCGCGAACAGGTGCGCTGGAACCTCGACCACGGCGCGATCGCGGTGAAGGACTACGCCCAGGCGACGCGCAAGCAGCGCCACCTGGTGGCTACCGCCGCCCGCGAAATGGGCCTCAACGTCCTGTCCGAGTCGGCCTCCGACCCGCAGATGAACCTCACGCAACTTCTGGACGGCGTCACCACCATCGAGCACTCCATGGGCCTCGCCCCCTTCCACGACGATGTCGTCCGGTTCTGGCGCGGAACCGAGGCGGGCATGACCCCCACGCTTCTCGTCGTCTACAACGGCCCCATGGGCGAGGGCTGGTTCCACCAGGCGAGCAAGCTCTGGGAAGACCCCAAGCTGGCCAACTTCATCGACCCCATGTCGCTCATGCGCATCCGCCGCACGACCCACCTCTGGCCCGACGACATGTACGCCTGGGAGATGGCGAGCGAGTTGCGGAAGCTCTACGACGCGGGCACGTCGATGCACCTGGGCGCGCACGGCCAGATGGTCGGACTGGGCACCCACTGGGAACTGGAACTGTTCGCAGGGGGCGGCTTCCCGCCTGAGCAGATCCTGGAGATCGCGACGATCCGCGGCGCCGAGCAGCACGGCCTCGACGCCCGGATCGGGTCGCTGGAGGTGGGCAAGCTGGCAGACCTCGTGGTGCTCGACGCGAACCCGCTGGAGGACATCAGCAACGCGGCGGCGGTTCGCCTTGTGATGAAGGGCGGCGTGGTGTATTCCGGGGAGGATGCGGCGCGGGTGTGGCCGGATCCGAGTCCGGCGTCGCAGCCGTACTTTGTGCGGGAACGGTAGGGGGCGGGGTCAGCTGCTTGGGCGTCTCCCAAACTCCGGTCAGAAGGAGCCGGCGCAAAGCGGCCCAAACGCCCAGTTTGTCGAACCACAGGTAGATGCCGACCAACGCGGCGAATTCCAGCAGGTGTTCCAACATCGCTGCCGTCCCTACAGCTTCCGCGCGGTTTCCGCGCAGTACTCCAGGTAGTCGTCGATTGCGGTCCGTATCGATTCCTCCAGCTCGGCTAACGACCGGCCCTCGAAATTGATCCCGTCGCGAGCGTTCACAACGTGTCCGGCGAAGAACCCGTACTCTTCGTCGTACTCGAAGACTCCCGTGTAGCCTTTGTATTCGATCATGGTGAAACTCCAGGTCACTTATCGATTGTCCGGCGCCTGTTCCGGGGACGCGCTGAAGCTCGCACGCGCCATCGCCCGCGAGCAAACCGTCGAAGTGCCGCCGGGAGTGGGCGGCGAGGCGCTCGAAGCGCGGATGATCGGGCGGTTGGAATCCGTCGAGCCCGCGACCGCGATGGGATGGGACCAACCACGGTCGGCTCCGAATCGGCACGCAACGCCCCACTTCCATGCCGGTATCGCCTACCCGCTCGCCGCCACCGGCACCGAACTCACCCAGATCCTGAATGTAGTCTACGGCAACGTCGGGCTCATGAATGGTGTTCGCGTGGTGGACCTCACGCTGCCGGACGAGATCCTGTCCGCCCTCCCCGGGCCGCGCTTCGGCATCGGCGGCATCCGGGCGCTGACCGGCGCTACCGAACGACCTCTTGTCGGTGCCGCGATCAAGCCGCTGGGGCTGTCCTCAACCGAGCTGGCGCGACTCGCGGCGACCTTCGCACGCGCCCGCGCAGACGTCATAAAGGACGACCACGGCCTCACCGACCAGCCCGCCGCGCCCTTCACCGAGCGCGTCACCGCAGTTGCAGCCGCCGTCGCCACCGCGAACGCCGCCACCGGCGGCCGCACCCTGTATCTCCCCAACATCACCGGTCCAGTCGACACCCTCGCGGAACGCCTGGAACTGGTCGCGGCGCTCGGTCTGTCCGGAGTCCTCCTCAGTCCCAGCCTGACCGGCCTCGACACGATGCGGGCCATCGCAGCGGGTCCGCGCGACCTGGCGGTGATGGCGCACCCGTCGCACGCTCAGTCCGCTCCCGGCCGTTCCGAAGGCATCGCGCCGGATGTCCTCTACGGCACCCTTTACCGTGCCGCCGGCGCCGACATGGTCGTGTATCCGGACGCCGGCGGCCGCTACGCCTGGCCGGAGAGAGCGTGCCGGGCCATCGCACAACGCCTTCGCTCCCCGCTCGGACCGATGCGTCCGGCGTTGCCAACGCCAGCCGGAGGCATGAACATCGACGCTGTGGACCGCACGGCCGCACGCTACGGGCCGGACACCCTGTTGCTCATCGGCGGGAGCTTGCTGATGCAGAAAGACCTGGAAGGTGCTGCCCGCCGGCTGGTGGAGGCGGCTGCGCGCGCCGGGAACGCGAGCCCATGACCGCGTCGTGCGTCATCCGCAGCGCCGCGGCCGGCTGGGCAGGCGTCGAACCCGCGCGCTACAAGGAGGTAGGCGAAGGCTCCGGCTGCTTCCTGGGCGCCACGCGTCACACGCTGCTTGGGGCAGCCGCAAACGGCCCCGGCGCGGCCCTCGACTTCGAACTCCGGTACTTCGAACTGGCGCCCGGCGGGTACTCGTCGCTCGAACGCCACGACCACCCTCACGCGGTGGTCGTGCTCAAGGGGAGGGGGACGGTCCGCCTGGGCGAAACCGTAGAGCCCGTCGGCCCCTTCGACGTCGTGTACGTCGCTCCCGGCGAGTTACACCGCTTCTCGGCCGACGGCGCCGAGATGCTCGGCTTCCTCTGCATCGTCGACCAGGAGCGAGATCGCGCAGTCGTAGTCGAAGAGGACGACCGGGGGAGCACGGCGCGATGAAGGTCGCCGGCGTCCCCTACCGCGCAATCTTCACCGAGGGCGACGGCACCGAGGTTCGCGTCATCGACCAGACCCTCCTCCCGCACCGCTTCGAGACCATCCGGCTCGATTCCACCGCCGACGCCGCGCGCGCGATCCGCGACATGGTCGTGCGGGGAGCACCCCTGATCGGCGCTACCGCCGCCTACGGGGTAGCGTTCGCCATGCGTACCGATTCGTCGGATGCCTCCCTTGGCCGGGCGATGGCTCTGCTGGCCTCCACCCGGCCGACCGCCGTCAACCTCAGGTGGGCGCTCGACGCGGCCGCGGCGCTTCTCCGCCCGTTGCCTCCGAGCGAGCGCGCAGACGCGGCGTACGACTTCGCCGCCCAGCTCTGCGAGGACGACGTACGCCGCAACCGCACCATCGGCGAACACGGGCTCCGGATCTTCCGGGAGATCGCGAGCAGGGCGGGCAAGGGCGGCACCAGCCGCGAACTCAACGTCATGACCCACTGCAACGCCGGCTGGCTCGCCACCGTCGATTGGGGAACTGCGACCGCACCCATGTACCTCGCCCACGACCAGGGGCTGCCCGTCCACGTCTGGGTGCGCGAAACCCGCCCCCGCTTCCAGGGCGCCGGCCTCACCACCTGGGAACTCGGCCAGCACGGCGTGCCGCACACCCTCGTCTCGGACAACGCGGCCGGCCATCTGCTCAGCAGCGGCAAGGTCGACCTCGTGATCGTCGGGACCGACCGCACCACGGCGGGCGGCGATGTCGCGAACAAGGTCGGCACCTACCCCCTCGCCCTCGCCGCGCGCGACAACGGCGTGCCGTTCTACGTGGCCGCCCCGTCACCGAGCATCGACTGGTCGATCGAGGACGGCGCCAGCATCCCGATCGAGCAGCGCGATCCGGACGAGGTGACGCGGGTGTGGGGAGTGGACGAGGAGGGGGTGGAGCGGCGCGTCACGGTCGTGCCGGAGGGCACCCGGGCCGCCAACTACGCCTTCGACGTGACGCCGAGGCGGCTGGTGACGGGGTTGGTCACGGAGAAGGGGGTGTGCGCGGCGGAGGGTGCAGCGTTGAACAGGATGTTCGACCGAGGATAGCGGCGGATTGCCCGCATCAGGCGACGCCAGGCGTCTCTCCCACCCCCCTACCGCCCCCAGCAAACCTCCGCATCCGCCACCTCCGGCGGGTGCACAATCTTCTGCGTCAGCCCCCCGGCCCCGTCGTCCTGCCACTGCAACAGCACCCCCTTCAACGCCCGCTGCCCCCCCGCCTGCGCGTCCCCCATCGGGTAGACGCTGAACGGTCCCAGCACGGTCTCGGTCGACACGGTGAACAGGTAGTCCCGCACGGCCATGGCATCGATCTCCTCCATGTCGGCCGTGGTGGCGTCAATGGCTTCGGCAACCAGCTCCACCGCCCCGAACCCGCCCGCTGCGTAGTAGCTCGGCAGCACTCCATGCTCCGCCTCGTACCGCCCGACCATCGTCTCGCTGTCCGCGATGAATCCCGACGTCCGAACCGTGGAGACCCAGGGCGCGTTGCCGGCCACGCAGCGCGCCAGCCCCCCGAGCTCCCTCGCAAAGGAAGTCTGCGCGGGGCCGAGGTTCAGGCTGACAAGCATCGGCGCGTATCCCACCGCGGGAATGGCTCTCGTGAAGGCGACGGCGTCGTCGTAGTAGCCCCCGCCCACGAACAGGTCCGCGCCCGCGTCCAGGGCCTCCGTCGCCAGCGCCTCGTGATCGGCCCCGTTCACCGCGTACGGTTGGTCGAGCACGAGCTGCATGCCGTGTTCGAGAATGGCCTCGCGGACCCCTTCGGCTACCGATGCGGGGAACTGGCTGCCCTCGTAGACCACCGCGGCGGTCCGGGCCCCATTGGCCGCCGCCAGCTCGACCGAACCCTGCAGGTACGTCGGACCCGGGTTCAGCATCTGCACGCTCCACTGCCGGTTCTGCCCGGCCCAGATCGCGGGAGCCGCGGCCATCGTCGCGATCAGCACGAAGCCGGCCGCCTCGGTCACCGCGACGACGGCTTCCGTGGTCGGACTGCTGTAGGGACCCAGCAGCAAGTCGATCGTGTCGGCTGCCACGTACTCGCCGTAGATGCCCGCACCCACCTCGGCGCCGCTCCCGTCGTCGCGGAGGACCAGCGTCACCTCCCGTCCCGCCACCCCGCCAGCGTCGTTCAGCATCTCCAGCGCCAGGCGATACCCGCGGGCCACCTCGCTCCCGACGGTGGCGAAACGGCCGGTCTCGGAAAACGTCGCGGCCAGCACGATGGGGCCCGGATCCTCGGGAGCGACCGACTCGCGACAACCGGAAAGTGCCAGCGCCGCCAGGCACAGGGTGACAATGGGACGAGCGCTGCGCATGTCAAAACCTCCAGCACAAATGTGGATCAAATGCCGCGTCGCAATCACACCTCTAAGCTACCGCCGCGGCCTCCGCATTGGCGGGAATCGTGATGATCATCTCGGTGAACTCTCCGGGCTCCGAGAGGGGACTGATCGAGCCGCCGTGCTGGCGGACGATGTCGTGCGACAGACTCAGCCCCAGTCCCGTTCCCTTGTCCGTGGGCTTGGTCGTGAAGAACGGGTTGAAGACCTTGTCGATCACGTCCCTGGCGATGCCGTTGCCGTTGTCGCGGATCCGGATCTCGATCTCGTCGCCCCGGCGCCGGGTCTTCAGCCAGACCGTGGGGACGTATTCGCTCTCGCCCCCATTCGCCGCTTCCATCTTTTCCGCCGTCCAGTAGCAAGCGTTCTGCATCACGTTGATGAACACCCGGCTCATGTCCTCTGCCACGACCCTCGCGCGGCCCACGTCCGGATCGAACTCGTGCCTGATGTCCACCTGGAAATCGCGGTTCTGGGCCCGGACGCTCTGATAGGCCAGCGACGCCTGCTTGGCGAGGAGGTCGTTCATGGTCACCCACTGAAGCTCGCCGCCGCCGCGACCGATCTGCACCATGTCCCTGACGATGCGCTCGACCCGGTTCCCGTGTTCGAGGATCCGCGTCAGATTCACGCCCAGGTGGCGCGTCAGCTCCTCGATCTCCGCCCGGTCGTCTCCCTCCAGCCGATCGGCGGACTCGCCGAGCACCTGTTCGAGCTCCTCCAGCAGTTCCCGCGAAGCCTCGGAGAAGTTCTTCATGAAGTTCAGCGGGTTGCGGATCTCGTGCGCGACGCCCGCCGTCAGCTCGCCGAGCTCCACCAGCTTTTGGCGCATGATGATCTGCTCCTGGCGCTGCCGGAGTTCGCCGACCAGCTGCTCGAGCTCCTCGTTCGTCTCCTTGAGTCCTTCGGAGAGCTTCTTCACCAGATCGAGTTGCAGCGCCTTGATGGAACGCTGTCTGAGTTCCTCGACCGAGCGGGCGGTTTCGGTGACCTCGTCCTTGCCCCGTATGGTCGGCTTGTATTCCAGGTCGCCCGCACCCATGCGGCGGATCCAGAGTTCGATGGTGATCAGCCGCATGCCGAGCAGGATCAGGACGGTGGTGAGGAAGATCGCCAGCGCAACGAAGCCGACTCCCATGGCGCGCGACCACATCCGCCCGTTCGCCAGAGCCGCGGCCGTTCGTTCCATCAACCCCGCCGCGGGCTGGCCCGCAGGCCCCTCCGACTGGACGAGCCCCTCGATGTCCTGTGACACCGCGGTCTCGATGTCGTTGAAGGAACGGTTGCCGACCACGACGCTGGTAATGCCCAGCGCGATCAGCAGGAGCAGGCCCAGATTGATCTGCGTCCCCTTGCGGCGAATGCTGAAGCGGGGAAGCGGCGGCTCCTCGCTTGTCCCGCTGGAGGCGAGATCGGGTTCGTCAGGCGACAACACCGGTCAATCCGCCACAATCTTCCAGATTCGCCCTCTCAACGAGTCGCTTACGTAGACCGAGCCGTCCGGGCCGACAGCGACACCTGTAGGCCGGAAGTCGGCCTGGATCGAAGCCGAGATCTCGCCTCCCGAGAATCCGTCCGCGAACACCGACCAGTCGCCCGTGGGCCGGTTCCCCTGGAACGGGATCCACACGACGTTGTACCCGGCCTGAAGGGGCGACCGGTTCCACGAGCCGTGAAACGCAACGAACGCGCCGTTGCGGTAGGGCTCGGGATACGCGGTGCCGCCCGAAACGATCGCGAGCGCGTTCGGGGCCCAGTGCGCGGGCAGGCCGATCGCGGGCATGTCCATGTCGGCGCACCGTCCAACCTCGATCCCGTCGCCTCCGTATTCCGGCGCGAGCACCTTGGTGTTGTTGCTGGGGTCGTGGTAGCAGTAGGGCCAGCCGAAATCGGAACCCTCCTCGATGAGCGCGAACTCCTCGGAGGGCTTTTCGGACCCGTCGACATCGGAGTAGAACGTGGGCCAGAGTTCGCGCAGCTGGTCGCGGCCGTGGATGACGGCGTACAGCTCGGAGGTGACGGGGTGCAGCGCGATCGCCCCCGCATTGCGAACCCCGGTCGAGAAGCGCTCGCCGCCGGATTGCCGCTGCCCCGTCCGGTCTGTCGCGAACCGCCAGATTCCGGCCCGCAGAGTCAACTCGCCGCAGGGGTCCTTGCCGGGGCTACCCGCGGTGCGCGGAATCGTCTGGCAGGCGTTGGACGGTGAGCCGATGCCTACGAAGATCGACCCGTCCGGATGAAGCGCGATGCTCTTGGTGGCGTGATTTCGGTCGGACGGCAGGCGGTCGACGATCGTCTCCGGCGAGCCGGACGGGGTAAGGGAGCCGGCCGGAAGCGTGAAGCGGAGCACGGAGCTGTTGGTCGCGAAGTAGAGGACACCGTCCCCGAGCGCGATGCCGCTGCCGCCCTGATCGCCCCAGCGCTGCATCTGTTCGGCTTCGTCATCGCCGTTGGCGTCGCGGAGCGCGACAACGCCGCCCGCCTGGCCGCCGCGGTTGCGGAGGGCGACGAAGACGTCGCCGTTGTCGGCGACCGCCAGGTGGCGCGCCGGACCCACACCCGGATGGAAGACGCGGGCGCAGAATCCGTCCGGGACGGTAATCGTCGCCTCGCAGCGGGGATCGACGGGGACTTCCGTGGGGACCTGCGGCTGAGCGGGTTCATCCGTGCCGCAGGCGGCCAGAAAGGCGAGCAGCGCGGCGGTGAGCGGGATTGCGAATCCGGGGCCCGGGGATTCCTTGTCCATGATACCTCCGTCCTGTGCCCGCGCGGTCGCATGGCAGGCGCGGTGCGTGCCGGCACGGGCCACACATGTACATTCCCCTTGGGAACACGACGAATCAAGGTCGCCCGCGCGACCAAGCCACGAGCCCGCCACCATGTACAAGCTACACCAGCCCGCTCCGATCGTTACACTCACCCTGACCCTGCTGCTTGCCGGACCTTCGACCGACGCGCTGGAGGGCCAGACCACCTCCGGCAACCCCTTCCGCGCAACCCTCGGCTGGGAGCAGCTTCCTGAAGGCCGCACCCTCGGCATCGTAAGCGGGGTGATCCCGGATCCCGACGGCGAGCACCTCTGGATCCTCGACCGCTGCGGCGCGAACCAGTGCGCCGGCACCGACATCGATCCGATCCTCAAGTTCGACCTCGACGGCAACCTGGTCGACAGCTATGGCGGCGGCCTCTTCGCCTTCCCGCACGGCTTCGCCCTCGACCATGAGGGCTACCTCTGGGTCACGGAAGGGGGAGCGCACGGGGACGCCCGCGCCGCGCTGGGCGAGTCGATGGGCATGGGCCACCAGATTTTCAAGCTGACGCGCGAGGGCGAGATCGTCATGACGATCGGCGAGGCCGGCGTACACGGGGACGACGAGACGCACTTCAACGGGCCGTCGGGCGTAGCGGTCGCATCGAACGGGGACATCTGGATCGCCGACGGGCACCGGGGCGGCAACAATCGGATCGTCCGCCTCGCCAGCGACGGCACCTTTATCCACGCGGTCGGCGGCGGCGTCGGTTCGGAGAGCCGTGAGCCCGCCCGCTTCAGCGATCCCCACGACATCAAGATCGACTCCCGCGGACGCGTCTACGTCGCCGACCGCGGCAACAGCCGCATCCAGGTCTTCGACCCCGAGGGCGACCTCCTCTACATCTGGACCCAGTACGGCAAACCCAGCGGCCTCTTCATCGATCCCAACGACATCCTCTACGCCGGCGACGGCCTCTCCGGCGACCTGCGCACCGGCCCGCCCGACCCCTGGCGCAGCAACTTCGGCTGGGAGAAGGGCATCCGCATCGGCGACCTCAAGACCGAACAGGCCTGGGTCACCTACTTCATCCCCCAGCACGATGTGAACGTGGGCCCAGGTATCGAGTTCCTGGGCGTCGACTTCGACGGGAACATCTACGCGGGCGAGATCAACCGGATGCGGATGGTCAGGTACGTGCCGGAGCGGCCGCTGGTGATCGGGGGGAGACGGTGAACGTGGTAGTCGTCCCCGTTCCATTCACCGACCGCCAGGCCTCGAAGCGTCGACCCGCACTGGTAATGTCCTCGGTGCGGTTCAACAACTGGCACCAGCAACTGGTGCTGGCCATGATTACCTTAACCACCAGTGAATGGCCCAGCGATGTGGCCATCAGTGAGTGGCAGATCGCAAACCTGGCCGTTCCTTGCAAGGTCCGCTTCAAGCTGTTCACCCTTGATCGCGCGTTGATCGTTCGCAGGCTGGGCAGTCTGGCACCGGTGGACCATGAACCAGTGAAGAACGGTCTTTTTCGCACCCTCGCCATCAGATAGCGCCGCAACCCGGGAGCTGCACCATGGATCGCCGCTCGTTTCTCAAATCGTCAGTGGCGGCAGGAGTGGCAGGTGGGATCGCGTGCGCAGAGAGCGGCTCGTCGCTCAACCCCGCCACCGCCGACTTCCCCGGCCGCACCACCACCCCCGGCCACCGCGACTGGGCCGCCATGTCCCGCGTCGACCTCAAGCCGTCCCAACCACCCATCCCCGCCCACATCCGCGCGGTCGGCCCGGCCCCGATGGCCACCACCGATCACCCCTACGCCACCGAGGCCGCCCTCTGGGCGCTGGAACGCGGCGGCACGGCGGCCGACGCCTACATCACGGCCGCGCTGGTCCAGTGCGTCCTCGAGCCCACCATGACCACCCTGGGCGGCGGCTTCGGCGTTACCTGCTTCGACGCGGCCAGCGGCGAACTCTCCACCGCCGGCGGCGCCTTCGCCTTCCCCAGCGGTGCCCCCGCCAGCGAGCCCTACGACGAGGCGCGTTCCTGGACCGGCTTCGGTGCGATGGTGCCCGGCTACGTCCGCGGTCTCGAGGCGGCCCATGCGGCCTACGGGCGGCTCCCCTGGCAGGACCTCTGGGAGCCGGCCATCGCGTTCGCCGAGAACGGTTTCGTCATCGACCACATCCTGTGGGGATACGTGCACCACGCCCGCAAGATGGTGGGGCGCTTCGCAGGCCCCGGCCGCGATAACTGGTTCCGCGACGGCTACCTCCTCGGCGTCGGCGACACCGTCCACCTCCCCGAGCTCGCCGCCACCATGACCCGTCTGCGCGACGAAGGCGGCGACTACTTCTACACGGGCCCCTTCGCGCGAAAGCTCGTCGACGGGGTCGCGCTGCGCGGCGGCGGCATCACGCTGGACGACCTCGCCGCCATGCAAGGCTTCGTGTCGCCGCCCTGGAAGTCCAGCGACGCGGGTGGCGCACCCTACCGCGGCTACGAGATCGCGCCCTCGAGCGGCCTCCTCTTCCAGCTCGGCCTCCAGGTCTTCGAGGCCGCCGATCTGCGCTCGATGGGGCCACCCGCCGAGAGCGTCGAGGCTCTCCACACCCAGATCCGGGTCGCGCAGGAGCTGTGGCTGCGCGGCGCCGACATCACCCCCGACAACCAGGACGAATTCATCTCGCCCGACAACGCGCGCCGCGTCTGGCAGGACATCCGGAACAACCCGCCGCGCCCGTTCATCGGATTCGCCGCTGCCACCTGCGGCAACGTGATCGTCGACGCCGAAGGCAACGTCGCGGCCGGGACCCATTCCAGCTCTTCCGAGCCGTTTGGCACCGGGATCAATGTCGACGGCGTCGTGATGAATCGCGCCACCTACCTGCGCAAGTACACGAACCTGCCGGTAGGCTTCTCGACGCAGCTCTGGCTCTACCGCGACGGACGGCCCGCGCTCGTCATGGCGACGCCGAGCCGCTCCCTCATGGAGTGCCTCCTTCAGGGCGCCGCCAATTTCGTCGAGTACGGGATGGACGGGGGCCAGGTGGTGCACGCACCACGGTTCGGGCACCCGCACCCCGGGATCGCGTCCGCCGAGATCGAGGGGGACTTCGGCGACGAGGCCATCGCCGAGCTGGAGGCACGGGGCCACGCGCTGTTCCCGGTCAGCCCCCGCGATGCGAACATGGGGTCGATCCACGCGGTGCATTGGCTGGAAGACGGGCGGCTCGAAGGGGTCGCCGATCCGAGGCGGCGGGGCAGGGCGAGCGGGGTCGCGGCAGCCGCCGGAGGCTGACCGGGCCGCCGGCCGCGACACCGGCCCGCATCGAGCGCAGGGAAGCGAGCGCAGGGAAGCGAGCACAGAGATATCATGGGCAGACCCAAGGGCTCCTGGATCTTCCGGCAAATCGTGGGGCGGGCGCTGCTGCCGCATCACGTCGCCCGCTGGATCCGGCGCCTCCGGCGTCACCGCCGCGTCCCGACCGAGCATGCGGACGCCCAACTCAACCTCTACAACCGCATCCTCCCGGGCGACTTCCTGCATTACGGCTACTTCGACGAACCCGACACGCCCGCCGAAGAGATCAGCTTCGGTGCGCTCTACCGCGCCCAGCACCGCTACGCCGAACTGCTGATCGACCTGATCGAGCATCCCGCCGCCCCCATCCTCGACGTCGGCTCCGGAATGGGCGGCATGCTGGGCCTCCATGCCGCCGCCGGGCACGATGTCACCGGCCTCACCCCCGACCGCCCGCAGGTGGAGCACATCCGCCGCACATACCCCGGCATCCCGATCCAGGCCTGCCGCTTCGAGGACATGCCCGTGCACGAGAACGAAGGCCGTTTCGGCACCGTCATCCACGCCGAATCGATCCAGTACCAGGACCCGCGCCAGGTCCTGCCGATCGTGCGCCGGATTCTCGCCCCCGGCGGCACCTGGATCGTCGCTGACTACTTCCGCATCGCAACCGGCGGAGAGCGCTCAGGCTGGCCGCTCGCCGACTTCCGCCGCCGCCTCGCCAACGCCGGCTTCGAGGTCGCCGCCGAGCGCGACATCACCCCCAACGTGCTGCCGACCCTCGCCTTCGCCCACCTCCTTGCGACCCGCCTTGGCCTGCCCGCCCTCGACTTCGCGGGCGGCAAGCTGCGCGCAAGGGCCCCCGCACTCCATTACGTTCTTGAGAATGTGGTCGAACGCGCGCGCGACGCCGCCCTGCGCGGCACCGCCGTCATCGACCCCGCCGTCTTCACAGAGACCAAACGCTACCTGCTGGTGACCGTCCGCCGCAGCTGATGGAGGAAACGAGCCCGATGTTCTCCGACACCGCCCCCCGGCCGCGCCACCGGCCTCGCAGCCATGCAGGTGCGCCTGCGGGAGCCGCCGCCCTCCTCGCGGTCACCGCGCGGCACGCGGCCGCCGACCTCACCGCCGCGCGGTTCGCCGTCACCGCGCTCCTCGCGGCCACCTCACTCGCCCTCGCGGCTCCCGTCAGCACCCCCCTGGCCGCCCAGGACATCACCATCGTCGACTACGAGCCGCGCAACACCCTGGTCGTCCCGGAGAATCCGCTCACCCGCGCGCGCTTCCCGTTCGTGGACATTCACGGCCATCAGCGCGGCAGGGGAATGTCGGCCGCCGACGTGGACCGCCTGGTGACAGAGATGGACGAACTCAACATGGCGGTCATGGTGAACCTCTCCGGCGGCAGCGGCTTCTCGCTCGCCGAAGGGCTCGAGAACATGACCGCGCGACATCCGTCGCGCTTTGTCTTCTTCGCCAACACCAACTTCTTCGGCGTCGGGGAGCCCGGCTGGGGTGAGGAGGCCGCCGCGCAGCTGGAAGAGGACGTGAGGAACGGCGCCTCGGGGCTGAAGATCTTCAAGGGCCTCGGCATGGCCGACCGGGACACCGACGGCAACCGGATTCCGGTCGACGACCCGCGTCTGGCGCCACTGTGGGACAAGGCCGGCGAACTGGGGATCCCGGTGCTCATCCACTCCGCCGACCCCGCCGAGTTCTGGCAGCCCCACGACCGCTTCAACGAGCGCTGGCTCGAACTGCGGCTGCGGCCCCGCCGGATCCGGCCTCCCGACCAGTTTCCGCCCTTCGAGCAGATCATCGGCGAGCAGCACAACCTCTTCCGCAACCACCCGAACACGAACTTCATCGCGGCGCACCTCGGCTGGCTCGGCCACGACCTCGAGCGCCTCGGCGACCTCCTCGACGAGATCCCGAACATGCACGTCGGCCTGGGCGCCGTCGTCTACGAACTCGGGCGGCAGCCGCGATTCGCCCGCCAGTGGCTGATCGAGTACGGCGACCGCGTCCTGATGGGCAAGGACTCCTACAACCAGGAGGAGTTCCACACCTACTTCCGCGTCTTCGAGACCGAGGACGATTACTTCGACTACTACCGCCGCTACCACGCCTTCTGGCAGATGTACGGCCTGGGCCTCCCCGACGACGTGCTGCGCAAGATCTACTACGAGAACGCGCTGAAGATCGTCCCGGGGATCGACCGGAGCCTGTTTCCGGGGTGAGGGGGGCGCGCGGCTTTGTGCATGATTGCTGTTTCTGTATACAATTGAATAGACGATTGTGCAGGTGCCGACAGCCTGGGGCGCGCTCAGCCTCTCGGGACCTCTGGGACTTTGAATCTTGCGAACCGCACACCCGTTCATTGTCGCGACAGTGGGGCTGGTTTCCGGCTGCGGGGACGCCGGTTCCACCTCTGGGCCGACAGCACCGCCCACACCGGCCTCCGTCTCGGTTGCCCCGTCATCGGTGACTCTGACAGCGCTCGGGGATACCGCTCTCCTTACCGCGACGGTGCTCGACCGGACCGGTCAGCCCATCCAGGGGGTAGCGGTCGTCTGGGCCACCAGCGACGGCTCGGTCGCGACGGTAAGCGCAGGTGGCAGCGTGACCGCCGTGTGGAACGGAAACGCCACGATTACCGCATCGGTCCAGGGCGGCGGGCCCTCGGGGAGCGCACTGGTGACGGTGGCGCAGGAGGTGGCGACGGTTCGCGTGACTCCGTCCGCGGACACGCTTCGAGCGCTCGGAGATACGATCCGCCTGACGGGACGAGCGCTCGACGGAAACGGCCACATGGTTACGGAGGCGGAGCTCGATTGGTCATCGAGCGATGCCTCGGTGGTTTCGGTAGATGTCTCCGGACTCGTAACGGCTGCGGGCAACGGTGAGGCGACCGTCACGGCGGAATCGGGTTCGGCGGCCGGGAGCGCCGACCTCACGGTCCAACAGCAGACGACCGCGATACAGATCTCGCCGGGCGACACGACGCTGCACGCGCTTGGGGACACGGTGCGCCTGACGGTTTCGGGCGTCGACGCCAACGGAAACGCGGTGGCGGAGGACACGGAGCGTTTCAGCTGGATGTCGACCGATGAAGCAGTCGTGACGGTAAGCAACTCCGGTCTGGTGACGGCGGTTGGCAGCGGCAGCGTGACCGTCACAGCGACCGGAGAGGTCAGCGGCACATCCGCAAGCGCCGGGGTGACGGTCGCACAGCGAGTGACCGAGCTCCGGCTGTCCCCCACTCCTGACACGCTCAGAGCGCTGGGAGACACGGTGCGCCTTTCCGCCAGCGCGACCGACGCGAACGGCCGCGCGGCGGGGGATGCGGTGATTGTCTGGTCGTCCGGGGACACAACGGTTGCCAGGGTGGACGCCACCGGGGTGGTGACCGCGGCAGGAAACGGCACGACGGACGTGGGGGCGGTGTCCGGCGATGCGGCGGCGCAGGTGCGCGTGACCGTGGCTCAGCGAGCGGTGGGCATGCGGGTGACGCCCCCCGCGGACACGTTGCGGGCGGTGGGGGACACGTTGCGCCTCGTCGCAGCAGTCGTGGACGCGAACGGGCATCCACTGGTGGCCCTGGGTTCGACGCTGCGGTGGTCATCGAGCGATCCATCGGTGGTTCGGGTGGACCGCACCGGCCTGGTGATGGCGGTCGCGGAAGGCAGAGCCGACATCACGGTCAGGTCCGACGACACAGGGTTCTCGGGCACGGCCGCAGTATGGGTCTACACACCCGGAGAGCGGGACATCCTGATCGCACTCTACAATGCGACCAACGGTCCGCACTGGTTGCGTAGGGACAACTGGCTGACGAACGCCCCGCTCGGTTCATGGCACGGAGTGGAGACCGACGGACAGGGCCGGGTGACGGGTCTGAACCTCCGTCGGAATGGCCTGCTCGGCCCCCTTCCGCCGGAGCTGGGGTATCTTCGGAATCTCCGGGTGATCCGTCTCGCCTACAACCGCTTGACGGGTTCGGTCCCCCGGCAGCTCGGGAGGCTTCGCAGCCTGGAATCGCTGGAGTTGGGGTACAATCGGATCTCCGGAGAAATACCGCCCGAACTGGGTGATCTCTTGAACCTGGAGAGGCTGGTTCTCTCCGAGAACGAGCTGACCGGACAGATTCCGCCTCGACTCGGGGACCTCCGAAGGCTCAGGTGGCTGAAACTTGGCGACAATCCTCTTGCCGGAGAAATTCCGCCGGAACTCGGGTCCCTCGCGGAGTTGCGGGTGCTCCATCTTGGCGCCGCCAGGCTGTCCGGCGCCATCCCGCCGGCTATCGGGAGTCTGACCAACCTCCGGGAGTTGGATCTTTCCCTGAACACGCTGTCCGGAGAGGTCCCGCCGGAACTCGCCAACCTGTCGCAACTTCGCTTCCTCAGCCTTCTCGGGAATCAACTGACCGGCACCATCCCACCCGAATTGGGCCGCCTGGCAAACCTCACCGAACTTTCGCTGAATTCCAACGCACTGACGGGACCGATTCCGCCGGAACTGGCGAACCTGTCACAGCTGCAGGGTCTGTACCTGGTGCAGAACACGCTCACCGGCTCGATTCCTCCGGCACTGGGGCAGCTCGCCCAGCTCGAGGGACTCGGTCTCGGCAGAAACCAGTTGACTGGCACGGTTCCGCCGGAACTAGGACTGTATGATCCGATGCCATCCAAGGTAGTCCGCCGGTAGTCCCATAACATCCTATAGTACAACGGTTTCAAGGCCGTCGCCCGACGCCAACCGTCTCTTGCGGTCCAGTGGCTTCCGGTGTATTCTTCCCCGTGTAGTGTTGCAATAAGTGATACACCACAAGGAAGGAACGCATGACGAAGCGACCCCGAACCCTCACCGCCGCGTTCGTGCGGACGGTGGGCCGTCCGGGCGTGTACGGGGACGGGCGCGGCGGGCGCGGCCTGAGCCTCCGGGTTCACCGGACGCTCGATGGCCGCATCACCAAGACATGGCGGCAGCGCGTCAGGATCGAGGGCCGCCTGACCTCGATCGGGCTCGGACCGTATCCCGAGGTGACGCTCGCCGAGGCGCGCCGTAAGGCGCTGGACAACAGCCGCATGGTCCGGCTCGGAAGGGATCCGCGCGGGCGCGGCGTCCCGATGTTCGCCGAAGCCGCCGAACGGACGATCCGGCTCCACCGGGAGTCCTGGAAGGCCGGGAGCCCGCTTCCCGAACAGTGGGAGTCCACGTTCCGCCTCCACGCCACATCCTTGCTCGACCAGCCCGTGGACCGGATCACGAGCGCGGACGTGCTCCGGTGCCTGTCCCCGATCTGGAGCTCGAAGCCCTCAGCCGCGCGCAAGGCCCGTCACCGGATCGCCGCCGTCTTCCGCTGGTGTATCGGTCGCAACTACCGCCCGGACAACCCGGTGGACCGGGCCGTGGCCGCGTTGCCGAAGGCGAACGGCAACGGGCCGAGGCACCATCGGGCGCTTCCGCACCGGGAGATCGCGGGAGCGTTGCGCACCATCCGCAGAATTGAGGAAGCGAGTCCAGCCGCGTTGTGCGTGGAGTTGATCGCACTCACCGCCGTTCGGCCCGGCGAGGCGAGAGGCGCGCGTTGGGACGAGATCGTCATGGATGCGGCGAGGTGGACGATTCCGGTGGCGAGGATGAAGGCGGGCCGGGAGTTCGTCGTGCCGCTCAGCACGGGCGCGCTCGGCGTGCTCGAACGGGCGCGAGCCCTGTCCGGCAAGTCGTCGTATGTGTTCCCGTCGAGGACCGGCGGCCCGCTGCCGACCAAGGCACCGGGGAGCCTGCTGAGGAGAGCCGGAGTGGCTTCGACGCCGCACGGGTTCCGGTCGAGCGCGCGGTCGTGGATGGCCGAGACGGGCGTCCCTGCCGAGGTCGCCGAGGCCTGCCTCGCCCATGTGCCCCGGAGTCAGGTCGTGCAGGCGTACCAGCGATCCGACCTGCTTGAGAGGCGCGCCGAAGTCATGCAGGAGTGGAGCGATTACGTCACGCGGCGGTAGGTAGCCCCGGGAGACGACGGGGGAGCCGCTGGCGGCGGCCGATGCGGCTCCGGGACGGTGCTGGACGCCTTTGGAAACCGCCTCGATTGGGGCGGTTGACACGGCCGGAGTCGGGCCTCTCCGTGTAGAATCATGGTGATTCCGACGGCCTTCGATTGCGCCCCTCGGCGGACGGTTTTCCCCGCTAATGCGGGAGAGCCAGCCCACCCTTTGGGGCCACGCTTCGCGAGTCCCCGGCAGGGGCTGGCGGGGGGCCGTGCCCCCTCTGACCCCCACGACGGAAACGGCGCGCCGTGAGCGCCGGACGCGCCGTCTGGGTGAAGATCCGCGCCAGCGAGGCGGAGCGTGCGGCGTGGCACGCCAAGGCGCGCTCCGCAGGCCTGACGCTGTCGGATCTGGTGCGCCGGTCGATTGGCCGGGTCCGCACCTGGACCGTGGCGCACGCCGGGGTCGAGCGCGAGCGCACCCGCGAACTGGCGGGCGGCGGCAACAACCTCAACCAGATTGCTCGGTGGGCCAATACACACAAGGAGGCCATCGAGGCCGTCGAGGTGATCGCCCACCTGATCGCCATCGACCGGGCGCTCAGTGCCTTGGACCCCGCCGAGAGCCCGGACGCGGATGCACATTAAGTTCCTGGCCCGCGGAACCGGATCGGCGCGGGCTGCGGCCAAATACCTCCTCGGGGAGCGGGACTCCTCCGGGAAGCCGCGCGAAGGCGTCGAGGTCCTTCGGGGCGATCCTCACCGGGTGGCGTCGGTGGCGGACACGCTGGGGTTCGAGCACAGGTACACCTCCGGCGTGATCGCGTGGGCGCCGGAGGACGAGCCGACCGACGAACAGATCCGCGAGGTTCTGGACGCCTTCGAGGAGACAGCCTGGGCCGGGCTCGAACCCGACCGCTACGCTTGGGCGGCGGTGCTCCACCGCGAGGAGGGCGGCGGCGCCCACGTCCACGTTCTGGCCGCACGATGCGACCTTGAGAGCGGGCGAAGCCTCAACATCGCCCCTCCGGGCTGGCGGAGGACGTTCGATCCGCTCCGGGACGCCTTCAACCACGAGCACGGCTGGGGCCGTCCGGACGATCCGGCCCGGGCCAGGGTCGAGCAGCCCGGACACCGCGCCTACGTCGAGGCCGCCCAGCTGCGGGCTGGGCTCCGGCTCGAATCCTCGCCGCGCGACCTGATCCGGGACTACCTGCTCCAGCGCGTCGAGCACGGCGCGGTGAAAGACCGCTTCGATGTCGTCGCCGCGCTCCGGGAGGCGGGCCTTGATGTGCCGAGGCAGGGCAAGGACTACCTCACCGCGATGGATCCCGAGACCGGGGACCGCTGGCGGCTGAAGGGACGGCTGTACGCCTTTGACTTCCAGCCCGAACGGCTTGACCGGGCGGACGCCGAGACGGCGGGAGATCGAGCGCCGGGAGATCGGGGAGTTGACCGCGAGCGAGCCCGAGCGGCCCGCCGGGAACTCGCGGCGCGCCGCGAGGAACGCGCCGCGTACCATCGAGCGCGATACGGAGGCGGCGACCGGGCGGATGCGCGCGCTGCTGCCGAGGGCTTGGCTCCGGCCGCTGGCGGTTGGCCTGAGCCTCTCGCTCGGCATCTGCGCCGAAAGCTGGGCGACGATGCGGTGGCCGTGGACGGGCATCCAGAGCCAGACCGAGACGGTGGCGGTACAGGACTTCGACATCGGGGAGACCCGGCGGACGCTCGCGCGAACCGAGGCGGACGCTTGGAGGACCGCGCTGCCGAAGATCGAGGAAGAGCAGGCCGTGGCGCTGTCGGCGGGGACGCTGGACAAACCGCGCTGGATCTGGCGCGGGCGGCCTGTCGCAAAGCAGTCAAGAGAGTGAGGAAGCTGTATGACCGAGTTGGAGGGGCAGTTGACGGCGGCCTTGAAGAGGTTGTCCGGGCAGTACGAGCGGGAACGGCGGCGGCAATCCGAACAGGTCGAAGCCTTGCGGCGGCAAGTCGAGCGGCAGACCGGGGAGAACGCCACCTTGAGGCGGCGAATCGAGCGGCTCGACGAGCAGGTGACGCGCTTGACCGAGTACTACGGGACATCCGCCGCCGTGAGACCGCGCGGCCGCTGGAGGTGAAGCCGCCGCGCGGCCCGGACCGCGATGCCGGGCCGAGCCGCTGACAACGGTCGGGATTGACGGTCGGTAGAGCGGCGGCCCTTGACTTGAGCGCGCGGGCTGGAGCGTGCCGAGGAAGGCAACCGTAGATTGAAATAGTGCATCCAATTCCTGGCAATGTCGCTTGTTTCAGTCCAGTTCAGGAGACCTCCTGCATGACGACTCCACGTATTCCCCGACTGGCCGTCGGCATCGTCTTCGGCCTCGGCTCACCGGCTCTCCAAGCCCAAGAGGTCATTGAACTTCCAAGCCGGGACACCCACATCGAACCCGAATTTGAGGAAGTCTACCGGGTGGGGTCCATCGATGGTGCGGAGTGGGAGGTGTTCAGCCGGGTCAGCGCGGTCGGCTTCAGTCAGTCCGGCGACCTGTACGTGATGGACGACCAAGGCGGACGGATCGTGGTGGTGAGCCCGGACGGCGAGTTCGTGCGCGAGTTCGGAGGGCTCGGGGACGGTCCGGGCGAGTTCGCGCCGAACACCAACACGGCGGTCGGGTTCACCGTGCTCCGCGACGGGCGCGCGGTGGTGTTCGACCCGGGTCACGGGGCGTTCCAGGTGTTCGGATCGGACGGCGAGTTCGAGCGCTCGGTGCGCATGCCGGGCAGTTCGATGTTCCTGATCATCCGGCCTCTGGCCGCCGCGAGGGATGGCCGGAACGTGATCACGACCAGCATGGGTTCTTTCGGAGGCCCCGACGCCCCCGAACCACTGTTCCGGCCCGTCCACCGTGTGGACCTGACCGGCGAGGAGGCCGTGGCGCACACGGTGATCCGAGCGTGGAAGCCCCCGGGAGACCCCGACGCCTTCGCGCCCGTCCTGTCGGCCGTAGCCCTGCCGGACGGCGGATTGGCCTACACCGATTCGTCCGCCTACGCGATCAAGGTGGCCACCCGGGACGGGGACCTGACGCGCGTGCTCACCCGGCCGTTTCGGCCCGAACCCGTCACCGACCGGATGAGGGACGAGGAGATCGAGCGCCAGCTGGACGAAGCCGAGGAGAGGTCCGGTCGGGGAGATGAGTTCGCCGGCGCGTTTGCCGAACTCGCGCGCCGGCGCATCGCGTCCATGGAGTTCCACCACGAAGTCCCGGTGGTCCGCAGGCTGAGAACCAGCTGGGAAGGCACGATCTGGGTTCAGCGGCGCGGCGAGGAGGCGGGCGGCGACGGTCCGATCGACCTACTGACCCCGGATGGCGGCTACATCGGGACCTACGCTGCTGGCTCGACCGAAATGCCCGACGCCTTCGGTCCGGACGGACAGGCGGCGTTCATCGAGCGTGACGAATTCGACGTTTCCAGGGTGGTGGTGCGGAGGCTGCCGGTCGGAGGACGGTGACCGCCGATCCTGAGCCCGGCAGTAGCATTTGGCCTGCGACAATCACCAGAGTCAGATCCACCGACATCCGATTGAGTCGCTGATGTCGGCCCGGACTGACGACCGGGAGAGTGCGGCCCTTCACGCCTGTATGGGTGCCAGCGGGTGCGTTCCGAGGAAGGCAACCGTAGATTGGGATTCATCCAAACTGTTGCGATGTTGCTTGTCTGAGGAGACCCCAGCGTGACGACTCCATGCATTCCCCGACTGGCCGTCGGGATCGTCTTCGGCCTCGGCTCACCGGCGCTGCAAGCCCAAGAGGTCATTGATCTTCCAAGCCGGGACACCCGCATCGAACCCGAGTTCGAGGAGGTCTACCGGGTCGGCGTTCTCGAAGGCGAGCCGTGGGAGATGTTTGCCCACGTCAACAGCGTGGCTTTCGACGCCCAGGGGAACCTGTATGTGTTCGACGGGGACATGGGTGTGGGGTTGCTGAGCTCCGGGAGCCTGCGGGTTGTGGTTTTCGACGCGGCGGGAGGCTTCCTGCGCGAGTTCGGTTCAGCGGGTGGAGGTCCGGGCGAGTTCAATCGCCCCGTCAGCTTCACGGTGTTGAGGGACGGAACCACGGTGGTGAGCGACGCCGGGCACCGCGCCTATCAAATCTTCGACGCCTCCGGCACCTTCGAGCGGATGGTCCGAACCGGAGCCGCACCGGGCGGCGCGGTCGTGTCCGCAACACTCTTGCCCGATCCTCGCGGTGGAGCCGTCTTCTCTGGAGCCTTCGGGGGCAATCCGGGCGTCACCGTCGCAAGCGCGGGCGGTGGCCCCGTTGCCCTGCCCACGTCCCGGCCAGTCGTGCGGGTCGGACTCGACGGCGAGGCCGTAAAGGAGGACACGGTGGTCCACGGGTGGCTGCCGCCCCGAACCGGTCTGAATGACCGCTTGTCGAACGATGTCCCCGCCGACCTCAGACCGATGTTCGCACAGTTGAGCGTGCCCACCGTATTCGAGCCCCAGTTGCTCGTCGGCGTTCTCCCCGATGGCGGCATCGTTCACTCCGACTCGTCCGCATACGCCCTCAAGGTCACCCCGGCGGGAACAATGGAGGCCGCTCGTATCCTCCAGCGGCCCTTCCCACCCGAGCCCGTGACGCCATCGGTCCAGCAAGAGTACGAGGAACGGCGATCAGCCGCCCGTGGAGCAGGCGGAACGGCGGGTTACAACATGATGGTGCGCGGGCGCGGACCCCGGCGAGGCAACATCCCTCCAGTCTCGGGCAGCTTCCGGATCGAGGAGAGATACTACCGCGAAGTCCCCGTCCTCCGAAGCCTTGCCGCCACCTGGGATGGTCGCATCTGGGTACAACGCCGGGGCGACGAGCCGCTGAGTGACGGACCCATCGACATCCTCTCCCCCGAGGGTGAGTATGTCGGCACCTATCGCACCGGCGCGACGGAGATACCCGACGCCTTCGGCCCGGACGGGCGGGCGGCGTTCATCGAGCTTGACGACTTCGACGTGGCCAGCGTGGTGGTGCGGAGGCTCCCCACCGACGTTCGCTGAGCCCACATGCGGGCCACCAAACTCCATCGGCGAGGGCTCGGAATCGTCCGCTGACCTCCGATACCGTCGCACGCAATCCCGATCAGATCTGCATATCGTGAGTGATACATGAATCACTTCATATACTGTAAGCTATTGTCATATAGCAGTTTATAAATCTCAACATAGTTCCGCCGGAACTCGGTAATCTCGATGCACTGGAGTATCTCTCGCTCGAAGTCAACGACTTGGCGGGCCCCATTCCGCCAGAACTCGGAGACCTGGTCAATGTGGTAGCCATCGACTTGCGAATAAACGACCTGACGGGGCCCATTCCGCCCGAACTACGTAGGCATTTGTAAATTATGATATACCAATATCTTACGTCACTTCATGTCGGTGATATATCACTTGGGGTATGCAGAAATGAACGGGAATACCTGCTACGCTATCGGACGCGGCTGGAGTAACTGTTCGGTGAAGCCGTGGTGATCGTCCCCCTGAACGGATCGTGGAGGGCCAGGCCTAGCGGTTGAGGATGCACCTCCAGTGCTTGGCGAGCGGGCAGAGCCAGACGTCCTTGGCGGGCTTGCCGTACTGCTTGGCGGTGTCGTAGCGCCCGCGTCCCTTGGTGGTTCCGACGCGGATCCAGCCGGAGGCTCTGTAGACGCCGCCGTTGAAGCGTGGGACCTCGACGAAGGTCTCGACGAGGACGGGG